>NZ_QXIS01000009.1 GCF_003570925.1 Candidatus Cryosericum terrychapinii | reverse complement strand
AGAAACGTCAGTTCAGCAGCTGTGTCACCACAAATCCGGCAAGTTGGCCGGGAATCGGGAAATTGGAGAAAGAACCGGATGTCTGGATTAGAAGGCGTGAAATGAATGTCCTTGCAGGGTCTTGTCTACTTCTTCCCAGCCCGTGATATAGGCATAGTTGTACCTCGGCGGCAGCCCGAATACATAGGTGCTGTTGCGTCCAAGCTCGCTTGGTCCTATCGGTGCAGCGCTGATGTAGAACTTCTCCTGCTGAATCGCATTCCACTGAGCGAGCGTGAAGACCATGACGGGAATATCCTGGCGTGGATCTTTGGTCGTCCAGGCTGGATGCCTGATGAGGATCTCAGGCCCGTGCTCACTTGCGACCTGGCCGTTTGGCCCATTCGTATACCCCGTCCACGTTTCGTCAATGACGGAATACCCTTTCCATGTCGATGGCAGCGAAACGTAGAAACCATACTGAGCGTTCCGATATTGAGTCTTGTCGAATGTGACGATCACTACCAAGACAACTGCAGCTATGATTACAACGCACAGCGCCGATAGAAGCGCTCGTTTTGACACTGTACTCATGTGGTCTTCTCCTATCACTCGAAGGGATCGTATCTACCACGGAGTATATTGATAAATCCGGAATTGTATCACGCAGGCGCAGCTCGTGTCATCTTCAGAAAGTTCCGAAAGCCAGCTCCTGTACCGCCGTCAGATTACACGACTCCCTTTTGCCGCGCCCACCGCGTGGGATTTCGTATCATACCCCGTCAGGCACCTTTTCTTCCATTAAGCTGCGGTAGTCGATGATTTCGCCGTCCACGGAGAAACTGCCGTTTCCGATGGCATGGCAGACTCTCTTCTCCGGTTTATCTTCGTTGTACCAGATGCGGGTTGCTTCCAGTATTACAAGACCGTGTTTTTCCACATAGTCCACGACCTTGCATTCCAGAGCGGCAAGGCATTCGCCGATCAGCGGTGCCTTTACATCTTTTGCCGGAAGCGCGGTCAGATGGAACTTCTCGAACTTGTCCACTTCTGTACCGGAAACCATGCCGATGTGTACCACCGTCTCCAGCATTTCAACCGTAGGAACATTGATGACGCATTCTTTTGTTTCCAGCATGGTATGAAAAGAGTGGTTCCACGGGCCGGTGGAAATGGCAATGTGCGGGGTGAAGTCCATCACCATGTGCCAGGAAATCGTCATCACGTTGTTCTTGCCATGGTCGTTGGTGGAAACCAGCACGACCGGGCCGGATTCCAGAAAGGTAAATCCTTTCCGTTTGTCAATTTCCTTCAATGGCATACTGAGCCTCCACTTGTTTAGTCCTGCTCATAGGCACCGAGAGTTCGTTTGTGAGATACAACTTTCTTTTTAACGAATGGATTTGCGGAGCTCCTCGTTTTGGCGCATGACCTTCATCATTTGAACAAAGGCATCGTCCGTCATTCTCAGGTAATGGATACCCTGTCCGATAGCAATTGCGCTCGGAATACCGGTCCAGCAGAAAAGCAGCATGAAGATTCCAGCTCTTGTATTTCCAAGGTAGAACTCGTGTATGCCGAAACCACCGAGAAGGAGAGCGAGCATGGCAGCTGTTCTTCTGTCCTTGCCCTTGCCATCGATATACATAACGCTCGGATAGAGAAGCGTTGCAGCTGGCACTGGGACGAACGCGTCGTTATTGACACCGCAATATGGGCATTTTGAGAATGAAGGGGAATATGTGCTGCCGCACTTGGGACAGACGATCTCGTGCGTGACGGTGCATCTTGGACACGCATCATCAACAGCATTGTCGTACAGTTCATGACAGTTCGGGCATTCAACAAGCATGTATTCCTTTCATGCATCTAGCAAGCAAGCGCGTTGTAACATCTCCACACAGGAGAGTATAGCTAGCGATCGTGAACACTGAAAATGGTTAGAGAGGAGAGGACCGTCCGTATGATGTACCAATGAAAGCAGCTGTCGAAAAAGGGTTCTGCGCCATAGGCATGTATCTCGGTACATAGAAAGGAGTCGCCATGCCGCCCTCATCAATTACACAACTCCACTTCGATACCACACAATTCAATTCGACATTACGCAACCCATTTCCAAATCACACAACTCTACTTGCACTCCCCAAGGGGAAGCGGAGCGTTGTCGGTATCGATTTTGATGTTAGGCATCCTGCGGCAAGGTCCGACTGCGGATGCCCGCATCCAGCGCATAGAGGAGCTTGTCCAACCGGCCGTTTCCCGCTTGACGAGCGGGCATCTGAAGCAAGACTTCGCGCACTTCCGAGGGGACGTGTTCGATCGCCCAGCGAACCTCGCCATCAGCGATGGTTGAATCGCCGGCGTGGTCAAGCTCCAGTGCCAGGGCGGCATAGGCCGCTGGACCGACAACGTGCTTGGTTTGGTGGACATCCGCTAAAGGATGCGTGTAGGCGGACGATGCGGCAAGGCCAGCGGCGCGAGCGGCCGCAACTGCAGCCGGATCGCCGACCTCACGGGCAGCGGTCATCGCTGCCAAAGCAAGGGAGCGCAGCTGAGCCGTGCGCTTTCCCCCACCGGCAAACACCCGGATGCCTTCAATCGCCGCCCGGGGTCGGGTATCTGAAACCGCATGCTTCTCAAACACCGGCAGCGCTCTTTCAGCGCAGTCCGCAGCCCAGTTCCCCAGGGCCCTAAGGGATTCCAGGCTCAGCGTGAAGTACTTGGATTCACGACCCATCATTCACCTCCTTACACCATGAATATTGCAGAGCTGAGAAAGACGAGGCCCAGGACGACATGCTTGTATTCTGCCGAGTCCATGCTACTGCGCAGACTGTCAGCCATGCTCCAGAGCTTCGATTCGAAACCCAGGTTTGCTCCCGTCGTGTTGTCTTTTGTCTTTCCGCGTGCCATGGTGCCCCCTTTGGCGTCAGTTATCAAGGCAGCCGCGCCATGCTTTCCAATACTAGCGTAGCATCATCAACGAATTGTAGCGACTGAAACAAGCCAAACAAGAGAGGCGGGGAAGGACGTGATGCCCGATACATCTCGGAACGATGACACCGCTACCACCGCAGACGCTGTCCAAATCAATCGCGGAGGCATCAGAACAGCTGACGTCAGCGTCATCAATTACGCGACTCTATTTACCAATTACAGGACATATTTGCAAATTACAGGACTCTAATTGTCGCGCCCAGCTTGGTTTCTGCAATTAGAGTCGTGTAATTCCGGGGCCGCAAACCCGCATGGTTGCGTAGAGCACTCAGAATTCCACGACATTGATTCTGCTGACGTTCCAGACGAATTGATGACGGGCGGAGGGCTGGTTTTGGCAGAAAATGACAGAAGTGTCAGTCAGACAGCGGCGTCACCGCGAACCTGGGAAATTGGCAGCGAATCGGGAAATCGGAGAACGAACATGGTTTTCGGGAAACGAACTGGGAATGTAGAAGCTAGAGTCTGTAGTACAGCCGCAGGTGCTTGGATAGAGCAGGGAGCGTTCTTCAAGCACCTGCGAGAACTGGTTGGTACCAGGGCTTGCTTCTGGAACGCTATCTACGAGAAGTTAACGATGTTCATCCTTAGCCAGGCATTCATGGCACTTTGGAGTTCCTTTTCTGCTTGAGGCACCAAGTGAAGCCTGCCATCCATCTTCATGGATTGCAACACGGCTCGCAGAGCATCAACGGATGGCACGCCGCCAGCTGTTACAGCGTTGATCAACAGCGACCACCATAGTCCGCGTGCTGGCTTGTCCTGTATCGTCAGATACACTTCACAAGCTACATGTCCAGCGATTATCGGACCGGCATTGCCGATATTGTCCGCCGACATTGCGGCGAAGAGCCCCAATGGCAATCGGTTCACATCCCATTGAGCAGATTCGCATAGATCTATGATAGTCCCAGTGTCAAAGTACAGGCCTCGTATGTTGCTCTGATACAGCTGCATCAAACTTAGCCCGTATTCACGTTGAGAGATAAGTCTGCCGTCCAGTGCCCACCGCAACACGTCTTGGGTCGATATCGAAGTTGCGTGTTCCGATATAGCGACTCTGCGCAGTGCCAGTTCATCAGAGACAAATGCATGGCTAGGCTCTTGCGCCATCACGACAGCCTCGAATTCCGAGTTGCCGATTACCTTGACGCCCTGCTGATATCGCTTGTCTTCATATGCTAGAATGAGATCACAAGGTTTGACGGAAGCGTGATCATGCAGCCACGCAATTGCATGTCGCACCTGTGACAATTGTCGCTCTATCGTTTCCCGACTGGTTTTCACAAGGGAGAAGTGCTCCCCGTCCAGCGATACAACCGATTCTTCTCCACTTCTGGAGTACATCTCAAGCTCGTTCACGGCTTCTTCCAGAGCGCTCAGAGTCGAACGCGTGTATGCCACCGACCACCTCCGCGGAACACCATACTCAAGTACTTGTAGTTTTGAGAAGGTCAAAGCGGTGATAGGATCTACGACAAGCGTCGTTATGGCATCGTTACGATTGAGAGGGAGAGCCCCGGGAATCGCCGAATAGACAGTCTCATTCTCTGATACTCCTTGAGACAGTTCAACCAGATTCTTGCCAAGGAGGCGAGCCACGTATGCAAGAGGCATGAAGCCGTTTCTCTGTGCCACGATGAGCTTTCTGACATAGGCCCCGTAGTTTGCGACATTGACGATTTGTTTCTTAAGCTGTTTGGAGATTTCGGTTTCATCGTCCGGCGATGTAACAGGGATCGACTGAAAATCATTCCTATCGGGAAACTGCTTCTGATACAGCGCGATGCATTCGCTGCATGTCACCGCGTACTTGTTCCTCACATCACTGACCATGACGGTCTTCCCGGAGTCCCCGATTGAAACCGTATCGCCAACATTCTTCTCTGCAAGGTCAAGCCAGAACTTGTCATCTCGCGGAAGAAACACCAAGTTGCCAAAGGTTGGCCTCTTTGCGTCATCTGTTGCATACCACACTTGATCACCAGACTCCGTTTTCACAAGAACGGCACTATTCGTGCCGATGCTACTTCCCTGAGCAATGGTTGCGGGCGAGATTCTGTCAATGATCAGAACGCAGTTCATGAACGCGGCATATGCTTCTGCGGTGGATCTATTCGTCGGCTCAAGAAGCCTGGTATATGTCATTTGCAGGGCTTGATCATACTCGCGAGCGGAGATAAGTGCATTGATCAGTATATCGAACTGGGACGGCTCGATATTCGACTGTCCGAGTGCTTGGCGAGCCGAGTCCAATGCATCGGATAGATGTCCGTTCGACAGTCGCGTGTACGTCAGGAACACAAGGGCGTCAGTATACTGCTTGTCGTGTGTCTTGTCGTCGTTCAGCAGGGCAATGCATGATTTCAAGTCTTCTTCCGCAGCATCGAGGTCACGGGAACGAACGTGCAGGTGCGCTCTACACCAGTAGAACTCACGATTCTTCGCCCCGGCATTGATCAAAGCGTCGCACAGATTCTTGGCTTCTTGGTAGTGACCAGCATTCATATAGCCTTCAAGAAGCCTGATTGTTCGCGGACTGTAGAACCTTCCGCTCACCCCCATGCGGTCGATGATGATACTCAGATCATACCGCGACAGCGACACCAACACCGCAGCTATTTGGTCACGAATGTTCGGTGAAATAGCTGCAGTCGTTAGTTGAGTCGTCTTGTCCAGGAAACTCTGCAGATCTGGATCGTTGACGCTCTTGCCCTCGGATTGCAGGCATGAACACATATCCGCTCTCCACAGGGGGTTGTCGGGGTCACTATCTATAAGTTTCTGCACGTATGAGTGAGCCTCCGCATTTCTCCCAAGCTTGATGAGCAATTGTGTCTTCAGGTGTTTGGCGCGGATACCGATAAATACTGGCTTTGCTCTTAGCCTGATAGCGTGCGTTGTTGCTTTCAGTGCTCCGTTGAAGTCGTTCGTCGCCATCAAGAGATCAGCCAACATGATGAGTGCTTCTGGTGTATCTCCGTAGTTCTTGATTGACTGAAGAATCTTGATGGCTCCGCCAAGGTCTTCTTGCTCACATCTGACCGAGGCAAGAACCTTCTTGTAGGTTGCGCTGGTAGGAACTGCGTTAGCACAGGTCTCTGCGTCTTTGATCGCGCCGCCGATGTCGCCAAGCCACAGCCGAGCGTAAGCTCGGTTGCTGTAGCACTGATACAAGATGTCATCTGCCATGTCACTGGAATGTTCAATAGCAAATGAGAGCAGCTTCTGAACCTTTCGCAGACTGGTTTGGAGTTTCTTGTCATGGTCATATGACACTTCAACGTCGCTGATTAGTTTCTCATTCTGCATCCTGGCATAGATAACGCTTCCAAGCTGAGCGCACACCAGCGCGTCTTTCTGCCCGCCATGTCGATACGCAGAGTGCAAATACTTCTCTGCAATCTCCAGACGGGACTCTCTCACCGCAACCATGCTCATGCCAAAGAGCACATCGCTGGCATTCTTCAGCGAATCCGGAAGCGCATTCATGCGAGATTGCGCCTCAGACAGATTCGCTGATGCAAGAATGAGTACCTTTTGAGCTAATGCGTTTTCTGAGTTTACCGCAATCACTTTGTTGGCAATTTCGACTGCCTTGTCGGTATTTCCGATCGCAAGGAGTATCTGCGCTGCGTTGGTGCCAGCATAGTCACCATTCTTGTTCAGAGAGTAGGCTTGGAGAAACAGTCCTGCGGCTTCCTGGTACTTCCCCGTTCTAGAGAGAATGACACCGCGGTTTGTGAGAACTCTGAACTTGGTCTTTTCGTCCATGTTCTGCTGTTTTGCCGAGAACGCATCCACGAACCTGAGTGCATCCTTGAAATTCCGCTTGTTGAGCCGCTCCAGTACTTCATCCATGATGAGACCCTTGTCGATAGCTACTTCGCCGGCCAGGTTGACATTGATATCAGAGTAATCCCCATAGAACGCTTTGTAGACACTAGGATACTCGCGAAGCAGGGAACAGATGTTCTCCCAGAAGTAGACGACCACCTTAAACTGTTTCTTCTTCTTGCGCTCCCGCGTCAGGTTGAGTACGTACGCCTGTATGGCTTGGTCGCAAGACTTGGTTGTCGCAATCACGAGTTCCGAAATCGGCTTCAGGTCGGACGTCTCGACGTCTGCGACGATGCTATCGATTATCTTCTTCGTGAGTTTTGTGCGCCAGTAGTCCTTGCATTGAACTACACGACACCGCCCTCCCTGAGAACCGGAATAGATGTCAATTCCGTGCTGGCCTTGACCGGACATGCCGTAGCGTTGGGCATCCGGAGCACTCCATTTCTCCTTCCATAGGTCGAGGCACAGCTCCTCGAATTCGAGAGGCGATGCCGGAGAGTCCATATGAATTGAAGTAGGATCTGATATTCGCATGATCTTTGCCCTCCCTAGGCAGACTGCGGCGAGACTGCTATTGATAGATGAGCGTGCAGACAGTATCTCAACTATTCAGATACTCTTGATACATGTTCAGGAGTTCTTCCTGACTGAAAGTGTTCTTTTCATCCTTCGCAAGTCGGTCAGCGTACTCCGAAAGACCGATGCTCCAACAATCGCGCGGCGTAGAATCTTCAGTATCTACGTGTTCGCCATAGTGAGCACCAGCACAGGTGTCGTCCTCAAAACAGAACTCGCAAGTGCTGCAAGGTCCTTTCTCGTCCTTCGGAAACAACCTCTCGTCGCGCTTACGTTCCACTTCAGACAGCCAATTCTCGAATGACTTCTTCCTACCGCGAGCCATGTCTTGCCCCCTTCGGCGTCAGTTATCGAGGCAGCCGCGCCGCGCTTTCCGATACTAGTGTAGCGTCATCAACGAATTTTAGTTACGGGAGGGGTCCAAACAAGAGAGTCCGGATGTCAGGGGATACCTGGACGTTTCAGATCGTGGACTTCTTCAGTTCCCCGAACTCTGATGCCATCTTCCGTACAGGAGATATTCCAGTACTTTGATGTCGGGGAATTCCAACACATTAATGTAAATTCCAATACTTTAATGTCTCGATCCAACAGGTTGTTACCTAGTTGCCGCAAGTCCGAGCTCCAGACATGGATGTTTCTGGGGCCGACCGGAAAGGTACTTAGGTTACTTGGCGATAGTGCAGTCTATCAGCAACTGCCGCGCAAGAAGCTGGGTGTCAAGTACGTCGACCAGGGCGAACTTCCTCCTTTTCGGATCTCTCGATGTTCCGCCGTGTCCGGAGATCCTGTTTCTCTTGTCCAGAACGCGGTAGATTACGTCGATAAGCGGTACGTCCGTGTATTCCTCTCTTCTGGAAACAAGCACTGACCACGGCTTCGTAAGATCAATGTGATATGTCGCATCGAACTTCCGGATAACGCGAGCCTTATCAGACTCCTTCGGCAGCTGTTCTCCGCCCCAAAGCTCCTCAATGCACTTGTAGGCGTTGAGATGTGCTGAGCAGGCAGGCGCATTGCTGTGTTCGGTGACAAGCTGCAGAAGATATCCAGCATGCCACTCATCCAACTCGACCATGAAGTCGGAGAGACTCTTGGCCAAGTAATTCGCGGCCGCAGTGAATCGTCTCGAATTGATGGTCGCTTCCTCGAACTGCAACATCGACGACCAGCGATGGTCAACCTGACTGGGATATGGAGAAGTGGTCGATTGCCGGAACAAATCGGGCCACCAGAGATCCGCGCCGAGACTCCAATCGTGAAAAGCAGTGGGGAACATGTTCGTTCTGTCGATTGTGTCTCGAACGCGCCCAACCAAAGGCCACAGAACGAACTGATCGCCTTCGCACATTCCGCATTCCCAGACAAGAAATGCATCACAGAGTCTCGGAAGGTAAGTTTCTGCAAGTGAGTAGGACACCGGCCGATTGAACTCTAGATATTGGATGACACTTTCATCCCGCGACGAATGTTCCATTCCCTTCTCATCTTGACTGCTGACCTCGCAGCCAGGATTTGCCATGGTGACGACTTCTTTGCTGACCCGGATCCGTCCAACGGCAGCCCTGAGTTCCTTCTGATCCGAATTCGGAGTAGTCGGACACGCGTATTGCTTTCCAACGGTCGTGGCACCAAAGACCGCATATCTGAGAAACCTGCGTTCCGGGGGACCCATGATAAGCGGCGGCGACACTCTGTCTGCGTTGCTCATTGAATGGAGCTATCGTTTGAAGAGAGTTCCAAGAAGCAACCCAACGATGAATCCAACGGATGCGCTAATTGTCGCTCCCAGGATATTCTTCGTCAGCCATCCGACACATGCACGCATCTTCGTTTTCAGCAGGTTACTGCTGACATAGTCCCGGCCCGCCTCCGTCAGTTCGATATCGCGTACGTCAACGATTCCGGTTCCATTACCCTCGAGAGACCTGCAATCAACGAGCCCCCGTCCAAACAGCCCTTCTCTGGATGCCACGATGTTCATGAGTGTGGGTTCGTCGGCGCTGTCAAGCTTGGAGCTGGCAAGACGCACAAGGTCGCCCATGTCTCTTAGCTTCACCCCGATGTCTTTCGCGTAAAGAGTGCGCAGCACAATGTCTGCGTATTCCTGATTGGTGTGTCTCCGTCCCATATTGCCTCCTTCTTCGATCGCTACTGCAGTTCAGCTTTCGTGGTGTCTGACGGCATTATAGCGGAAATTACGATGGATACCCATTTTCGGAGGGAAGACGAGAGCATGGCAGAATCCTCGGATCTATCCCGCACGCCGCCCAGAACCACAGGTGCAGCTCTGTGCAGTACGGTGGAACGGCGGGGGTGGATCGGCAGGACCCGGTTTGGATAGCGGAGACTGGTGCCCAGTGCTCGACAAGATTATACTGGAAGTAGCGTGCAGTACGAAGCGAGGAGGGACTCGGGTGGCCCCCAGTGCGTGCAGTCGCCCGACGGGATTCTGTAGAACAGTTGGAGAGGGCAACGAGGAGGGCATATGGCAAGCAACCCATTGGACGGTGCGATTTACAGAGAACGGACACACGAACGCGAGAAAGACGTGCGCGGAGACTACTTCCGCGACCAGACGGCGATCATCCACAGCACCGCATTCCGCAGACTCAAGCACAAGACGCAGGTGTTCTTTTCTCCCGAGAACGACCACGTGTGCACACGCATCGAACACGTGCTCCACGTGGCGACTATTGCTGCGACCATATGTAAGGGCCTCGTCGAAGACGGGTGGAATCTGGACATCGACATGGCTTACGCCATCGGGCTTGGACATGACATAGGCCATGCCCCGTTTGGTCATGCGGGCGAGACGAAGCTTCAGGAGCTACTGGAGCCCTCTGGATTCCTGTTTGCCCACGAGATCAACAGCTACCGTGTTGTGGAGCACATTGCCAATCATGGACAAGGGCTGAACCTGACCTACGGCGTCAAGGACGGCATCATCTTTCACAACGGCGAGAAGATCGAACAGAGCCTGAAACCCGAGGAACATCGGAATGACCTGGAGAATGTTCGGGATCGCACGGGCAAGCCATCAAGCTACGAAGGCTGCGCAGTCCGATTTGCCGATAAGATCGCATACTTGGGTCGCGACATCGAGGATGCAATGCTGGCCGGATTTATCAAACGCGAGGATGTTCCGGAGAAGTTGCGCGCAGCGCTGGGAGATACTAACGGCGAGATCATCAACACACTCGTCATGGATGTGATTAGTTCCTCTATTGCCTCAGGTGACGCAATCTGTCTCAGCGAAGAGAAGCACGGTCTCATCTTGCAGTTGTATGACTTCGACAGGAACCACATCTACAACCACGAGAAGATTCTGCGCTACAAGGAGTCCTGTCAGTCTATCGTCGAGGCTCTCTTCGAGTACCTCTCAGTCCTGTACGAGCAATGTGGCGATGAGTACGAACGCTACGAGAAGAGCCCGGTACTTTTCGTGCGGCGGTTTGGCCGGTACCTGAAAGAGATGGATGCGTTCTACAGGGCGTCCGCTGGCGAGACTCCGAATTTTCGTGTCATCGACTACGTGGCCGGTATGACAGACCTCTACGCTCTGGAGTGCATGCGGGAGATTACGCTCCCAGACCCGATTCACTTCGAGTGAAGGGGTCATAGGACTGTGAGATCGGTGTCCGTGGCCAACCAGAACGTCAGGTGCATGTGTGGATGTTTGAGCAGGCCAGGTATGCACAGGGATCTTCTTACGGCGATGAACTGGACTCGACGTGGTTGCTACCGAGATGGCATCATGCACATCGTGGTCAGCACATGTCCTCACGAGCCGTCACGCGGTTGATTGCACATGAAGCGGAGAAGCAGGAGATTCCGATGACTTGCAGCCGCATCCAGTTTGCAGGGGCGGTGGATGCGCTACGACGCGGTGAACAGCCGACAGACGTGTTTGGGCGGCTCGGGTACGAGCCAACGAAGACGGAAGTGGAAGTTGCGACCAAGAGATCGCTCAATGAGACGGGTGTCGGAACGCCCCGATAGCGGTCAACTGGTCGTCGTTCTCGACAACTGCGTGCTCAACGACATCCTCGTCCGCAATCCAAGCGGACACCTCTCGGAAGGTATTCGAGTTGCGGTTGCCCGACAGCAGATGGCAGTCTGGACTTTGCCATATCTCATCTATGAAACGGTTGCTGGGGGCGAGGCAAACCGCTCAGCCGCGCGGACGAAGCTGGCGTTTCTCCAGGCCGTCTCTGGCGGACACATGCTGAAATACTCCTGGGACCTCCTCAGCTGGGAAGCGGTTCATGGATTCTTTCCATCAGGTGAGGACCGGTTCTTGCCTCGTGACAAGGAAACAGAAATCTATGACGCGTCGCTCGCCGCATGCGACAGGGGCGGAATCGTGTTCAACCCGGTCGATGGCTCTGAGCGACCATTTAGAGACCTAGTCTATGAGCAGAAGCGTGCAGGGCAACGGGATTGGCTGGAGCGCATAGACGTGACACGCGAAGCCATCATACAAGCATTCGAGGCTGCTCAGCGAAACGGCGACGTGGATTCTCACGACGCACGGAGTCTACCGGAGCGTGATGGCGAAGTCGACTTCTGCGCTCTTGGCGGATGTATCCGCAATATGCCCTCGGTGGTTTTTGCAGGGTGGGTCGCAGTGCAAACGGAGCAGTATGGGAATCGGAGGACTGTCACGGAAGAGGATCTTTCGCTTTTTCCCTACACTGGGAGTGCGGCTGGGTACAGACTTGCCAAGATCGTCAGAAACTACGAGACCGGGTACAAGGGAGCAAACAACGATTCTTTCGATGTGGAATACTGTATCGCTGCATCCCAAGCAGACATGCTTGTCACGTCAGATGCGGACCTGAAGAAGACATGTGCTCTCATGCCACACAAGTCCTTTGGGGTCGGTGGCGTCGAAGATCTTGAGGACCTTCTTGTCCTGGCGGCGTCATCAAGACGTCTCAAGCAGAAGACATGAGCTTGCTCGAAGGGTCGCAAATGTCAACCTGGAGTCCATCAAGAGCTTGATTCCTGAAGGAATAGGCGTCGTCCAGAGGCACAGGACTGGAGCCTCTGACTAGTTCTTGGTGATGGTCGGGATGCCCCGTGAGCTTTGACGATTTGTCTGACAGGGGTCTAATGCGAGATCAGGCTTCAACGGAGAAGCAGTATGGTTCCAGCAGGGAACTTGAGCGCGGTGCTTCCGGCGCCGCCGCTATTGGAGGACCCCAAGCCTGGAACAAGGCTTGAAGAGTACTTGTTGATGGTTCCCCTTGTTGGCGTTCAGCCAGAGTACTCCTTGAGGAAGTGTTTGACTTCATGGCTCAAACCACCAATGCCACCATTTAGTTCTCTTCACGTTGTCGTGCCCTATGCTTTGGTCGCATCCTTTGTCAAGCAGGGTTGCTACGTAACACGCCAAGGCTGCGATGATACTCAGAACCAAGATTTCCAATCCGATTTGGCCATACCGAATTTCGCCTCCGCCGGAAGTCGTCACAGTGAGTCCGTGTCCGCTGAAGGGATTGGCAGGAGGCAGAGCCGGCAGTCCGAATGGGCCCGTTTCCTGCACGGACTGCTGCCTAGTCCAAGGCCTTGTCCGAGGTACCCAGAGGAGCGCCAACACAAGAAATGCCAGATAGACAACAATGATTCGACGAATGCTGCGCGGTATTCGTTTCATCCTGTTCCTCCTAGATGCTATGCAGCCGATCCTGATACGTGAGGGGCCTGTGGTGGAGCTTCAGTTGTGGCACGGGGTACTTGGTCGTCAGTTGCAGTCTGCTGATCTTGGACTACTCCAACAGTTGGTAGAAGGAAGCAAAGACCAGGAAACTTCCGGTGCCCACTAGCTTCATCTTGGCAGTCATTCCGCCAACAGAGGCTCCGACTCGTGTCCCTTTCTCGGACTGATAGGGGACAAAACCCAGCCACAAGAGCTCGTCCGCGAGTTCCAGTGTGACTCTGCCGTCAGAGAAGATTGATGCGTCCCAGTCAGTGCTCCAAGAGCCTGACGGTATCCCCTCGCCAATGAGCGTGAACTGCACCGTGCCAGAAGAGACCTGGCTCTGGAACCTACCCAGCTCGCTTTTCGCGTCGCGCTGGCTGGGTACGTCTTCTACGCCGTAATATTGGTCTACCGTACCCCCTATGCCACAGTTCTTCAGGATGACGAACAGGGGAGACCGAAGACACCCAGTCTTGTACTCGAATTCCACCGTGCCCCCGTCTGCGCCGACCACCTGGCGGCTGACAAGAGTGCGTACGTGATTGTCTGTGATTAGGATGCTCGCGGGAGCACCCTTGGTATATGACCCCGTGGTCCACCACGTCAGCCGCCACTTGGAAGGCTGATTGGGTTCCGTCCGTGTCGCAACCATGATCCCGTCATCGAGACCTGGAGCAGCAGTATAGTCAGGGCCCATGTTGACGAGGACGAAGGAGGCTGACTGCCGCCAAGTTGGAGCCAAGATGTCACCGTGTTCACTCTCATATACTTGGCGCAGCGACCAACTTCCAGACGTGCTCACGTTGCCGATTTCGTTGGATGGAATCGCCCAGCCGATGTTCTCACCCGACTGCATACCTGCGGTGGTTACTCCAACCACCTCACCAAAGAGGTTGAACAAAGCGCCGCCGCTGCTGCCGGGGGAGATTGCGGCTGTCGTCTGGATGCCGTCCGCCCAGATCCTACTGACGATGCCCTCGGAGACCGTGTTCTGCAATCCGAGCGGACTGCCTATGGCTACCACGCCGTCACCTAAGCCAACGGCGGCGGAGTCTCCCAGCTTGCAGAATGGATATCCGTCCCCGGGAACGTCGATAATCGCAAGGTCTTTCTCGACGTCGTATCCGATTACGACGAAGTCGGTTATCTCACGGCCGTCGTTGAGCGTAATGGTACCCGCCAGGGCCTTGTCTATGACGTGGTAGTTCGTCACTATCCATCCGCTCGCCGAGATCAGGAATCCGCTACCCGATTTGGCGACAGCTCCGAACATGTCGCGCTCTTCCGTCTCAATCAGTACAACGCGATCTGCCAAGTTGGCAACCTCGCTGACGCTCCAAGGTCGGCGCACGACCATGCTGCTGGAGGAACTCATCGCACTGCAGCCTGCGTCGTTGCACGCTGCCACGCTCCATAAGTACCTTCCATTTGCAAGGATTCCCTTGGGGACAGTGTAGCTAGTCGTCGCTATTCCCTCCTTGGTATATTTCTCGCCAGTTGGCAAGTAGACGAGGCCGAACTTTTCCCTTCTCTCCATCTGTAACGAATAGGATGTTGCCCCTGTGCTAGGTTTCCATGTCAGGGTTACCTCGTCTGTGTCCAGTATCATATTTGATGCTGGAGTGAGCAATTCGGGAGCTTGGAGCGTTGCTGGAAGAGACGGGGTCCTGAACGAACGGGAGTCCGATTCATTTCCCCACGAGTCCTCAGAGCCTGCGGAGACCGTCCAAGTATATGTCCTTCCGTAGGCCAGGAGTCCCTGAGGAACGACAAGCTCTGATACCGCTTGGGCCTCGCGGTCTAGAACAACGGATTGATCGTCGGCGCGAAGAACGATGCGGTAGCGGGATGCTCCCGATACGAAGGACCATGACAGACGAGGGGTCAGCGACTCGACCGCTTCTCCCTCGGCGGGCATCGACAGGGTCGGGGCAACTGGGATAGTAGATGTGACGGTGATAGGGAAGACTAGCGTGATTCTTTTGAGGGTGGCATTCCAGTCCACAGTTCCACCGAGGCTTGTAGCTACGAACCGTATAGGCAGCATGGTGCGCCCGCTTATGATGACAGGAACCACCCTGGGATTGGCCAAGTCGATTTGTCGGGTCACGCCATCGACGATTGCCTCGCTCTTCGCAATCCAGAGCTCGAGTGTTCTAGTGTGGCAAACGATGCTCACCTTGCGACTTGTGGCGTCCCATTCGATGGTGCCGCCAATTGCCTCGACGATGGGACGAACGGGGAGCACTGTTCGATCCTCAAGGATAACTGGAGCCGCGTCAAGGAGTTGTACCGCTCCGTCCATCTCCATTCGTTGGCTACCGACATTAAGCGTAATCGTCACCGTTTTGGAGGCAGCGCCTATGAGCGAAACTGGCCGGAGTGCGAGAGAGAAGACGATGAATATGCCGATCGCAAGGCACGTACACGAGATTCTACGCTTCATGCTGCCCCTCCTGATGTCCAACGCAAAATCGGCTCTACGTGACATGTCAAAGCACAGTCGTCTGTCAAGAAGCGAGCGTCAAGCATATTGTCCACGGAGCGCACTTGGCTCGGCTTCGAAGGCGGAATCCACTCCTGTCGTGCCCCCCTGTCTCTCCAACTGCCGAGCAGGCCTCCTTCGGCACCAACTTCCGAAGCGGCGGTGCCAACATGTACAAACTCAGTATAGCATTGTCAAGGAATTGTGGACACCTGAAGGGCCAAACAAGAGACACAGGGGACGCGATACTTGAGGCACTTCAGATCTAGAGCGTCTCCACTTGTCGTGCAAACCCTTATGCAGTCAGCTGCGGAGAAGAGATTCCAGCACTTTAATGTCGGGATATGCCAACACATTAATGTAGATTCCAATACTTTAATGTCTCGATCCACTATCAGTACTTTCTTGTCTCGTTCCGCCCTCTTGACGTCGTGTAACGGTGGGTATACTGTAACGACAGTTACATGTATCACAGGAGAGGTGCAGTGCATGGAAAACGCAGGTGAGGTGAACGCGCCGATGGAGATGGGACAGGAGAAGCCGCAGCGCAAGTTCTTTGGGTTGAGTCAGAACGTCTTCGTCTTTGGCTTCGTGTCGATGCTGACAGATTTCAGCAGTGAGGTGACGGTCAAGATCCTGCCGCTGTTTTTGGCCAATGCGCTGGGCGTCAAGCCGGCGATCATCGGGTTCATCGAGGGACTGGCGGAGTCGACGGCCACGATCCTGAAGTGGGTCTTCGGCTGGCTGTCTGACAGGATGAAGAAGCGCAAGTGGCTGGCATTCAGCGGCTACGCCATCTCCAATGTCACGAAGCCCCTGCTGTATTTTGTCAGCTCGTGGCCCTTTGCCGCATTCCTGCGCTTTGCAGACCGTACCGGCAAGGGAGTCCGTTCGTCCCCCAAGGATGCTCTGCTAGCCGACTCGTCCGAGAAGAAGAAGCTGGGCCGCTCCTTCGGGTATGGTCGCTCCATGGACACGCTCGGGTCCGTCTTCGGCATGCTGGCCGCGGCCGGCATGATTGCCGCCAGCGGCTCTGCGGCGGCGATGACGCTGACACGCTCGATCTATCAGAAACTGATCATCATGGTAAGCATCCCTGCCGTTCTGGCTCTTCCCCTGATTGCCGCCTTCGTGCGTGAGAACGCGCCACGGACGGGAAACCCCAGGACGCTGAACCTCTCACTTTCTGGATTCGACTGGCGTTTCAAGACGTTTCTGATCATCATCGTCATCTTCACGCTGGGCAACAGCAGCGACGCGTTTCTTATGCTCAAGGCGCAGAAGGCCGGTCTGGATATCGTGCAGATCTTCCTCATGCTGGCCATGTGGAAGGGCGTGACGTCCGCGCTGTCCATTCCCGCCGGCATCCTGTCGGACCGCATCGGACGCAACCGCGTCATCCGCGCCGGCTGGCTGGTGTATGCCCTCGTGTACCTGGGCTTCGGGTTGGCCACGCAGGGATGGCAGGTATGGGCGCTGTATGCCCTGTACGGTGTCTACTACGCCATGACGGACGGTGTCGCGAGCGCACTGGTAGCCGACCTCGTTCCGCAATCCGAGAAGCGCGGCACCGCCTTCGGTCTGTACAACGCCGCCGTGGGAGTCAGCGCCTTGCCTGCCAGTGTCATTGCAGGCATCCTGTGGCAACGCATCAACCCGAGTGCCCCGTTCATTTTCGGGTCTATCCTCGCGTTCGTGGCCATGATTGCCCTCACGGTCCTGATGCGAGTTTCAGCCGGCACGAACCCGACGGCCGTGACATGAAGACCTGGCTGACTATCACCTACAAGGTTCCCACAGAGCCCTCACGAACGCGTGTGTATCTGTGGAGGAAGCTGAAGGAGCTGGGCGCGGTCTACGTCCAGCAGGGGGCTGCCGTCCTGCCGATGACGGAGGCCCTACTTGCACAGGTACTCGCTCTCAAAGCCGAGGTGGTGTCCAGTGGGGGCGAGGTTCTCGTCGGGAGGATGGAGTTCATCGACGAAGAAGACGATGCTCGTGTGATTGCTGCGTTTCAACTGCAGCGCGACGGAGATTACGATGAGATCGTGGAACAGTGCGAACGCCTGGTGTATGAGCTGGACCGCGAGACCGAGAAGGAGAAGTTCACGTACGCCGAGATCGAGGAAAACGAGACCGAACTGACTCGGATCCACAAATGGATGGAGCGCATCGCTGCGCGGGACTGGTTTGCAGCTGCCGGACATGCGCGCGCGGAGCAGGCAATCGAAGATGCCGAGAAACGCTCAGGCACGTACACCGAAGAAGTCGAGTGCCGCCTGGGTCATGCTATCGACGTCAACCTGCCACGCGGGGCACACTCCTGAACGACGGACGGCATGAAATGCAGAAGCCCCGGCTACTTGTAGCCGGGGCTGTTATTGTCTATGGGGATCAGGGTTGCTTTTCGGTATAGCCGCCGTATGCCACCCATGCATCATACCCGCCTACCAAGCGGTTGATGACCGTGAAGAAGCTTGCCAGCATCATGTCGGCCGCCTTCTTGCTGGATTCCTCATCGTGCGAGTAGACGACGAAGTGTTTGCTGGCATCGAGCATGGAGTTGCCGTTGATGATGTCCTGCAGCTTGTCCAGCGGTGTGTCGAGTGCACCCACGATGTGCCCTTCGGCCCATTTGCCAGATACGTCGATGATGACGAGGTCACGGTCCGTCTGGAAAAGTTCTTCGACCTTCTTGGCATCGACCTCGACAATCGTCCCGTTGGTGTCTCCTGACGTATCCAGGCCTGGATCGGTGGTCGCAGGCTGCTTGGGCGCTCCGCACCCCGCCAGACCGACGACAAGCACCAAGAGTGTTGCTGCAATAAGTATCTTCTTCATTCGCATCTCCTTCTCTCCCGAACTCGATGTGTCGAGACCAGGCCACTGCCATCGGCCGAAGCTACGGTAGGCGCTCTGCTCTCGTATTCTAGCTGAAGAATAGAGTATGGCGAGATTTCTACAAGGGCAAATGCGAACGAACACTGAACAGTATTGTCACGCTACTGCGTCGAGGAGGGGTTTGCGGAGGGGTGGACCAGAAACCACGGCTACTCGCGCGAGAACCCCATGGGGCCGATGAGGTCCCCCAGCTTCCAATACTGTCCGTTCGCGTAGCAGACTGGGTCCAGGGCATGCCCGCCTTTCTGGACGCGCTCGTCCACGTGGACGGCGACGACTTCGCCGATGAACAGGTCGTGGCTGCCGAGGTGCAGGGTCTGGCGCACGACGCACTCGATGTTGAGGGGGCATTCTGCCACCAGAGGCACGGCTGTGGCCGTTCCCTGTTCGCGGGTAAGAGCGCTCAGCTTCCACTTGTCGGTATCCTTGCCGGACACCATGCCACAGAGGTCGAGTTCCCGGGCGTGAGCAACATCCGCTATGTTGACGACGAAGGCGCCTCCCTCGACGATGAAGTGATGCAGCCAGCGTTCCGGACGGACGCCGATGCCGATCATCGGGGGTTTTGAGCACAGTGTGCCGACCCAGGCGAGGGTCGTGACGTCAGACGATTCCATCGTGCCCGCAGTCACGAGGACTGCCGGCGCTATACTCAGCGCTGTCGATGGTGCTTTGACAAGTTTGGCCATGTTGTCTCCTGAATGGTCTGGCAGAGGTGCACCAGACTCATATTTCTAGTATAGTGCAACATGGTTGCGTTGGAGTGCCCACTGCGTAGAATAAGGGCAGGAATAGCGTTGCCGTGCAGCGACAGCAATGCTCCGGCAACAGGAGGTCGACGATGACTAACAAGCGAGGGCTGGTTGAGCAGGCATTGGGCGATGATCACGGCGGTCACGAAGAGGGAGAGGACTGATATGGCTCTGGGCAACCTGACGATGGATGCCGGCGCCTGCCTCGTCAGTGAGGAGATGGCGCAATACTTCCTGACCGTGGATGGCCAACCGGGAACGTATATCCTGGGGAACGCGTCCGCTTCCTCTGTGCGGGCGCCGCAAGTCGACCGCAATCGCATCTTCAGGGCTCGTCTTGGTGCGGACACCGCCGATCAGGGCATCGAGCAACTCCTGCTGCCGTTTCGCCGTGCTGCCGTTCCCGTCACCTGGTATGTCGACAGCTGTTCCAGGCCCAATGACCTCGCGACACGGCTGGTTAGCCATGGGCTTGAGCTGCGATATTCCTGGACGGGTATGGTCCGCTCGCTCGACGATCCAGAGGGCATAGAGGAGGCGCCGTCGGACATCACAGTGGTCGAATCAGTCTCCGCGGATGAACGGGAGCAGTGGATGCGCGTCGTGCTCGAGGGATTCGGCCTGACACAGTTTCATGACCTGGAGTCGATGCTTACGGAGACCGGCGTCCTCTCCGGCCGCTGGCATCGTTTGACGGCATTGCAGGACGGGACCGCGGTGGGTGCCGCACTGTTGTTTGCAGGTGACGGCGTGGCGGGACTGCACTGGCTTGGCGTGCCTCAGATGTTCCGAAAACGTGGAGCGGGCATTCTGCTCACCCGGCAGGCTATGGCCCAGGCAGCTCGTATGAGCTACTCGCATCTCGTGTTGCAGGCGAACCCCGAGGTCGTGCAGCTATATGTCCGGCTTGGCTTCGACAACGTTGGAGATATCGCCGTGTTGGACTGGCGTCCCGGGATGGGCGCGTTGACAGTGGAACCGGACTAGCCACGGCGAGCACTGCGGCGAAAAGGTACTATGCTGATACCGTCTGTCCAGCGTGTCGCGCTGTGGACGGTAAGGAGACAAGGACATGAAAAAGACAGGGGAACGCATCATCGGGAAAGGGAACTGGCTGGTCCTGCGCGAGGACACCTTCGTGAGCGAGAGTGGCGAAGAGGTGCATTGGGAGTGCATTGCTCGCACTTCGGACACGTACGTCGTTGTGGTCGTGGCGCGGCTGATGCCGAGCGGACGGTACGTGCTGCTGCGGCAATATCGCCAGGCCATCGAGAATACCGTCATCGGGTTCTGTGCAGGTGTTGCGCCGGCGGGAAGCGACCCCGAGGTTGAGGCTCTGCGCGAATTGCGTGAAGAGACGGGTTTCGTCGGCCACATCGTCGCGTCGAGCGGCCCCTTGAAGGTGAACGTCGGGGTGTCCAACGACGACCAGTATATCTTCAGTGCCGAGATCGACGAGACGGACCCGCTCAATCAGCACCCTCAGCAGGAGCTGGAGCCGAGCGAGGAAATCGAGGTCGTTCTGATGATGAAGGATGAGATTCCAGTCTTCCTCCTGAGCGAGCAGGCGGCGGGTCGAACCGTGGGACCGGGTGTCTGGTACATGTTTGGAGCACTGGCCCCCTTGGCGCGGCATGCTTGAAGCCGTCAGTCACAGATGCTAGTCTGAAAGGACGCGCTGGACCGGCGCGAAAGAGGTGACGCATGCACAGTTTCGAGTTCTACAATCCGACGCGGGTGATCTTCGGTCGCGGGACCGTGCAGCAGGTAGGCTCGGCCGTTGCTCGCGAAGGTGCTCACAAAGTACTGTTGATAGCCGGTGGGGGTTCCATCCGCGAGAACGGCGTCTATCAGGCTGTCACCCAGTCCTTGAGCGTGTCGGGTATCAATGTGGTAGAAGCCTGGGGTGTTCGGCCCAATCCTGAGCTGGCGCTTGCCCAGCAGCTAGTGCAGATCGCCCGTGAGCAGCAGGTGGACAGCGTGCTGGCTGTCGGCGGTGGCAGCGTCATCGACACGGCCAAATGCGTTGCAGCTGGCGTGCATGTCGACAACCTCTGGAGCTGTTTTGAGAAACGGTGTCCGATCGACAAGGCGCTCCCGGTCTTCGTCGTTCTGACGATCTCGGCTTCCGGCAGCGAGATGGACCCGTGGGCCGTCCTGACTGAGAGCGAGCAGCACAGGAAGTGGAGCATTTCCTCTCCTGTCCTCTATCCCCGGTTTGCGATCGTGGATCCGAGCGTGCAGACTAGCCTGCCGTGGCGTCAGACCGTGAACGGCGCCATCGGCGTCCTCAGCCACATCATGGCCACCTATCTGGTAGGGTCGTTCGAGGAGACGACCCTTGCGCTCGACGAGGGGCTGATGCGCACGGTCATCAAGATGGTAGACCAACTGCAGGCGGACCACGCAGACTATGGCGCGCGCGCGAACCTCGCCTGGGCTGCGACGCTGGCAATGAACGGTTTGAGCTCTGCCGGCATCGAGGACAGTGACTGGTCGGCCCGCAGCATTGAGTCCGCGATGAGTGCCTTGCACCCCGAAGTAGCTCATGGAGCCGGCATGGCGGTCATCCTTCCCGCCTGGATGACCTACCAGCGCGAGAACAACCCTGGCCAGTTCCAGCGGTGGGCGAGAACCGTCTGGGGCGCAGGCACAGTCGAAGAAGGCATCACGGCCATGAAGACGGCCTTTCAACGTTGGGGCGCTCCGTCGACGCTGGGAGACCTTGGCATTGCAGCCGGTGAGCTCCGTGACATCGCGTTCAATGCGCTTTCCGAGGGTCCGATCGGAAAACTGCGCACCCTGACGGCGCGCGACGTGGTCGAGCTGCTCAAGCCTGTGCTCTAGGTGCGCCGACAGTGGAGCGTGACGTGTCCATGAACCAGTCGCTGCGCGCGACGCTTCTGGAACTGGTCGCGGGCGTTGTCCTGGGAGGCGGCATGCTGCTGCTGGGCAGTTGGGTGGGAGCGAAGCTTGGTAGCGGTCCCAGCAGTGGCTGGGGAGATATCATCGGGGCTCTGTTCGGAAGTGTCCTCGCCTGCCCAATTGGATTCGTGGCCGGCATGTGGCTGGTGGCGTGGCGATTGCACCTTCCTCACAGTCTGTGGCGCGGCATCTTCGGCGCGGTCCTGGGACTCGTGCTGGTCCTCCTGCTGGCGGAGCCGCTGCGCCTCAATCGGGATTCGCGTGTGATGGGGATGCTCCTGTATCTCGTCCCGAGCGTGGCTGCCCTGTTCGGTTTCAACCAGCCGCGGCACGCCTTGCCGCCGCCGAGCCGCTAGAATATGCTTTAGCCGCGCACGATCACTCCATCCTTCCCGCGAAGACGGGAATCCATTCTTGTGTCGAGAAGCGAGTGGTTCTTTGGACTGTTCTCAGACATTTGGCGAGATCTGCGTTATATGGGTGAGAGAAGACATCATCAGCAAATCCTCCTCCCTTTGCGTCTTCTCTACAAGAGGAGGAACCTTTGCTCCGTGGACTCGTCTTAATGTTGGCCGCGGACAACGTGCAACAACAGGAGATGCGGAATGATAACTGTCAGTTCCTCAGGGAGATTCGTGAAAAGACCGGGAGCAGCCTGCAGCAGAGTAATCCTCGGCGTCGTTCTGGCCATGCTGGCGGCGGCCGTACTCGTTGTGGGCGCACTGGTATGGAAACTCGACCACGCCGTGCATGCTGCGGCGCCGAGCCAGTCCGAGCCCGTGAAACCGGTTGTCAAGTTGGACAAGCACGTCAATATCCTGGTGCTGGGGTGTGATGCGCGCACGAAGGACGATCCGGGGCGCTCCGACAGCATCATACTGGTGGGACTGGATCCGGTGACGAAGAAGATCACCATCATGTCCATCCCGCGCGACACGCGGGTGAGCATCCCCGGACATGGGATCGGCAAAATCAACGCCACAACCAACAAAGACGTCTACGCGAATGGTGGCATCTCCCTGCTGGAAGAGACCATAGGAGGCCTCGTGCCGGGCATTCATATCGACTATTATGTGCGCATGAACTTCGCGGGCTTTGCGAAGGTGATCGACGCTCTCGGTGGCGTGACCCTGGACGTCGAAGAGCGCATGGTGTACCGCGTAGCGGACACAAGCATCGACCTGAAGCCTGGGGTCCAGCATCTGGATGGCGACAAGGCACTGCAGTACGCGCGGTTTCGTTCCGACGGTGTGGGTGACTTCGGCAGCTGGGGTGGAGAGGAACATGGACGCGTCGCGCGCCAGAAGAAGCTGCTCAAGGCTATCATCGCGCAGACGACGAGCATTCGCAACGCATGGCGCCTTCCCAAAGTCATCAGCGTCGTGCAGGAGGCAGTCGTGACCGACCTGTCATCCGCCGATATGCTGCGGCTGGGGATGACCTTCAAGGATGCCACGGACAAGGATGTGACGACCGTCGTGTTCCCGGGGATCCCCAAATACGTGGATGGTACATCGTACGTCGTTCCCTACACGGGGCCGATGAAAGATACTGTTGCTCCCCTGTTCAAGGATGCGCCCGTGGTTGCCGAGCCGTCGGCAGGGACTCCGAACAGCTAACCTGCCGTTCTCTGTCAATCCTGCGAAGGCGGGAACCCATCGACAAGTAACAGGCAGGATGTATAAAGGGAATGGCAGACCAGAGCGTGTCAGCGAGGGGATGCACCATGATGCCGTATACTAAGAAACTGGTTCCCTGATTGGCACAAGGAGCAGTATGGTGGTACAGAAGCGTACTCTGCACATGATCCTGGCACTACTGGCGATAACGGCGCTGCTTGCCGGAATCGTCGCTGTGTCGCGTGCTGTGCCCGCGTACTCTCTCGTCACTGATGACTCAACAGCGGGCGCCGTCGATCATCCGCCTCCTGCCCAGCGTATGGTGCCTCCGATACCTCTTCAGCCGCAGCCAGACCTCGACAAACCCCTGAACATCTTGTTGCTTGGGGCTGACTCCCGCACGAAGAATGACCCGGGGCGCACAGATACAATGATTCTGGTGCGACTGGACCCGGCGACGAAGCATATACGCCTGCTGTCTCTCCCACGTGACACACGCGTCACGATCCCCGGCCATGGCGTCAACAAGCT
Source organism: Candidatus Cryosericum terrychapinii (assembly GCF_003570925.1). GTDB lineage: Bacteria > Caldisericota > Caldisericia > Cryosericales > Cryosericaceae > Cryosericum > Cryosericum terrychapinii. Next base: position 2,752 of record NZ_QXIS01000009.1, on the reverse strand, counting down.
GAACCAGGCTTCCAGCGGATACTACCGGGACGGCGGGACCAGCCTGCTGGTTGATACTATCAAAACGGACCTGCTGCCGGGGCTCCGCATTGACTACACAGTCAAAACCGATTTCGCAGGGTTCGCCGCCATCATCGACGCCCTGGGTGGTGTGACCATCGACGTCGAGGAGAGGATGCTCTACAAGGCAGTCGATGTGTCCATTGACCTGCAGCCTGGCGTCCAGCATCTCGACGGCGAGCAGGCGCTGGGGTATGCGCGGTTCAGGATGGATGCCATTGGGGACTTTGGCACATGGTCCGGCGAGGACCACGGGCGTGTGGCACGCCAGAAGAAGCTCCTGGCGGCTGTCGTCGACCAGACGAAAGACGTGCGGACACTGCTGCGCTTACCTGCGGTCATCCGCGCTGTGCAGGCGGCGGTGACAACCGACATGTCGTTCAGTGTCATGGCGCGCATCGGAATGACCTACAAGGATGTCGCGGAGGAAGACGTGGAATCGGTCCCCTTCCCCGGGATTCCGCAGTACGTGGATGGCATATCGTACGTCATCCCAAAGACCGACGTGCTCCGGACGACGACGGGGCCGTTGTTTGGCGTTGCGGCCCCGTCTGCGAACTGAGCGGGTCTGGTTCTTCCGGGAGATCCTACAATCCCGTTAGCTCCTCGTCGAGTTTCTCACGCCGCAGAAGGTCATGCTGGAGCAGGCGGCCGTTCACGAGGATGCCAGTGAGTCCACCGTGAGCCAGATAACCTTCAGGATCGATGACGGCGTCCACTTCGGTGACCGTCATGCCGAGCTTCTCGCCGACATACGTGCCGGTCTGGCTGAGGATACGGTACTGGAACGGACACGAGAGAGGTCCGAGCAGCACGGTGACGCGGGCTTGGTCGTCGGGCAGAGACGTCGGCGTCATCACTGCGCGGGGAGTCGGGGTCCAAACGGTTTCCGGCAGGAAGGGCTTGAACATGAGGTCTGGGTCGCCATCCACGTGGACAAACCCGTGGTGCACATAGAACGATTCGGCGGACTGCTGGCCCTCGGCTTCACCATGAAAGGCTATGGCAGCCATGCCGTCGGCAGGTTTGCCGTCAAACCAGCGATGCTGGCGCTGCATGGTCGTCTCAACCTCTGCCAGAAGCTTGCTGCCGATGCCTCGTCCCCACCGGGACTTCTTGGGAACCCAAAGACAGTCGATGATGGCCACGCCGACGCCCATGGGGTCGCGGTCGGGATGGCACTGGATCATGCCGATGGGGTCAGCTCCGTTGTAGGCGACCCAGGCAAACGTGCCCAGCTCGGCGAGACGATCGCGGGCCCACTGTCTCTTGGCCTTGGTTGCCCGCTCCCACAAGGGATCGGACTTCGCGCCTTCTCCTGCGCATATCGTGGCAAGGTCGCCTGCGTTGCGTACTGCTACCGGAAGAATCCTTGTTGCACTCATGATGGCCTCACCATTCGTTGAATACCTTCTCGGCAAAACCGAGAAAGTGGTCGAGGTGCACCCGGGTCCCGTCGTCGAGGACGGCGTCACCGGTGAAGCGCCCAAAGACCTGATGCTGAACGGTCTTGATGACGCCGATATCAGTCTTGGCATGGCGGTCGAGGATGGGCTCGAAGCCCATGTCGAATCGACCGTCGCTGCTCACGAACTTCCACGGCTTGACGAAGGAGTTCGGCGGGATCTGGAACTCGATGCGGTCGAACTTGTGAACTCTGCCGTCCCAGAAGATGGCGTTCTCGCTGGCGGCGCTGGTGTCGCCAAACCCGTAACCGATGTTGAACCCGAAGGAATGCCCGTCCATACAACCGGAGCCGGAACCCCAGTACCAGGTGTTGCGGTATGTCCAGACACCCCGGCCCCAGTCGAGGACGCCGGCCGACGCCTGTGGATCGAAGACATGGTCCACGCCGCCGACGGTGATGGTTCCCGTCGCGGGCATGCAGTTGACTTTCTGATTATAGTAGAAGGCCTTTGGCGCGTTCTCGAATGGTGTCAGGATGACCATGCTTTCCAGTGCCGGGTCCTGGTCCAGTCTCAGGCTGCCCTTGATCCCCTTCCCATGGTCGAAACCCGGGAGATCCAAGGTCAGCACGCGTGATGCAGGGTTGCGGGTAAAGCGTATGTCGATGCGGCTGTCCTTGTACGCGATGTCACCTGTCTCGGACGTGTGGGGCAGGTTGAGGGACCCGCGTGTGAACGGCTTCATGGTGGTTTCCGTGACCTCAGTCTGGTTCACGAAATCCAGCCAGGTCACCGAGATGTTGGCCAGGTAGCCGATGTCTGAGATCGTCATGGCTACGCCGTAGTCCGGAGTCAGGACACAGTAGTAGTCCCACTCTTTGATGCGCAACCAGCTTGCAGCGATGCGTTCGCGGTTGTAGGTGGCCACCAGCCGGCGTGCCCAGCCTTTCTCGTTTAGTTCACCCCTGTCGTTCAACAGGTCCACGTGCGTGGTCAGCTCATGCTGCATCGACATCTCCCTTTTCGGCGTTGCTCACCCCATTACTGGCAGCCGGTGATGACGGTGGTGAGCGGCAGACCCATGCTACAACCTTCGTCATCCACCAGGCGCTGGTATCCGAGGCTCAAGATCGGGAGTTCGACACCGGTCTTGCCAAATGGTCGTTTCTCCATGACGTTTCTCCCTTCCACGGTAGGGCCGCATCCCTCAATAGTATAGCCTCACGGGGCAGCCGTACCAGCGGCCCATGTAACGTTGGCTCCTTCACCTGCGTAGACATGGTGAC
>NZ_QXIS01000008.1 GCF_003570925.1 Candidatus Cryosericum terrychapinii | reverse complement strand
TAGAATATTATAGGAGGTGAATTATGGCATTCACATCGTTGTTCATGGCGCACGTGCCTGACGCAGACCCCGAAAGGGATGCCTGCCTACTGGGAACGGAGAAGTACAAACTCTACGTACGACTGGTCAAAGGTCAGGCTCAGGCATTGGAAGTCTGCAGAACCCTTGTCAAGGAAGAGGGCATCGAGGCTATCATCCTTTGCCCGGGCTTCACACACAAGGACATCGCAGAGATTCTGGAGGTCGTGGGACCCACTGTTGCAATAACCGTTGCACGGGGCGATGGACCAAGCTCGAAGATCTCAATGGAAGCGATGAAGAAGGCGGGCTGGTTTTGATCTCCTGAACGCCTTTCCGTTCTTGGGGTCAAGCGTTACCATTTCCAAGCGGTAACATTTGGCTGCAAAGTGCCAGAGTCATGAAGCGGGTTCAACGGACAAGGACTCCCTCCTGCGCGGAAATAACAAATTGGACCCCTTCTTCCTCCCCCGGCGTGCCCTCGCCAGAGGAACGCTGTTTGCCAGGGAATGATTCTCGCTTGACTGACAACCGCCATTTTCTATACTACAGAAAATCAGGTTGCAGGCCATACAGGCCTGCGGCCGGTATGAAGACGGTTCATGGAAAAGGAGAAGTGCAATGCAGCATGGCACACCACTTGAACCACTAACGGTCACTGCTTGGACGCTCGCGATGTGCTGGGGTGTGTTACTTGACAACTGAGTCCTTTATCGCGCTCGTCGCCAACGCCACCCTGATGCTGTCACTGGTCTATGTCTACGACCTGCTGAACGTCGTCCGATGGGTGTCCGAGACCTGGATAGGGCACGTGATCATCGGCATCGCAATCGGTGGGCTCGGCATTTTCGTTATGCTGATGCCCTGGACTTTCGTCCCCGGCATCATCTTCGATACGCGGTCCGTCCTGCTGGCCACCTCCGGGCTGTTCTTCGGCACCATCCCAACCCTCGTCGCAGTGCTCATGACAGCCACATACCGCGTGATCCTGGGCGGCAATGGGGTGGTGATGGGCGTCTCGATCATCATCGCATCGGGCATCATCGGCGTGGCTTGGCGGCATGCGCGGAAGCACCAGCTGGCCACGCTCTCGTTCGGGACGCTGTACTCCCTCGGGCTGGTCGTCCACCTGGTCATGCTCGCGCTTGTGTTCACACTGCCGCTGCAAACAGCGATTTCGGTCCTCCGCAGCATCGCCCTCCCAATCCTCGTCATCTATCCGGTCGCGACCGCCGCGTATGGCACCATGATGGTTGAGCGACTGCGGCGTAATCAGGCGGCTGTGGACGTCCGTGAGAGTGAGAGCAGGTTTCGAGCCCTGTTCGAGCAGGCGGCCATCGGCGTTGCCAAGATCGAGGCCGCGACTGGACAATTCGTCCTCGTCAACCAGCGATACGCTGATATCGTCGGATACTCCCGCGAGGAACTGCTCTCGCTGGACTTCCAGACGATCACCCACCCCGATGACACACCAACTGACTTGCTCAACACGAAGCGTCTTGCCTCCGGACAAGTACGTGAGTTCACAACCCAGAAGCGCTACCTTCGCAAGAATGGCACACAGGTGTGGGCGAACCTGACCATCTCCGCACTGTGGAATCCCGGAGAGCCCCCGACGTATAACATGGCTATGATCGAGGACGTCACCGAGGGCAAGCAGGCCGAAGACGCGCTGGCATCATCCCTGTCTCTGCTCAAGACCACCATGGAATCGACAGCAGATGGAATCCTCGTTGTGGACCGAAACGAGCGCATTACGCTATGGAATCACAAATTCGCCGAAATGTGGAAAATCCCGGAAGAGGTCATGTCCAAACATGCTGACAAACTAGCAGTCAACTATGTTCTCCAGCAGATGGCTCAGCCGGAGGCGTTTCTGGCCAAAGTCAGAGAACTGTATGGACAACCGGAAGAATCGAGTAGTGATCAACTCAATCTTGCAGACGGACGCATTTTCAGGCGCTACTCCCAACCCCAAAGAATCGGCGATGATGTCGTAGGCCGCGTGTGGTCCTTCTCCGACATCACCGAGCGCAAGCAGGCTGAGAAAGAGACTCGGCGGGAACAAGCGTTCTTCAATCAGCTGGTGGAGACGGCCCCGGAAGGCATTGCAATCACCGGTGACCAGGGCAGGGTCCTGCGGGTGAACGCCGAGTTCATACGCATGTTTGGCTATGACGTTGATGAAGCCGTCGGACAATCTATCGACAACCTGGTGGTCCCTCCCGCACGCGATGAAGAAGCCCGAGCGATCACGAGGTCGACCAGTCAGGGAGGGGAAATTCGTATGGAAACAGTGCGGCGCAGGAAGGACGGCTCCCTCGTCGATGTGTCCCTCATCGTCGCACCCATTCTGATCGCAGGGAAGCAAGAGGCGGTTTACGCCATCTACCGCGATAACACCGAGCGCAAGCAGGCAGAAGAGGCGCGCGAAAAGGCGGAGGCTCAACTCCGTCAGTCCCAGAAGATGGAGGCCATCGGGACACTGGCAGGAGGGGTGGCACACGACTTCAACAACCTGCTGACCGGCATCCTGGGCAACATCTCCCTCATGCGTAGCACCCTGCCCCCAGCAGACCCGTTGCTGGAGAACCTGGACGCAGCCGAGACCTCTGCCCGTCAGGCAGCCGATCTCACGAAAGGACTGCTGACCTTCAGCCGCGGTGCCATGGTCCTGCCGGTTCCCACGAATCTCACGGCCGCGCTCGATGTGGCCCTGGCACTGCTGAAGCAGTCTCTGCCGGCCACGATGGAGATCGTCCGTGACTACGGGCGGACAGTCTGGAACGTCCTGGTGGACCAGTCGCAGATGACACAGATCCTGCTCAACCTTGGGGTGAACGCACGTGATGCCATGAAGGGCAAGGGGACGCTGACCATCAGTGTCAGGAATGAGGCAGTTGGAGAGGAATACGTCCAGACCAATCCCTTTGCGCGCAAAGGGGAGTTCGTCCATCTGAGCGTGACAGATACCGGAGCCGGGATTCCGCCAGCAATCCTGGAGCACTTCTTCGAACCCTTCCATACGACCAAGCCGGTCGGGTCCGGCACGGGCCTGGGGCTCTCCATCGTCTACGGTGCCGTGAAGCAGGCCGGAGGGTGGATCACGGCAATATCCACGGACGGTGTCGGGAAGACCGCCCCTCCTATTGAACAAACATGTTCGGGAACGACCTTCGACATCTATCTGCCACGCTGTCTGGACAAACCCAGGAAGTCCATTGTTCCCGCATCCATCCCCGTGAACGCAGGCAACGACAGTATCCTGGTGGTCGAGGACGAACCAGTCGTGTGCGCGGTCGCCAAGGCGTTTCTGAACAGGGGCGGGTATGTCGTCCTGACAGCACCAGACGGGGCGTCAGCCCTGAACGTCCTTCACGAACACCTGACGGACATCGGGCTCATCCTGCTGGACATGACCATGCCCGGCATGGTGATCGATGAGATCGTAAAGGCCATCCGGGCCCTGGATCCCACGGTCCCCATCCTGCTCAACTCCGGGTATACTTCCAACGACACCGTCAAGCAGATGCTCGCGGAGGGTAGTGTCCAAGGGTTCCTGGGCAAGCCGTACGATCCTGGACAGCTGCTGGGCGCAGTGCAGGACATACTCCGCACAGTCCGGCAGTCTGCTGCGGTCGAGAGCACGACCCGGACCGTTGTTGCCGGCTGACCCCAACAACAAGGGCTGATTCCCGCATGCGCGGCAGAGCGCCACTCGCCTTGGACAAAAGGGCCCGGGGGAATGACGGAGCGGCTTGCTGGATACCCTAGGACGGCGGGATGTGATACTTGTCCTGGAAGGCGTCGAGGATGCCGATGAACTGGGGGGTCAGGCGGGCACGTGCCTCTCTGGCGATATCCGCCGGAACTCCACCATAGAGTGCCTCGGCGATCGAGCCAGCGATGGCGGCTTGTGTATCGGCGTCACCGCCCAGAGCAACTGCACGGCACACCGCGCCCTCGAAGGACATGGAGGTCAGCGCACAGATGAGTGCCTCAGGTACCGACCGCTGGCACGTCTCGTCGAACGAGCAGGATGGCTGGATGTCCTCGTAGGTACGGTGCAGGTCGTACCCGAACCGAGTCTCGAGCACGTCCCGGATGACAACCTGACTGGTCCCCTGGCGGGCAAGGAAAATGGCAGCCGCCGTGGCCTGAGCACCCTTGATGCCCTCCGGGTGGTTGTGGGTCACCTCGGCTGAACGCTGCGCCTCCTCCAGCGTTTCCTCCAATGTGTCGAAGGCCCAGCCCACGGGGCTGACGCGCATGGCCGATCCGTTGCCGAAGCTGTTATAAGGTTTCGAACCTGGCGTGGTGAACCACTGCAAGAACATCCCACCAAAACCAGCATCTGGATGCTCCAGCGCAAACTCTCGCAGCGTCTCTTCGTATGGACGGCCTGTCAGCAGCGTCTCGGCCACGGCCATGGTCAGGACCGTGTCGTCTGTCCACTCTGAACCTTGGCTGAACAACGGGAAGTCCATCGACTTGATGGCGTGAAACTCATAGACCGAACCGATGATGTCGCCTGCAATTGCTCCCAGCATCGTCATTCCTCCCGAGGTCGAGGCAGCATACGTCGCACCTCACCATACCTTTAGTATAGTATACAGCCAATTGCTGTGCTGAGAGACGAACAGAAGCTTGGATTCCCGCCTGCGCGGGAGTAGCAACCGGAGTGTAACACTCTTGTGTCGAATGGAACCGTCCCGAGAATGTTACAGCTGATATGGGGTCGGCTGGTAATTGCACACCTGGTGGTACACGAGGGGCTGGATTCCCGTATGCACGGGACTGACGAAGCGGGCGCTGTTCTACAGTTCGTACCCCTCGGCTGTCACTACGCCGTCTCCCAGATCCAGGACGACGTAGGTCGCCATGCGGGCGGGGAAGCGGCCCTCGATGCTGCCCGGGTTGACGAGGAGGATGCCGTCCTGACGCTCAATGAGACGGCGGTGCGTGTGACCGAAGAGGACGACGTCAGCCCGGTCCTTGCGCCCCCGTTCGAGGAGCAATTCCACCCCATACTTGGTGCCATAGCTGTGGCCGTGGGTCATAAAGATGCGCCTGCCGGCGATCCGCAAGAGGCGCCGGAGCGGGAACAACGCACCGAGGTCGCAGTTGCCGCGCACGGCGTCGAAGCGCACGGATGGATACGCTGCGCTGAGGGCAACGATGTCGGCCTCACCATCGCCACAGTGGAGCACGCGGGTGATCTCAGGATGCCGGAGCATCGCCTCCTTCAAGTTGGACGTGTTACCGTGCGAATCGGAGACGACGAGGATGTGCATGGAGGGAACAAGTGATATGGGGTCAAATGGTGTTGGATCGTGTGTCCTTTATCCATGCCGTCATGACAGGATCCACGAGGTGCCATTCCTTGTCATACTCAACAAGATCCAGCATCTTGAGTGCTTCTATAGCTTTCTGCATACTCGAGGCCGGCACGTGATACCGCTGTAAGTACTCATAAGCCGACGGTTGCGACGTCGGTTCGACAGCAATGCTGGTCAGCGCGCGTCGCTCAATGGGGGAAAGTCCGGTCCATGTTGCTTCAAAGAGAGCTGTAGTATCGTCGAGAAGCGCATTCCATGACGCTTCGACAATATCCTTGGTACACAGAGTCTCGGTCATGCCCCACGCAAAAGCTGCCAACCGCCGGACGTACGACGGATAACCGGCGACGTGATCGTAGATCAGAGAGGCTATGTCAGGACTACATGTTTTGCCACTCTCCGAGAACTTCTGGACAATATAGGGAACGAAATCATCGCTGCTGATGCTGTTCAGTGTCATGAATCCGGAGCTTCCGTAGAAAGGGCGGTTCTTGCCGAACATGTCCATGAGCAGTTGTCGTCGACTTCCCACATAGACAAAAGAGATGCTCTTGTGCATCTGGACATGCGAACGTAGCGTCCCTTCAATCCTCTTCGATTCCGGGAGTGTTGCGATTTCCTGAAATTCGTCAAACACGCAGCACGCTTTCCTGTGGTTCTTCTCAACGTAGCTAAAGAGGTCTTCCATAACATCATCGAGCCCTGTAGCAGGCGATGTTCCCGGTGCCAATGCTGTAGAAACGACAATTCCTTCCGGGCGTGCTTCGAAGGTCACGGTAAAGCTTCTGAACAGGTTGGCAAGCCGACTCCGGAAATTGCCCGGAGACGCTCCACGTCCAATTCCCGCAACAACCGCTTTCGCGAGCTTCGTAACAAAGTCCTGCTCGGAAAGGACAGAGAAGAAGTCGACATATACGGTTAGGAATCCTTGCTCCCGGAGACGGGCTTGGAGGTGAAGAGCGAGAGAGGTCTTTCCGTAGCGACGAGGGGAGCTGAGGACAATGCTCTGCCCATCCTGCACAAGGCGCTCTAATTCGGCGAGTTCCTGCCTTCTGTCGCAAAAATCAGAACCACCGGCAACACTAGTAGTAAATGGATTACTGACTGTTGCACTTCTCTTCATAGTGGATTCCTCCATAACATCAAATGTGTTACATGATACGTGTTACACGATACGTGTTACACCACAAGTCTAACAACAACAATGACTCGTGCAAGCTATCGATATGGGGTCAGTTGGCAAATAGGCCACAGGTAGCAAGCAAGGAGGAATGGATTCCACGCCTGCGCCGAAAGCACCCCTCGTATTGGACTAACATACTCGGGGGGAAATGGCGCACCGAGGTGTAACACTCTTGGAACCGTCCCGAGAAAGTTACAGCTGCGAGGCAACGACAAAACGACCCCGGCCATGAAGGCCGGGGTCGGTGATGTACTTCACATCAGCAGCTGGATGAACTCAGACAGCCTCCTAGGTGATTGCCGCACCAGTGAACTGGCTGTTATAGAGATCCGCATAGAATCCGTGCTGTGCGAGCAGCTCCTTATGGGTGCCCTGTTCAACGATCGCACCGTGGTTCATGACAAGGATGTGGTGCGCGTCTCTGATGGTCGAGAGACGATGAGCGATGACGAAGCTGGTCCTGCCAGCCATCAACTGTGCCATTGCTTTCTGGATGCGTACTTCCGTTCTGGTATCGACACTGCTTGTAGCTTCATCGAGAATGAGGACGGCAGGATTGGTCAGGACGACACGGGCGATCGTCAGCAGCTGCTTCTGGCCGGCTGAGATGTTGGAGGCCTCTTCATTGAGGACGGTATCGTATCCTTCGGGCAGACTCCTGATGAAGTGATCGGCATGCGCCGCCTTCGCTGCGGCAACGATCTCCTCCTCCGTAGCATCGTCGCGCCCGTAGGCAATATTCTCACGGATCGTGCCGTTGAAGAGCCACGTATCCTGCAGGACCATACCAAACATGGTGCGCAGACTGCCCCGGCGCATTTTCCGGGTCTCGACGCCGTCGAACGTGATGGCGCCACCCTGGATGTCATAGAAACGCATGAGCAGGTTAACCAGCGTCGTCTTGCCTGCTCCGGTCGGTCCGACGATGGCAACGGTATCACCTTGCTTGACGTCAAGATTCATATCCGCGATCAGGGGTTCGGTCGGACGGTAACTGAACGCAACGTGGTCGAACGTTATGGCACCACGAGGTTCGGCGATGACGATCGCATCGTCCGCGTCGGGCTTCTCCTCGGGCTCGTCGAGCACTGTGAACACTCGCTCGGCACATGCCATCGTCGACTGAATGACGTTGGCGATGCTCGCCGTCTGGATGATCGGCATCGAGAAGGACCTCGAATACTGGATGAATGCCGTGATGTCGCCCAGATTGAGGAGATTCCTGGTGACATAGACGCCTCCAAGGACCGCGATGAAGACATAGCCAAGGTTGCTGATGAAGTTCATCAGGGGGAACATGACGCCTGACATGAACTGAGCCTTCCATCCGGCCTGATACAGGTCATTGTTGACGGCCTCGAAAGTAGCGATCGATTCTTGTTCATGGCCAAACGCCTTGACCACATTGTGGCCGGTGTACATCTCCTCTGCATGACTGCTGAGGCGACCAAGGTGCAGCTGCTGTGCGCGGTAGAACTTCTGTGATTTTCGTGCGATGAGTGCCGTTGTGATGATGTACAGTGGCAGCGTGGCAAGGGTCACAAGGGTCAGCTTCCCGCTGATCGTAAGCATCATGTAGATGTAGCCGAGAATCTGGAACACGGAAACGATAACCTGTGTGAGGCCCTGCTGAAGAGTGGTCGAGATCGTATCCATGTCGTTGGTCATGCGACTCAGGATCTCGCCATTGGAGTGCATGTCGTAGTAGCGGAGGGGCAGTGCCGCCAGCTTGTAGTCGAGTTCCTTTCGCATGTCATAGGTCGTCTTCTGGGCAACATCCGACATAATGTACTGCATGACAAAGGTGAGCAGCGCACTCAGCACATAGACAAGGAGAAGGAAGAGCAAGGTCTTCCCGATCGCGGGCAACGGGATGGTGCCACCGTTTTCCCGGATATCGGCGATGCCCCTGTCGAGGTCGGTCTGTGAGACGTTGATTGTCTTCTCCTGGCCGGTCATCGGCAGGAGTTTGCCCAGATTGATAATGGTCAAGACGGTGTCGGCTTTCTTGTTGTTATCTGTAATGCTGCTGACGAGGGGCAGCGCGACGAATTGCTGCATTGCCGTGAACTGTGCCGGTGTCAGCTTGGCCACGCCCAGGAGACTCTTCTCCACCGTGCTTCTCGCGGTGTCCGCAGCCTTTGCCTGAGCAGCAGCAAGTGCTGCCGCGTATCCTGGTATGCTCTCCAGTGGCACGCCCGGGAACTTCGCCGAAAACTGCTGATCGATCCCTTGCTTGGCAGCCGTCTGCGCCTGCGTTACAGCAGCATCTTCGGCACTCTGCATCTGCTGCAATACCTTCTGTATCTGAGGAACACCCTGCTCCTGGGCCTTGGAGATCCCGCTCACCATACTCTTTGCCACAAACCCGTTCATGAGCTGGTTCACGGCAGTTCCACTGATCTTGGGGCCATACACGGCGAACGCAGTGCTCGCGATGGCAAGCGCAAAAACAATCATCAGTTTGGCAGTTTGCGGTTTGAGATACTGTATAAGACGTCTGGTCGTGCCCCGGAAGTCCTTGGGCTTCTCTACCACCCCACGCAGACCGCGGGGACCTCCACCCATAGGCCCAGGGCCACCGGTAGCTATCGGTCGTTCTTTTCTCGTATCATCGCTCATGCCAGTTCCTCCTCGGAGAGCTGCGAGTAAACGATCTCGCGGTAGACCTCACAGGTCTTCATCAGCTCCTTGTGCGTGCCGATACCGGCGACTTTGCCTTCATCCAGCACAATGATGCGGTCGGCATTCATAATACTGCCCACTCGCTGGGCGACGATGATGACCGTCGCGTCATGGGTCTCTTTCTTCAGAGCCGCCCTGAGGTTGGCATCCGTCTTGAAGTCGAGCGCCGAAAAACTGTCGTCAAAGATGTAGATTTCCGGCCTGCGGACAAGAGCACGTGCCATGGCAAGCCGCTGTTTCTGTCCCCCGGAAAGGTTCAGTCCGCCTTCGGAGAGCATCGTCGCGTATCCGTCCGGCATCGTGGTGATGAACTCGGCTGCCTGTGCCACATCGGCGGCGTGTGCCACTTCCATGTCCGTGGCGTCCCCCTTGCCGTAGCGGATGTTGTCTGCAACGGTGCCGGTGAAAAGGACGGCCTTCTGGGGCACGAAGCCGATCCGGCGTCTGAGGTCCTCCTGCGAAAGCTCTCGTACATCCACGCCGTCAACCAGGACCTTGCCACTGTCCACCTCGTAGAACCGGGGGATGAGGCTGACCAGCGTGGTCTTTCCACTGCCGGTGCTGCCAATAATGGCTGTCGTCTCGCCGGGCTTTGCGTCGAAGCTGATATTGCTCAGGGCAGGTTCTTCGCCTCCGTCATAGCTGAAGGTGACGTCCTGAAACGCCACATAACCCCGTTCGGTATCGATCTGTCGTGTCTCAGCCGCGTCCGTTATCTCGGGGTGCGTCTCGAGCACCGCCATGATGCGGTCGCTTGCCGCCACACTGCGTGGTAACTGGATGAACAGCATTGTCAGCATGAGGATCGCTATCAGGATCTGAAGGGCGTACTGCATGAAGGCAAGCATCGGGCCAAGAGTAAGATTACCACTGTTGATGCGCTCGCTGCCGAACCAGATGATCGCGATCGTGACGCCGTTCATTACGAGCATCATGAGCGGCATCAGTCCCGCCATGATGCGGTTCACGCTGATGTACGTATTGGTGACATCAGCGTTGGCCTGGTCAAAACGAGCCTTCTCATGGTCGATCCGATTGAACGCACGGATGACGCGGATACCAGTGAGGTTCTCGCGGACAACCTTCGTGATCTTGTCGATCTCGGCCTGAACTACGCCGAAGAGCGGTATGACCAGCCTCATCGCGATCACGATCACTACGGCGATGACCGGCAGAGCGACATACAGGATCCGTGTCAGCTTTGGGTCTGCGGCATAGGCAAGAAATGCGGCGCCAACACTGGTGAAGAGTGCGTTTGCGATCATGGTCAGGAACAGGACGGTGCTGGTCTGGACCTGGACGACGTCGTTTGTCGTCCTCGTGAGCAACGTCGACGCCCCGAACTTGTCAAATTCGTGAAGGGAGAAGTTCTCAACGTGCGTGAAGATCTTGGCACGCAGGACCCTGCCCAGGCCCAGGGCTGACCGGGAAGCCATCAGGCTTGCCAGTACGGCACAGATCCCGCCCGCTGCTGAGACCAGGAGCATGATGCCCCCTTCCTTCCAGATGTAGCCGGTATCGCCAGCAATGATGCCCTTGTCGACGATGTTTGACATCAACGTGGGTAGCTCAAGGTTGGCCCTGACCGACAGGTACATGAGTGCCACACCAACAATGATGAGAATGGTGAACTGCTTCAGATTCCGATAAATTTTGAACAGATTACGCACGGTACCACCTCAATGTAATGTTACTGTCTGTGATGCAGGTTGAAATATTCGCATGAGTATTTCGGAGTCAGGCATTGTTTCTATGGTTCCGGAGACTTTCAGTGAAGCGAGGCCGAGGATTGCTGAAAAGAACGTCTGAACAAGCTCTGCAGGATCTCCCTGCGCTATCTGGCCCTTGTGCTGTCCCTGTTCGATCACCTGGACCAGCATATCGAACGGTCTCCCTGAGCCATGCGGATGCTCAATTGGAAGCATGGGATACATACCGCTCGTCATGGCCTCCATCATGAGAACAAAGAGGTATCCTGCCGATTGGTGCTGCCCAACGCTCTTGAAGATTTGCGCGACCAAGGCTCGCATCTTGTCGATCGGCTCCCTGTCATCTGCTTTCACTTGCTCAATCATGCGTCTCGAGGAATCGACTGCATCCCTGACCAGTTCGGCATAGATCTCATCCTTCGACTGGAAGTAGTGATACATGAGCCCATAGCTTATCCCTGCTTCCGTCGCAATGTCACTCATTTTTGTGGCCGCGAAGCCTTTGTGTATGAAGACCTTCAGGGCAGAAGAGAGGATCTGCTTCTGTCTATCATCTTTGATCTGTATATTTGCTTCTTCACTACGAGGCATGATCCACACAACCCCCTTTGATTGACTTGTCAGTCAACGAAGTGTCAGTTTATGTCGGATCACATGCAAGACAACCCTGTCGACTTCACAGTTGGGACACCGTTTGACTGTCCACGCATTCTGCTTGACTGGTGCCTGCCACATTCTATATTGAAGGTAAGATCGATGGCCGCATGGGTCTGCGGCCGGCGTGACAACGGTCCGTGGAAGGGGTGGAGCGCAATGCAGCATGGCACCATACGTGAACTGCTGACTGTCCTTGCCTGCGTACCTTGGATGCACCGGGAGGTACCCGATGATTGGTGAGTCCTTTGGTGCGCTCGTCTGCAACACCGCGCTGCTCCTGTTGCTGGTCTACGTCTATGACCTGCTGAATGTCTTCCACTGGCTGTCCAGGACCTGGATACGACAGGTGATCGCTGGTCTCGCCATCGGCGTCATCGGCATCTGCGTCATGCTGATGCCCTGGACCTTCGCGACAGGCATTATCTTCGACACGCGGTCCGTCCTGCTGGCCCTCTCGGGGTTGTTCTTCGGTACCATTCCGACGGTGATCGCGGTTCTCATGACCTCCGCATACCGCATGGTCCTGGACGGAAGCGGCATGTGGACGGGCGTCTTGCTCATCGTCGCCTCAGGAGCCATCGGACTAGCCTGGCGGCGTGCACGGAAGCGCCAGCTCGCGAGCCTCTCGTTCTGGACGCTGTACTCCCTTGGGCTGGTCGTCCACTTAGTCATGCTTGCCCTCATGTTCACCCAGCCGCTGCAGACTGCACTTCAGATTATCGCTAGCATCGCCCTCCCCGTTCTTGTGATCTTTCCCATCGCGACCGCCGCATATGGTACACTGATGGTGGAGCGCCTGCGGCGTGAGCAGGGCACTGCGACCATCCGCGAGAGCGAGAGCAGGTTCAGGGCACTGTTCGAGCAGGCGGCCTTCGGTGTCGCCAAGGCGGAGGTGAAAACGGGGCGCCTGGTGCTCTTCAACCAGCACTTTGCTGACCTGCTGGGGTACTCCCCCGAGGAACTGCTCGGGATGGACCTGCAGACCATTACGCATCCGGACGACCGGGTAGAGACACCTCAGAAAATGGAGGAGCTGGCGTCCGGCCGGATACCCTCATTCTCCCTGGTCAAACGCTATGTGCGCAAGGACAGAGGCATCATCTGGGCCAACCTCACCATATCGCCGTTGTGGGCGGAGGGGGACGAGCCCGACTTCGCGATGGCCGCCATCGAGGACGTCACCGACTGGAAGCGCACACAGGAGGCCCTGGTCGCAAGCGAGGCGAAGTTCCACGAACTGTACGAGAACATGACCAGCGGATGCGCCATCTACTCCGTCATCAACGACGGCGCCACAGGAGCCGACTACATCGTCAGCAACTTCAACCGGGCTGCGCTGCGCATGGAAGGCAAGACGATCGACGAGGTCGTCGGCAAGAGCCTGCGGGACCTGCGGCCACGCATCGACGACTACGGCCTGATCCCTGTGCTGCAGGAGGTCTGGCGCACCGGACAGCCGGCGTTCTTCCCCGTCAGGGTCTATGAAGATGAACGGTTCTTCCGATGGTACGAGAACTATGTAGTCCGCATCCCATCGGGAGAGGTGGTCACCATCTACGACGACGTCACGGACAGGAAGCGCACCGAAGATACCCTGGCGGTCTCGGAGGAGCGGTATCGCACACTGTTTGAATCGATGCCCATCGGCGTGCTGTACTTTGCACCCGATGACACGATCATGTCTGCCAACCCCGCGGCCGAAGACATCCTGGGCATCACCCTGGGCGAGCTCGTGGCCCGCCGCCCTACGGACCTACGGTGGAGGAACATCCACGAGGACGGCTCGGAGTTCCCCGGCGAGTCCCTGCCCTCGACGCAGGCCATGCACACCGGAGAAGCTGTCCATGACGTCATCATCGGCATCTTCAACCAGCGCGAGGAAGTTTACCGCTGGGTCCGCGTCAACGCCATACCGCAGTTCCGCGCAGACGAGACCAGTCCCTACCAGGTCTACGCCACGATGGAGGACATCACCGAGCGCAAGGCCATGGAACGCCAGCTGGCGCATCTGGCGTCGTTCCCCGCGCAGAACCCGTACCCCGTCCTCGAAGTGGGGACCGACGGGGTGGTGCGCTTCGCCAACGCCGCAACCATGGCCACGCTTGCACGACTGGGTCTGGACCCCGATGTCCGCCAGTTCCTGCCCGGGGACGCCGAGCAGCTTGAACGCTTGAGACAACAGTGTGAACAGTATCCCCAGGCCCAGGAGTTGGCTCTGGGCAAGGCTACGTTCTACAGGGTGATCATGGCGCCGCCTGAAGCAGCGACGCTGCGTGTTTATGCCGTCGACATCACGGAGACCAAGGCCGCCCAGTCACAGCAGGAGCGCTACCTCAGTATGCTCGATCGCAGTCTGAACGAAATCTACGCTTTCGACGAAGAGTCGCTGAGGTTCGTCTACGTCAATGAGGCCGCCTGCCACAACCTCGGCTACTCCCTGGCGGAATTACAGCAGATGACGCCTCTGGATATCAAGCCCGCGTTCACCAGGTCAACCTTCGAGGAGCTGTTGCAGCCCCTGCGGGACGGAACCAGGAAAGTGCTGGTGCTCGAGCTTGTCCACCGGCGCAAGGATGGCACGACCTACCCGGTCGAAGTCCATCTTCAGCGGTTCCGCGGGGAGGGCCAGTCGTCGTTCCTTGCTTTCGTCAATGACATCACCGACCGCAAGCAGGCCGAAGCCGAGCGACAGCGGATGCAGGCGCAGCTCCTCCAGTCCCAGAAGATGGAAGCTGTCGGCGAGCTTGCAGGAGGCGTCGCGCACGACTTCAACAACAAGCTGACCGGTATCCTGGGCAACGTAGCCATCGTGAAGGAAAGCATGTCTCTGAACGACCCACTCCACGAGAACGTCGATGCCATCAGGACTGCAGCCCAGGAGGCAGCGAATCTGACCAGAGGGCTGCTGACGTTCAGCCGTGGAGCCATGATCCAGCCTGTCGCGCTCGACACGAACGCATCGGTCGAGCGGATCCTGGGTGTGTTGATGCAGTCCCTGCCCGAGTCTGTCACCATCGTCAACGAACTGCAGCCGGGCGTCTGGAACGTCTTCATGGACCAGTCCCAGATGACACAGATCCTGCTGAACCTGGGAGTCAACGCCCGAGACTCGATGGAGAGCAGAGGCATACTCAGCGTCGGCACGCGGAACGCGGTCGTCGACGCGGCCTATGTGCAGACCCATCCCTTCGCCCGCACCGGGGAGTTCGTCGTGCTGACCGTCGCAGACACGGGGCCGGGGATCTCGCCCGAGATCTTGCAACACATCTTCGAACCCTTCTTTACGACAAAGCCCGTGGGCGGCGGCACGGGCCTCGGCCTCTCCATCGTGTACGGTGCGGCGCACCAGGCCGGCGGATGGGTCACCGTCCGGTCGGACCCGGGCGAGGGAGCGCTGTTCGAGGTCTACCTGCCACGGTTGGTCGAACAGCTGCCACCCGCGGCCGTCGCGGCCCGAGCAGTCACACGTCCCTGCGCCGGCACGGTGCTTGTGGTCGAGGATGAGCCGGTCGTCAGCGCCGTCGTCCAGGCCCTGCTGTCACGTGCCGGGTACGACGTCCTTATGGCGGCCGACGGCGCATCGGCACTGCACACACTCGAGGAGCATGGTAGCGACGTCGACCTCATCCTGCTGGACATGACCATGCCCGGGATGACCACGGAGGAAATCCTGGCAGAGGTACGGCGCCTGTATCCAGTGTTGCCCGTGTTGCTCACCTCGGGGTTCGCCTCCACCGACATCATCACGCAGCTGCTGGAGGCGGGGACGGTGCAGGGATTCCTGCCCAAACCCTATGAGACGGACGTGCTGTTCGCCACTGTCGCCCGTCTGATGCGCACCACGGAGGGAGGACCCCGTTGAATTGCCCTGCGTGGACCGAGTCAGATGTACGGGTATCAGTTTGGGCCTGTGGTTTGAGCTTGGAACAAAGAGAATAGAAAAAGAGTTCTCCAGAGATGGGGAGCGCTTCTTGGTTGTGTTTTTTTGACATTTGGATACATTAGTTTTATGTGCTATGAACGCGGTGCATTCAGAAGCGAACGCAGGATACCACTAATTCGGGCTTAAAGAGAGGTCGGCCATGCCCAAAGAAATCCGCGATTCCGCCATTCTCAACCCCGCCGCTGACACGGCGACGGGCATCACCGAGATCCGTCGCCAGGAGTCCCTGCTTAAAACCAGGGCTTTGCAGAATGCGATTCTCAGCAGCGCCAACTTCTCGGTCATTGCCACCGACACAAAGGGCGTCATCCAGATCTTCAACGTCGGCGCCGAGCGTATGCTGGGCTATGCTGCCGCCGACGTAATGAACAAGATCAGCCCGGCCGACATTTCCGATCCGCAGGAAGTGATCGCGCGTGCCAAGGCGTTGAGC
>NZ_QXIS01000007.1:10724-51984 GCF_003570925.1 Candidatus Cryosericum terrychapinii | reverse complement strand
CCTAGCCGGACGCATTACACTATGGAATCACAAATTCGCCGAAATGTGGAAAATCCCGGAAGAGCTCCTGTCCAAGCATCTTGACGAACTGGCACTCAACTATGTTTTCCAACAGATGGTTCAGCCAGAGGCGTTTTTGGCCAAGGTCAGAGAACTGTATGGACAACCGGAAGCATCGAGTAATGATCAACTCGATCTTGCAGACGGACGCATTTTCGGGCGGTACTCCCAACCCCAAAGAATCGGCGATGAGGTCGTGGGGCGCGTGTGGTCCTTCTCCGACATCACCGAGCGCAAACAGGCTGAGGAGGCGCTTCTCAGGAATGAGGCACTGCTCACCGAAGTCCAGGAAGTTTCCCACGTCGGTGGCTGGGAGTATGACATCCAGACGCGACATCTCACATGGACCGAGGAGGTGTACCGCATCCACGAGCTGCCGCCGGACTATGATCCCAACGACATCACGAACGACATCCAGTTCTACGCGCGTGACGACCGCAAGGAGATCGAAGAAGCCTTCAACCGAGCGGTCACGACTGGCGAACGCTATGCCCTGGAACTTCGGTTTGAAACCGCCAAGGGCAACCACCGCTGGGTCAGGACGATAGGGCAGCCCGAGCTGAAGGACGGGCACCCGGTCCGCGTCGTCGGCAATATCGCCGACATCACCGAGCGCAAGCGGGCAGAGGAAGCGCTGCGGGAGAGCGAGGCGCTCTACCAGTCGCTCGTCAAAGTGTCGCCCCTGAGCATTTGCCGCAAAGACCTGGCGGGACGCTTCACCTTTGCCAATCAACGCTTCTTAGAAGCGTTGAACCCATCGCTGACTGACCTCATCGGCCTGACTGATTTTGACCTGCACCCGCCGGAGTTGGCTGAGAAATATCGGCGTGACGATCGAGCCGTGATGGACAGCGGGCAAGCTCGGGAATTCGTCGAAGAACGCGCCGTCCTCGGCGGTGAATCCACCATCATCCAAAGCTACAAGACGCCGATTTATGACGGGGCCGGAAAAATCAACGGCGTGCAGATTTCCTTCTGGGACATCACCGAGCGCACGAAGCTGGAGCAGGAGGTTGCCCACTTGGCGTCATTCCCGGCACTCAGCCCATATGGCATCATTGAGATAGGGTGCGACGGATCCGTGCGCTTTGCCAACGCAGCTGCGATAGCCACGCTCGCGCGACTGGGGCTGGACCCGAATGCCCGTCAGTTCCTGCCAGGGACACCGGAGGAACTGATCCTGCTGCGATCGCAGTGCGAGCGGAACCCTCAGACCCAGGAACTGCACCTTGGCGAGGCTTCCTTCCTGAGGGTCGTGGCCGCGCCGCCCAGTGGTGACTCCCTGCGCGTCTATGTGACCGACATCACCGACCGCAAGAAGATGGAGGAGGAGATTCGCGCGCTCAACGCGGACCTGGACCTGCGCGTACGCCAGCGCACGGCAGAGCTGACTGCCGCCAACAAGGAACTGGAGACGTTCAGCTACTCCGTTTCGCATGACCTGCGCTCGCCGCTGCGCAGTATCGATGGATTCAGCCAGGCGTTTCTGGAGGATTATGGCGCGCTTGTCCCGCCGGAGGGACGCGAGGACCTGGAACGAGTCCGGCGTGCCACCCAACACATGGGACAGCTCATCGACGATATGCTGGTGCTGTCACGGGTGACCCGCAGCCAGATGCATGTGCAGGAGACCGACATGAGCGCACTGGCAGCCAGCGTAGCTGAGGAACTGGCGCGCGACAATCCACAGCGGAACGTCCAGGTGAGCATCGAGCCGGGGATGACCGCCGCGGGCGACCCTCAGCTGCTGCGCATCGTGCTGGTCAACCTGCTGGGCAATGCCTGGAAGTTTACGTCGAAACAGGAGCATGCGCATGTCATGTTCGGCTGCACTCGGGATGCTGAGCACGGCCTCATATTCTTTGTGCGCGATGACGGCGCCGGGTTCGACCCTAAATACAAGGACAAGCTGTTCGTGGCCTTTCAGAGGCTGCATTCGCTGAAGGAGTTTCCAGGGACCGGCATCGGGCTGGCAACGGTCGAGCGGGCAGTCCGACGCCACGGCGGCGGCGTGTGGGCCGAGGGCGAGGTCGACCGGGGAGCAACGTTCTACTTTTCGATTCCAGACTTGTACACATCAATTCCAACAAAGGGGGAACAACCATGAGTGACAAGATCATTCTGCTCGTCGAGGACAACCCCGACGATGTCGAACTGACACTGCGGGCGCTCAAGAAGAACAATATCGCCAATGAGGTCGTCGTCGCACGTGACGGTGAGGAGGCCCTGGAATATCTGGCGGCGACTGGCAGGTACGCAGGGCGTACGGTCGCCGACCTGCCCCAGGTCATCCTGCTGGACCTGAAGCTGCCGAAGGTCACCGGGCTCGAGGTCCTGCGCACCGTACGGGCGGATCCGCGAACACGCCTGTTGCCCGTGGTGATCCTGACCTCATCCTCGGAGGAGCCGGACATCATCACCAGCTACCAACTGGGAGCCAATAGCTACATCCGCAAGCCCGTCGACTTCAATCAGTTCCTGGAAGCCGTGCGGCAACTCGGCCTGTACTGGCTGGTGCTGAACCAGGCAGCGCCTGTCAACCACTGACACCCCGCCATCCGATGAAGCCTGCCCTGCGCATTGTCATCATCGAAGACAACCCCGATGACGCCCTGCTGGTCGTCCGCGAAGTGGAGCATGCCGGCTACGCCGTCCAGGCGCAGCGTGTGCAGACGGCCGAAGAGCTGCGGGATGCACTGGCGCAGGGAACCTGGGACCTGGTGCTGGCCGACTACAGCCTGCCGCACTTCTCGGCCACTGAGGGACTGGCCATCCTGAAGGAGACCGGGCTGGACGTGCCGTTCATCATCGTGTCGGGCAAAATCGGCGAGGAGATGGCAGTCCAGTTGATGAAGGATGGCGCCACGGACTACGTGATGAAGGACCGCCTGGCGCGTCTTGGCCCCGCCGTCCAGCGCGAGCTGCGCGAGGCAGACGAGCGTTGCCGCAAGCGCGATGCCGAGCGGGCACTGGCAGAAAGCGAGAAACGCTATCGCCTCCTGGTCGAAAGCCAGACCGACCTCATCGTCAGGACTGACCCGGAAGGACAGCTCCTCTACGCCAGTCCCACGTACTGCGCGCTGTTTGGCAAGACGCCGCAGGAACTGATGAACTCAAGCTACCAGCCGCTGATACATCCCGACGACCTCCCGTCGGTCGAGCACACTGTCGCCGACTTGTTTCATCCACCCCACACCTACCACTATGAGGAACGCGCGATGACCGTGGGCGGCTGGCGATGGATCGAATGGACCGCACACGCCGAACTGGACACTCAGGGCACGGTCGTCGCCATCGTTGGCTCCGGCCGCGACATCACCGACCGGAAGCAGGTCGAAGATCAATTGCATGAGACGAGCGACTACCTGAACAACCTGCTCGACTGTGCCAATGCCCCTATCATCGTCTGGGATTCAGCGTACCACATCTCGCTGTTCAACCATGCCTTTGAGCGTCTGACTGGCCGCAGTGCATCGAACGTCCTGGGCAGGGAGGTCGACCTGCTGTTCCCGCCCGACAAGCGCGAGGAGTCACTGGGAAACATCCACCGGGCCAGCTCGGGAGAACGATGGGAGACCGTGGAGATCGACATCCAACACATGGACGGCACCGTGCGAACCCTGTTGTGGAACTCGGCATCACTGTATGCTCCTGACCAAACGACGGTCCTGGCAACGATTGCCCAGGGACAGGACATCACCGACCGCAAGCAGATGGAGGAGAAGTTGCGCATGTCGGAGGCTGACCTGCAGCAGGCGCAGGCTGTGGCGCACGTCGGCAGCTGGCGCTGGGACATAGCCCATGACGAGTTCGTCTGGTCGGATGAGATGTGCCGCATCTTCGGGGTTGCTCCGCATGCGTTCACCGGGTCCGTGCAGGACGTCATCGCGCGTGCCATCCACCCTGACGACCGAGCCCGCATCGAGGAGTCGAACAGAACCATTATCGAGGATCACAACCCGCAGCCCCTCGAGTACCGCATCGTGTGGCCCGACGGCTCCGTTCATACTGCCTGGGTGAAACCTGGGGAAATGACCCTGGGCGACAAGGGCCACGTCTCCTCCTTGACAGGTGTTGTCCTCGACATCACCGACCGGAAGCGGGCCGAGGCAGAGAGAGGGGCCATGCAGGCGCAGCTGCTGCAGTCCCAGAAAATGGAGGCCATCGGCCAGCTGGCAGGTGGCATCGCCCATGACTTCAACAACCTGCTGACCGGCATGCTGGGCAACATCGCCATCATCCGGGGCGACCTGCCAGCATCAGACCCGCTGCTTGCCAACGTGCTTGCAGCCGAGACCGCCGCCCATCAGGCTGCCGACCTGACCAAGGGTCTGCTCGCCTTCAGCCGCAGGGCTATGGTCTCAGTGGTGCCTCTCGACATGGCAGAGGCCGTCGACACAACGCTGACCATCCTGAAGCAGTCGCTGCCAGCCTCCATGACCATCATCCGCGATGTCGAGCAGCCAGCCTGGAGCGTCCTCGCAGACCACTCCCAGATCTCCCAGGTGATCCTCAACCTGGCCGTCAACGCACGCGATGCGATGCAAGGCAAGGGAACGCTCACCATCCGTCTCAGGAATGTGCAGATAGGTGAGGACTACATCCGTACGCACCCCTTTGCGCGGACGGGGGACTTCGTCCACCTGAGCGTCGCCGACACCGGCGCTGGCATCCCTCCAGAGATCCGTTCCCACCTCTTCGAACCATTTCACACGACCAAACCCGCAGGTTCCGGGACCGGTATGGGCCTGTCCATCGTGTACGGCGCCATCAAGCAAGCGGGTGGATGGGTGACTGCGGACTCGCCTTCCCCTGAGGATGTTTGTTCAATCCAAGGGGCATTTCCGGGTGTGGGCACCGTGTTTGACATCTTCCTGCCGCGCTGTCTCGACGAGCCATCCTCACCGACCGCACCGATCCACTTGTCCGCCAACGTCTGCAGTGGGACCATTCTGGTCGTCGAGGACGAACCTGTGGTCAGCGCCGTCACCCAGGCCCTGTTGACGCGCAGTGGCTGCACGGTCCTGACGGCGGGTGACGGGGCATCTGCCCTGGCCACGTTCCGAGAGCACGGAAACGACGTCGACCTCATCCTGCTGGACATGACCATGCCTGGCATGACGACCGACGACATCGTTCGGGCAATCCATGACATCAATGCGCACGTGCCGGTCCTGCTGACCTCAGGGTACACGTCCAGCGACACCGTCAAGTGCATGCTCGCCGAGGGGACCGTGCAGGGATTCCTGCCCAAGCCCTACGAACTGCATGAGCTGCTGAGCACCATCAACCAGCTACTGCAGAGGACCTGAGCGGGCCGCATCCGGCGGAACGTCTTGAGCTCTACGGATACCGGCCGGGAGCCCATGCTAGCTTTATGTTTGCCGGATATTGGAGTGTGTGCGAGAATCTGTAGTGTGCCAACCAGGTTTCGCGGTCCCTGGGAGAGTGAAGAAGCAAGGGGGCTATCATGACAGCAAGAGCTGGCAACAAAGCGAACACAGCGAGAGCGCCAGTCAAGGCCAACGCAATCAAGGCGCAGAAGATCTCTGGAAAAGCAGCCGAGGCGCACGAGACGGCTAAAGGACCGTCTGCTGGATTCCCCATCGTTGGCATCGGCGCGTCTGCCGGGGGACTGGCGGCATTCGAAGCCTTCTTCTCGGGCATGCCCGCCGACACCGATCCGGACATGGCCTTTGTGCTCGTGCAGCATCTGGCCCCTGACCACGAGAGCATCCTCACGGATCTCATCCGGCGTTATACCCGCATGGAGGTCTCCGAGGTCAAGGATGGAGTGGTCGTGCACCCTAATTGCGTCTACATCATCCCGCCGGACCGCGACATGGCCTTCCTGAACGGCACGCTCCAGTTGCTGGAACCATCCGCGCCGCGCGGCCAACGCCTGCCCATCGATTTTTTCTTCCACTCCCTGGCCCGGGACCAGCACGAGCGGGCCATCTGCATCGTGCTTTCGGGCACTGGCAGCGACGGCACCCTGGGCGTGCGGGCCATCAAGGGCGAGGGAGGCTTGGTCATGGCCCAGACCCCTGACTCCGCTGAGTACGACGGCATGCCGCGCAGCGCCATCAACACCGGCCTGGTGGACTACGAACTTCCGCCAGCCGAGATGCCTGTCCGGCTCATGGCCCATGTGGCCCAGGTCTTCGGCCATCTCCCCCCGACCGCATCCGCTCCGGCGCCCAACGGTGAGAACGCGCTGAAAAAGATCTTCGTCCTGCTGCGCGCCCAGACCGGCCACGACTTCTCCGAGTACAAGCCGAGCACCTTCCACCGGCGGATCGAACGGCGCATGGCCGCCCAGCACATCGAAGAGATAGATGGATACGTCAAGTATCTGCAACAGACGCCGGCCGAGATCGAGGCACTGTTTCGCGACCTGTTGATCGGCGTGACCAGTTTTTTCCGCAATCCGGACGCCTTCAAGGCCCTCGACGAACAGGTCATCCCGAAGCTCTTTTCCGGAAAGAGCCCCGGCGCTGTGGTCCGCATCTGGTCGCCGGGATGCTCCACCGGCGAGGAAGCCTATTCCATCGCCATCCTCCTGCAGGAGCGCCTGGAGCTGCTGAAGCAGAATTACAGAGTGCAGGTGTTCGCCACCGACATCGACAGCCGAGCAATCGCCACAGCCCGCGCCGGCCTCTATCCGGCCGGCATCGCCGCGGACATCTCGCCGGAGCGGCTGGCACGGTTCTTTGCGGCCGAACCCAACGGCAGCGCCTACCGTATCCACAAAAGCCTCCGCGACATGCTGGTCTTTTCCGAGCAGGACGTGATCAAAGATCCGCCCTTTTCCAAAGTCGACCTCATCAGCTGCCGCAATCTGCTCATCTATATGGGCAGCGACTTGCAGAAGAAGCTCATGCCCCTGTTCCACTATGCGCTGAACCCGGGCGGTTTTCTCTTCCTGGGCACCTCGGAGACCGTGGGCGAGTTTGGCGATCTGTTTGCCCCACTGGACCACAAATCGAAGCTGTATCAGCGCAAAGAAGATTTTCGCGGCGCGTGGCGTGCAGCCCTGGGGAAGTTTTTCCCGCACATGACGTCGAGGGACGAGGCAGTTCCACAGCCGGCCGGAACAACGACCGGGCCCGTGAGACTGCCGTTGCGCGAGCTCACGGAACAGGCACTCCTCACGCAGGTCGCCCCGGCTGCCGCCCTCGTGAACGGCCAAGGTGACATCCTGTACCTGCATGGCCACACCGGTTCATACCTGGAACCAGCCCCAGGCGAGGCCGGCGTCAACAACATCCTGAAGATGGCCCGCGAAGGGCTCCGGCGCGACCTGACCAGGGCCCTGCACAAAGTGGCAGTAGAACAACAGATCGTACGCTGCCCGGGACTGCGTGTCAAAACCAACGGCGACTTCACTCCGGTCAATTTGACCGTCCGCCCGGTGGTGGCAAGCTATGCCGCGGGGCCTGAGGCGCCTCTGTACCTGGTTATCCTGGAGGAAGCGCCACCGCCCTCCCTGCTGAGCAGTGATCAATCATCAGTAAGCAGTGATCGGCCATCGGATACCGACACGAGCATCGCGGCATTCAAGCAGGAATTGCGGGCCAAAGAAGAGTCCCTCCAGACTGCCAATGAAGAACTGGAGACCTCCAACGAAGAGCTCGAATCCTCGAATGAGGAGATGCAGTCGGTCAATGAGGAGTTGCAGTCCACCAACGAGGAGCTCGAGACCTCCAAGGAGGAACTGCAGTCGGTCAATGAGGAGTTGGCCACGGTCGACGCTGAATTGCAAACCAAGGTAGCAGACCTGTCGCGGGCCAATGACGACATGAACAACCTGCTGGCGGGCACCGGGATCGCCACCATCTTCGTGGATCATGGGTTGCGCATCCTGCGCTTCACCCCCACCGCCACCGCAATCATCAACGTGATCCTGAGCGACGTCGGGCGGCCCGTGAGCCACATCGTCTCCAACCTGGTCAGCTACGACCACCTGGTGTCGGACACGCAGGCCGTGCTGGACACGCTGATACCCAAAGAGGTGGAAGTGCAGACAACGGCAGGCGACTGGTACACGATGCACATTATGCCCTACCGCACGATAGACAACGTCATCGAGGGCGCCGTGATCAACTTTGTGGATATCACCGAGATGAAGAAGGCACGGGAAGCGCTGCGGAAAGCCAATGAGCTGTTCCGTCTGGCTGTGGTCGTACGCGATGCGCATGATGCCATCACCGTGCAGGACCTGGATGGCCACATCCTGGCCTGGAACCCGGGAGCGGTGAGAATGTATGGCTGGAGTGAAGCCGAGGCTCTGATGATGAACATCCGGGACCGGATCCCGGA
This sequence comes from Candidatus Cryosericum terrychapinii, assembly GCF_003570925.1. Taxonomy (GTDB): domain Bacteria; phylum Caldisericota; class Caldisericia; order Cryosericales; family Cryosericaceae; genus Cryosericum; species Cryosericum terrychapinii. Next base: position 43,602 of record NZ_QXIS01000007.1, on the reverse strand, counting down.
GGAGCTGCGAGAAGAAGCGTTGGCCAGGGTCCTTCAGCTGGGCCGGGCTAAAATTCTGAAGCCGTACCGTACACAACGGGTCACCAAAGATGGTACAGTCCTGGAGGTCTGGATGACCTCCACCGCTCTGGTGAATGAGGCCGGGCAAACGTATGCGATTGCGACAACGGAACGGGCAAGAGAATCGGACGACGGAGGTGCACATTGAGCGGAAAGGATAGCCGACCAGATCACGCCACCAAACTGCGCCGGCAGGCCGAAGAGATTGTCCAGGACAATGCAGCCAAGTCGCCCAAACACTTCGAGGCTCTGTCGCCCGAAGAAACACTGTACATGCTCCACGAACTGCAGGTGCATCAGATCGAGCTGGAGATGCAGAACGAGGAATTGCGCAAAGCTCAGGTGAAACTGGACGCTGGGCGGGCGCGCTATTTCGACCTCTATGACCTGGCACCGGTGGGTTACGTCACCATCGGTGAGCAAGGGCTGCTCCTGGAGGCCAACCTCACCACCACGACCCTGCTGGGCGTGACGCGCAATGAACTCATCAGGCAGCCCTTCTCACGGTTCGTCTTCAGGGAAGACCAGGACATCTACTACTTTCTCCACAAACAGCTCTTTGAGACCGGCGAGCCGCATGGCTGCGAACTGCGGATGGTAAAGAAGGACGGCTCGGCATTCTGGGTGCGGTTGCAGGCCTCCTCAGTACAGGATACCGCCGGACTGGCCGTGTCACGCATTGTGATCAACGACATCACCGAACGCAAGCAGGCGGAGGAGCGGCTCGCACATGAGGACGACCTGTTGCGCCTGACGGGCGAGATGGCCCACGTTGGCGGTTGGGAATTCGATGTCGCGACTGGCGAGGGAACATGGACGGATGAGGTCGCCCGCATTCACGGGCTGGACCCCGCCGCTCCGACCAACGCCGGCCTGGGAGTGAGCTTCTATGTCGACGAATCGCGGGCCAGAATCGAAACCGCCATCAAGCAGGCAGTGGAACATGGAACTCCATATGACCTCGAACTGGAGATCCGTGCAGTAAACGGCGAGCACAAATGGGTGAGAACGAGAGGGGTTCCGGTCCAGAAACAGGGAAAGACGGTCCAACTCCGTGGAACCTTCCAGGACGTCACCGAGCGCAGGCAGGCGGAAGAGGAACTTCGGGAGAGCCACGAACGCTTCCAATTGGCGAATCGCGCCACGTTCGACACAATCCGGGATTGGAACCTCCTGACCGATGCCCTCTGGTGGAACGAGAACTTCCAGAAGGTCTTCAACTATCCAGCAGAGGAGATCGAGCCGAGCATCGAGTCATGGACAAAGCGGATCCACCCTAAAGACGTCGACCGGGTCAGCACAAGCGTTCACACAGCTATCGACTCGGGCCAGCAGTCCTGGTCTGACCATTATCGCTTCCGTCGCAAGGATGGTTCCTTTGCGGAGATTGAAGACCGGGGCTACATCAGTCGGGACGTGAACGGCAAACCAGTGCGGATGATCGGCGCGATGCAGGATGTCACCCAGCGGAAACGAGGAGAGGACGCGCTGCGCGAGAGCGAAGAACGCTATCGCACGCTGATTCAAAACGTGGGGGTGGGTATAGGTTTTGTTGATCCCGAAGAGCAATTTGCCCTCGCAAACGCTGCCGCCGAAGACATCTTCGGCGTGCCGCCCGGCGGCCTGCTGGGGCGCAGTTTACGTGAGTTCACCAGCCCGGAGCAGCTCGCCATGATCCGTGAGCAAACGGACCGGCGCCGGGCTGGCGAAAAGAGCGTTTATGAGATTGAAATCAGCCGCCCTGGGGGAGAAAAGCGCAACTTGCTCTTAACCGCCGTCCCGCAGTTTGACAGCCAGGAGAGATTCCTCGGCACCCATGGCGCTTTCCACGACATCACCAAGCAGAAGCGAGAGGAGGCCCAACTCCGACAGTCCCAGAAAATGGAGGCCATCGGGGAACTGGCAGGAGGGGTGGCACACGACTTCAACAACCTGCTGACCGGCATCCTGGGCAACGTCACCCTCATGCGCAGCCGTCTGCCCCCAGCAGACCCGTTGCTGGAGAACCTGAACGCAGCCGAGACCGCCGCCCATCAGGCAGCCGACCTCACGAAAGGACTGCTGACCTTCAGCCGCGGTGCCATGGTCCTGCCGGTGCCCATCAGCATCACGGACGCGCTGGACGTGACCCTGGCGCTGTTGAAGCAGTCCCTGCCGGCTACCATGGAGATTGTCCGTGACTACGGGCGGACAACGTGGAACATCCTGATGGACCAGTCACAGATGACGCAGATCCTCCTCAACCTTGCGGTGAACGCACGCGATGCCATGGATGGCAAGGGGACACTGATCATCCGTGCCAGGAACGAGGTGGTGGAAGAGGGATACCTCCAGACCCATCCCTTCGCACGCGCAGGGGAGTTCGTCCATCTCAGTGTCACGGACACGGGTCCGGGGATTCCGCCAGCAATCCTGGAACATCTCTTCGAGCCCTTCCATACGACCAAGCCGGTAGGATCCGGCACGGGGCTGGGCCTCTCCATCGTCTACGGAGCCGTCAAGCAGGCCGGCGGATGGATCACGGGAGTATCCACGGAAGGTGTCGGGGCAACTTTCGACATCTACCTGCCACGCTGCCTGAAAGAACCCATGCAATCCTTCACTCCCAGTCCCCTCCCTGTGAACGTAGGCAGCGGCACTATCCTGGTGGTCGAAGACGAGCCAATCGTGCGCGCGGTCGCACAGACTCTCCTGAGCAGGAGCGGATATACGGTCCTGACAGCACCGGACGGAGCATCGGCCCTCAACGTTCTGCGGGAGCACCCTGTGGGCATCGGGCTCATCCTGCTGGACATGACCATGCCAGGCATGACCAGCGGCGAAATCGTGCACGCCATCCGGGCCCTGGACCCCACGGTCCCCATCCTGCTGAACTCCGGGTATACCTCCAACGGCGCCGTCAAGCAGATGCTCAAGGAGGACAGTGTCCAGGGATTCCTGGGCAAACCGTACGAACTGCAAGAGCTGCTGAGCACTATCCATGAGCTGATGGAGCGGCCCTGAGCGGGCCGCCTGCGGTGGAACGGGTGCGACCGTTCCCGGACGGGTCCCCGGGTATCTCTATGCTGCCAACCGGGTATCGCCGCTACTTGCTGGAGACTGCGGCCTGCTTGTGGACCGTGTGAAACCAGGTCTGGTCGTTCCGCGTGAAGAGGGCGATGAAATCGAGCGGAAGCCACGTCAGCCCGTACACCGCGAACATGAAGACGCCCCACCAGTACTTTGGTTTGACCTTCTCGAGCAGCAGAGCAGCGACCAGCATCGGAGGAGCAAACCACTCGAGCGCAAACAGGGCGACCCAGACCCACGGCGCGACGATGCCGGCCGACGCCCATGCAGGCACGGCGGTATGCCCAAAGTGGATGACGATATTGGCGATCATCAGGAGATGGGAGAAGACCATCCAGATCGGCTGCCCAATGTAGACCAGGATGTCGAGCGCTGCCATGTCGAATCGGGTAAAGAAGCGCTTCCACAGAGGCCCGCTGTAGCGGAAACCCAGTTGGAAATGGCCCCGCATCCAGCGCATGCGCTGATTCCATGAGGCTCGCATAGTGAGGGGTTCTCGTCGTAGACGTGCGCATCCCACGCCCAGGTCGGGTGAACACCCTGCAGGACGCACTTGATAGTGAATTCCAGATCCTCGGTGATGGAATGGGGGTTCCAGCCGACCTCGTCGACGAGCGACATGGCCATGCAGGAACCCGTTCCACCCAGCATGGCAGCAAGGCCGATGTTGCTGCGGGCAAGGTCCCAGAAACGGTTGGTGTACCAGTACCCGATGGCATACGACAGCGAGATCCATGTGTCTCCCGGGTTCTTCATGTCAAGATACCCCTGGATGGCGCGATGGCCAGCCTGCGCGTAGCGGTCGACCTCGCGCAGGAAGTTGGCACTGACCAGATTGTCCGCGTCGAACATCGCCATCATGTCATACGACTTGGCCGTGGACTTGATGCACGCGAGGAGCCAGCCAATGGCATGTCCCTTGCCGATGAAGACCGCATCCGTGCGTTCATAGACAATGGCTCCGTGCGCACGAGCCACGTCGGCGGTCTCGTCGGTGCAGTTGTCCGCGACGACGTAGACATCGAAGAGCTCACGTGGATACTCCTGCCGCGCCAGTGAATCCAGCACGTCGCTGATGACATGCGCCTCGTTGTGCACCGCGACGAGCACGGCAAACCGCGTGACGGGGTCCTTCAGCGGAGGTTTGTGCCTCTGCCAGAACCCGAACAGCGACATGATCGACTGGTATGCGGACAGGAGGAAGACACTGTCCTGCACAGCAGCTAGCAACCAGTAGCCAAGCCGTCGTAGGGTCTGTGGTCCTGAATGCATTCCATCATCTCCAGTGCAGGAAAAAGGCGGCGCTCGATTCCTTTCCGCCTGTTCCTGCGACGACGACCAATTACACTAGGCCGACACCGCCTGGTGTAAAGCAGGAAGATGGTGATGAATGTGTCTGGCTCATTCACCAGGGCAGGAGCCAATCAGCACAGAAAGGCGTTCATGACCGCCGCCCCACGCACGGCGAGGATTTCGTGAAAAAGTGTACAATGAGACTGTTCAGAACGTATGGAACAAACAGGTTCCAATTGACTTAGAAGCAGAGAACGTACGATGAACAGGAGGCTACCATGATGAAAGATCTGGTCTTGAAGAACAGGAGTTACCGCAGGTTCTACGAAAATGCTGAGATAGACTGCCGGACGCTGAGGGAGCTTGTCGACCTTGCAAGACTATCCGCTTCTGCCTCGAACAAACAACCTCTGCGGTACATGCTTTCTTGTACAAAAGAGAAGAATGGACTGATATTCCCGACCCTTGCCTGGGCTGATTACCTCAAGGACTGGAGCGGACCGTCTGTCGGAGAGCGCCCTTCAGCATATATCGTCGTGCTTGCAGACAAGGAGATTTCTGTGAATTTCAACTGGGATGCCGGCATCTGTTCCCAGAACATTCTCCTCGGAGCGGTAGAAAAAGGTCTTGGTGGCTGTATCATTGGTTCGGTCGACAAACTCAGTCTCAAACAGGCGCTCAGCATCCCCGACACATATGAAATCGTGTTCGTCCTGGCACTCGGCAAGCCAAAGGAGCACGTTGTCATTGAGCCTGTCCCTGCAAGTGGAGACATCAAGTACTGGAGAGATGCCGAAGAAACCCATCACGTCCCAAAGCGGTCTCTTGAGGATCTGATTATCGGCTAGCGGCGATTTCGACCTGGCAGAACAGGACCTCTCAGAACCGTTTCTACGCTGACGCCCCGTCGACTCAAACACGAACGTGCGCGGACGGGACGGACACGTCGGTGCCTCTCAAACGTCTGACGCCGGCGGGCGCAGGGCATCCCCCTTCAGACGACGGGCTTACTCGCTGGCTTGCGCCTCGGCCGGCTCTTGGTGCCCCTTGAACTCCCTACTCTGCTGGATGAGGTTCTTGACCCAGTCGGGCAGCTTGGCATAGACCGCGTCTTCGCCGTTGTTGATGTCGTACAGGACCACAGGGTTGACAGCGTCCGGGACGACCATCCCCTCGGGGACGCTCATCACGCCCGCTATGTATGCGTATGCCTTCTCGGCGTTCTCGCTGTGGAGAACCGAGAGCAGACAGGCGGCGCCCAGCATCGAACCAAGGGCGAACCCGTCGCGTTCCTCGTTGGCGGTGACAGAACGGCCAAGCCACGACTCCAGGTCCTTCTTCAGGCTGGCCTTGTCGTTGAGGCTGAGGGTGTACGTCTTGGAGATGATGGCAGGACGCCCGTCGTCCGTCAGGTCCGCGGGCAGCTCAAACTGAACCATGATCTTGCTCGCCCACCTTCCGAACTTCTTGGAGTACTGCGTCCCCAGATCGATGATGCCGTAACAGCGTGCGACATGCGTCCCGGCGGGGATGACGCCTTTCTCTCCAACCTCGTTCTTCGCGATCAGTCCCATGGTGCTCTCCTTTGCCGCCCTGCGGCTTGTCGGTCGAATCCCTGCTTCCGGAGTCAAGTATAGGTGGCGCCGCGCGCGCGGCAAGTTACTAGCGCGGCAAGGTGAAGATGGACGTGCCCCGGACCTGGACCAGCACACTCGTGGTCGCTCCCGTGGCGTTGATGATCACGACGACCGTGTTCTTGCCAAAGAGGGCATTGCTGGACGTCTCGGTGGCGTCGGGGCCGGAGAGGGGAAACTCGGGGAGATTCCAGTGCTCCATTGCACCACTGGCGAACGCGGTGCGATAGAACTGCACGATGTCCTGGAAGGGAAGGCCAGACTGGATGCGAACCTCGACGACGCGCACCAGGTCGTCACTCCGGGCCGTCTTGCAGGACGTGATGGTACCGGGGACGATCGGGACATCGTCGGGAAATCCGCTGGGAAGGGAGGTCCCAAAGTCGAACTCGCGGAACACGAGCGTCGTGACGAGGGTGAGCACGATCACCCCACACAGGACAACCAGCAACCAGCGCCTTGCCATCATCAGCCAACCTCCCCGGAAGGACCTCATCTCATAGTACTCATAGTACTGCTCCCACGCATACCGTTCAAGGAGGGGTTACCCGGACAGGCTCCACCTCCTGCCTTGCTGTTGACGGCACCTCCTGGGCAGGCCGCCGCGGATACGAATGTTCCATTCGAGGCCATAATTACCAGATGACCCCAAAAGAATGTTGCGCACGAGGCAAGAGCACGGTATCATGGTCGCGACGTCCCAGTGAGGTGAGCATAACGCGCATGCACAGAAACGGAACCAGCAAATTGACACTCCTGATCGCGGCATTGGTAATCATTCTTGTTGCCGTCATCGTCGTCACGGCTTTGCAGGAGGCCGGAACAAAAACGCCCAGCACCAGCATGGGGACGACGCCGGAAACGGGGACGACCGCCGGATCTGGCACGCTGGGCACCGGGTACGTCGTGCGACCCTTCAGCGCGAGCGACCTGAACGGCCACATCGTCGACAACAGCTTCTTCACGAACCAGCGCCTCACCATGGTCAACGTCTGGGGCACGTTCTGCGGCCCCTGCATCCGTGAGATGCCCGACCTGGCCCAGCTGCCCGGTGAGTTCCCTGCCACGAACTTCGCCATCCTTGGAGTCATCGCCGACACGCCGGATGCGTCCAACGAGGCCACCGCGCGTCAGCTGACAGGCTCGACGGGTGTCACCTACACGAATGTCATCCCGGACCACTCCATCATGACCGAGATACTAGTAGACGTCAGCGTCGTGCCGACGACTTTCTTCGTCGACCGCACTGGGACCGTGGTGGGCAAAGTGCTGGCCGGCTCACACACCAAGGCCGAGTGGATAAGCATCATCCAGGGCATGCTGGCGAGCCTTCCCGCCGGGTCGTAGCAAGGTGAGTATGCGGGTTAGGCTCCTGCGCGTTACTCTGCTGGTCCTCTCCGTCGTCGCTATCGTCCTTGGCGCCATGAACGGCGAGGTCCGCACGGTGGTCACCAAGGCCATCAACGTGTGCCTTCAGTGCATCGGCATCGGATAGGCGCATGAGCTCGCGCAGGATCGCGTTCCAGGGTGTCACCGCCATCCTCCAGAACTCATGGTTCGCCGGGTTCCTGCGCGGCCGTGTCTGGCGTGGGTCCAGCAAGGCCGTCTGTGTACCGGGGCTCAACTGCTATTCCTGTCCAGGTGCCTGGGGCTCGTGTCCCATCGGTTCGCTGCAGGCAGTCTTCAACCGCGCGAGCGACCGCATCTCGTTGTACGTTGCAGGGCTCATCGGACTCTTCGGTGTCGTGCTGGGGCGCCTGGTGTGTGGCTGGCTGTGCCCCTTCGGCCTGGCCCAGGAACTCCTGTACCACATCCGTTCACGCAAGGTACGCGTCGGTCCGACACGGCTGCGCTATCTGAAGTATGTCGTCCTGGCCGTCCTGGTCATCCTGATGCCGCTGCTGGTGCGGGACTCGTTCGGGGTTGGGGACCCGTGGTTCTGCAAGCTGGTATGCCCTGCAGGGACGCTGGAGGCTGCCCTGCCCCTGATGGCTCTGAATGCGTCGTTGCGCGGCGCCGCAGGATGGCTGTTTGCGTGGAAGGCGACTCTTCTTGTCGCGACAGTGGCTGCATCGGTCGTCGTCTACCGCCCATTCTGCCGCTTCGTCTGCCCACTGGGTGCGATCTATGGGCTGTTCAATCGCGTCAGCTTTGTGCAGCTGACGTTGAACAAGGATACCTGTACACACTGTGGCGTGTGCGCGGACGTCTGCAAGATGGGGGTGGACCCATCGGTCCATGCAACTGACCCTGAGTGCATCCGGTGCAGCGACTGCGTCGCGGTCTGCCCGGTACACGCCCTGTCCCTGGGCCTGCAGTCCTCTCAGCGAAAGCAGGGTACCACCACCAACTGAGCCGGCTCACCTGTCCCGGCTCTGCTACGTCTGCAGGTGCAGTGCCTCCACGGCGTGCCAGAAGTGCTGGAGGTCATCAGGGCTGGTGTCACCCGCATGCGCAACGATCAGGTCTGTGGGTCCCATGCCTACGTCGACGCCGCGGCGCTCCAGCGCTGCGTGCAGGTCCTGGACATCCACCCCCGCAGGCGTTCTCACAGCCGTCAGTGTCGCGGCTTCGTGCCCGGCTGGCGCCATGACATGGAACCCGTGGGTTGCAGCCTCCTCACGGAAGCCCCGGGCGACCTCGTCACACCGCGCAAACCGCGTCGACAGTCCCTCGGCGTAGATGCGGCGCAGGGCGGAACGGAGCGCAAAGACGAGACTCGGAGGCACCTCGGCGCCCGTCGGTGAGGACCACCCGGTCAGTTCGATGTAGAGTGGCGCGGCTGCGTCACGGCGGACCTTGTGGATGCTCACTCGGCTGCTCACCGCTGCCAGCACGAGTCCCGAGCACCCACCCAGCGTCGAGCCGCTGTCTGTGAACACAATGTCAGCGTGCCAGTCGTCCATGCGCTGAGGCATGTTGCCGGTGGCCCACGTCCCGTCCACGACCAGCAGCGTCTGCGGCGCGACCTCACGAGCGACCGCGGCGTAATCGTCGATCGGAGCGACGGCGCCGCTGTCAGCGTCCACGTGGGACACGACGATGGTGGACGGCCGTGTCTCGATTAGGCGCGCACGGAGAAGCTGCAGGTCGACACTGCCGCCTTCCTGTGCCTGCAGGACGTCGGCGACACGGCCGCGTCGCGATACCACGTAGGCGATCCGATCGCATTGCGGGCCGTGCCCCAGGACAAGAACGACGGCACCCGGAGGTGACGCTGCGACGACCGCTACCTCCAAGCCCAGGGATGCTGCTCCGGGAACGACGACGATGCCGGCCTGCTCGGTCCCGAACAGAGGCATCAGTCCCTCGCGACACTCGGCATCTGCACGCTCCACCTCGCTCCAGCTCTCGAACGACGTAGCGCACGCCTGCAGAACGTCTTCGGCAGTACGTGTCCGTCCCGGTGCCAGCAGGAGGCGCCTGCCGGGCATGTCCAGCTCGTCCTGCACGATGGAAGATGCCCGTCCCTGCCCTTCTGTCATGATTGTCCTCCCTGTATCAGTGTGCTATTTCACATGTCATATCTGGTGCAACGACGTCCGGAAGCAGTTCCTCGGCATCCCGCAGCTGATGAATGAAGAAACCAGCTACTGCCGCGACTATCCCCAACACGCCGAAGAGGAGGAACATCACGGCCATGCCCGCCACGATTCATCCAACAAGTATCATACGCGCGAACCCCATGCGGGCAACACTCGGGCTGTGCGAGGTGAGTTCTTGCGTGTGGCCGGCGCGGCTCTATAATCATAATAAGAGCGCCGTACTCGAGATAGAGACTCCACACTATCGAGCAAAAGGGGGTTTCATGGATACACTGGTCGTGTACTATAGCCGAAGTGGATCGACGAAGACCGTGGCAAAGGCACTGGCCTCTGGCGTCGGGGGGACCCTGCGGGAACTGGTCGACACAAACGCCCGGACAAACTTGTTTGCGGCCGCCATGGCTGCACTGTTCCGAAGGTCCGCCCGCTTGGTCAACCCCGACTATGATGTTGCGGGCTACGAGACCGTCGTGATCATGACCCCTATCTGGGTCGGGAACCCTGCCCCGGCGGCCAACACGTTCCTGCGGACGGTCAACCTGACCGGCAAGAAAGTCCTGATCGTGGCACTCGGCGAGAGCGGCGAAAACCTTGCGACCTCGAGCCGTCTGGAGCAAATGGCCCGGGCACGCGGCGGCCAGGTCCTCGGCGTCCATCACATCCACGGCCTCAACTCCTCCGGCAAAGCGGGCCCTTCAGCCACAGTGGAGGAACTGCAGAACGAGGGTGAGCGTCTTGCAGACGTGCTCCGAGAGCCCCACAATGAGGAAGGTTGATCATGCGTCGACACTCTCGGCTGCTGCGGACACTGCTGGTTCTCGTCGCCGTGGTCGTGGCATGCTCCATCGTCTCACAGGTCGTCTATGGTCCCTGGCTGCGACGGACAGCCGACACCCTGGTTCTGCAGTCGCCGATGATATCGTACCGGTATCCCGGCGTCTATGAGGGCAGTGCGCGGGTCGGGCACGTCGCCGCAACGGTTCGTGTAACTATGGGGTCCCAGGGCATCACCTCCGTCGAGTTCCTTCAGCGGCCGCTGGGTAACATGGATCTGCTCATCGCGGAGGTCGTGCGGACAGGTTGGGTCCTGGTGGACGTCGTGACAGGTGCGACCATCAGTCAGAAAGTCACACTCAAGGCCATCGACGATGCCCTGATGCAGCAACATCCCTAGAGGAAGTAGTAGCCTGAAGACCCTCATCGTATTCTACAGCAGGGAAGGCTCCACTGCCCTCATCGCCCGGGGACTGGCACAGGCGACCGGGGGCACCTTGCGGAAGCTGGTGGACAGCCGCAGAATGGAGAACGGCGGCATGTTCCATGCCCTGCTTGCTGCCCTGCTTGGCCTGGGGACCACGCTGGTGGACCCCGACTACACTGTCGAACCGTTTGAAGCGGTCGTGGTCATGACGCCGGTCTGGATGGGCAACCCAACTCCCGCCGTCACGACGTTCATCAGCAATGGCGTCCTCAAGGGCAAGAAAATGTTCATCGTCGCCGTCGGCGGGACCGCAGCCAACCCCAGGGCCATCGCCAGGTTGGAGAAGTGGCTGAGGGCGCGTGGAGCCTCCGTCGTCGGGCATAGCGAAGTACTGGGGTACATCCCGGACCCCAGAGCCGTACGCCCATCGGACGAAGAACTGATGACCGAGGGCGTCCTGCTGGCAGAGACTGTCCGGCAAGCATTTGAGCCACAGCCCTGATCGCCGGCCGAGCCTTCTAGCACTCCAGAATAGCAAGAAGGCCGGCAGCTGTACGCTGCCGGCCTCGCCATTGAGAAGAATCGCTCTTGCTAGTGACCCAGCAGGCTGATCATGATACCCGCCGCGACGGCAGTACCGATAACGCCGGCCACGTTGGGACCCATGGCATGCATGAGAAGGAAGTTGGCAGGGTTGTCCTTCTGCCCGACCTTCTGGCTGACGCGCGCGGCCATGGGGACAGCCGAGACGCCGGCTGAACCGATGAGCGGGTTGATCTTGTGTCCGGACATCACCCACATGAGGTCACCCAGGAGCATCCCACCCGCGGTGCTGAACCCGAAGGCGATAACACCCAGCCCGATGATGTAGAGCGTCTGGAGGTTCAGGAAGGACTCAGCGTTCATGGACGCTCCCACTGCGACCGCGAGAAAGAGCGTGCAGATGTTGATGAGCTCGTTAGCGGCCGTGTTGCTGAGCCGCTCGACCACACCGCTCTCGCGCAGCAGGTTGCCCAGCATGAGCATACCCACGAGCGGCCCGACTGGTGGCAGCAGGATAGCGATGACGAAGGTCGTGACGATGGGGAACAGGATACGCTCGAGCTTGCCAACCGGGCGCAGCTGCTCCATGACCGTGCTGCGCATCTCATGTGTCGACAACAGTCGCATGATGGGCGGCTGGATCAGCGGGACGAGAGACATGTACGTGTAGGCGGCGACCGCGATGGGACCCAGCAGCTCCGGGGCAAGCTTGGTGGCAGTGTAGATAGCCGTCGGCCCGTCGGCTCCTCCGATGATGCCGATGGCGCCCGCCTGACCGATGCTGAACTGCAGCACCTTGGCGACGACCATGGCAACAAAGACACCAAACTGTGCAGACGCGCCCAGCAGCAGCGACACGGGGTTGGCGAGGAGCGGCCCAAAGTCCGTCATGGCACCGATGCCCAAGAAGATGAGCGGGGGCAGGATCTCGGACTTGACCAGAAAATAGAAGAAATCGAGCAGGGCCGTCGGCTTGACTGTACCAGTCAGGTCACGGACATACGCGGGGTTGATGCTGAAGAAAGTGCCCTTGGCCGCCGGGATGTTGGCGAGAAAGCAGCCGAACGCAATCGGCAGCAACAAGATCGGCTCGAAATCCTTGGCAATAGCCAGATACATGAGCACACAGGCCACGACCAGCATGATGGCGTTGCCCACTGTGAAGTTGTAGATGCCAGAGAAGCTTCTGAAGCTTTTGATCGCAGACAGAATAATACTCATAGCTCTACTCCATCCTCAGGAGAGGCTCGCCCGTCTTGACCGACTGGTTGACCTCGACATGGACCTCGCCGACCACGCAGTCACGCGGGGCGAGAATCTCGTTTTCCATCTTCATTGCTTCGATGGTAAGCAGCGTGTCTCCCCGCTTGAACGCCTTGCCGGGCGCGGCAAACACCTTGAGGATCTTGCCGGGCAACGGGGACTTCATGAGATTGGGCGCGTCACCCGCGCGCGCAGAAGGTGCAGGACGAGGTACGGCGGGCGGAGACGGAGGGACAACCACAGGGCGCTGTGCAACGGGCGCGGGAGTTGCCGCGACCGGACTCACAGACTGTACCACAGGCTGCGTATCAGCCGCCTGCTCGACCCCCACCTCGAACACCTTCCCATTGACCGTGATTCTGAAGACGCGCGTTTGCGCCGTCGCCGTCCTGAGGCTTCTCTCGTCCTGGCCAACACTGATAGCACCATCTGTCGCCATACAACTGGGGTCAACCACGGCCGGCACCACTGATAGCCATCCGGAACCCCCGCTGGTTGCAGAGGTGCTCTGAAGCGTCGGAAGCTTGGAGGCAGGCTCATCCCCGGCCGCGACGTCGACTCGGCCATCTCCGTCGTCATCAGCGGACCCCTCATCCAGGGACCCTCGGCTGAAGAATTTCAATCCGTAGCAGACGAACATGAGAAACGCCAAGACCACAAACACCACCAGCATGTCCACTACGGACAACCATACGCTCGAAGCAACAGTATCCGGCATCGCCATCATCTCCCTATTTCTTATTCCCTGCTTCCGACTGGAAGGAGTCTGGTTTCACTCGATGTCCCATTCGACAACCTCAACAATGATCCCAATTATTTCTTGTTTATTATATCACATTCTGAAATGAATCAACGGGAAGAGCGGCATGTAGTGCTTTTGTCAAGCATGCGCTATTGCATCCTCCAGAACGATGAGCCGGCGCTCCGGCACTTCCAAATCTCGCCACCCACATCTTCAGCTTCCGTCGACCGAGTTCAGCAAACACGTTTGCATCCTCCGCAGGCTCAGCATGTCTGTATGCAAACGAAGGTCCGAGCACAGATATAGATAGTCCAGTACTGCCTTCTCTGTGATGCGGACAGCGGACGCGATTGGCAAACCCTTGTTATCGGTCGTTACTCTCCCCTCCTTGACCCGCCCGACGCCCAGGCATCGTAAATGAATAATATGACTTGTGAGTGGACGGGCTCTGTGGACACACATCTGTGCTGACGCCAATTCTTATCTGCCACTGGATGTGTTCACGTGTTCTTCACTATCTCATGACTTACCTCTTGACATTCATTCACACCTTAATATTATTTAGTTGCAAGGGGGCAAATTCTACCAGGAGGCACGAGATGACCGACATAACGACGAAACTGATGGACATGGTGTATGGTGGCAGGCTGGACAAGACAACGGCGGCGCTGCTGTTCAGCATCATGTGGACGGTCAGCGGCAAACGCGAGTACATCATCAGGGACTGACCACTCATCCGAAACCAGGAGGATAATATGTCGCAAGAACAAGAGAAAATCGAACGCATGGTCCAGCAAGGCAAGCTCTCACGTGCCGAGGCAGATGAATTGCTCGCGACGCTCGAGCCGCAGGATTCCGGGCAGCCCCATCCATCCATCCAGGGAACGCAGCCCCGCACACGTCGGACGTTCCGGATCCACGTCGACAAAGCCAACGGTAAACATGTCGACCTGGGGTTTCCCATGTCACTCGTGGGCGTTGGCCTGAACATCCTTGCCCGGAGAGGAAAGGCGGCGATCGACCTCGACGGCAAGGATGTCCCGATCGACACCGAGGAGATCAGGCGTCTGATCGCAGACCCTGCCTTCGTCGGTGAACTCATGACCGTTCATACGGGCGACGGAGACACCGTCGTCCTGAGCGTCGAGTGAAGGCGCCATGAAGCGTCTCCCGACAACGTGCCCGTCCTGTGGGTCACAGCTGGAGATTGCCGAGCTGCACTGCCTCGCGTGTGGCACTACCGTGCGAGGAGCGTACCCGCTCGACCGGTTCGCGGCCCTATCTTCCGAGGACGAGCAGTTCCTGCTGACCTTTCTGGCGGCCCGCGGAAATCTGAAAGAAGTCCAGGACCGCCTGGACCTCTCCTACCCGACCGTGCGTGGCCGTCTGGATAAGGTGCTGGCAGCACTGGGACTGACCGGCGGCGACAAACCCGCCGAGAAGACCGCACGCAAACCCAACGTCATGGAACTGCTCGACAAGCTGGAAGCTGGCGACCTGAGTGTCGATGCGGTCCTGAAAACCATCAAGGGAGGAAACGATGAGCCAAGCGAAGGAACGACTGAGTGAACTGAAAGACAAGGGACTCATCACGGAGGAGCAGTACGACGAATTGCTGGCGGCTCTCGGCACGGTCGAGAACGAGGTGCCACAGGTTCCACAGACGCCTCGTCTGCCAGTTGAACCTGCGCTACCAACCGCCCCCATACCGCCAATGACTCCCACGTCTGCGCCGCAGGAAGTGAGCCGCCGCCTGAGCGTACGCCTGATCTCTGAGGACCTGCACGTGCGCGGCGTCCAGGGGCTCCCCGCTGTCCGGGTCGTCCGAGGTCAGTCCAGTATTCGCACCAGTCAGGCCGGTGACGTTGTCGAGGTCGAATCGAGGCTGACGGCAGGCGAATTCCATGGCTTCTCGTTCAGTCTCGGGTTTGGCAGCGACGGCGATCCGGTGGAGCTCGAAGTGCCTGCCGACATGCCGTGCGAGCTCAAGACCGTCTCCGGAGACATCACCGTCAGCAACCTCAAGGGCGAAGTCGTCGTGCGCTGCGTGTCCGGCGATATCGACGCCGGCACGCTCACACACCTTATTGCCGCACAGTCGACGTCGGGCGACGTCACACTGGACAAGTGCCTCGTGGATGGCGACATCGTGAGCAAATCAGGCGATGTCGACATCCGGAACTCGACCGTCCATGGCATGGTCAAGTCGTATTCGGGTGACGTCTCCGTCCTCAACACCGTCCTGAACGACACCGACGTCCTCAGCTTCAGTGGGGACGTACGCTTGGAAGGTGTGACCGTCCAGAGCGGCGCCCGCCTGAAGACGACGAGCGGAGACGTGTGCGCAGAACTTAACCAGCACGACGTCATGGTGGACGTCGAGACACGGTCAGGCGAGGCATCCGTCAGGGGACCAGGCGTCGATGTCGAGGTCCAGCGGCAGCGTATTCCCGTGGGCTTGGCGACCGTCGAACTCTTGGTCCACACCGGCAGCGGCGATATCGAGGTCAGACTGACATAGTTCTCCTTCCGAAAAAGCATCACCCACCCCCGGTCGTCGCAGCCGGGGGTTCGCGTTTGCGGGAAGGATGGAACCGTCCCGAAGTGTAACAGTCATGACGTATGGGTCCCCCACAACCTCTCTGCTCAGGGTGAATTGACATGTTGCAACGCGCTCTTCACCATCGAGGAGAATGCTGGTATAATTATATGAATTACCTGTAGGTTCAACCGCCTTTGTCAGACACGTCGACGTGATAGCGGCATACCGGAAAAAGGAGAGGGAGATGAACTACGATTTCGAACGCGGGCTTGAACGACACAACAAGGCAGCGTTTGAAGGGAGTCGATGTGTTGTTTTTCCCCGACTCACCCCCTGGGGAGATCTGAGTTCGTCGGCTGCGGGACCTCACGGCCCCCACACGGATGGACCGCGATCGTGCGCGGGCACCCGACTGCCTTACGCGCTGTCGCGATTGCGAAACACTTCGTTCCTCTCATGTTCAGCGCACTATCCTTGTGGGGTATCTCTTCATCCAGGAGGGTATAGTTGACATCGATAACAGTTCGCCTGCATGCCAGCCTCAAGAAGTATGCAAAATCCCGTGGGGGCACTGCGAGTCTCAACATACCCGACGAAACAACCGTCCTAGGTGTCGCCAGGATTTTGTCCATTGGCCCTATGGAAGCCGGTTTGTTCGTCCTTAACGGGGAGCTTGTACATGACAACATGGCCGACTCCACGATGGTGCATGACAAGGATGTACTAGACGTATACTCGATGATGTTTGGGGGCTGAACTTAGGAACCTTACATACGTATGCCTGCCTAGTTGTTCGTCTGCTTTGGAAAAGCCCCGGAGTGCGTCGAATCGAACCTCCGGGGCTTACGGACATGCGTTCGGAACATGCGAGCTGGACTACAGCTGCGGCCCCTTCAAGTAAACGTCAACTGGGTCCTGGTATAGCAATGCCTCCGCCTTGGTGAAAGTACCGGAAGCCACATCGGACAGGATGCCGACCAATTGTTCGCCGACCTCGGCCAGAAGCGCACCATGTTCAATAATGCTACTTGAGTCAAAATCGATTTCGTCCTTCAGGTTCCTAGATGTCCTAGGGTTACCCGTCGCGTAGAAGATGGGCGCCACGAGTCCCGTGGACGTGCTGGGGAGTGCAGCATCCACGTGGAGGGCTCCCCCTCCCAATTGGAAGATGATCAGCTGGGCGCCTGAAGCCGCATATCCAAGGAAAAGGGAGGAAGACGACATCCATGAGTCCACAAAGAAGAGTCCTGTAGACGCCGGGCGTTCAGCGTACCGCAGGACGCCCTGAATGGTGTGGTGCCCTGACTTCGCCACAGCCCCCAAGGACTTCTCCTCCAGCGTCGTAATGCCGGCTTCGATATTGGCAGGAATGGGATTGATCGTCCTAATGTCTTCACCCGTAGCCTTTGCTGCTTCTTCCGTTTTGGCCACGGCATCCAAAAAGGCTCTTCTAACTGTATCGTCGTGACACCGTCTTGCCAGGATATGTTCTGCTCCAATCACTTCCGTGGTCTCAGAGAAGAAAGCTGTGCCGCCTGAATCCAGCAGACGATCAACAGCGTATCCGACCACTGGGTTCCCCGCCAGACCCGAAGTTGCATCTGACAAGCCGCACTTGATCCCAATCGTCAAGGCACCGAAATCGGAGCTCGTGCGCCGCTGCCTTGATATCTGGACTACCAACCGTCGGGCAACCCGGACTCCCTGCCCTAGGGCGCCGTATAGTCCCCCGTCGCACTTCTCCAAGTCAAGTATCTCGACAGGCTTCCCGGTTTTCCTTATTTCTGAAGCAAGCACGTCAGCACGGAGCTCCGGATAGCCTGTGGTGCGGCTGTTGCACACGATCATCACCGCCCCAACATTGGGATTGCTTCCCAGACCCGCGTGAACCCTGGCAATGGTTAATCTATCATCCGAGTCCCTGCCGTCTTCGTCCCCGGCAACAAAGTACGTTGTTCCTCGAACCTGCTCGCAGATCTTCGCAGCTACAAAGTGAGGCCCTCGCGCGATTGCAAGAATGAGAACGAGGTTTCTTATGCCGACTCTGCCGTCTGACCTGGTGTACCCAAGTATGCTCAAGGTGTCTACTCCTTGCCCGAGGTCCTTCGTCTAGCCCTCGTGCCTTCGGATGCCGGTATATCTCCCCGCCCCCGCCCCCCTTCAACATTTTGAGTATGAACGAGCTCGCCCGCTCTTATTGAACGAGACGCCGAACCGATCACCTCACCATATTTCACTATGTCCTCGCCGTTGGCGATGTCGACCAAGGCGATCTTGAAACCGAACGGAATACGATCAGCGGCCGTAACGCTACCACGACGCTCGCCCATACCATAGTCGAGTATGTCAGCAACATCGATGTCATCCACGGCAGTGCCAACGTTGTCTTTCTCATGTAGTACTACTATTCGCTGCCCCAAGTCGTCTAGTCCTCAACCCTGGTTACGAGTTGTGCAAACAGCTGCTCGATTCCTTTCTGGTCAACAGCCCTGGGGTTAGCTCCACGCATGCCTGGGAAACCCATAGCATCATGAGCCAGTCTTCCAATCTCCTGTGCATCTATGCCAACATCACCAAGAGTCATTGGCAGGTCAAGGTCTCTCAGCAGCTGCCTTACTGCTCGAGCAGCACAGTGAGCGGCTTCCATCTTCGTGAGGCCTTCAAGGTTCTCGCCGAGTTCGACGGCGATTCGTGCGAACTTCTCTGGAACTGCAACTGCATTGAAATCCATCACTACCGGCAGACACATCCCGCACGCAACACCGTGTGCAACATTGAACAGCCCTCCCATTGGGTGGCCCATGCAATGCGCAAGCCCTAGACCCGCTTGGTCAAAAGCCACGCCCGTCATACAGGAAGCAAGGAGCAGCTTGCCTTTGGCATCAATATTGGCGGGCTGTGAGAAGGCCGTTCGGAGGTTCTCCCCGATCATTCGAATTGCGCCAATGTTTATGGAGTCTGTGAAAGGATTTCCCTTCCACGAAGTGTAGGACTCGATAGCGTGGGTCAGGGCATCCATGGCGCATGCTGCAAGGACTGGTGCGGGCAACCCGGACATAAGCAGCGGATCGAGAATGGCAACACGCGCAAACATCGTGTCTCCGTACTTGAAGCCGTCCTTGAAATGAGTCAAGTGATCCGTTGCAACTACGGTACGGGTGACTTCACTACCGGTGCCAGCTGTCGTTGGAATGGCGATGAATGGCGCTATGACCTTCGACACCACCTTTCCATCCATGAGATAATCCCTCATCTTGCCACCGTTGGTCATCAGGAGGGCGATGCCCTTGGCAGAATCCAGCGCGCTTCCCCCTCCGATTCCTACGATGGTGTCGGCATCAACAGACACGGCGTAGTCGAACGCTTCGTCCATTGTCGTGTCTAAGGGGTTCACTATGATCTTGTCATACACATTCACGGTCACGCCAGGCAAATCACTCACCACTGCCTTTGCCTTGTCGGCCAGCCCTGCCTTCGCGATGCCCTCATCGCAGACCAGGACTACCGACTTGGACCCAAGTCGAGCCAGCTCGTTTTTCAGCTCGCTGAGTGATCCCTCACCGTAGATGATTCTTGTAGGCTCATCAAACGAAAACCTCTGAAGCCCATCCATTCTCATATCCGTCTACCTCCTCGAAGGTTCTGGCGTACTTAGTACGCCAGTAGAAATGCACTACCAGCTAGCAGCCAGGCTGGCCACCAGCTTCGGAACGCTGCATGATGCCTATTACCACTCGATTCGAGTTCTTCATACCCTCTCCACTCACCAGCCCAAGGTTACCCAAGAGGCTTCGCATGTCCGGCGCAACAATGCCGTCACAAGATGGTACTATGGCACCCGAAGCGGCGAGCAGGGCCGACTCCACGGCCCATCCCGATGCCAGAGCTACTTTCAACGAACATCCTTCTTTGGCGCCATCACATACTACCCCTGAGATGGACCCTACCATGTTCATCATGGCACCGAGCATCTCCATCGTCGTCCCCTTCAGGAGGTAAACCACTCCAACGGTCGCTCCCACCCCTGCCGCAACTCCACAACCACACATGGCCGAAAGAGTGCCAGTAAAAGCCTTAACGTACACTGTTACCAGGTTCGCGAGTATGAGCGAACGGACAAGCTCTTCATGCGAAGACCCGAGAGCCTCCGCTGCAGCAACGCAGGTGAGAAAGACGGTAATCCCATGGTTGCCACTCCCTGCACTGCTCATCACGGGAAGACGGCTGCCTGACATCCGAGCCTGCGACGCAGCAGAGCAAAGTACTTGTGCCCTTGTGGCCATACCGCTGCCCAAATCCCCCTTTTGCACGAGCGCAGCGAGCTGATGGCCGAAACCATTGTCTAAGTGCAGGCCCTCGCCAGCCATATCCATATTCATGCGAATCCCATCCTCGATCATGCTGACATCCCGCAACGGAAGGAAATTCGCGAACTCGACGAGCTCATCGAGTTCGAAGGTTGAGATTGGGCAAGGCTCGCCCGCTTCGACTCCCTTGGACGAACCGACCGAAACCTGAACACCGTCTGTGCGCTCGACAGAGACGACATTCAGATACTTGTCAACAGTGACGACTCTGACTGACCCAGAAGCAGTCACCAACTCGGTCTCGATGAAAAGACTGTCATGGCCCCAGTCTATGTCCACATCGACAATCCCTGATTGCACTAGTGCTGTTGCTCGTGCAACGTCGCTGTCCCTGATTCCCTCAATCACCTGATATTTCCTATCGGGATTCCCAGCAACACACCCTAAAGCCGCTGCTATCAGCAGTCCCCGCGCACTACTTCCAGGGATGCCAACCCCTTGTGCATTCTTGAACAATCCGGGGTTGACAGACACCCTAAGGCTGGTGACCTCTCCACTTGCTGCCTTCCGCGCAACTGCCACCGAGTAAGCTACAGAAATCGGGTCTGTGCAGCCATTCGTCGGAACAACTTCGCGCCGCAGTATGTCGAGTAGGACGCTGCGCTGTTCGAGGCTGATGCTCATTTTAGTCCTCAGTCCTCCGCAACGAGATCCAGACGTCTCAGCGTCTCCTCGGTGGGTCGTCCGAACTCATCCCAGCCTCTCACTACGTAGTAATCTGAAAGCATCCTGTTTAGAGGCGGGAGATGATGCGCAGATCCTCCCTCGCCGCGCTCCTGAGTGAGTATGCGCGCCGGCAACGTGTCGTCCTTCCTGCTGATTCCACAGTCCACGTCATACTGCCGACGAAGATTCCAGATGCGTTCTCCGGCCAGCAGGAACTCCGCAATGGACATGTCCCAACCGGTCACCAGGTTCAGCCAATGCAACAACTTCGACGTGTCCACGCCGAACCACACCATGAACTTGCACTCCTTGAGACTGTCGTACAGTCCAGCAACGTTCTGCAGCCCGGCCTCCATCTTGGCCTTGTCCTCTACCTGATAGGGATCTTGTTTCTCAAATAGCCCAATCTCCGGCATTGCAAGCGCCTTTTCGTAGAATCGACCGTTCATGTCCGATAGATGGCATGCCCCTCGATTCGACGTCGCGTACCCAAGAGCGGTGGAGTTGAAGACACGTGGTTCATGCGCAGGGAACTCGAGACCCTTCACCTCGATGGCGAACTCTTTTGCCAAACCGCCAATCTTTTCCGCGGCCTTTCTAACTCCCTTGCCAAGTAGTTCGCCAATCATCTCTTGATTGGCAATCATGTGGACGAGCCCAATCAGCGCTTCAGGGGATCCCCATGTAAGCTTCAGCCCATTGGTGTCCTTGTCCGTTATCAATCCATGTTCATAGCACTCCATAGCGAAGCCAATGACTCCACCGACAGATATGGTATCCAGCCCGTAGCGGTTACAAAGCTCATTTGCCTTGCAGATGGCGCCTAGATCATCAACGAGGAGGTTGCTTCCAATAGAACCAACAGTCTCAAATTCCGGCCCAGAGCCACTCACTCCCTCGTAGGGACCTTGGTCGATGCGGATTTTTCTGCCACAACCGACGACGCAGTTGCCGCAGAAGAAAGAGACTGCATGATACTGCTTTGTCTGCTCCTCACCCGAGATCCTCTCAGACTTCCCATCCCAAGCTCCACGACCCCAGTTTCTTATCGGCAAGTCCCCCGAGAGCTCGTTTCCGATGAGGCCCTCTGATGTCCCGTGGTCATGCATGCCATCGCGGTTTGCCACCTGAAACTTGACTAGCTCGGCCATCTCTTCTCGCAGTGTTGGGGCATCGGCAAGCTCGGGCTTCTTGTTTCCTTTGACAACAACCGCCTTCAATTTCTTGGAGCCCATGACCGCCCCAAGTCCGCACCGTGCTGCTGCACGTGCATCACGGCCATCAGTGAATATTCCCGCAAGCCCTATCTGGCGTTCTCCTGCCTGCCCGATAGTCTGAACTTGGACATCGGTTCCATATCTTGCCTTGAGTATCTCCTCCGTTTCATACGTGTCCTTTCCCCAACAATCCGCTGCTTCCTCTATCTTGACGGAATCCGCATCGATGTAGATGCACACAGGATGCGCGGACGACCCCTGAACGATCATCCCATCGTAGCCGGCGCCCTTGAGCGCAAGTCCCCAGTGCCCACCGACATCGGCTTCTCCCCAGATGCCCGTCAAGGGACTCTTGGCAACAACAGAATGGCGACCGCTCGATACGATACCCGTTCCAGTGAACGGGCCAGTCATGAAGATCAGTCGATTCTCTGGTCCGAGAGGATCTGTGCTCCCACTCGTCTCTTTTCTGAGAAAGTAGCCACCCAGGCCGATTCCCCCGATGTACTTCCTGTAGATCGATTCCGGCGGCTCCTCGACCATCACCGTACTGAGCGTCAGATCGACGCGCAGGATCCGTCCCATGAATCCTTTCAGCATGACAACCTCCAGTTCTTGGGATTAGTGGCGTCTCGCCACGTGAACCACGAAGATGCTCTCTTCTTGGCAACAAACGTTCATGCGTGCATCAACAATCACTTTCCCAGATAGGCATGTACCAGTTGGTCATCGTGTCGCAGGTCCGAGCAAGCACCAGACTTCTCAATGGTTCCAGTTGACAATATATAGGCACGCTCTGCCATTGACAATGCTTTGTAGACATTTTGCTCGACGATCAGTATCGCAGTGCCACTATGGTTGATCTTCTGGAGAATGTCAAAAACCTGATTAACTATGATCGGGGCTAGTCCGAGCGATGGCTCATCTAGCAGCATAAGTTTAGGCCTTGACATGAGCCCCCGTGCTACCGCAAGCATCTGCTGCTCACCGCCGCTCAGCAGACCGCCGAGCTGGGTTTGACGCTGCCCCAGAATAGGAAAGAGCTCAAACACCATGTTGAGGTCTTGTTTGACCCCCAGGCGGTCTTTCCGCGTGAAGGCACCAACACGAAGATTCTCCAACACCGTGAGACCGGGCAATATCTGGCGTCCCTCGGGTACTAGTGCAATGCCACTCTCGACGACCTTATGGGGAACGCCGGACAACCTGTTTCCATCGAAGGAGATAGTTCCATCGGAGGGATGATGTAGTCCGGAGATGCACTTCAAGAGAGTCGACTTCCCTGCACCATTGGGCCCGAGCACTGCGACAAACTCATGGTCTCCAACCTCCAAACTGATGCCTCTCAACGCCTTGATCCCACCATATGAAGCATGCAGATTCTCAACTCTTAGCACGTCAATTCTCCCTATCCGTCGTTTCTCCGAGGTAGGCATCTATGACGGACCGATTGGCCTGCACTTCCTTCGGTATTCCATTGCAGATGGTCTTGCCAAAATCGAGTACAGTTATCCGATCACAGATCTCCATGACCACACTCATATGATGCTCGATCAAGAGCACCGTCAAGTCAAAGCGTTTCCGAACGTCCCTTATGAACCCGACCAGCTCCATTGACTCCTCCTCATTCATGCCTGCTGCAGGTTCATCAAGAAGAAGAAGTACCGGTCTCGCCGCAAGCGCACGGGCGATTTCCAGCTTCCGCTGGCTCCCATATGGAAGAGCCCCCGCCCTCTCATCAGAAACACCTCCCAGACCCAACAAATCAAGCAACTCCCTCGCGCGCTTCCTGATCTTGGCCTCGTCCCTCTGGTAGCGTCTGGTCTTGAATATCGCGTCCACCATGCCATAGGTGGCATCCACTCCGCTAGCCATGACCACATTATCTATGACGGAGAGCTGAGTGAACAATCGTATGTTCTGGAAGGTGCGCCCTATACCGAGCTGTGCAATCCTGTACGAACCAAGACCAACTAGATTCGTGCCTCGCAGAGCCATCGTCCCAGCTGTAGGATGGTATATCCCAGTCATCAGGTTGAAGATCGTCGTCTTCCCCGCGCCATTCGGGCCTATTAGACCATGGATAGTCCCCTGCTCGAGCTCCAGTGAGAATTCATCCACCGCACATACCCCACCGAACTTCTTACCAAGACCCTTTATGGACAAGATGCTATTCATGTCTTCCTCTCTTTGCTAGCAGTCTTGCCGCGTTTGGCGCGCATCCGTTCCCGAATCCAGCCGAAAGACAGCTCGTGATACCCCATGAGTCCGCTAGGTCTGATTAAGATGATGGCAACAACGGCCATTCCATAGAAGAGCATACGGTAGCTGGCAAGCGACCTGAACAGCTCAGGAAGGAGCGTCAAGACAACGCACGAAATAACAGAACCACTCAAGCTTGCCAAGCCACCAACAACAACGGTGATCGTGAATAGCGCCGACTCATTAATATCGAACATCTTTGGAACAATATACATGTAGTAGTGCGCGAAAAGCCCTCCAGCAAACCCTGCAAACATTGCGCTCAACACAAAAGCCATCTGCTTGAAGCGAAAGGTGTCTATACCAACGGCCTCGGCCGCCACCTCTTGCTCACGAACAGCCGTGAAGTTGCGACCAAACTTCGAGTGAATGAGGTTAGCAGCCACTGCCACTGAACCAACAGCAAGTACTACCGCAATCCACAGCGTTGTCTTGGGAGGAATGTTCGCAAACCCACGTGCACCACCGGTCACCTTGTCAAAGAACTCGATCAAGACTTGCACGACTTGACCAAACCCGAGTGTCGCAATAAGGAAGTAGTCTCCCCTGAGCCCCAGCGTCAGCCGGCCTAATCCAAACCCTATGATAGCGGCGACCAGTACGCCGGCGACCAACGACACCAGGAAGGGCGCATGTAGCTCGACACTGGCAATCGCCGATACGTACGCCCCGAGGGCCATGAAACCAGCATTCCCGAAAGAAAACAGGCCCGTGAAACCAGTGAGTAGAGAAACTCCAGTCACTGCAATGACATTAATACATACAAGTATAATCAGCCCCTGAGCATAGCTTGATAACATTTCTCCGCCCCTGTCCTAAGCCTTATCCACGATGTTCTTCCCAAGAAGGCCGCTCGGACGGACGAGAAGAATCGCGATCAGCAACGCGAATGTGAAAGCATCCCGCAAACCACTGCTGATAAAACCGCCCACAAGCGCTTCCATGACTCCGATAGTCACACCTCCGAGTATGGCTCCCGGAACACTCCCCAGACCGCCGACAACACAGGCGATGAAAGCCTTCAGAGCAATGCTGCCCATTGTGGGGTAGATGTTATACTTGAGACCCAACAGAACTCCAGCCATTCCGGCAAAAACACCAGCAAGCAGGAACACAAGCCTGATATAGAGGTTGACGTCCACTCCCAGGACAGACGCAGTTACCATGTTCGAGGAAGCTGCTCGCACTCCAAGTCCGAACTTGGTTCTGCCGATGAGCAGCCCAAGCGCGACCAAGGCCACGACTATGATCCCCATGGTTAACAGGTCCAAAACCCCCAGGCTGATACCTCCAAGTCGGATTGACCGCACTGGAATGACATCTCCGTATGTGCGAAACCTTGGACCAACTGTAACCATTATCAGGTTCTGAAGGGTAATGGAGAGCCCCATAGCAGCTATCATTAGGAACATCTTGGGAGAATGGTTGTTCCTAATGCGACGGTAGGCTACCATATCGCTCAGCATGCTAACGCACCCAGCGCCAGCAATCGCCAACACAACTGCCAACCAGAACGGAACGTGTCCCGACGTCTGCGCGATCAACGCGATGTACGCTCCCACCATTGCTATGTCCCCATGTGCCCAGTTGGAGAAGCCGAGCAAGCTATAGATCAGGGAGTAGCCACTGGCAATAAGCGCATAGACACTTCCAACAGACAAACCGTTCACGACTTGTTGTAAGAACATCACCGGCCTCGCTTTGCATCGAATGAAGAGCGGAGGAAATGAGCTTCCTCCGCTCAACTCAGAGCCCTTCTTCTCTCAGGGCTTGAAATCTCCAACAAAGACTCGTTCCGAGCCCGTGATATGGAATAGGCTGGCCTCTTTGCTTGGGTTATGTGTCTTTATGTCCACCGTTATCGGTCCCATCAATCCCTGGAAGTTAACAGTAGATTCAAGCGCGTCCCGAAGCGCCACAGGGTCAACTTTCCCGGCACGTTCACATGCATCCTTGACCCAGTACAGGCCATCGTGAACCGCCAGCGATTCAGCTTCCGGCTCGGTCCCCCACTTCGCGACATACGCGTCATGGAACGGTTTGGTTTCAGGCCGAGCAAAAGCTGGCTGAGAACAGTAGTAGCTTCCCTCGAGAGCTGGACCAGCCAAGCCCATCAGTTCTGGTGAATCCCAAGAGTCCGGACCCATGAAGGGAATCTTCATACCCAGCTCCTTTGCCTGGTTAGCAATAAGGGCTACGTCCTTGTAGAACCATGGAAGCAGGATGACGTCCGGCTTCATCGCGGCGAGTTTCGTGAGTTGTGTGCGGAAATCATTGTCACCAGATCGTCCACTCACGGTCCCTACCATCTTACCCCCGTTGGCCACGAACGCCTTATTGAACCATGTCGTCTCTGTTTGAGCGAAATCCTGAGTCATGTCGAGGAACGAGGCAAATGTCTTCGCCTTCAACTCCGTAGCAGCATACTTCCCCAAGACCTGAGCCTGAAACTCGTCGGTATAGCCGATGCGGAATGAGTAGGGATAGACTAGGCCTGTTGCCTGGTCAACGGTCACTGCGTCATTCGTGCAAGTAGTCCCCAACAATGGAATTTTCTTCTGGCAAGCGATAGGGGCTATCGCCTTGTTGCAGCTGGAGAAGTTGGTGCCTATCACACAGAGCACTCCCTGATCAACGAGACTGTTGAAGGCATTGACGGAGTCAACAGCCTGCCCACGGCCATCCATGGGAATGAACTGGATCTGCCTGCCGAGGATTCCACCCGCAGCGTTGATCTCGTCCGTTGTCATCTGGCCAGCTTTTGAGCCCGCCTGGCCCCATATTGCGGTATCGCCAGTCAAATCACCGATGAACCCAATTTTGATTGGCTCAACGGTCGCACTCTTCTTGCAGCCCGACACAGAAACTGCGACAAGACACACGATAAGCAGCAAACAAGTCAATCTAGACAAACAGACGATTCCCTTTCTGCACATTCTATTTTCCTCCCATGTAGAAGATCTGACGATTGTCATTCTCAACCCAGATGAGACCAAATGTAAACGCTCTTCCTGTGTGTAGCAATCACCCCCCTTGACAAACTGAACTTGTGCTCGGAATACCTCGGCTTTTCCCTACTGCCCTGAGCAATCAACTCTCCTCAGGTCATTTTGGCTGGGGGTTACCAACAGCCATAGCATCGATCTCAACGTCTGCGTCACCTGCGAGATCGCCCACGTGGACGCAGCAGCGCGCAGGGAAGGGGCTCTCAAAGAACTCCCGATACACTGCATTCATTGCTGCGAAGTCTCCCATGTCCGTCAAGTAGACGTTGACTTTGACGACATCCTTCAACTCAAGCCCAGCGCCTGTGACCACGGCCTCAAGATTCTTCAAGGCCCTTCGAGTTTGGATCTCGATACCCCCCGTTTCCAAGGCGCCCGTCTCAGGGTCTGTGCCTACCTGGCCCGAAATGAAGACCAAGTTCCCCACCTTTATCCCCTGTGAGTAAGGTCCAATTGCTTGCGGAGCACTCAAAGTTGCAACTGCTTCTCTCACAATCTATCCTCCCGATTCGTTTTCCATAACAGATCTGATCCCACTAGGCAACAGAGACAAACCACACCCGTCTTATGTCAACCGACGTGTGCCGTACCCTCTTGGCCTTTGAGAAAGCGAGCCTCCCGCACGTAGTTGTAAACCGTGTAGACAGAAACCCCCATCTCGTATGCGACAAGATGAGTGGCATCCTTAATGTCAAAGACTCCCATCCCGTACAGTTCTGCCACAATGAGCCTGTTTCTCTTCGTAGAGGATATGTTGTGCTGTCCCTCCACTCGACTGAGAGCCCTCTTAAGGCTTGCGCGAACAAGGTCTGAGGTACTGGAGGGAAATGTCTCACCTAGACGCGGCTGTAATTGAGCATCCTTGGAAGAAGTGATTTCCAGGTAGTCAATGAGCGGTGCGGACATATCCATGTTGAAGCACAGAAGGCCGATTGGCTTTCCCAGATCGTTTCTGATGACGACAGAGAATGACCTGAGCGTTCGACCATCGCTGGTTATGGTCAGATAGCTATCAAAAACACTATCATTGCTGGTCGCCGCACGCTTCAGGATCTCCATGCCATAGTCCGTCATAGGTGCACCAACTGTTCTTCCGGTCACGCTCCCATTCTCGATCTTGATAACTGAACGCGACAAGTCCTCGGTCGTGTGAAGGACAACTTCAAAGTGCTTTCCAAAGTAGTGTGCTAAGCCCTCTACGACGGGTTCCAGCGCCCCTAGAATGCCTCTATCACCAAGCGTACTTGCACTAGCCTGCATTGAGGTGGTCTTGGTTGTCCTATGCTTCTTGTCCAAAGGTCTCGCCATCCATGTCTCCTCAACCAGTTTTGGTGTCCTTCATGCAATTTATACACATATAGAGCAAAAATGCAATAGCATCTGCACAAAGAATGCAACAACTACTCCCCAAGACAGTAAGCACAGACTGACCAACAGGCCTCCTACAACACGTACATCTTCTATATTCCTAAGACCATTCCTGGACCATCTGGTGATATTACTGCAATAATAAGAACCCATACCTACTGTCCACCACTCCATTCCCACTCGATACGCCGCCATCTACTTCCTGATCCTCTGGAACTGTTCACGCATATTCGGCGAGTCGGTGCACAGAAATGTGTGAGTGGGGAAAGATCCATGGCCTCGGCCCATCCACGGTGAGGACTGCGCATTCGGCACTAACAATACTATGTGGCTTTGCCCATAGCCCCATGTTCTTAGATAATCCAATGAGTTCTCTGGAGCCTTTCTACCCGCCTACACGGTTGCGATAAGTTAGCAAGCACGCAGAAGAGCGTTACCCACAACTGCAGGATTCCCTTATCCTTATCCAAGTATTGTAATTCATCACGTAGAATTGAGATGATGCAACGTCATCACTCCTATCCGCCCTGTTCTCAGATATACTGTCGGTATCCTAAACGGTGGAGGAATCAATGCTGACCGATGGCAACTATCTGAGCGTCTGTGCGTATGACTGTCCCGACTCGTGCGGTATGGTCGCAACCTGCAAGGACGGCCTGCTCGTGAAGCTGGAGGGACGGGAAGACAACCCATATACCCGCGGCTTCATCTGCCACAAGGGGCGGCGCTGGGTCCGTGACCTACGGGGACAGGACCGCCTGACGTCGCCTCTGGCACGGCGGAACGGGAAGTTCATCCAAATCGGCTGGGACGAGGCCCTGGACATGACGACACAGGCGATCCAGTCAGCGGTCCTGCATCACGGTCACCAGTCCTTCCTCTTCTACGAGGGTGCCGGCAACCTGCTCATGGGCAACGAGATCCAGCACCTGCTTCCCTTGATGCTGGGGGGTGGAACGATGGCCACAGGGTCGCTGTGCGGCGCTGAGGGCAAGATCGGCCTGGCTCGCAGCTATGGCACGGTCGGCCGCTATCAGCCGCTCGCAGCACTAGAGAGCAAGTCCATCCTTCTGTGGGGGCGCAACCCGGCCGAGAACAGCGTCCACTTCCTCGCCATTCTGCAGGACGCCCTCCGGCAGGGTGCCCGCCTGGGGACCATCGACGTCCGCGCCACGCCCACGACCGCAGCCAGTGACTGCACATGGATCGTTCGTCCGGGGTCGGACCTGATGCTCGCCCTCTATCTGTGCCACGAGGCCATTGTCCTCCTTGGCGAACCGCAGGCGGCGCACCAGGGATACGACGCGTTCAGGGAGGCATGTCTGCTGGTTTCCGCCGAGGATGCACAGGAGGCCACAGGGCTGTCCGCCGAGGCCCTCCATGCACTCGTCAGCTTCACGGCGGACCAGCCGCCCCTCAGTATCTGGACTGGCGTCGGTCTTCAGCGGACCCGCTGGGGAGCCAACCTGATCCACACCATCGACACGCTGGGCTTCCTGATGGGCAATCATGGCATCCCCGGCGGCGGCGTCTGGTTCGAACAGGGCAGTGATGAGTTGTTGCCATACGACTTTGCGACCGTGCCCGGCGCTCAGACCCGCTTCGTGCCGCGTCCAAACCTAGGAGCATCTCTGCTGGAAGCCGACCCATCTATCGAGGCTGCGATGTTTGTGAGGGGCAACCCCGCGTCGCAGTGCCCGGACGCTGGCAAGGTGCTGAACTTCCTGGAGCAGTGTCCCTTCTCGGTCTGCCTGGACTGGCACATGAGTGTGACCGCACGTGCCTGCACGCTTGTCCTGCCGACGACCGTGTTCCTGGAACGCGGTGACGACTACGTCATGAGCTACTTCCATGACCTGCTGCAGAAGACGAACAAGGCGGCTGAACCACCAGAGGGAGCCCGCGACGAGGTGGACATTGTCCGGGACATTGCCCTCCGGCTTGGGTTGCCCGACCGGTTCACGGCAGAGAAGGCGCGGCTGGTGGATGTTGAGAACGACCCCCGGCTGACGCCCGCGGGTCCCGGCATGTGGCGCCTCAAGGATGCACCGCGCATCCAGGGCGCGTTCCACTTCCCCTCCCTCGTGCCCGATGTCCCCGCCGAATCGGGCATGCTGCGCCTCATCACCGTGCACGTGCGCGACTACATCAACGGCATCGACCCAGGCCAGGCGCGGGCTCGGGTCCTGCCTCCCGTGGCATCGGTGTCGACGAAGCTTGCGCGCGAGCGCTGCCTGATCGAGGGCCAGAAGGTAACCCTGCACAACGCGCTGGGTTCGCTGGATGTGCGCATCCACCTGGACAAGAGCATCGCCGCGCAGACCATCGTGCTACCACAGGGGGTGGAGGGCGTCAATTTGCTCGTCGCTCCGGGACTCACGCCGGACGGCAACTCCTGTATCAACGACAGCTGGGTCCTGCTCGAACCCACACTTTGATGAAACGGCAGGGCAAGCCACTGCAGAATCCTGTAACCACCACGCCGGCCACAGAGGGCGCCGTTCCCCACAAGGAACGGGCCGACCCTTCCCTGGAGGTCATCTCCTACGCCGTCGCTGCCCTGGCGAACGCCTACGGCGAAGCACGAGACAAGGCGAAGCTGTTGCCACGGCTGATAGCTGCCTCCGTCCGTGTCGCCGCCCTGGCAGACCGGGACGAAGCCGAAGAACAACTCACGCACCTTGCACGGATGCAGAAGGAAGCCGCACGCCTTGCGGTCGAGCACCTGGAGCGCAAGAAGCAGCTCTCGTCCGCAGCTGTGGCCCTGGCCCAGTCCACCGACTGGAAGGACGCACGGTCGACACTGGATCGGCTGATGCACGAGTGGCGTCTGACAGGCTGGTCGGACGACGCAGCGACGGCTCCCTTCCGCAAAGCGTTCAACGACGCCGTGGCGACGTTCACACGAAGGCAGGAACAGTGGTTCGATGAACAGCGCATGCGCGGTGCCCCTATCCACGAGTATCGCGAGTACCTGTGCACGCGCGCCGAGCAGCTGCTGGACGAGATAGACGACACAATGTGGGCCGCTTCGAGCGAGCGCCTGAAGCAGCTGGCCCAACTGTGGAAGAAGACGGCGCGGCACGAGGAAGACACGGCCCTGTCGGCACGTTTTGCCGCCGCGGAGCATGCCTTCGAAGCACATCGGGATGCCTGGTGCGACGCCAACCACGCGCGCAAGGAGAAGCTGCTGCACCGCATCGAGACCCTGACGGATACCGCGAGCGGACTCGCATGGGAAGCAGCGCGACGCGAAGTGGTGGACATCGAGGGGCACGACTGGCACGAAGCAGGGCAGTTGCCCCATGACCAGCATGAGATCATGGAACGTGAACTCCACCGCGCCCTCGCCGCCTTTCACATCCGCCAGAGCGAAGCCGAACACGAGGCCCTGAAGCAGAAGGAGAAGATCGTGACCCGTATCCAGGCGCTGGGCCGGCGACCCCTAGACAACTGGAAGGCGACACGCGCCGTCCTGCTGGAACTGCAACAGGCGTACGCTGATGTCGGTCCGGTCGCCGCAGCCAGCGAAGCCGACCTGCTGCAGGCATACCGCGTGGCCTGCCAGGTTGTCGTCAGCAAGCTGGGAACCCTGCGGGGTAACAGCTTGGAGAAACGGGGTGACGTCATCCGGCTCATCCACGAGCTGACCGACAAGGCCGGCAAGGGTGTCGCATGGCGCGATGCCCGCGACAAGGTGCTGGTCCTTCAGAAGCAGTACATGGGAGCCGGCCCCGTCGCGCACGCCGAGGGCGAAGCCCTGTGGCAGGAATATCGGGCCGCCTGTGACTGCTTTTTCGAGCTCTACCGCTCGTGGACCGGCGACAACGTCGAGGTCACGGAGCAGCTGTGCGCCGAGGCAGAAGCGCTGCTGGACGAACGTGACCCGTTCGAGGCCAAGGAAAAAGCCAAGAAGCTCCAGCTGCGATGGAAGTTCTCGGGACCCGTCCCTCCGAGAGAGAACGAGGCGCTGTGGTCACGGTTCAGCGAAGCCGTTGACAAGGTCTTCGAGCGGGCCCGCGCCGAGTGGGAGGACATCCACCGCACCTGACCCCAATTGTGAATCCCCACAGTACCTGGTACTGTGGGGATTCACAATTG
>NZ_QXIS01000007.1:0-10683 GCF_003570925.1 Candidatus Cryosericum terrychapinii | reverse complement strand
GTCTCCAGTGGCCACAGCTCGCGAACCACCGGCCTGCCCAGATACGCGGCGTGGCGGCACAGCCAGGTCGGCGAGGTCGCTATCGCAATGTCCAGCGGAGGGGCGTTCTGCAATGCATCGACAAACACCGGGCTGCTGCGCGCAACCATCGCTCCCTGGTACTCCTCCAGGTTGTAGTGATGGTTGGTCGCTGATCCCATGAGAGCGCTGAAGTTACTGATACCCTTGAAAATGAGGCCGACGGGCGCAGGAACGCCGTGATATGGCTGAGTCGTATCCTGCACGTAGTGCATCGCCCGCGCAAGGTAGCGGAAGGTCCAGTACAGGTCGCCCTTCTCCCTTGCCTTGCCTGCCAGGTCAAAGAAGTACTGCGCACGTGTTGGTGCAACGCCAAAGCGCAGCCAGCCCAGGCCGTAATACTGGTGCCGCCATCCCTGGGAACCGCCCGTCAACACTTGGAGCGGGCTAAGCTGGAGGTCCTGGTCCATCTTCCAGTCGGGCTCATCTGCATAGTTGGTCAGGATAGCGGCGGCGCTGGTTACCGTGCCCGGCTTGCCCTCGATGTATTGCAGGACAAAGTTGGGTCCGACTATGGCTGTATCCACGCCTTCGTAGGTCCACGGCGTGACGGTAATGCTGTCATACGCCTTCAGCCACTCCTGATCACTGATAATAAGCTTCGTACAGGCACCGTGGCTGTTCCAGGCATCCACCGGACTGACCAGGCAGAACAGCGCAAGGGCGACGACAAGTGCAACACACAGCAGTTTTCGATTCCTCTTCATGGTTCCCCCTTTGTCGAGTACTTCTATCACTCGCGTATTTGTGCAGACCTGCTACGGCCGTGCGTCCGACGTCAGGACGGCGACCATGCAGTCGAGCCCGGCCACCATCGTCTCCAACGACATGGAGGGGGTCCCCGGTTTACCCGCCACCTGCTCGGGCAGGAACGGCATGTGGACGAATCCGGCCTGCGTATCCAGATTGTGTGTGACAATGTGGTGCAAGACGCCATAGAACAGATGGTTGCAGACGAACAAGCCCGCCGTGTTGCTGACGGCAGCTGGCAGCCCGGCGCTGCGAAGCCGCGCAACGATCTGCTTCACGGGTAGCGTGGTCAGGTATGCGGTCGGGCCTTGCGAAACGATGGGTGCGTCCTCACGAAGGATACCGGCATTGTCGGGAGTTTGCGCATCGTCGCAGTTGACCGCGACACGCTCGATGCTCAGCTCGGCTCGCCCTCCCGCCTGACCGACCATGAGGACGGTGGACGGGCGAAGCCGGTCGATCGCCTCTGTCACCGTCCCAATACTGTCTGCATAGGTTGTCGGCACCAGCAGGCGTTCGATGCGGACATCACCCATATCGCCGTTCAGCCGCCTGACTGCTTCCCATGACGGGTTGATGGCTTCGCCGCCAAAGGGTTCGAATCCGGTCACGAGTATCGTCATCATGCGTTCCTCCCCAGATGGAGACAGTATAGTCGGACGTGGCTTCCGACCAAACGTCCTTGACATGAACCTGAGCATCGGTACGACGGCATGAGGCCGGCAAACGAGATGGCCCAATCTGGAGGAAATGACGACGATGTATCGGCCTACCGTAGCAGAGATCGATCTGGCAGCAATCCGCGATAACCTGCGGGCCATCCGGGCGTGCACGCCACGCAAGACACAGGTCATCGGTGTCGTGAAGGCTGACGCATATGGACACGGTGCGACGACGGCAATGTACGGAGCGGCGGCGGAAACACGCACCGTGCGCCTGCATTAAAGCGTCGACACCGGCATGGGGCGTGCGGGCGTCCTAGCAGACAATGCGACAAAGCAGATCCTGTGCAGCGCTGCGGTCCCAGGCGTCAGTATTGTCGGTCTCTATTCACACTTCGCGTGCGCCGAATCCGACCCGGAGTTCACGGCGCTGCAGGCAGCACGGTTTGCGGCGGTCGTGCGTGAGGTGCGCGCGGGCGGTCTCCAGCCGGCAATGGTGCACCTGACCAATTCAGCCGGCATGTTTACGTCTCCCGACGCCATGCTGGACGGGGTGCGCCCCGGCATCCTGCTGTACGGCTGTCCGCCAGTCTCTGCCCCGACCTGCCTCGTACGGCCGGTACTCTCGTTGCGGACAGAGGTGGAAATGGTGAAGGAACTGCCGGCAGGCCACGGCATCGGTTATGGGAGAACGTTCATCACCGACCGGCCGACCCGCATGGCTCTTATCCCCATCGGGTATGCCGACGGCTATCTGCGTGGACTGTCCAACAAGGCGCATGCCATCCTCCGGGGACGGTTCGCGCCCATCGTGGGTCGTATCAGTATGGATGTCTGCGCCCTCGATGTGACAGATATCCCCACCGCAGTGCCCGGCGACGGCGTGACCCTGATTGGTGAGCAGGACGGTTGTTCGATCACCGCCCAAGAACTCGCGGAACTCATGGAGACCATCTCCTACGAGGTCTTGACTGGAATCTCGAAGCGCGTGCCACGCGTCTACATGGACCGGCATACCTGAAGTTCCACGCCAGGACATGACAAAACCCCCACTCAAAGGTGGGGGTTTTGTCATCGTACCAGGACTACCGTGTCATGGCGGCCCGCGATGCGCCACCTGGAAGTTGCCCAGGAAGCATACCGCGATACTCACGGCGTTGAGCCGCGCATTACCACAGTTGAATGCGACCATGCCAAGCGGTTGTCCAGCAAGGACGACGCCGGTGGGCCCGATGCCGAAATGGTAGTCGCAGATGTAGCCGGCGACGATTTTCGCCCAGTGCCTCTGGTGATTGCGTTCGATCGCGGCCCACAGCGCAGCGCCCTCGGGATCTCCGCTCCTGAGGGTCGCATCGGTCGCGCCGTGGTGCAGGACTATTTGGGTGAGGAGCCGCATCAGGGCGTAACTGCCGAACCATTGATGCGCAAAGCGGTCTCGATGACGTCGGCCAGCCGATCCAAGCTTGCCTGCATCTGGTCCAGCTTTCCTCCGAATACCGTCAGCAGGTACACGGAGACGGCGATTGGGAAACCGATGTTGCTGATCAACTTGACAAGCTCGTCCATGTCGTGCCTCCTTGGCAGGGGGCTGCCCTGCTCTCCTGTTATGGAGAGACACGTATGGCGGACGCGCTTGTGGCGTCTCCCTGACGGGAGAAACGGGGTCAGACGAGCTTCAGGGCGTGGAAAAGAAGGGCATACAGAACGGCGAAGATCAGGCCGGGAAGGAGGTTGGCCAGTTTGATCTTCTTCAGACCCAGAAGGTTGATGCTGATGGCGATGACCATGAGGCCGCCCGTGGCCGTCAGCTCGCCCAGGATGTAGGGCTGCATCAGGAACCCCAGCACCGAACCCAGCACGGTCAGACTTCCCTGGATAATGAATACGGGGATGGCGCTGAACACCACGCCGCTGCCCAGCGCTGCAGCGAGCGATATGCTGATGACCAGGTCGAGGATGGACTTCGTGTAGATGAGCGTACCGTTACCCGTCATCCCCTCCTGGATGGAACCAATGATGGTCATGGGGCCGATGCAGTAGATGAGGGAAGCAGTGACAAGCCCCTCTGCCCACCGGCTTCCGGACGCGACATGGAGTCGCTTCTGGAAACGCTCGGCCGCTGCGTTGATCCGGTCTTCGAGCCGCAGGAGCTCTCCCACGACGACACCACTCACGATAGCCATGACCATGATGACGGCATTGCCCGTCTTGAGAGCCATGCCGATCCCGATGGAAAGCGTCGCCAGCCCATTCGCGATGAAGATGGCAGTGCGGGTGTCCTCCTTGAGAAACTTGCCAACGAACATGCCGAGCAGGCTGCCAATCACGACTGCGACCGCGTTGACCGTCGCGCTCAGAGGGAACCTGAGCACAAAACCCGCTGCCGCCCCCAAAGGGGCGGCAACCAACGTAGTAATTGCCCAGAGAATACTCATGAACAGACGATGTTCCTAGTCCTTGAGCCCCATGACCTCGTACATCGAGACATATGCCTCAGGGTCGCCGAGTTCCTCGATGGCAGCGATGACGGCGTTCTTTGTGTTCGCAGGCAGCGCGCGGAATGCATCCGTGTCGGTGAGCTCGACGCCGGCGATGGAAACGGATACCGTACCGATATAGTCGTCGTCCATCAGTTCATTGGCCAAAACACGAGCCTGGTCCTCGGCTGGCATGAACAGGGCCTGGCCAAGATAGATGACCTCGGACTCCTCGCCCTCGTCGTCACTCTCATCGTCCTCGTCCTCGCCATGTGCGGCGTCACCTTCATTGTGGCAGCAGCAGGAGTCGCCCTCGGTGTGCTCGAGGCCTTCCTTGCAGCAATCGCCACCACCGCAGGAGCACTCTTCGCTGTCCTCTCCCATCTCGTCAGCCCACGGATGGAACCCCGAGATACGAACGGTGACGCTGTCGACGTCACGCTCCACGACGACGTGAGACTGGTCCTCGTCAAGGTGGTAGTGCCATTTCTTGAGGATTTCTTCGCCTTGCTCAATGCTTTCGATATTGTTGATAGCCACCTGGATCAGCATGAGAAACCTCCAATGAAATCGTATGGAGTTCATTGTACACGTGTTTGTCTGAGGCGCAAAAGCCTGTACACTTTTATTATGAAGAGTGGATTCGTATCGATTTTTGGCAAGCCCAGCGTTGGGAAGTCGTCGCTGATGAACACCATCCTTGGTACCAAACTATCCATCGTGTCGCCCAAACAGCAGACCACGTGGTACAACATTCTTGGCATCCTCAACAAGAAGGACGCTCAGGTCTGTTTCGTCGATACGCCCGGATATCACAAGGTGAGCAAGAGCAAGCTCAACAAGTACCTTGTGGAGACGGCGCTGCAGTCGCTGGAGGACATCGAGGTCGTCTACTTTGTCATCGACCAGTCAGCCTATCCCGACGCCGAGTACGAGGAGATGATCCCCATCGTCACCAAGCTCGGCAAACCGATCTTCCTCGTCGTCAACAAGCTGGATCTGGACACGGCCAAGCGCCATGACATGGTGGCTGCTCCCTTCGTGGAGAAGCTCCATCCGACGGCTGTCTTCCACGTTTCGGCAGCGACCGGCGCAGGCGTCTCGCCACTGGTGAAGGCGACCATCGACGCAATGCCCGTCGGTGAGCCCTATTTCGACGATAAGACCCTGACGTCGCACCCCATCGAACTCATCGTTGCTGACACCGTGCGCGAACAGCTGTTCAGTCGCCTGCAGGACGAGCTCCCCTATTCGACGGCAGTCGTCACGGACGACATCACGGAGTCCGCCAAGGGTATCCGCGCCATGGTCAGCGTGTACGTCGCCAAGGACTCTCAGAAGGGCATGATCATTGGCAAGGGCGGTGAACTCATCGCGACCATCAAGGATGTCGCCCGCAAGAACCTCGTCCATTTCCTGGGCGAGCGGGTCGAGCTCGACGTTCGCGTCAAGGTCGAGAAAAACTGGAACCGCAAGCTGGTGACCATGAAGCACTTCGGACTGGCGGTCAGCAAGAAGTAGCCTGTCCATTCTCAATCGAACACACAAGCGCCGGGCTCACGCCCGGCGCTTTTTCATACACCGGTTGTTGAGGGCTCGTCCCCTCAGCAGAAGATGTGAGAAACGAACCGTCTACGACGGGCCGGGGCTGGCCGCGATAGCCTCACCTTCAATAAGGTCCGCAGGCTCCATGACAATGGTCCCTCCGGTCACGTATTTGACTGTTCCCTTGCGCGCGACCAGTTCCTTGAGTTCCCAGGGGAAGTTGAGTTCGATGGCGCTGACGCCCCGGAGGAAATCTGAACGCATGCTGAACCGGACTTTGTCGCCCAGACGCTGCATGCGCACGGAAAGTTCGCCGAACGTAGACTGCAGGCCGTGGACATCGATACCATCGCCAGCAAACAGTTCGGGCGTCGGCACCGGGATGATGCTCAGATAGGTGCCGCGTTCGACGAAGATGAGGCTGGTCAGCAGCTCGATGGCGAGCGCCGTGGCAACGGCACTGTGCCGTGGACCAACGAGAGCTCTCCTGGTGTGCAGGTCGATGTAGTCGGGGAGGGCATCGGACACCCCAAGTTGCTCGAGGGCCTCCTGGAATAGACCGTACGCTCCACTCTCACGGCGCAAGACCAAAGCTTTGGCACACAGCAGTGACAGGCGGATGTCGCCGAGCGAGCCGAGGCAGCGGTTTGCTATGAAGCCGTCGCGCAGCCAGTGCTCGGTGATCCAGCTCATACTACCGGTCAGGGTGACGTCTTCCATGCCGTGCGCGCCGAACAGAGCGTAGGCGGCGACCGGCGCTATGTCGGCAAACGTCGGCTTGCCAAGGTCAGTATGGCTGCCAGCCGCATCCACCTGCTTGAGCAACCGCAGCTGAAGGTCGTCACACAGTCTGAGCCGCAGGTCGTCCTTCTCGGAAAGCATGCCCTGATAGCTCTCGATAGCCTTGCCCAGCACCAGATGCAGCATGGGACCGGAACGCCGCAATGGTCCCAGCAAGCTGATGGCGACAGGCTCCACTGCCGTCTGTGACTGGCTGAGCCAGGTGACGAACTGGTCCGCGACGGGGAACAGCTGTCTGCGGAGCTGCACCTGGCGCGCCACCTTCAGATGCCAACCAAGAGCGATGACAAGGCTTGCATACGCAAACAACGCATCCGCCGACAGCGCGGGCCCTGCGGGCAACTGCGCCGCATAGGAACGCAAGAGGCCGGAAGCCGTGTCGACCTCTCCCACACGGTCATATGCCTCGACGAGCGCCGGCAAGGCAACAGCATCTACCCCGTCGTCAAACGCCGAGGCAGCAGCAGCCTCAAGAGATGACAGGTGAAGCAGCTGGTTGGCGGCAAAACGGTTAAGGCGCTCGTCGCCCGTGCGATATCCTACGTGCTTTTCCTGCGTCACGACGAGCCGGTGCTCCTGCTCGAGGATCCCGGCGCTCTGTCCAAGGAGGAGTGTGAGTTCCTCGTGGTTGTAGGTGCGGTCTCTATCAACGAAGAAGAAGAACGTGACCTCGGCGTCACCTCCAGGCTCGAGTTGGTGATCAAACGCAAGCCGCATCTGCATGAGCCCCATCGGTGAGACGATTTCGCCATCGGCATCGACATCAACCATGCTGCCAGTCCGAGGATCGTAGACGGTGACCCTGGTCCTGCTCGGTCGTTCACAGGCGAAAGCAACGCGCTGTCCGTTGAGGATGATGAGGTTCTCACGGGAGAAACTGAACCGTTCCAGATTCGTGATGCCTACCTCGTCGAACGGCTTGATGAGGAGGACGAGGGTTACGGCGTGAAACTGGTCGCTGGTATTGCGCAGCCGAAATGTGACTTGAACGAAGGGCAGGTCCATCAGTCCATGAGGAAACGCACTCCTGGTCACGGTGAGTTCGGGTGCCGTCATGACGATGCGGTGGATGCCGTCTTCGAAGGAAGCTGTCGTCGCCCTTGGGTCATACGCTGCGGAGGAGCAGACTTCACGTCCTTCCACCTGCGCCATGTAGTCGATGGTGGCAGGCACCAGCGTCAGGATGAGCGTGCCGCATTCATCCGCCCGCACGCCCTCTGGATGACGGGGCAAGCCCAGATGCGTCAGGCGCTCACCGGTCAGATTGTCCCAGGACGGGATACTCCCAAGCTCGCCGGCCAGTTGTACCTGAAGGAAGCGCGGCAGCTCCTCGGGCTTGAACAGCTCCGAGGCCGTCTGTGTCAGTACCGTCCGCAGGTGCGCCTCGGATTCTGTGCGCACCTGTCCCGCACCGCCGATGACCTGTAACCGGTCCAACACGTCGCCCGCAGCCTGGCTGAGGGTGACAGTACGGACCCGCTTCTTACCCCTCATGTGCAAGCATGGCCTTCACAAACGCCACGAACAGGGGACCCGGCTGGAGTGGCTTGGACGAAAGCTCTGGGTGGAACTGGACGCCGACGAAGAACGGATGATTCTCGAGTTCGAGGGACTCGACGAGGTCCTCCTCCGGGTAGACAGCAGCGACGCGCATGCCATGTTCTTCGAAGGCCGTACGGTAGTCGTTGTTGAACTCATAGCGATGACGATGGCGTTCGGAGAGCGTGGATGCCCCATAGGCCTCTTGCACCCTGCTCCCCGGTGTGATGGTATTCTCGTAGACACCGAGCCGCATGGTCCCACCCAGCTTCTGCACGCCCTTCTGCGACGGCATGAGGTAGATGATGAGGTCCTTGGACTCTGGCTTGAACTCCTGGGAGTTCGCGTCCGCAATGCTGAGCACGTTCCGTGCAAACTCGATGCTGGCGACCTGCATGCCCAGGCAAATGCCCAGGTAGGGCAGATTGTGGGTACGTGCGTATCCCGCGGCCAGGATCATGCCTTCGATACCGCGTTTCCCGAAGCCCCCCGGGACCAGGATGCCGTCATACTTGCCCGCGTCCAGCAGGCGTACCCCCTGCTTCTCGACGTCTTCGCTGTCAACCAGATCGATGTGTAGGTCACACCCGGTCGCCCATGCACCATGGTGAAGCGCTTCGCGGAGGGAAAGATAGGCATCATTCAGCTGAACGTACTTGCCGACGATGGCCAGCCTGCGCGGCGTCTTCGCCTGGTCGATGGTCCACGTGAACCGCACCCAGGGTGTCTCGGTCTCGGCCGTGCGGGGCGCCATGCCGAACGAAGACAGGACGAGGTGGCCGACACGCTGTTCCTGCAGGTAGTTTGGGACCTTGTACACCGAGGTCAGGTTGGGCAGCGAGATGACGTGATCAGCGGGGACAC
Source organism: Candidatus Cryosericum terrychapinii (assembly GCF_003570925.1). GTDB lineage: Bacteria > Caldisericota > Caldisericia > Cryosericales > Cryosericaceae > Cryosericum > Cryosericum terrychapinii. The sequence continues at coordinate 1,967 of NZ_QXIS01000007.1, read as the reverse complement.
CACAGAAAAGGGCCACCTTGCGCTTCTGGTCGGCTGGCAGTTCCTTCACCCCACGGGCCACGACCAGCGTAGGCTGGATGCCGATCTTGCGCAGTTCGCCGACGCTGTGCTGGGTGGGCTTGGTCTTGAGTTCGTCTGTGGTCTCCAGATAGGGGACGTACGTCAGATGAGCGAAGATGGAGTTGGCAGGATCCTCGGCCCAGAACTCGCGGATGGCTTCAAGGAACGGCAGGCCTTCGATATCACCGACCGTGCCGCCAACCTCGACGATCACGAAGTCGGCCTTCGACGCCTCGGCAACCTTTGTGACACGGCTGCGGATCTCCCCGGTGAGGTGTGGGATGATCTGTACCGTGTGCCCCATGTACTCTCCCTTGCGCTCTTTCTCGATGACGGACAGGTAGACCTGCCCGCTGGTGATATTATTTATGCGGTGCAGGTTCTGGTTGAGGAAGCGTTCGTAGTGTCCCAGGTCCAGGTCCGTCTCCGCCCCGTCCTCAGTCACAAAGACCTCACCGTGCTCAAACGGGTTCTGCACACCTGCATCGACGTTGAGATATGGGTCCATCTTGAGAATGGTCACGGAGAAGCCCTCATCGAGGAGGATGCGTCCCAGGGAGGCAGAGAAGATGCCCTTGCCCAACGACGACATGACGCCACCGGTAACAAAGATGAATTTGCTCATGCTGCCTCCGTGATTGACTGGGGTATGGAACTGCGCGCCATGGTCACGGGCACGCCGTATGTACGCGACAACCCCCGCGCCAGCCCCTCAGCCAGCGCGAGCTCAGGACCGTCTCACTTGCCATGCCTGTTCCTTGTTGGACGTGCATCGCGGATGTACGCAATGAATGCATGGACTGCCTGGATATCCTGAGAGCTGAGGTCTCCCTGGTGACGCAGAGCCAGCTCGAGTTCATCGCCGGGAGCAGAAAGCGTCTCGTCGCGCACCATGTCTGCGACCTCGAGGCCGAATGCGGCGGCGATCTTGGTCATGGTGACCAGTGTGGGCGACGTAGGGTTGGCGAGGATCTGAGAGATCCTCCCCGAGGAGATGCCGGCAGCGGCAGCCAACTTGCGCTGGCTCCAGTGGCTCCTTGACAGCAGTACCTCGACGTTCTCTTTGAACCCCATGGTTGCTCCTTATTCATTGTATATGGAAACCGCCGGCCGCCAACCGCGCCGGCCGGCGGTGAATGCTGCTGGTCTGCTCCAGACGGTGCTATTTCTGAACGGAGAGCACCCTCAGGACTTCACGCATGAAGTCTGGCAAGTCCGCCGGCGAGCGGGACGTAACGAGGTTACCATCCACGACAACCGACTGGTCGATCCAGATTGCCCCGGCGTTCGACATGTCGTCCCTGATGGTGCTGGTACTGGTGAGTGTGCGCCCTTTGACGATCCCTGCACTAATGCCCACCCACCCGGCGTGACAGATCATCGCCACCAGCTTGCCATTGTCGTTCATCTCCTCAACCAGCGAAAGCATGGCCCTCGACCGACGGAGGTAGTCCGGCGCATATCCGCCGGGCACAACCACACCCTCAAACTCTCCCGGAGTGACGTCCGCAATGAGCATGTCCGGCGTGAAGGGCACACCGAATTTGCCCTTGTAGACACGTTTTTCTGTTGCAACGCTGACCGATTCGAACCCGGCTTCCTTGAGACGAAAGTAGGGATAGATGAATTCATGCTCGTGCACCAGCTCGTCCAGCAGAACAGCAATCTTCTTTGCCATATAGGCCTCCCTTTGCATGCTCGACTTCTGTTCATATTCTAGCCAAGTGGAAGCATAATGAAATGAAGACGTTCAATGCTGGTCAGCTCACATCCGTGGGCCTTCTGAGTCGATTCACGGTGAAGACCGCGCCGTACGGGTCTTTGCTGCTATACTGAAATAATGAAACAACTCGGCGTGGACATAGTGGCCGTGGCGCGTATCCAGGCTCTGGGAGAACGGTATGGAG
>NZ_QXIS01000006.1:83438-150504 GCF_003570925.1 Candidatus Cryosericum terrychapinii | reverse complement strand
GTGGTTTCAGGAATAGCCGGGGACATCATCGAGATCGTCAACGCAAGTCTCGCGCACGCTGTCGTGGCGGTAGACATCCCGTCCGGCATCGACTGCGACACCGGCATGGCGCTGGGGACTCCCGTCTTTGCCAGCGATACCGTCACATTCGGCCTGCCAAAGCTGGGCCTGTACATGGGAGCGGGCACAGAAGCGGCAGGCGAAGTCCACGTCGAACAGCTCATCTATCCCGACATCCTGCTGGAACAGAGTGCGATCCATGCTCAGTTGACCGAGCCCCCCGAGTTCCCGGAGCGGATGCGGACCATGCACAAAGCCACCTATGGCAAGGTGGCTATCATCGCCGGCTCTCCCGACTACACGGGCGCTCCCGTCTTTGCCGCCGAGGCCGCACTCACCACCGGGACAGGCACGATCCACCTCATTGTGCCTCAGAGCATCGCGGACGTCGTCCGCGTCAAGGTCGACGGGCCGATCGTTCAAGCGTTCGCCGGTGACGTCCTTACCGTCGAGGCGCTCCCCCATATCCTGGAACTGCTGGAAGATACGACTGCGGCACTGATAGGTCCAGGCCTGGGGCGCGACCCCCGGACGCTGGAGGCCGTCCTGCTTCTTGCCACCGCCTTCAAGGGAACGCTCATCCTGGACGGCGACGCCTTGTTCGCCTGTGTGGGTCATCTGGACGTGCTGTGGAAACGCGACAACCCGACGATCCTGACCCCGCACTCCGGCGAATTCGCCCGTCTGGTGGACCTGACACCGGAGGACGTTGAAAAGGGTGGAACGCTGAATTCAGCGCAGACACTTGCTGCTCAGGCAAGCGCTGTCGTGCATCTCAAGGGACACCGCTCGCTCACCGTCCTGCCTGACGGCTCGCTGTACATCAATACGACCGGCAATCCCGGCATGGCCAAACCCGGCATGGGTGACGCTCTCGCGGGCATCATCCTCTCGCTGGTTGCGCGTGGAGTGGCGCCTGACCTGGCAACGGCTCAGGGAGCCTTCATCCATGGACTTGCCGGAGATGCGGCAGCCGAGGTCATGGGGGAAGAGTCGATGGGAACGCCGGAACTCATCATGGCTCTGGCCGCTACGATCAAGGAATTGAACGCCGGATAGCATCACCGGCAGACCTCCCGCAAGGGAAGGTCAGCGTCACCGACCGGGCATAGCCTGGCAGACCGCATGCAGCGGTCAGAGAGGACCGTGTCACATGAGCAACGAAAACGAATCAGTCACGTCGGAAGACCGCGAAGAGTGCCTGGAGGCGCTTTGCCGTCTTGAGCAAGCGCACCACTCCTCGACAGCCGCAGACCTGGCGGCAGACCAGGACCTCGCCGGCAGACGGCTCGACCTAGTGATGTCCGGCGATGTCACGACCGAAGGGTCATCGTTCAATCTCACGAAGAAGGGACGCGCGACAGGCAGACGCATCGTGCGCCGGCATCAGCTGGCCGAGCGTATGCTGTGCATGCTTGGGCTGCGGAAGGATGCCGCCCATAGAGAGGCATGCAAGCTGGAACATGTCCTGACCGACACTGATGCCGCGGACCTCGAGAAGCGTATGGCCATGGTGACCAGTATGGTCGACCTCGGAGCGGTCACGCTGGACCAGGCAGACACGGGAAAACCCTACCGCGTACGTTGGATACGCGGAGGCCCGGTAGTCCGAAGGCGACTGGAAGACATGGGACTGGGGCAGGGTTCGACCGTGACAGTCTGTAACCGTCAATCCGGAGGACCCGTCGAGGTCGAATCCCACGGGGCGTGCGTTGCTCTCGGGCGCGGCATTGCCCTGAAGATCCTTGTCACACCGGAAGACCGATGATGGAGTGCTGCGAAGTCAAGCCCCGCGTTGTACGCGGGGAACGTTTCGACCTGACCATCGCACTGGCCGGCAACGCAAACGTCGGCAAGTCCGTCATCTTCAATGCCCTGACCGGCATGAACCAGATCATCGGCAACTGGCCGGGCAAAACCGTCGAACTGGCGGAGGGTTCCTTTGATTACAAGGGGAAACACATCCGGGTCGTCGACCTCCCGGGCATCTATTCTCTGTCAACCTATTCACAGGAAGAGGTGGTCAGCCGCGAGTTCATCGCTGAGGCCCAGCCGGACGTCGTCGTCAACGTGGTCGACTCGACGGTGCTGGAACGCAACCTGTATTTTACCCTTCAGCTCAGGGAGCTCGGCGCCCCGCTCGTCACAGCGCTCAACCTCATCGACCTCGCCGTCAGGGAGGGTCTGGTCATTGACGAGTCGAAGCTTTCCTCTCTTCTGGGCGTACCCGTCGTCCGCACATCGGGAGCTGCCGGCAAAGGACTCGACGCTCTGGTCGACGCCTGCCTGGCAACGGCTGGCAGACCCCCCGCCGCGCCGATGACCTATGGCAAGGAGGTCGAGGGCGCCATTCAGGCGCTCGAGATGGAACTCACAACGATCACCCTTCCTGCCAAGCTGGTCCATTACGCTCCGCGTTTTCTGGCTATCAAGTTGCTGGAGGGAGACGCTGAGATCGTGGGACACTGCGGAGCGTGTGATTCCGTGACTGCAATGGCAGCCAGACTTGCGCACGACTTGGAACAGATCCACGGAGAATCGGGCGCCAGCATCATGTCCGCGGAACGGTACAGTGCCTGTGCCCGCATTGCCACCGCATCGGTACGGCGACCCGAACGACGTGACGACGCGCCGGGCGACCGCCTGGACAAGGTCCTGCTCCATCGCGTTTTCGGATGGGTGGTACTGGTCGCCGTCATGTTCGCCGTTTTCGGTCTCATCTTCGTCCTGGGAGGCCGGCTCTCCTCTGTCCTGGACGCTCTCTTCAGCTCTCTGCAGAAGGTCTTTCTGGCTCTCCCCATCGTCCCGTGGCTGCGGGACTTCCTGTGGGGCGGCGTCTTGCAGGGTATCCTGGCAGGCATCTCCGTCGCTCTCCCCTATATCGTTCCATTCTACATCATCCTGTCGTTCCTGGAGAACTCGGGATACCTGGCGCGCATGGCATTTCTCACCGACGCCATCATGCACCGCATGGGCCTGCACGGCAAAGCGTTCATGCCCATCATCCTCGGGTTTGGGTGTAACGTACCCGCAGTCCTGGGGACACGGATCATGGAACGCGACCGGGACCGCTTCATCGCCGGTGTGCTCGCGACGCTCGTCCCATGCTCAGCGCGCACGGTCGTCATCCTGGGACTCGTAGGCGCCTTCATGGGTTTCTGGCCCGCGCTGTCGTTGTACATCATCAGTCTCATCATCGTCTTCATCGTCGGGCGCGTGCTGAACCGTTTCATCCCGGGGACCAATCCAGGACTCATCATGGAGATGCCGAAGCTGAAGTGGCCGCCACTGCGCATCACGTTCAAGCAGACCTGGTTCAGGCTCAAGGATTTCGTGATCTTCGCGTTCCCCATCATCGCGGCCGGCTCTGTCGTCCTCTATGTTGTCGACAAACTGGGGTGGCTGATTCCTCTCACGACATGGGCGGCGCCCTTCACTCAGGGTGTCCTGGGGCTCCCTCCTGTGGCGCTGGTCGTCCTCATCTTTGGCGTCCTGCGCAAGGAGCTTGCGCTCATCATGCTGGCCACGCTGATGCATACATCCCAGTTTGGGACAGTCGTGACACCTCAGCAGATGTACGTCTTCGCCCTGATCGTCATGCTCTACGTCCCCTGTGTCAGCACCATCGCTGCACTGAAACGTGAGTTCGGCAATCGCCGCGCGGCGCTGGTCAGTGTGGGCGAGGTCGTGCTGGCGCTCGTCCTTGGCGCCCTGGTCAACTGGGGCTGGAACCTGGTGTCGCTCCTGCGCTAGGCGGGAGTAACGACGTGCTGCCGTTTTGCAGGGCATTGCCGCTCCAAAATGCTTTGACAAAACAACTTCGAGGGCAATAATGTGCGAGGAGAGTGACGCAATGACACAGGAAAACCTGGGCGACCGGCTGAATCTGTACGAAGCGATGTTCGAACGCAACCCGCACGACGGGCTGGTCAGCGTTGGCAAGACGTATCTGTACATCCTCTCCGACCGCCCGCAGGATGCACTCAAATCCGCTCTGGAAGCGTCACTGTCGGTCTCCTCCAAGAGCCTCCGCGTCCAGCTGGCCATCGCGCTGGGGTACTACCTTCGCAACAAGCCCGGCGAAGCTCTCATTGAAAGCCGGTACGCGCTCAACATCGATCCTGCCAGCCCCCTCTGCTATCTGGTCCACGCGAGCATCCTACTGGCTCTGCGGCGCACCGACGAAGCCAAACTCGCGTTCCTGAAGTGTCTCTCGCTCTCCTCCGACAACACCTTCCTCACTGACCTCAGACTCCGCAACCGCCGGGCCATCTGTGTCGCCCAGGTCCAGAACCCACTTCTCGCAGCATACAGCAACCTCAAACTGCGCGTCCCGGACATGACCGAGGCCGATGTGCAGCAACTGGTCGAGCAGAACCCGACCGACCCTGTGCTGAAGGCACTGTTTGCTTCTCTGCAGCGACGCAGCGGCAAGATCCGTGAGGCCCTCGTCCTGCTGGAGAGCGGTCTGGCAAGTTATGAAGCATTTCCTGAGAGACTCTATCTGCTGTGGAAAACGTATGACGACCAGCTCGGCAACCATCAGAAAGGGGAGCTCTTCGTCCGGCGTCTGCTCGAGGTCGACCCGCTCAACGACCGGGCCACCGGCCTGGGCTACTCCAACCTCGATGAGGAGACGCTACGCCATATCAACTTCATCAAGTCTCTCGAGGACCTTCCCGACTCCATCTTCGCCATGGTGCTGCCCGTTCGGGAGCTGGAGAACCTCATTGGAACGACGGAAGTGGATGCTCTCGACATAACGGCCCTGACGCCATGTGAGGAAAGGACTGCTACCACGCTTGAGAAGACCTTTATGCTGCCGGGCATTCCCCAGCAACCTCAAGTTTCCGAACCGGAAGCGTCTCCCCAGATCTCCCCCGCGGTCGCTTCCCTGACGACCGAAGAACCGGCAGTACCCTCACAGCCCGTCATGGCCCACATGGCGAGCATGCTGGAACAGGCACAGCTCATCGCACGCGATTTGCGGCCGACACCCGCGCCGGCTCCGATGTCCCGTCCGCTGGTCAACACCAGCCCCGAAGTCGTCCGGGCCTCCACCCCGGACTCAGCCACGGAAGAATCCAGCCCAGTGTCCAGTGTTCCTCAGCCGATCCCCCCCGTCATTCGGGAACCAGTATCTGTGGCCGAATTCGTCGCCGAGGTCACTCCTTCCAAACGACCGCTGCAACCGGCCGAACCCGTTCATGTGACGATGCAATACGCCAACAGTCTGCTGGAAGATTCACGGTTCGAGGAAGCGCTGCAGGCCTTCCTGGAGCTGAGCCATACGGGCTAGCCTCCAGCCAGGGCGGGACTACGCCCGCCCGTGAACAATGCAGGAGCATCGGCTGTCTAATGATGGGTGATGTGATGAGAAAACTGAGACTGATTTCCTGCCTGATGGTTGGCGTGCTGTGTTGTTCGCTGCTGGCACCGGCCGCCAGTGCGGCATCGACGTTCACGGACGACCTGAATCTCTACAGGACCAACAACAAGACGACTTCGGACACTGCGCGCGGGCTGGCGGCCTTCGTGACCACTGAACTGCTCTTTGCGCGCTCACTCAAAGGGACTACGCCACAGTACCGTTTCCTCGTCCGCACCTACCTGGCTGCGCTCGATCAGGTGAACAGCGCAACTCGACGTATTGTCCGGGACCAGCATGCCAGTGACTGCCTTCTCGCCGACGTCCTCGCACTGGCTGCGGAGAAGCATGTAGAAGCCGCATGGATACTTCTGAAAAGGAGTACTGCAGGACAGGAGCGTTTCCTGACAACTATCACACGGACCCGCCTTCTTGTGGCCAGGTGCAACGTACTGCATGCCCAGCTGACGGGGATGGGAGGGTAGGGAGCGCAGATGTTCGGCATCATTCCGGGCCTGATTACGGCTCGACTGACCGGACTGCTAGGCGGTGTCGTCGTTGCACCATTCGTCATGTTGTTCATGGTGCACTATGACACGTACCGTCTGCCCGTCAAGCTCTCCTGGTTCAAGGCATTCCTGGTGTCTGCCATCTCGTTTCTTCTGCTGTTTGGGCCGCTGATCCTGCCTCGCACGACAGCGCTGCTACGATTCTCGTTTATCCGAGGCACGCTGTTCCAGGCACTTCCGTGGGCGGTCCTCTGGTTCGTCACAGCCTTCGTGCTCGCGTGCCTGGTCGTGTCAGCAATGCTGGGGCTGTCGTTCAGACAGGCCGTGTTATGGTGGGGCATCGCTTTCGCCGCAACACTGACTGTCAGCTGGATCGGGGCACTGGTCGTCGTCCTGCCGTACCGGTATCTCATCCTGCCAAACCTGACAGATTTCTTCTAGCATCGATGCTCCTGGATTTCGAGACGCTTATGAACAGTTGTGCAGATGAAATCTACACATACCTGGTCTCACGAATGGGCAACCGGTTCGACGCGGACGACGTCTTCCAGTCCACGTTCTTCAAGGTGCGCCATTTTCTCCCGTCCTTTCGTGGCGATTCCAGTCCAACAACGTGGGTCATGAGGATTGCCATGAATGAAGCAAGCAGCTTTCGTCAGCACAAAGGGCGAGAGCTTCCCCTGCTGACCCCGGGAGACGCCCTGCCGCAGCCGGGTTCGGATGGGACAGGGTATGACCCGGTGCAAGCGGAGACCGTACAGGATGTCGCGGCAGGCATGCGGCACCTTTCGGGCGACCTGAGAGACGTGTTGTACTTCTACTACTACAAGGAGATGTCCTACGAGAAGATCGCAGGGCTCATCGGGAAGCCCGTGGGAACCGTCAAATCGCGCCTCTTCCGCGCGAAGGAAGCGCTGAAGGCCTTCCTGGAGGCACATCGTGACCATCGAACACAGTAACGACGAGCTTGACCAGTTGCTTCGGACACACTATCACGCGGCTGTCGACGGCGTGACGGTACCGGAGCACCTGCTGCGCCAGGTCCTGACAGCAGCCGAACCGCAACGCGGGCCCACGGCCGGCTGGGCGCCAGTCCTGGCCTTCGCTCTGGCCGGCGCCTCGTTCCTCATCATCCTCGCCTCCTCGCGCGTTGTGGAGGTTCTCCTCAGTCTCTAGACTGCCATCTCACTGACAAGCTCTCCCTGACTCTCTCTCGTCCAGACCTGTCAGCACATGACCTGCGCCATGGTTGGCATTTTCGCTGGGCATGCTATAGTTTCTCCATGGAAAGGGTTTGCAGACCGTGAAACCTGGCGAACGCAACACAGCCAGAATACTCATTCTGCTCCGGTACGCGGTCATTGCTGGAGGCAGCGTCTGGTGGCTTCTTGCCATGCTCAGCCAGACCCCTGGAGCTATCCGGCTCGTGCTTCTACCGGGGATCCTTGTCACCGGAATCGCCTTCAACGTTGCGCTTGACCTCATGGAACGCTTCGCGCCTCGCGGCGGCGTGGCGCGCGCCATCCTCCGCCACCAGATTCTGTTCGATGGCATCGCCATGAACCTCTTCCTGGGCGCGATGGGCAGCCCCCTACTGATGGGCAAGCCCGTGTTCTATGGCGGAACACGCATCCTGCCGTTTGACGCCAGCTTCGTCGTGAGTGGCGCCTTCCTCGTCATTGCGTCCATCATCCTGCAGAACGGGCACTTTCCCTTGTACCTGACGGCTGCCCTGGCAAGCCTCGTCGTAAGCCAAGGGTTGTCAATTGCTCAGCAGCAGGGCAGCGGCTTCATACAGGCGCTCCGGTCAGCCAACTGGGGGGGCATCAGCACAGGGATGCTTGCTGTAGCGGGCGTGGGGATCCTGTCGTATGTTGCCGACGAACATGTCAGGCACAGTCTTCACGCCATGGATACCCGCGTCGCCGATGTCAGTCGTGACAAGGAGCGCATGCAGGCCGCCTTCCACAAGTTGTCCTTCCTTACCGCCATCATCCAGGACATGGCCGCGTCTCAGGCCTATCAACAGGTTCTGGAGGCCATCACGGACCGCGCAGCGCTGTTCTTCTCGGCCGACGACGCTATCGTTGCAACCATCGATGCGGATATGGAGCACCTGTCCGTCGTCGCCGCCAAGAGCGAATACCGCGAGGCTCTCTCGCACCTGCGCATCCGACGGGGAGAGGGAATCCTGGGCAAGACCTTCGACGGCGACACTCCCGAACTCATCAAGAACGCCCTGTTGGACCCGCGCGCCATGCAAATCTACGGCACCCCCGAAGAGCCCGAATCAATAATGGTCGCCCCACTGCGCAGGGGCAGCCAGAAGTACGGCCTGGTATCTGTCAGCCGTATCGGCGTCGAGAATCCGTTCAACGAAGACGACCTGGCCCTGTTCACATCGTTTGCGAACATTGCTGCCTCGGTGCTGGACAACGCCACGATGATGGAGGCACTGAAGCGCAAGAACTTCACGCTCACCGTCACCAACCAGCTGTCCTCGGCCATCGTCTCCCCCTTGCCGTTCGAGGAGGAGATCAGCAGTTTCCTCTCCATCATGAACAACGCGTTCCAGCTGTCGTGCATTGACCTGCTGATGGTAGAGAACGACCGTTTCACCCGGCTCTTTTCGGTGCCGGCGCCCAAATCCCCTGTCCCACCTCAGGAGATCATTGCCCGCATGAACGCAGGAGCAGGCGTCCTTGGACAAGCACTGCGCGAGCGAACGATCGTCAATGTTCCCAACATCACCGACTATGCCAACTACATCATGGCCGATGAGACCACGCACAGTGAGCTGGCCATCCCGATGAAGAATGCGGAAGGACGGGTCATCGCCGTGCTTAACCTGGAAAGTGGCCAGAGCGACTACTTCACCAACGACGTTACCACTGACGTCCTGGCGGTTGCCGGAGAGGTACAGGGATTTCTGCAGGGAAGGCTGATCTGGGAAGAAGTCAAAGAGCAGCGCAATATCCGCGAAGCCATCAATAGAGCAGAGCTGGAAAACATCGACGTCTCGACGACCGAACAGGCAACGGCGCATCTCAGTCGCCTCCTGCAGCGAATCTTGCCTAGGCCAGGGAGTGTCATCCTGCTGGAAAACTCGGGCAACACGGCACGAGCCTGGACTGCCATCCGGGCCGCCAGCGCGGAAGAGGCGGAACCTGTCCGTCTCTTCGAAAGCGAGTTGCGGGCTCGACTAGATGTAACGCACTCGCTGTCGCGCTCGATCACCGGTCTGCTGCAGGGTCGCGACCTGCTGGTCCGTCGGCTGGACTTCGAGCAGCGCCTCGTGGGCTTCGTCATCATGGGCATTGGAGACCACAGACTGCTGACTCTCGGCGAGACCAGTGCATTTGACCTCTTCATGGCTTATGCGGAATCCATCGTACAGAAGATCTTCCTGAAGCAGCGCTCTGCCCTGCTCACGAAGTATCGACTAGCGGCAAAGGAACTGCTCGACACCTCCTTCAAGCGCACAGACCTGCAACAGTTCCTGGCTGCAACGGCTCGCAAGCTGCAGGATGTCATCGAGGCGGACGGATCGGCATACGTCCCCTTCGAAGCAGAATCCAGACAGCTGGTCGTCAGCCAGGCTGACATCACTGGGTTCACTCCGGAGCCAGGAGTCGAGCCGGGTATCCTGGCCGAAGCGTTCAGCAGTCCCAGCATGTCGGTCGTTCACTCTGAAGTCTCGAACACTATGGTCCCGCTCGCCCCAGGGGCCATGACCGAGTTGACACTCCGCATAACACTCGAAGGTGTCCTGTATGGTGTCCTGTACGTGTCGTTCAAACGCCCCGTGCTTCTGACGGACGAAGAGCGGCACATGGTGGAAGCTTTCGTCTCGGACTGCAGCCTGGTCGCCGAGAACATCCTCTATGTCCATCGTATCGATGAGCTCTCGGTGACCGACGAGTTGACGGGCCTGGGCAACTATCGCGCGTTCGTGACACACTCCATTGAACAGTCGGAGCGCACAGCACGGTTTGGTGAAGTGTTCTCCCTCCTGTTCTTCGATATCGACGACTTCAAGAAGTACAACGACACCTACTCCCATCTGGATGGAAACCTCGCCCTCCAGGGCATCGCGGACATCCTGCGCCATAGTATCCGGACTGTCGATTCAGCCTACAGATACGGCGGCGAGGAGTTCGTCATCCTGATGCCGGGCGCCTCTCCCACCGACGCGCGCAAGGCCGCCGAGCGTATCCTCGCGTCTGTCGAACGCAACAGCGCTCGTGACCACCGCCACTTCCGTTCCGTGGTCACGCTGAGCGGCGGCGTGGCAAACTTCGAGGACCGCGTGTCCGATCCACAGAACCTGCTCCTGCTCGCCGATCTTGCGATGTACCAGGCAAAGAAGAGCGGCAAGAACACCATCTACGTCCTGGACAGCCTAGCCAGTCAGAAGCGGACTGCGCCGGGATCGTAGGAATAGTCTGCCGTTTGCTCTCAATTCGTTGCATCTGGGGACGTTTTCCGTATACTTGTTCTGTTCGCGTTCCTACCATGCGGAGAGGTGGCTGAGCGGCTGAAAGCACCCGCCTGGAGAGCGGGTTGGTGGGTAACCCCTGCCACGTGGGTTCAAATCCCACCCTCTCCGCCAGTCTGGAACCGTCCATGCCTGTGGCCAGATGCTCACGTCAGATCAATCCAGGCCCCCACGCACGGATGCGATGCTGGCCTCTTTGAACTCAAAGACTTTACTTGGGCACATGAGCGGCCAGTTGAGGTGACCTGATGGCACAATTCGCGTGTAGTGGACTCAAGAAGCGGCAGATCCTTGCTGCGATGTTCCTGACCATCTTCATCGATCTCCTCGGGGCCGGCGTCATCATCCCGGCCACCGCGTCCATCATCCTCATCCTGCGGATCGCCGCTGGCGCGACGACCACATTGCTGGCATGGGCAATGTTTATGATCCTGCGTGTGTACAACAAGGCCTGCGCCGATGTCACGGCCTCCCCATGAAATGGATCCGATTGCAGGAACGACGCCTCCTTCCTGTTCGCAACGTCGGTATGACTGGCAAGGCCACCCTTGCCATGATTGCAGGCAGTTTCAACGTTACCGAGACACTTGTCCTGCCTGGAACTGCGTACCGTCATGCCCTTGCGGGAGCAAAAACGCTGGCTGACGCCCGGCGCGCGCTGGAGAAGTACGACTTCTCTGCCGACACCCTCTCCTTCGCCCGGCTGCTTGAATCGGTCGGTCCCGACATCATGGAACGATGCTCCCCGGTCGTGCCACGAGCGTGGTCTTGGTTCGACCCGGGGACCTTCGACACGGCGGAGATCCTCCACACACTCACGGAGTTGCAGGACGGCATCCGGGAGTCATGGCTGCGACTTCTGGACATTCAGACTATCCAGAGAGCCCGTGACGCCGGCGTGACGGAGGCCAAGTACCTGTCGACCGCCTCCATGGCGGTCCTCGCGCAACGCGCCGAGCTCCACCCCGGACTCTCGGGCCGCGCCTGGTCGCCGAATGCCAGCCTTGGGGAGTCGAATGCCATCGTACAATGTACGCTAGGTACAGGCGATGGTGAAGCTGCTGCCTGGGAGTGGACTGTCAGTACGACCGGTGAGGTCCTCCACCGGCCAACGCCGTCACCCGCTGACGAACGCCCTGTTACGCAGTCTGCACGTCTGGCCACGCTCCTCGGTGACCGGATGGCCATGCCTTGCATCCTCGACTGGATCTGGGACGGTCAGGAACTGACGTTCCTGTCTGCCCTTCCTGCCCCTGCGCACGTTGGCGCACGAGCGTTCTCACGACGTGCGCTGGCGCGTCTGACACCACGCCCGCTGGCCCCGATGGCAGCCGATATCGTCGTCGAACTTCTCCACAATTTGTCGAAGGACACCGGGGCACTGCTGCTCGGCTCCACCGTACCGACGGTCCCTGACGACGTCGCGAGAGTGTTCGACGGTTCCGTCTACATCGACTCAACCTTCACCCGCAACCTGCTCGACCGCGCAGGGCTGCCGCAAGACGCGCTGGACGACCTGCTGCTGAGGCGCACGACTGCCAAAGTCAGACTGTCCGCCAAGTCCCTCATCCGTCTTCCACGTGCATCGCGCGCGGCGGTAGCCATTCGGCTCGCCGTGCCTCGCCTGGAACGATGGATCAGCAACAACAGTACCCACCTCGCGGAGCTGGACAGCGTCCAAGTCGAGACCCTGACCGGCGACGAGACGCTGGCCAGCTTGCAACAGCTGCTGACCTTCATGCATCCTCTCGTTCTGGACCTCCTCCTGCTGCTGGTTTCGTCCTCGTTCCGGGCAGAGGACCTGAACCATGCGCTGGCACACCGCGGCATCCAGGACCGCCTTGGCGAAGTCCTCGAGGCAGCCAGCGACACGGCCGGTCTGGACCCGTGGACGCATCTCGACCGCATCGCAGCCAGGGTCTCCGACGATACCGCGCGCCTCGCTGCCGAAGCGATAGCGAAGGGGGATTCCGAACAGGCCCTGCGCATGCTGTGCACGGACGTCACTGTCGAGCGCGACCTGGAAGCCTTCATGCGGGCGTTCTCCTTCTTCAGGACATCTATCGTCGACGTCGGATCTCCAACCCTGCAGGAACGCAGTGACCTGCTTCCTGTTGCCCTGCTGCGGGCACGCGAAACCGGGGCAGCCACTCGCGTGCAAGCAGCCCGTGATCCGCTCGCCTGGCTGGATTCGCTGTCCGGCGGCAACAACGTCCTGCTCAGGAAGAGGTACCAAGCGATGATGCAGACGTCCGCCGTCACAGAGAAGGCCTGGTTCTACATCGCCAAGTCGCTGTCGCGAGCCCGGATGCTCCTGCTGCACACAGGAGATCTTCTTGTCGAGAGAGGGCGGCTGGACCATCGCGACGACGTCCTGCTCCTCGAACGCGAGGAACTGACGCAGGACAGGGATCTCAGGGCGATCGCCGCTGAACGCGCAGCCGTCGTCCAGAGCAACATGTCGTCGACCGCGCCAGAGGTTATCGTCGTCGAGTAGTTCTGCCGGGCAGTCAGTGCTCGTGAACATCCTTCCATGCGAAAAGGCCGGCAATGCTGCCGGCCTTTTCCTCGTTCACGAGAGACGTTTAGTCACGTTTGAAGGGCAGCTTGGGGACCAAGTAGTTCACGAAAGCTCCAAAGTTGCGCGTCTGCATATAGATCGTGCCCGGTCCGGTGAGATCCACGACCAGACCCTCGCCTGAGAACAGTGTCTGCTTCAGACCTCCGACAGGCCGGACGTGATAGCCCATCGTCGCGTCGAAGGCCACCATATGGCCAGTGTCCATGACCAGCTGCTCTCCCGGAGCCAGTGTTACAGCGTGGATGGCACCATAGCTGGACATGAAGAACATGCCCACGCCGGTCGCCTTGAGGACGAACAGCCCTTCTCTGGAGAAGAAGGTCCGGGCGCCACCCCACTTGGTGTCGAGCTCAATCGTCGGAGACGACGCAAGAAATGAGCCTGACTGGACGAACAGGCTCTCGCCCCTCATGTCGCGAGCTGCAATGTCCCCCACCATGGTCGGGGCAAAGGTCACGCTGCCCGGGCCATCTTGGGTCGTAAAGGTGTTCTGGAACATGCTCTCCCCACCGACAGAGCGCTTCAGTGCGCCAAAGAGACCTCCCTTGGCTCCTGTGTCCATCCTGACGTTCGATGTCATGCTAACCATGGCGTCCGATTCGGCGACGACAGACTCAGACGGGTCAAGTTGCAGCTCGAGCAAGGAGTAGGACGGCTGATACATGATCTTGTATTGCATGGATACCTCCTGTCAATTGGGCGCAGCTTCACATGTACTGTCCCTGCATGCAGGGTACCAAGCATGCATGGGTT
This sequence comes from Candidatus Cryosericum terrychapinii, assembly GCF_003570925.1. Taxonomy (GTDB): domain Bacteria; phylum Caldisericota; class Caldisericia; order Cryosericales; family Cryosericaceae; genus Cryosericum; species Cryosericum terrychapinii. The sequence goes on along the minus strand of NZ_QXIS01000006.1, from coordinate 136,735 downwards.
GTCAACCGACGCAGGGAACCCAGGAGAAATAGTGTGGCACAATCGCGAAAGAATCGAGCGTTCAACAACCCCCCCCCAGGTGGTCCGACAGGCCCGTCGTGTACTGGATGCAGCGCGATATGCGCGTCTGGGACAACTGGACCTTGCTGGAGACCACGGACCAGGCCAGTTTCCCGTTGGCCGAAATGCTTCGGTGCGAACTCGTTGCCGAGACCGTGTCTGGCGCTACAATGCCTGTGGAGGTGATGCCATGCAACTGGAGTTGGTAGCTGTGAGGAAGGACGAGGACATGAATATCATCATCGGACAGACACACTTCATCAAGAGTCTCGAGGATATTTACGAGGCTGTGGTGAACGCTGTGCCCGGCGTGAAATTCGGGCTGGCATTCAACGAGGCATCGGGGGTCTGCCTTGTGCGGTGCGCCGGAACGGATGAGCACCTGACCACATTGGCCCGGGACAACGCCTTGGCCATCGGCGCCGGACACATCTTCATCCTGCTGCTTGGGAACGCCTACCCGATCAACGTGCTCAACGCTCTCAAGACGGTGCCGGAGGTCTGCACGATCTTCGCCGCGACGTCAAACCCGCTCAAGGTGGTTGTCGCGGACGACGGAACCGGCCGTGGTATCATGGGCGTCATCGACGGAGAGAAACCGAAGGGCATCGAAAGCGACGGCGACGTGACAGACAGAAAGACTATGCTGCGACAGTTCGGCTACAAGTTCTGAGGCAGTCTACTGCACCTGTGACAATCGGCCAATCTCCGCGTCGCAGACCAGCGTCGTGTAGCTCGACATGTCGGGATTACTGCGGTGTAGACGCGACGCGGCGTTAGAATCCGCGTGACGTTAGAATGAAGATGAGCACAACCGTTCCAATCAGCCAGATTCCTGTCATCGTGCCCCCGATGATAAGAGCCTTGTGTGCCCGGCGCTGGTCGAAGTCGGTCCCCCCGACAAGATCGAACATGTCCTGGGCTTCGCGCGCGAACAGGACCGCGAGAAGACCGAGGACAATGCCGGCCACAGGCACGAACACGGACGCTAGGGCGAAGTGCCAGGCGAGAGTCGCCAGCTCAGATTGGCGCTGCATGACACTGCTCAGACGTATATGCGCGGGATCAAAGAACGCGTCGAGCGTATGGTCCTGGGAGGTGTCTGCTATCGCGGCACTCGGCGCAGCAACTTCCTTCTTGCCCAACCCAGCGACTGGCGTCCCAACGGGAGGCTGATCCTGATGTCTGTTCCTATGTCTTCTGGCTCCCATATTCTTATCATATCAAATCATAGACCAGAGTAAAGTCGGAGTGGCAGGGCCAGAGGCTCTGTCATGACCAGCGTCGAGTTCTGGTGGAGGGCTTCGCCCTCCGCGAAGCGTCAGGGGTCAGAACGCGGATTGCTGACACCACACATCGTGTCAGCAATCCAGACGTACCGGTTTAACCAGGCGATCAGACGACCTCACCGGTCTCCTCGCCCGCGCCCCGGATGATGTGATACCTATGGACCAAGGCGACACCGGGCACCAGTGTCCCGCCGACGGAGCAGTACTTCTCGGCGGACAGCCGGATCGCTTTGGCAACGTTGTCTGTCAAAACAGAGTCACTCGTCAGGTAGTAGTCAACGTAGATGCGGGTGAACCGGTGGGGGTGCTCCTCCGCACGTTCGCCGGACAACTCGACACGGAATCCCATGTACGATTCTTTCATCTTGGCGAGAATCGACACGATGTCCATCCCCGTGCATCCACCAAGCGCCATCAGTAACAGTTCCATGGGGTTGGACCCCGCCCCGTGACCGCCACCCGATTCGGACGTGTCCAGCACAACCCAGTGATTGGAAGGCCCGCGTGCCACGAATGTGAGTCCCTCAGTCTGACGAACTTCGGCGTGCAGCATGTTGTCTCCGGCCATGGACCGCCCCCTGTTGACAAGTCAGCCGCCACGGGCCGCTGGTCTCAGTGTAACCCTGCGAGCGACAGGTGCAAGACGAGCTCTTCAGGAAGCCAGAAGGGACTCGTCGCGTACGATGACAGACCGCGGATAGGAGATGGTTACGCGTGTGCCAACATTGACCGTGCTCCTGATGTCGAGGCGACCACCTTCGATCTCGACGAGATCCTTGGCGATGGGAAGACCGAGGCCCAGGCCTCCGCTCCTCCTGTTGCGCGAACGGTCCCCCCTGAAGAAGCGATCGAACACGTGAGCCAAGTCTTCTTGGGGAATCCCGGACCCGGTATCCTCGACGACGATGTTGACCCCGCGCGACTCATGAACTGCGCTGGAGAGAGTCACGAAGTGTCCCGAGGGCGTAGCAGTGATGGCGTTGCTCAGCAGATTGGCCACTGCCCTGTCCAGAAGCTGACGGTCGAGATGAACCCTCACGTGCGCCTCGAACTGGTGCGGCAACAGAACTCCGCGGGCCGCAGCAATGGGGGCAAACCTTCGCCAGATATACCCCAGCAATTTATCAACGTCGAAGTCCGACTTCTCGGGCATGACGGCATTATTGTCGATCTGGGCAAGCTGCCGCAATTCGTTGATCATGACCTCGAGATTGGCCGTCTCCTGGGAAATCGCTTCTGCCGCCGAATGCAGCTCCTGGGGGTTGGAGATCAGCTCGGCATCAAGAGCTTCCATGTAGCCCTTGATGACCGTCACAGGGGTGCGAAGCTCATGAGAAAGGTTGGAGAAGAGTTCCTGCTCTACCTCGTCACGGCACTTTAGCTCATGCGCCATGTGATTGAGCGAGTCGGACAGCTCGGCAAACTCACGCAGTCCTTGATTGTTCGAGATCTGTGCACCGTAGTCGCCATGGCCGATGCGGTCGGCAAAGCTGGCGAACCCAGAGATGGGCTGAGAGAAGCGTCGCGTGAACCAGCTTGCCACGCCAAGCGCGATCAACATGACGGCGCATCCGCCGATCCACACGGAGAGACGCATCATGTCATGGAACTTGAGATACGTGGTGGTCAGCAGATAGCTGTTTGGCTCAATGACCATCGACTTGATGCCGAAGGGCGACCCATATCCGCCGGCCAGGAAGGTCTTGAATGCTCGTATGAAGAAGGCGTCTGCTACGGTGATCGACAGCACCATGACCAGTACCAGAAGCGCCGCGTAGCTGAGGATCAGCCTGGTATGGAAGCTGGACGTCTTCTTCAACAAGTCACGTTACACCAGGATACGGTATCCGACTCCGTAGATGGATTCGATGTACGTCGGGTTTCCGGGGTCGTCCTGGATTTTCTTGCGGATATTCTTGATGTAGGCATCGATGGTGCGGTCGAAGACTTCGTCATCACTGCCGCCGTAGATCTCTTTGATGAGGCTGGAACGCGAGACAGGCTCACCGTTGGCTTTGACCAGCAGCGTGAACACCTCGAATTCCTTGGGAGTGAGCATGATATCCTTGCCCGCCTTGACAACGCGGTGCTTGCCCGGATAAACGACGATGTCCTTGAAGACCAGTTTCTCCACCGGCGCCGTGTCAGCCAGACGCTCCCAGTCATACCGCCTGAGCGCCGCTTTGATGCGGGCCATGAGTTCGCGCGGGCTGAAGGGCTTGGTCACATAGTCATCTGCGCCGATCTCCAAGCCTTCCAGCTTCTGGATCTCATCACTCTTGGCTGTCACCATGATAATCGGCACGGTCGACTTCTTGCGGATTTCGCGGCAGACCTCCTCGCCGCTCAGTTCGGGCAGCATGAGGTCCAGGATCACAAGGTCAGGTTTCTGCTCGTCAAACAAGCGCAATGCCTCGCGTCCGGTTGCGGCCAGCACGGGTTCATAGCCTTCCTTCTGCAGATAAAGCTTCTCGAGCGTACGGATGTTCTCTTCGTCTTCGACGACAAGTATCTTTCTCATGGCTGTATTCTACCCTCGATGGATGATTGTGTCATCGCTTTATGTGAACAGACAGTGAACCGCAAGTCAGCATAAATAGCGCGTGCAGTTCAGTCACGCCAAGAAGTGGCATTCAACTGGATTCCCGTCCCCAATTGTGAAGAACATAAAATCATACTACCATCCTGCCGCAGGTATGCAACACCGGAAACATGGTTTCGCCCCGTCGAGAGAGATCGACGGGGCGAAACAGACGAACACTATACCGGCGAAACCTTCAGTCGAGCTCGAAGGTGACGGATACCAAGACCGACAGGACATTGGTGCCGGCCTCCACGGGGACGGACATTGCATAGCCCCCCATTCCTTCTGCACCAGAGGTGACCACAGAAGGCCCGGACCAGTCTGCCGCTATCGAAACGATGTCACCCAGGGTATGAGTTGTGCCTGCCAGCGTCCCCAGGGCTTTCGCCCGCGCGTTCGCCATGGCATCCTTCATCAGTCCTGCCTTCAGCTCCTCGCGATTGCTGATCTCGAAGCTGATACTGTTGAAGATGTTCACCCCGGCCTTCGACGCCGCGTCAATGATAGCCGACACGATCTCAGGCTTGGTGGTGACAGCCATCGTATTGCTGACCCGCCATCCTGTGGGTATCGACGACTTCCCACTTGAGTAGTCAAAGTTTTGGTTGACGTAGAAACTGCTGGTCTGGATGTCTTCGCTCTTGACGCCGGCCGCTTTCAGGGCAGCCAGGACGCCGTTCATCGTCGCCACATTGTCCTGTTGAGCCTTCTGCACTGTTGAAGCGTCCGTCTGAACACCGAGGTCCAAATGGGCGGTATCTGGTACAAACGACTTCTGAGCTGTGCCAGTGGCAGCGACAACCCTCGATTGGCGAGCAGGGCGTGCAACCCCGAGGACCAGTCCCACCGCAGAAATGACTACTGCGACGACAAGCAGGCCGACAATCAGTCCCTCATGCTTCATGATGCACGCCCCTCTGATGTGTTGTTACTGGATTCAGGGCTTCGGATACGTGATCTCTACACCCTGTGTCGCCGCAACCCACGTCACCTGCGCGTTGAATGCCTCCGAGATGAACCGGATCGGAACCATCGTCGTGCCCTTGATAATGGTCGGCAGACCCTGGAGCACGATCTTTTTGCCATTCACCGACGCATAGTTGGACCCTATCTGGAGGTAAATCATCGTGGAGCCCAGCTGAAGCCGGATGAGTTTGAATATCGGCTCCCATTCTACCGTCGCCCCGAAAGCCTCTCCAATGAATCGGAGCGGGACCATGACGACACCCTTCACATTGATGGGAGCCGCCTGGAGCGTCTTGGATGCGTCGTTGATCATTGCCGTCTTGTTGCCGACCTGAAGCCGGATCAGCGTGCGCGCCACATAGGTGACAGGGAGGCCGGTCTTGGCAACATTCCCAGCCGCGTCTGTAGACGTTATGTCGATGACGTTCAGCCCTTCCTTCGGGAACATGTACAGGATGCTGAACGAACCATCTGCTGCCACATTCACCTTCGAGCCTCCGACCGTCACGATCGACCCGGGATCAGTCTTGCCGGTGACCGCCACCTGCTGGGTCATCACCGTCGAGTAGATCGTCGGCGACGTTATGCTTAGCACGGGCGGCTTGGTGTCGAGGGTCACGTTCACACGTATCTGACCGACATTGCCGGCCAAATCTGTGGCAACAACCTGGATGGCATTTGCACCTTCGCTAAGTGCGACGCTACCTCCAAAGTCTCCGTTGGCCTGCACAGCAACAGAAGTGCCATTGATTGTCACCGAGGCGCCGGCCTCAGTACGGCCTGTAATGGAGAGCGCACCAGTTGATGTGACAGTGCCTTCCAGTGGACTCAGAATCGTCACGACAGGAGCCGTAGCATCGACCTTGAAAGTCAGTTGCTTTGCCTGTTCCTGGTTGTTCTGCGAGTCCTTGCCATAGTACGTGAAGGTTACTGTGCCATCGGGAATCTGCACCGGTCCACCATAGAGCGTGTCAGTTGTGCTGTTGATGCGGTAGTAGATGGAGACTGGATACCCAGATGGGCTGGTAGCCGTTATCGAGACTGTCGGACGTGTCCTGTAGTAGCCGTTCAGACCATCCGGAGCAGTTGGGTTGGTTACTGCAGTGCTGGTCGGGAGGTTGACAATGGAATACTGAGCGCTGTAGACCAGCGTTTGCTCAGAGGAGGTGTACGCGGCCAGCGTGTAGCTGGTAGCAGGTGTCGAGGGGTTGACGATGTTGGCTGCCACGTCGATGACGACGGTGATCTGCGAAGATCCCGCTACCGCGACGGGCGTAGTGATCTCAACGCGACGGTTGCTCGTGACAGTGAACACGTTGGAGGCCGTCACGCCATTGACACGAACATTCGCCGCAGCCATGGATACGGGAACGGTCGTTCCGCTGGGGAACACGATGTAGATGCGCCCGATGCCGGCCGTAAGTGCCCCGCCGGCTCCGGTCTGGAAAGTCACAGTGTAGCCCGATGCTTTGCCAAGGCCGTTCGTCGTCAACGTCACCTGAGCCTGGCTAATCTGTGAGGTCGTCGTCGTGTATGAGACAGTCTGGGCGCCCACATCCTGGGACGTCGAGACACTGAAGCTCAGGGTCGTCCCCACTGTAGATGGGTTGGAGATGCCCGACGTCGCGGCAATAACCACCGCAACCTGCTGGCTGTTGCCGATGGAAATCGGCGTGTAGATGGACAGCTTGTCAGACCCGTCGAGGCTGATCGACGATACCTGAACGCCGTTCACCGTAACGGACGCGGCAGGGACCGACGAAGGCATGTTCATCGCGGTTGGAAACTGAATGTAGATGTAATCGTTCTGGCTGAGCCCACCTGAACTCGACGTCGTGAAGGTGAATCGCAGCTCGGGGTAAGCACCCTGAGCGGTAGGGTTGGCAGTGACAGCCAAGCTGCTGATGGACGTGCCGACCAGCGCATATTGATTGGAGGTCACTTGTGTCGTATCGATGCTGGTCGAGACCTTCAGCGAATAGCTGCCAGACGTGGGGGGGTTGACGATGCCCGCGGTCGTGCCGATCGTCAGGTACACATACTGCGTGGCGACGGGGATTGTTGCTGGAACCGTAATCGTGACGACGTAGTTGCTCCGTGTTGGCGTCACCTGCACGGTCTGTCCGTTGATAACGAAGCACGTAGGGCAGAACGAACCAGATGGGAACTGCGTGCCGGCAGGGAACTCGACCCTGATCGTATCACCGGACTTGATTCCTGCTGTCGAAGAACTGGTATAGAAGGTGATAGCGAATTGCGCAACGCTGCTGGGAGTAAGGGGGTTGACGCTGACGCTCTGAATAGTCACCGACGCACCACCGATGGTAACGGTGCCGGTGAGTGTCTGGCCACCTCCACCGAACAGGTTAGCAGTAATGCTGTAGGTATTCGCTGTCGTGGGGTTCATCAAGCCAGAACCCGGATAGATGTACAGTGTGTAGGAGGAGTAGGCCACCAGCGGCGTGCCGAACGTCAATGATAGTGTGTTCCCGCCGGACAAGGAGACTGCCGTGAGCAAGCCGGAACCGCCAGATATGTAGACGTTGGAGAGTGAAGGTGTCCCGATGAAGGTGTACCCCGAGAGGTAGAGGAGCATGGTGCTTACCGAATACGTCGGAGTGAAAGACACCTGAAGAGTCACGTTAGTGGCACCCGCGGTCGTGGAGCTCGGGGTGATGGTGAGGCCGCCGGAGCCGCCGCCGATCGTAACGGTGCCTGAAAGCGTCTGACTCCCTCCACCGGTCAGGTTCGCGGTAATGGTGTAGGTATTCGCTGTCGTGGGGTTCATCAGGCTACAACCTGAGGTAATAGTCAGCGTGTAAGGATAGCCGGCCGTCAGTGCCGTGCCGAAGGTCAAGTACAACGCGCTCCCGGACCCGGAAACACTGGTGAGTAGACCGGAGCCACTACCGTAAACGTTGGAGGTTGACGGTGTCCCGTAGAAATTGTACCCCGACAGATTGAGGGATATGAAGCCTACCGAGTAGGTCGGCGTGAAGACCACCTGAAGAGTCACGTTAGTGGCACCCGCGGTCGTGGAGCTCGGGGTGATGGTGAGGCCGCCGGAGCCACCGCCGATCGTAACGGTGCCTGAAAGCGTCTGACTCCCTCCACCGGTCAGGTTCGCGGTAATGGTGTAGGTATTCGCTGTCGTGGGGTTCATCAGGCTACAACCTGAGGTAATAGTCAGCGTGTAAGGATAGCCGGCCGTCAGTGCCGTGCCGAAGGTCAAGTACAACGCGCTCCCGGACCCGGAAACACTGGTGAGTAGACCGGAGCCACTACCGTAAACGTTGGAGGTTGACGGTGTCCCGTAGAAATTGTACCCCGACAGATTGAGGGATATGAAGCCTACCGAGTAGGTCGGCGTGAAGACCACCTGAAGAGTCACGTTAGTGGCACCCGCGGTCGTGGAGCTCGGGGTGATGGTGAGACTGCCGGAGCCACCACCACCTACGATGCTCGCATAGAAGCCGCTCGCATAATCTCCCCCGTCCGTACTGATCGCAAAAGTGTAGTTGCTTGCGGTGGAGGGATTGACGATCCCAATTGAGGAGTTGAACACAATGCTGTGGGGGCCCGCCGGGACGCTCGCCGTTGTGAGGGTCACTACGTTGCCGACCACGCTGGCTGATGCTGGCGTTATGCCGATCATGACCGCGCCGACCGCAATGGAAGATGGTACCGTGAATGCGCTCGGGAACGTTATCTCCCAAGTCGTTGCCGCACTCAACGTAGTAAGATTGATGGTCACAGCACTCGTCGCTCCGGTAGTGTCGGGGCTTGCTACGACAGTGGCGCTGATGGCGCCTGCTCGCGTCTTCGCGGGAGCGCTGAACATTGCCCCACCGACAAGTGCTGCCACGATCAGTATTGAGAGAATTCGCTTTGTCATTCCTATTCCTCCTTGTTACCTATTCACATGGCACTTATGCAGAAGATACGCAGCACCCCAATTCCGGTGCCACCAACCCGCATGTCCAAGAACTTTGCCTGACACTAGTAGTGCTCCTGTTGCATTTCGTGCAGTACAACTGCCTTCACAAAGTCACCACTACAGACAGTACAAGATACTCCCTCGCATGTGCTTCCCCCCTACCCTCTCAGTTCATCGTTCGCACGGTGCATCAACGAGGTACCGCACCGCCACACTCTTATCCTAACTCAAGTTTGAGCACACTATCGTATATTGCAACACTAATGTGTTCACTAATCCGCAGCCGTCGGCCCGCAATAGATGCTCAGGGCCACATCTACGGCCCTCTCGGCCCCTCTTCACACTTCATTTATGGCCCTAGACGCGATGTGCGGTTACATCGACCCTCTTGTTAGACGGCACTCCACCCCCGCGGGTTCCCGATACAGCTTCACCGTCCTACAATCCTGGATGCAGCAGTCGATACAGGCGCTCGGGCGTCGCGGGCAATTGGCGCACCCAGACACCCGTGGCATCGTGGATAGCCAGGGCAACAGCAGGGATGATCGGGACCATCACGACTTCGCCAATGCCTCGCACCCCGAAGGCACTGGTTCCCTCAGGATTCTCCAGGATGATATACTCGTGCTCGGGCACATCCTGGACGGTCGGGATGATATACGTCGAGAAGTTCTTCGTGCGCACCTGCCCCTTTGCGATCAGTGTGTCCTCGAACAAGGCGAACCCCTCGCCCTGCGCAACGCCGCCGTCGATCTGCCCCTCGACCTGCTGCAGGTTGACTGTGCGTCCTGTATCCAGGGCTGTCGCGACCTTGAGCAGGCGGGTTTCACCGGTCAGGGTGTTGACCTCGACCAGCGCTGCCTGTGCGGCGAAGCTGTAGATCCAATGTGGCAGCCCGGCAGCACCTGGAATCTCCCGGTCCGCGGTCGGCCACACAAAGTAGCCCTCCCCGCGCAATGGCGATTCCTGGGCAAACTCCTGAGCCAGCTCCTCATACGTCCGGAAGCCCACCAGCGTCGTCATGCCGCCGTCCTTCGCCTCACAGACCGCATCCGCTCCGGTATGATACTTCGCATCCAGCGCGCCGGCCACCTTGACACCGAAATCGTGGAACGCTGCCGCAATGGCATTCGAGGCTGTGTACGTCGAGCGGGAAGCGGTGGCGGGCCCCGTGTCGACCGAACCTTCGGTCTGGCCAGCGACAATCCGCACCCGCGATGGATGAACGTGCAGCAGGCCTGCTGCCATCTGTGTGAACCCAGTATGTGTGCCCTGGCCATACTCCACAAGACCGATGCGCAGCGTGAAGTTGCCGTCCCGGTCGAGATCGATGTACGCACCGCCATAGTCAGGAATCCCGACCCCGAGTCCGGCTCCCTGCGGAGCCAGCGACAGAGCTACCCCGCGCCGGAGCCATGGTTTGTCTGTCTTCTTGTATTCCTCACGGTGCTGCCACAGGTCCGACTTCTCAATAGCGTCGAGGACGAGGTCCATCGAGACCCCCGTACGCAGGGTATGGCCGATAGGGGAAACCTCCCCCTGGTACAGGACGTTTTTCCGCCGTATCGTGACCGGATCCAGTCCCAGCTTCTCTGCCGCCTCGTCCATGTTGGATTCCAGCGCAAACAGGACCTGCGGAACGCCGAACCCACGGAACGCGCCACAGACACCGTTGTTGGTGAACACGGCCCAGCCCTCGTGGCGCGTGTTGGGGACGCGGTACAGGGACGAAGCATGTTCGAGGGCCAAGTTGAGGATGGGGCCGCCAAGCGACGAGTAGGCCCCCTTGTCCTCGTAGCAGATGACGTCGTTGGCAAGCATTGTACCGTCGTTCTTGAAACCGGTCCTGATGCGCACGATGAACGGATGGCGCTTCCAGCCCGACACCAGCGACTCCTCACGCGAGAGCACAACCTTGACGGGTTTGCCCGTCTTCATGGCAAGTAGTGCAATGCCCCCCTGGATGGTCAGTTCGTCCTTGCCTCCAAAACCACCACCCACTGGGTTGCTGTAGACATGGATCATCCGGGGATTCATCCCCAGGATACGGGCAAGCTGCAGCTGGTCACGGAACGCATACTGAGAACCCGCATACATCGACAGCGAGCCGTCGGCTTCCGGCACCGCCACACCAGATTCGGTCTCCAGCGCCGTATGAGCCTGACGTGGCGTCCGGTATTCGTGCTCGATGACCACATCCGCTTCACGGAGGCCCTGCTCCACGTCACCCTTCGTGATGAGGGTATGCAGGCAGACGTTGCCCTTGTCATGGACCTTGGGGGCATCAGGCTTCAGCGCTTCGATGGGGTCGTCGACAACGGGCAGGACCTCGTACTCCACCTCGACCAGAGCCGCCGCCTGTTCGGCGATGCGTTCGGTCGTTGCAGCCACCAGCGCCACAGTATCCCCCATGTACCGTACCTTGTCCCCGCAGATGACCGGCATGTCGGGATTAACGATCCCGAACCCGTTGAACCCGGTCACGTCTGCCGCCGTCAGCACCGTGACGACGCCGTCCAGCGCCATTGCCTTGCTGATATCGACGCTTTTGACCAGGGCATGCGGGTACTTGCTGCGCACAAACCACGCATACAGCATCCCCGGAAATGAGAGGTCGGACATGTACGCCGTGGTGCCGCACGCCTTGCCCTGTGCGTCGACCCTGGCGATCTGCTCGAAATGGATATCGTCCATCACATCACTCCTTTCACGCTCAGCCACCACCGATAGGGGCCGCAAACACCAGCTCGTCGCCGTCCTGAAGGACATACTCCTCATACACGCGCTTGCCCTTCAGAATGAGAATGAGGTACGCCAGTTCCGGGCCCTTGATCCCAAGCTGTCTCACGATCTCCCCGGCCGTCGTTCCTGCAGGGAGTTCCAGCTCGTATTCGGGCGTGTCGTGGTACTGCTTGTAGTCCTGAAAGAGCTTGATCTTAACGTTCATGCCAGCAGGAGGCAAGCGCTTCGTAGGCGGCCTCGGCAAGAAGCCCGACGACGGCTTCCTTGCGATAGACGGCAGTTGCTCTCAGGTCATCGATGGGCGCTACTTCCTTCCAGGCCATCTGGGCCGCGCCGCGAATGGCGTCCCATGACAGGAGCGGAGGAAGTTGACAGAACATCTGCTCGGTCTTGTGTGCCCGGACCACAGTCGGCGCGACCGAGCCGAAGGCGATGCGAGCCTCCACGATGCGCCGGTCGCCGCCGATCCTGAAGTAGAAGGCCACGTTGGCAGTGGAGATCGTCATCGCCTGCCGTGCACCCAGCTTGCCAAAGGCGCTCAGTTCACCTGGCCCCGTCGCAGGGAAATGGAACTCCGTCACGAGTTCCTCTGCGGCAAGCACGGACCGTCCCGGCCCCGTGAAGAAGTCGATGATGGGAACCTCCCGCGTGCCCGTCCGGCTGGTGATGGACACGACGGCATCGAGGACGATGAGCGCCGGGATCGTGTCACCTGCGGGTGACGCGTTGGCCACGTTGCCGCCGATCGTCCCCATGTTGCGAATCTGGGGACCGCCAACCCGTGAAGCCGCCAGGGCCAGCGCAAGGCCGTGCTGGCGCACGATGGGAGAAGCGCTGAGGTCCGCATGGGTGGCACCGGCCCCTACGTGGACGACACCTGACTCCTCACGCACGAAGCGGAGCTCAGCCACGTGGGAGAGGTCGACGATAATGTCTTCCTTGACAAGCCCTTCCTTGAGACGCACCGTCATGTCCGTGCCGCCGGACAGGAAGCGCTTGCGTGGTCCGAACTGTTCCGCCAGTTCCAGCGCTTCCTTCAGGTCGTGTGCTGCATGGTACTCGAGTTCCTTGATCATGGTTTGCTCTCCAGCAGTCCAATGATGTTCGCCCTGTTCTTCATCGAATCGGCCAGGGTGTGGTCGTGACGCGCGGCCACGAGTTCAGTGCAGATGGCAAGTGCTATTTCCTCGGCAGTCTGGCCGCCGTGGTCGATGCCGACTGGGGCATACACGTGCGCAAGAGCTTCTCTGCCAATTCCTGCGATCTCAAGGCGTCGGAAGATCTCAAGCGTCTTCGACCGGGAACCGATCATCCCGACGTACCGGTTCTCCAGCTTGCGCTCCAGAAGTGCCTGCAGTACTCGCTCGTCGCTCACGTGCTTGTCCGTGAGAATGACATGGTACCCTTGCGGGCCATAGGCGGTTGTCTGAACCAGTTCTACAAAATCGCCGGTCAGGAAGTGGTGTGCGTCGGGGATACGACCAGGGGTGGCAAACTCCGGCCGATCGTCCAGCACCGTCACTTCGAAACCGACAAGAGACGCGAATGTCGCCAGAAAGCGGCCGACATGTCCGGCACCATAGATATATAGAAGCGGACGACTGCCCACGTACTCGATGTACAGCGTGACCCTACCGCCGCACAGCATGCCGAGGCTGTCCTTGCCGTCCTGGCTCAGGTCGAAGGTGACGATGCGTGACTTTCCTTCGGCAATGGCATCGCGAGCGGCCCCCAGAACAGTAAGTTCCAGTTTGCCTCCACCGACAGTCCCGTGCTGGGTGCCGTCGGGCAGGACAACCATCTTGAAGCTGGTCCGCCCAGGAGAAGAGCCCTGGGCGTCAATGACGGTACAGACGGCGAACTCATGACCCTCCTGTTCGAGCTTTGCTACGTATTGATAGGTAGAATCCATCAGACCTCCTTAGTGGACGTTCCCACAGATTTGAGACATTCCAGGACACGGCCATACTCGTCAGGTGTATCCATGTCCAGCAGCATGCCACGGTCCTCGACGGGAACCAGTTTCGTGGTGGACGCATGGAGCGTCATGAACTGCCGCAACGTGGAATGCTCCGACATCGCAAGCAGTTCCGGGACACACCGCCCGCTGATCGCAACGGGATGACCTTGTTGTCCCCCGCACGACGGCACGGCGACGTCGACCCCTCCCGCGCATACCACGTCTTTCACGGCAATTGCGGTTTCGGGCAGAATGAGGGGGATGTCCCCGGGAAAGATCAGGACGACATCGGCGCCCGTGACCCGCCGCAGCCCAGCCTGAATCGAGACGAACATGCCTGGATCGTAGGGCACGCCCTCCGCCACTTCCACCCGCCCTTCGGCGCCAAGGCTTCGCGCCGCCTGTTCCACCGCGGTCCTTGTCACTTGATCGTGCAGCCCGATGACGATGACGACGCTGTCACAGGCAGCGAGCGCAGCTGCAATAACGCGACCAACAACCGTCCCAGAGCCAAGCGGCAATGTCAGCTTGTTCGAACCCATCCTGTCGGCATGTCCAGCCGCCAGAACGACTGCTGCAGTCATTCGCGGCCCCGACTTGCCTTCTGCACCGCAGCAACGATCTTCCTGTAGCCTGTGCAGCGGCAAAGATTCCCCTCCAAAGCAGTCTCTATCTCTGCTTCCGATGGATGGGGGTTCAGGGCGAGCAGTGCCTCTGCGGACATAACCATCCCTGGTGTGCAGAAACCACACTGGACGGCTCCCTCTTCGACGAACGCCTGTTCCAGCGGCGACGGCTTGCCGCCCTCCGCCAACCCCTCGATCGTCGTGATGATTGCTCCTTCCGCCTGCACCGCCAGCACAAGGCAACTGGTGACCGAACGGCCGTTCATGATGACCGTACAAGCACCACACTCACCCTTGTTGCAGCCGATCTTGGTCCCGAGAAGTCCCAGGTCCTCCCGCAGGACTTCGGCGAGTGTCCTGCTGGTCTGTGTCGTGACGTGATACTCCGTGCCGTTGACCTTCATGGCAACACGTATCTCACTGATCATCGTGGTTACCCCCTGAACAGGCTCGATAATAATGCTGGGCGTCGCTTCAACGCAGGCTCCCGACTGTCGATGATCGTATCAGGGCATGATCTCCGCGACGAACGCCACCTCGACGGGCGCATTCGTGGGAAGGGATGCGACACCAACGGCGAAGCGCGCGTGGCGACCGGCATCGCCAAAGAGCGCGACAAGCAGGTCGGAAGCACCATTGATCACCTTGGGCACTTCCGCATAGTCCAGAGCCGCCTGCACGAATCCCTGCACCATCGCGATGCCCTTGACGCGGTCCAGCGTGCCGATGACGCTCTTCAGAGCAGCGAGACCGTTGATGGCGCAGATGCGGGCAAGATCATAGGCTTCCTGGGTTGTGATACCTTCTCCGACACGCCCGGTCTGTTTGATACGGCCACTCACACTCGGCAGCATTCCCGACACGAACGCAAGGTTGCCGGTGAGCTTGACCAGAACGTAACTGCCAACGGGTGCCGTCGCCTCTGGCAATATGATACCCAGCTCTGCAAGCTTCTCATCTATCGCCATACATACCTCCCGATACGATGTAGACAACTTCTCATGCATAGTATACACACAACATGGCGCTTGCCATGTCCAGATTTGTCGTCGGACTGTCAGCATCCCAGGGAGCACCATCCAGCCGCCGTGGATGGCTGGCGCTCCCATGAGTGGTGGCTATGTCCTCGTCGTCATTACGTCATCACGCACAAACAACCTTGAGGGGGCCCGGGCTGACCCGACACGACCAATTTCAGGGTGTCTGACCTGTCGTTCTTTCAAATTTCCTCGGTCAATCTTGACAAATCCGGTGGAAGATTCGGCTTATCCAGCATGAGGGGCAACTTTCCCGCCACATCCACCAACTGCAGTCCAGGACTTCGTATCACCACGCGGTGATGTCCCATCGTAGGCGCGTTTCGCTGTCATCTCTCATGAAAAGTGACTATGACGCTACCCGATTTTGCCAAAATGTGCTATACTACACGTGTACCTTCCCAGTCGCGGGGAAAAGCGCGATAAAAAACAAGAAAGGAGATCGCATGAACAAGGGAGAACTTGTAGCCAGAATCGCTGACATGACGAAGATGACCAAGAAGGAATCCGAGGTCATGGTTAATGCGTTCATGGATGCCGTCAAGGAAGCCATGAAGAAGAACGACAAGGTCGCACTCGTTGGGTTCGGCACCTTCGGCGTCAAGGAGCGCAAGGCTCGCAAGGGCGTCAACCCCAAGACCCTCAAGGCCATCACCATTCCGAAAAAGAAGGCCCCCTTCTTCAAGCCCGGCAAGGCTCTGAAGGACGCCATCGCCAAGAAGTAGTATTCTCTGGCATAGAAAAACAGAAGCGGCGCGCAAGCGCCGCTTCATTGTTGTCGGGCCGCCGCTTCTCTCACGAAACGGCTGGTGCGATGCCAATCCAGACCATTCTACTGCGCGTCAGATCGACGCGCCCCGGCCCTTTCTCAATACGGAGGAAAAACCCTTGGAGGCGCGCGCCTGTCAACGCATTGTCGAACGTCAGACTGATCGTTGTCCCATCATGGCTGACTGTGGTAGTAACGGGCTTCGCAGTCGGATGTTCCAGATCCGACACCTCAGCAGTTGCCCCGCCTCCACGGTAGATGACGTGGAGCTTTGGCGCAGAGTCGAAGCCGCCGCCCGCCGGGACTGGAAACAGGAACAGCTCCATCTCCTCGAGCCGATTGAGCACGCGACCCATTTCCAGCGAGAGTTGGAGACCACCAGCGCCATCCGTCACGGAGAACGTCTGAATGACGGGGCGATCCTCGTCCCCCACCCGGTTGACTGGGAAAAAGAACTGGGCCGTCCGGACTGCATCCGTGCGATCATTCAGGTCGGCAGGAGCCAGAAACACCTCGGTCCGGCGGGCAAATGCGACCAGGGTTGCGATCGGAAGAAGCTCCGAGGCGTGCGCCTTGATCGCACTCGTCTTGATATCGACCTCCTGCGGAGTGAGATGGACGACCTCCTGACGCAGACCCAGGACCCGTGCAGCTGGAGGAGCATAGGCATCGACGAACGGCGCGTATCGCAGGGGCCTTGGCCATCCCGTAACGTGAACGACATACTCCAGACGCTGCGGAGAGAGATGCAGGTCGGCAAGGGCGGCAGTGACGAACAGCTCGGTCGCCCGGTGGTCAGGGTGGTCGTCGATCAGGTTCGGATAGGCGACAATCGTCGGCCGGAACGACGTCATAACCTGCTCCAGGTCGGTGAGGAGGTTCATAGCGGTCTGTGGCTGGCCTGCGACTGCGGATTCCACATAGGGGACCGACGTCGCGTTTGTGAGGCCGCTCCGATACGGCTTCGATGTCCATATATTCATGAAGATGTCCGACAGGCCTCCGTCAGGATACCCAAGGAAAATGAGGTCATTCGAACTCAGACCGAGCACGTGTGCTGCAACCATCGCCTCCTGCATTCTTTTGTGACCGATGTCCCGAAACTGTGCGGGTGTGACTGCCACCGTCCTCCAGAACAACGGCGGACCCACAATATTGTGATCGCCTGCCGTCATCCACAGCACACGAACCTGTGCTCCTGCCTTCAGAGCGTGCTGAATGAGACCGGAGCATGCTATGGACTCATCGTCTGGATGAGGAGATACGACCAGCACTCGATCCGCCTTCGTCATCGTCACGTCTGTTTGAACAACGGGCGCGACTACCGACGGAAAACGTGCCATGATGTATGCAGAGGCGAACATGGCAGCACTGAGAATGAGTGCAGCCACCGCTGTCGCAATGTGCCGGTTGCCAGGGCTCTTCTCGTAGGGTATCGTGTCAGTCTGTCTCCTCATTGCAGTCCATTCTAGTACGGCAAACGACGTGGTCAAGCCATCGCGCGAAGCCGGCTTTGACGTTCTGTTCGTTTGCCGTACAATAGTCTGGTTACCCGAAAGGAGACGAACATGCACAAGCTTGTAGAGCAGTTGACAAGCGCCTATGCGGTTTCAGGAGACGAACGCCGTCTCCATGACATCCTGCACAGCGCACTCGACGGCATCGCCGACGAGATTCACGACACCCCCCTTGGCAATCTTATCGCCGTCCGCAGGGGTCGGTCAAGTGAACACTCTATCCTCTTCGCCGCACACCTGGATGAGGTGGGCGCCTGGGTGACAAGGATCAACGACAAGGGCTTTCTCGGCATCCATTGCCGCTCGATCGACGGGCGCGTCTGGCCGGGACTGCAGGTCATCGTCCATGGCACAGAACCTCTGCCCGGTATTATCGGACTCAAGCCGGTCCACGTCATGTCGCACGACGAAATGGACAAGCCGGTTGCTGCAGATGATCTCTGGATCGATATCGGACTTCCACGTGAGCAGGTCGTCACAATGGTCCCCATTGGCTCCACAGTCACGTTCAAGGCCGGCATCAGCAAACTCATGAACGAGCGCTTCGCGGGAAAGACACAGGACGACCGCCTCTGTGGCGTGGCTCTGGTGGAAGCCCTCGAACTGCTGAAGGATATGACGCTGCCGTATGATGTTGTCATGGCCTTCACCGTCCAGGAGGAGATCACCGGGAATGGTGCCTGGACCAGCGGCTACTTCGCGCATCCAGACGTCGGTATCGCCGTCGACGTCACGCATGCCGACACCGACGGTGTTCCTGAGCACAAGACCATCCCTCTCGGCGGCGGTCCAGGCGTCGCTGTCGGCCCTGTCGCCAATGACCATGTCCTCGAACTGATTCGGAGAAGAGCCAAGGCAGTCGAGATCCCCACCAGCGAAGAACCCTGCATGTCATATTCCGGCACTGATGCGGACGCGTTGCAGCTTGTTGGCTCCGGCATTGCCACTGGTGTCCTGAGCATTCCGCTGCGCTACATGCACTCCCCCGTCGAAACCGCCGACCAGGTTGACGTCGACAGGACAGCGAGACTCGTTGCCGAGGTCGCGAAGGGCTTCGACGCGGCGTTCATAGGAGAACTGTATGGAACAGACGCGCATTGAGCTGCTGAAGAAGCTCACCGAAGCACGCGGCATCTCGGGGCACGAAGACGAGGTCGCAGCCATTCTCAGAGCCGAGCTTGAGGGTCACGTCGACCGGTTCGAGCGTGACTCCATCAAGAATCTGTTCGCAATCAAGGGCATGGGCAGACCGGGACCCAACGTCATGCTGAACGCGCACATGGACGAGGTTGGTCTCTATGTGACCCGCATCACCAAGGAAGGATACCTGCACATCGGCAAGGCCGGCGGCATCGACGACCGGCTGCTGCTGGGCAAGAAGGTGCTGGTAGGCAAGGACCGCCTCTCAGGCGTAACATCCATCAAGGCCGTGCATCTGTCCACCCGCGAAGAAATCGAGACCACCGTTGTCAAAGCCGACGACATCGTCGTCGATATCGGCGCCAAGTCGGACAAGGAGTTGGCGGGCAAGGTGACCGTCGGTGATCAGATCACGTTCGACACGGCGTTCGGAACATTCGGCGACGGGTATCTGGTCGGCAAGGCGTTTGATGACCGCGTCGGTTGCGCCATCGTGGCTGAGCTGCTCAAGATGGATTGGCCCTTCCCCGTCATCGGGATGTTCTCGGCACAGGAAGAAGTGGGAACAAAAGGAGCCATGGTCGGAGCGTGGCGATACCCACCTGACATCAGTATTACCGTCGAGGGCACCATCGCGGCCGACATTGGTGAGGTCAAGGACTACCAGGAGGTCACCAGCCTGGGTGCCGGAACAGTTCTCACCATCAAGGACGGCGGCATGATCACGGACCACCGGCTTCGCAACCAGCTGATCGAGGTCGCGAAGGCGAACGGGCTTCCCTGGCAGTTCAAGCGCATACCGGCAGGTGGCACGGATGCTCGCAGCATCCAGCTCACCAAGTCGGGTGTGCGGGCACTCGCAGTCGCCGTTCCTTCGCGCTATATCCACTCTCCCGTGTCGCTCATCAAGGTCTGCGACTATGAAAACACCGTATCACTTCTTTCAAAGTTCCTGGCACAACTTGCCACCACGGAGGCATAGATGAATGAACTTATCCGGACATTGACACAGACTTGGGGACCAACCAGCTACGAAGAGGGCATTCGCGGCGTCATCACGCGCGAACTCGATTCTCTGCATGTAGACTGCAGGGTGGACGCGCTCGGGAACCTGATCTACTGCATCCGCGCTCCAGGAAAGCCAAAGCTGCTGTTATCAGCCCACATGGACCAGATCGGTATCATCGTCACACACGTCGACAAGGACGGATTCCTTCGCTTCGGCGCGGTCGGCGGGCTTGACCCATACAAGGTCCTGGGGCACCGCTTCGTCTTCGCAAACAGCACCGTCGGCGTTGCAGCCGTGGAAAGCAAGGAACACAAGACGCTTGAGCATCTGACACTGGACAAGCTGTTCCTTGACATCGGCGCAGCGTCGAAGGATGACGCTCTCCTGCATGTCGCCGTCGGCGATTTCGCAGTCTACGCAGGCGACTGTGTGCAGGTGGGTAACCGCGTGACCTCTGCGGCACTCGACGACCGTATCGGCTGCTACGTCCTCATGGAGGCCCTCAGGGCCGTAGTGGGGAAGGATCTGAACTACGAGACATATGCCATGTTCAGCGTGCAGGAAGAGATCGGCATCAGGGGCGCCAAGGTCGGCGCATGGGGTGTCCAGCCGGACCTCGCCATCGCTCTGGACGTCACTGCCTGGGGTGATACCCCGGAAAGCTACGTTCTGGACATCGCTCTGGGCAAGGGACCCGCCATCAAGGTCAAGGACGCCGGGATGGTCGCGACGCCTGTCGTCCGTGACCTGCTCATCGAGGCTGCAAAGACCCACGGTATCCCGTTTCAGCTGGAGGTCCTCCAGGGGGGCACGACCGACGCAGCCGCCATCCAGACCATAGCCAATGGTGTCCCTACCGGCGTCATCAGCATCCCTGACCGCTACGTCCACAGCGCCAGCGAAATGGTCGACCTCGGCGATGTCGAAGGCTGCATCAAGCTCCTGGTCGCCGTCCTTCTGAAGTAGCAGCGTAGTGCCTCCAAGGCATGATCTCGGTCACGCTCACCGTGGAGGACAAGCCCCTGACCTTCCTATTCTCGCCGGCAATATCCTGACAGGTGTCCCTGGATAGACCGAACCGGCAGCCGCAATGGGCTGCCGGTTCGCATGGATCCTGATGTCTCAGGTTCAGAGACGCCCTCTACTTCTCCTCGCGTGCATAGGGTATCCCCAGTTCCTTTGGCGTCCCGACGTGACGCACACGGACGATGAGGGTTGCCACGATGATGACCGCGAAGGTCGTTACATAGGGCAACATCGACAGCAAAGCGCTGTTGATATAGGTGCCCCCCGCCTGAAGTTGAAGCTGCATGGCTTCGATGCTCCCAAACAAGAACCCTCCGACGAGAGCATTGAAGGGATTCCACATGGCGAAGACCACGAGAGCAACGGCAATCCACCCCTTGCCCGACGTGATACCGTTGAGCCAGTACGGGTGGATACAGCACGTGATGTACGCTCCTCCCGCGCCCGCAAGTGCTCCTCCCAGGATAGTCCAGAAGTAGCGCGTGCCCGCCACGTTGATACCCATAGCGTCTGCAGCCTTGGCATTTTCGCCGACAGCCCTCAGGTTGACACCCACCTTCGTCTTGAACAGCAGGAACCAGAACAGCGCGACCAGGATGTAGCCGGCATAAACGATCAGGTCCTGGCTGAAGAGAATCGGGCCGACGACCGGGATCTGTGACAGCCCGGGAATAGCCATGGGCTTGATGGCGGTCGTGAGACGCTGAGAGACCCAATGGTCGCCATAAAAACTGGTAAGACCCGCCCCGAAGATGGTGAGCGCGAGGCCCGTGACCGTCTGGTTACCACGGAGAGTCACACAGATGAAGGCGTGGATAGCGGCCGCTGCGCCTGCTGCTACCATGCCGAGCAGCAGGCCGATATAGGGATTGCCGGTCTTTATGGCTCCAAGAAACCCGAAGAACGCGCCAATCAGCATCAGTCCCTCGAGTCCAAGGTTCAGCACGCCGCTGCGCTCCGTCAGGACTTCGCCCAGCGTGGGGAGCAGAAGAATCGTCCCCGACTGGATGGCTCCTGCGAGAACCTTGATCAGGATGGTGCCAAAGGTAGGATTCATGCGCCCCCCCGAGCCCTTTCGTCTAAGGCGAGGGGCGTACTCAGCCTCCTCGTCAGGGTGACGCGGTAGTGCGTGATGATCTCTCCTGCCAGCAGGCAGAAGAGGATCGAACTCTCGATCACGCCGACGATGCCGAAGGGGACCCGCATGACGATCTGGATCTGGTAGCCGCCGGCTTCGAGAGCCGCCAGGAGCACCGACACCCCGATGGCAACCAATGGGTCGAGCCCTGCCAGCCATGCCGCGATGATAGCGGTATACCCGTAGTCTGAGTTGATCTCGAGTTGCAGGACGCGCAGCACCGCTGAGGTATGAGCGATGCCGGCCAGGCCGGCAAGTCCTCCTGAGATGACCGCCCCGATGATGACCGTCTTGACCACGTTGATGCCGGCGTATCTGGCTGCGCGCTCATTTTCGCCCAGGACTCTGGCCTCATACCCGAAGCGCGTCTTTCGGATGATGATCCAGACGATCACCGCGGCAGCCACGCCGAAGAACAGCCCGATGTGGAGCCGCGAGGGAGCCGCGATGATACGCGGAAGCTGAGCATTGAGAGCAAAGTTCTTGGACAGGGGAAACCCGTGACTGCCCGGATCGCGCCATGTGCCATACATGAAGAACCACAGAATGTACGAGGCGATATAGTTGAGCAGAAGTGTCGCAATGACCTCGTTGACGTTCCAGTACACCTTGAGAAGTGCGGGGATGACAGCCCACAGTGCTCCTCCAAGGGTGCCGAGCAGCATCATCAATGTCAGCAGCAGCGGCCGGGACATCGTCGCCGGGCCAAACAGCGCCAGATAGGACCCACAAATGGCTCCAATGATGTACTGACCCTTTGCCCCGATGTTGAAAAACTTCATGCGGTAGACCAGGCAAAGCCCGGCCGAGATGAGGATGAGGGGGACCGCGATGACCAGGGTCTCGGAGAAGGTGTAGGCCGACCCGAACGCTCCCTTGACAATGGCTCCATAGACTCTCACGGGATTGACACGGGCAAACAGCATGACGATAGACCCCACGAGGAGGCCAAGCAGGACCGAGCAGATGGGGACCAAGACGCGAAGCCGTACCGGCGTCTTATCGCGTTTCTCAAATCGCAGCATCTCAGACCCCTTTTCCGGTCAAGCCTTGACGCCCACAGCGCCCGCCATCATCAGACCGATCTGTGCAATGTCCACGTGGTGCGCGTCGACGATACCGACGATGCGCCCCTCGTACATCACCGCGACCCGGTCTGCAACCATGAGAATCTCATCCAGATCCTCGCTGATGAGAAGCACGGCCACCCCGTGGTCGCGCTGCTCCAGCAGCGTCTTGCGCACGAACTCGGTAGCACCCACATCGAGGCCGCGGGTCGGGTGTTCTGCAATCAGGAGCCTCGGGTTTTCCTCGATCTCGCGGGCAAGCAGTAACTTTTGCATGTTCCCGCCCGAAAGGACCTTGACTGGCGCATTCTTCAGGGGCACGGCGATGTCGAACTTCTCGATGAGTCCATCAGCATAGGTGCAGGCGGCGCCGTAGTCGATGAATGCCCCTCTGCACATCGGCTGCTGC
Organism: Candidatus Cryosericum terrychapinii; assembly: GCF_003570925.1. Taxonomy (GTDB): domain Bacteria; phylum Caldisericota; class Caldisericia; order Cryosericales; family Cryosericaceae; genus Cryosericum; species Cryosericum terrychapinii. The sequence continues at coordinate 113,459 of NZ_QXIS01000006.1, read as the reverse complement.
CTGTACTTCCGCAGCATGGCGTTCTCGACGGTGGAGAGATTCGGCACGAGGCCCACGCCAAGTCGATCGGCTGGTATGTAGTTCACGCCTGCGGATGCCAGCGTGCAGGGGGTCGCGTTGGTCACGTCGATGCCCTCGACCGTGATGTGTCCACTGACGAGATGGCGCAATCCCGTGATACATTCCGCCAGCTCGACCTGCCCATTGCCGGCGACACCGGCGACACCCATGATCTCGCCGCCGTGGACGGTGATGCTCAGCTTGTTGAGTGCCATGGTACCACGGTCATTGTATGCCTGAGCGTCTTCGACCGTGAGAACCTCCCGGCCCTGTTCGATGTCTTTGCGCTCCAGGCGGAACAAGATGTCGCGACCAATCATCATCTTTGCGAGCTCGCGCTCCGTGATGGAAGCCGTATCGACGGTACCCACGAGCCGTCCCTTTCTCAGTACCGTGATGCGGTCGGAAACGGACATGACTTCGTTGAGCTTGTGGCTGATGAAGATGATAGATTTGCCCTCTGACTTCATCTCCCGGAGGATGCCGAACAGTTCCTCGGACTCCTGCGGTGTCAGGACGGCGGTCGGCTCATCCAGGATCAAGATGCGAGCGCCCTTGAACAGTGTCTTGATAATCTCGACACGCTGCTGTTCGCCCACGGAGAGCTGCCAGATCTTGGCATAGGGGTCGACGCGGAAATTGTACTTCTTTGCTATGGCCTCAATCTGGTGGGCCACGGACTTCTTGTCTATGTAGAAACCCTGAGACTCCAGCCCCAGGACGACGTTCTCGATGACAGAGAGAGAAGCGACCAGCATGAAATTCTGATGAATCATCCCGATACTGTGCTTCATGGAATCGAGTGGCGAGCGCAGATTGACGCGTTTTCCCTCGATGGCGATCTCGCCCTCGTCGGGATAGTAGATCCCGTCGAGAACGTTCATGAGCGTTGACTTGCCAGCTCCATTCTCGCCCAGCAACGTATGGATCTCGCCCTTCCGCAATTCGAAGTTCACGTGGTCATTGGCCACGATGCCCGGAAAGCGCTTAGTGATGTTGCCCATGACGAGCATCAGTTGCTCCTGGCCTTCCATCTTTTCCTCCACAGAAAAGAAAGGCTCCCCGGCATTGCGCCGGGGAGCAGCGACTGTTCTCTATGAACCGCTTTTTGGGATGTCGCCGATGACGCCCTGCACGAACCACTGCAGGGTCAACTGGTCAGCGTCGGACATCGTTGTGCCGGCAGGAACCACGGTCACACCCTTCTGGTTGATCATGGGTCCGTCGAACGGTGTGTACTTGCCGTCAAGAATAAGCTGTTTGCGGGTGTTCACGTAGTCGATGACGTCCTGCGGGACAGCCGAGCTGATGGGAGCAAGGGCTACGATACCGTCAGTCATACCTCCCCAGTAGTCACCGCTGGTCCACGTTCCGTCTTCAACAGACTTGACAACCTTGAGATAATAGGGGCCCCAGTTCCAGATGCGGGACGTGAGCACGGACTTGGCTTCCTCCGGCGTCTTCATACCGGCAGCCATGTCCACATCGTAGCCGATACCGTATTTGCCGGCCTTGAATGCCTCATCGAGAGGTGCAGGGGAATCGACGCCGGACACGATGACGTCACAGTTCTTGTAGAGCAGGGACTTGGCCGCATCACCTTCCTTGATGGGGTCGTACCACGAGTTGGTGTAAACGACGGTGACCGTAGCCTCAGGATTAACTTCACGTAGACCGACCGTAAAGGAGTCGACCTCGCGGATGCACTCAGCGATGGAGAATGGCAGGACAAATCCGATCTTGTTGCTCTTGGTCATCTTGCCGGCGACTAGACCGGAAAGGTAATCGGGCTGCTCCAGACGGCCAAAGTACGTTCCAAGGTTGTCGGAACGCTTGTACCCGGACGCGTGCATGAACTTGGTGGCGGGATTGTCCTTGGCCGCGTTCACCATGGCGTCCATGAAGCCGAAGCTGGTGCCGAAGATGAGATCATAACCTGCACTTGCATAATCACGGAAGGTCTTCTCGGACTGAGAACCTTCTGGTATGCTTTCCGCGAAGGTGGTCTCGACGTTCGGGTCATTCTGCTGCACGTACAGACGGCCGTCTTCATGCGCCTGTGAATATCCACCGTCGTTGTGCGGTCCAACGTAGACAAAGGCGACTTTCAGCTTCTTGGCAGGAGGAGTCGGCGTTACCGCCGTCTTGCAGCCGGTCGAACCTACGACGAACGCGATGGCAAGCAGTACAATCAGTGAGATTCTCTGGAACTTCATACTCTCTAGCCTCCCATTACAAGACTGACGTTCTGAAGCACGGTTTCCGCATGTTCCCCTGGTCCAGGCATCTCCCTTTTCCTGCGACACAACCTTCATGCCCGGCACAGTCCCATTCCTTGGTTCACACGCCATTGTACCAACATCACCGTGCAAGTAAAGTCGGGCTCCTGACCTGCCACACGCTGCTCCTTCAGCTGTGAAAACCCTTGCACGACATGGTACCGTTGACTCGGGATGATCAGGCATTATGCTTCTATGGGGTGCCCGAAAGGGCTGAGAGAGTCATACGGCTCAACTCGTTGAACCTGATCTGGGTAATGCCAGCGTAGGGAGACAGAGCAGTATCACGACGCCCCGCAATCTATCACGCATACAGATTGAGGAGGTACCTGTGGAACATTCAGCAGCATCAAAGATTATGACGATACAGGAAATGGCCGAGATGGGAATCGCCGTGGCACTTGGCGTTGCGCTCTCGTATCTTTCAAAAGCAATCTGGTCCATGCCCATGGGAGGAACGCTCGAACTAGGTATTATTCCAGTTCTCTATATCGCGCTCAAGTGGGGATGGCGTGATGGGCTCATAGTCGGTCTTGCCCTTGGGTTGATAACATTGGTCACTGATCCGTGGTTCGTCAATCCTGTGCAGATCCTCCTCGACTACCCCCTGCCGGGGCTCGCACTCGGACTAGCCGGCTTGCCCGTCTTCCGAAAGGGCCAGAACTGGTGGAAAGGGGTTCTGACCGCAGGACTCGTACGCTACGTCTTCCATGTCATATCCGGCTTGGTGTTCTTTGCGTCAGCTGCTCCCAGCTGGCAGTCGCCTCTGCTCTATTCTCTTACCTATAACGCAGCATACGTCGTACCGAGTATTGCCATCTGCATTCTTGTCCTTGTCCCACTCCGCCGAGTGACAGCACTCTGGAGATCGGAAACAGGTTGATGCGCGACCGAAAGGCAGCGCTAGTCAATCTCAGCCTGGTCGGGCTGTTCCTCATCTGGTCGAATACCTTCACGTTCATACGCATCGCGACACGCTCGCTGACGCCGGCCAACCTGGCGATCCTCCGGTTTGCCCTGGTGTGGCCCTTCCTGTTTCTCTTTCCGGGCTTGTACCGGCTGCGCAACCTTCAACGGCGCGACTGGCCCCGCCTGCTTCTCGTCAGCTTCCTCATGGTGGCAGGCTACCATCTTGCCCTCAATGCCGCCGAAACACGTGTGACGGCCAGTGTGGCAGCACTGGCGGCCGGCTTCACCCCCATCCTCACCGGCGTCCTCTCGGCTCTTGTCCTTCGTGAGCGATTGCCGGGGCGACGAGTCGTCGGCCTCGTCGTCTCTCTTGCCGGTCTCGTCGTGCTGGTCCTGGGAATCAATGGACGCGTCGAGCTGACGAGTCTGCTTGGGGTTGTTCTCGCCTTTCTCGCGCCTCTCTCCTGGTCGCTTTCCACGGTGCTGAGCAAACCACTGGTGACGAAATATCGCGGTCTCGATGTCACCATCTGGGGCCTCTTCCTTGGAACGCTGTTCCTGCTGCCCTGGCTTCGCCCCACTTCTCTGGTGTCACAAGTCGTGAGCATGCCGTTCATAACCTGGGCAAGCGTTGCCTATCTCGCGTTCCTGGCGATCCTGCTGGGATATCCCGTATGGTTCAAGGCACTGGAGACGAAGAAGGCGTCCGAGACTGGCATGTTTGTCTACCTCAACCCGCTTATCGGCACCGCGTCAGGCGTCCTGTTTCTTCATGAATTGCTCACGCCGCTAATGATGCTCGGAGCAGCCGGTATTCTTGCCGGACTTGTGATTGCAAATCCGCTTGCAGACAGATGAAGCTCTGTGCCGCTCATGATGCGCGGTCGCTTTGACAACCACGGTCTTTCCGGTATGATATAAAGGACTTTTATCAGTGGAGGTATCGATACATGAGAACTACTTATTCACCTAAGAACCGCAAGCGCAACCGCACCCTCGGTTTCCTGAACCGTATGAGGAGCCCAGGTGGACGCAACGTTCTCGCCCGCAGGAGACTCAAGGGGCGCAAGAAGCTCATCGTCGCATAGGCGTCCTTCCGCTCCGCGGACGGTTGACCTGTTGGTGCAGTAGCAGTTGGCAAAACTGTGGAAACGAATCCCGGGCAGCGTATACAAGAGGGTCTTCGACAACTCGAAGGCCTATCATGGTACGTTCATTGTGGTTTTTGTGTCTCCCGCCCTTACGCATGTGGTGGGGTTCACGGCTTCCCGCAAGGTAGGAGAATCCGTTGAGCGCAACTATGCCAGACGTCTCATGAAAGAAGCGTTTCGGTCGGTCTCGCCCAGCCTCATGCCCGACTTTGCCTATGTCCTGGTGGCTCGCAAGCCTATCGTCGCTTCTTCTGTCGAGGACGTCCGGCATGAGCTGGCACGACTTACGGCCCAGTACCGCCAGCAATGAAAACGGTCGTTACATTCCTGCTGCGTTTCTATCGTCGATTCCTCTCGCCGCTCAAGGGCCCGACCTGCATCTACTACCCAACGTGTTCGGAGTACACGCTCGAGGCTGTCGAGCGATACGGTGTCCTGACTGGGCTGTGGCTCGGCCTCAAGCGTATTCTTCGGTGTCATCCATATCATCGGGGAGGGTTCGACCCTGTACCCGACCTGCACCGTGACTGCGCGCATGCAACTCACACACTGGAGGTTTCCCTTGATTCAGAAAAGCTCCCGTAAGAACACGTACAGACTGCTGCTCGTCGTTATCCTGCTCCTTGGCGTCCTGACGCTTGCCGGCTGTGTCACAACTGCAACTCCGTCGAGCTCTGCTCCTGTATCCGTCGTCGTGTCCCCGCCGGCGAGTCTGGGGCCCAAGGAGAACTTGCAGTTGACCGTCACTGTCCGCAACAACTCTGTTTCGTACATCCGACTGAGGACACTTTCTGTTGTTAGTACTGGTGATCAGCCTGGTTCTGGTCCATTCACGCTCTGGAGTGGCCGGACAGCCGACCTCTCGGCAAAGAAGCTGCTTGGGATTATTCCGACTGAGAAGACCTCGCCCGCTGTCCTCGTTCAACAGAGTCCCATGCTCGTGTTCAATATAGAGAAGATGTTGGATACTGGAATTGGACTGGCAGTCGGCGAATCGAGAACAATCGTCATTCATCTGACGGAGCCAACGGGTGAAAAGGCTGCAATATTGGGAGTATACAAGACCATTGTTCGCGTCTCGTATGAAGACTACGACAACAAGAACAAGCTCACGGAAACGGATGGCACAGGAGTATTCCAGCTGAAGAATAGAACTGTTCTGCCCGTCGGGATCCGCTGGATCATTGAGCAGTTGTATAAGCTGGTCCACAACTACGCGGTCGCTATCATCCTGCTCACCCTCGGACTGAAGCTCATTACCGAGCCGCTCACGCGCATGCAGTTCAAGTCGACGGTCGACATGCAGAAACTCCAGCCTCAGCTCGCCAAGCTCAAGGCAAAGTATCCGAACAAAGAAGACGCCAAGCAACTGAACGAGGAGACGATGAAGTTGTACAAGGACAACAACGTCAACCTGTTCAGTGGGTGCCTGCCACTGCTGGTACAGTGGCCCGTCTTCCTGGCCCTGTTCACTGCTATCAACAACTACTCGCCCTTCAATAGTGCACCATTCCTGTGGGCACCTGCACTCTCCATGACTTCGAGCGGGCTTCCGCTGGCCACTGGGTTCATCATGCCCATCATCGTCGGGGCTTCGACCTATGTGCAATCCATCACGTCCTTCATCCCGGGACAGGACCGGTCTCAGATGGCAATGCTGACGTACTTCATGCCGATCCTTCTTGCATATTGGGCATATAACTTCAGTATCGCACTCGCGCTATACTGGGCACTCTTCTCCCTGTTCTCGGCGGGGCAGCAGTACCTGGTCATCAAACGCCTCACGAAGGGCATGCCCGTCCCGGAACCAGTCGTCAAGAAGTCATCAAAGAAGTAGGAGGCACTACTATGAGGCTTTCCAAACATGCTGAGCAACTGGTCACGGACTTCCTCGTCGATTTCTTCAAGGCACTTGACGAGAACCCTGAGATTCAGGTAGCATATACGGACGGCGACCCGTACATCAATATCACCGGGCTCACCGGAAACGGTACATTCCTTACCAAGGACCAGATGTGCCTGTCCGCCTTGCAGCACATCGCCAATGTCGTCGTGCACAAGGACCGTGAGGGTGCCCCCGGCATCGTCACGGTCGACGTCGACGGATACGTCATGCGCCAGCGCGAGATGCTCAAGCGCATGGCCATCGACGCCGCTCTGCGCGTCAAGCGTGAGAAACAGTCGGTCATGCTCCAGCCCATGAGCGCCAAGGCGCGGCGCATCATCCACGTGACCCTCAAGGACTACCCGGGGATCACGACGCATAGCGAAGGCCGCGACCCGCAGCGCCGAGTCATCGTCGAGCTCACGAGGTAACGGGGGGCATGCCGCACGTTTCGACCATTGCCGCTCTTGCCACCGCTCGTGGCAGCAGCGGCATTGGCATTGTACGACTCAGCGGCCCGGACTCCTGGGCAATCGCCGAACGGCTGACCACAGGTCAGCCCCCACTTGTGGACCGCATGGCCAATCTGCGACGTATCTGCCGTCCATCTACCGGAGAAGTCATGGACCAGGGGATCGTTCTGGCGATGCGCGGCCCTCACTCGTATACAGGCGAGGATACCGTCGAACTGCAGTTGCACGGGAGCCCTCTTCTGCTGGACAGTGTTCTGCAGGCCTGCCTGGAACTTGGGGCCGAGCCTGCCCGCCCGGGGGAGTTCACGTTCCGGGCACTACTGGCAGGCAAGCTGTCCCTTCTACAGGCCGAAGCGGTGCGCGACCTTGTGGGCGCATCGTCTGACGAGGAGCTGTCCCTGGCCAGGAAGTCCCTGTTCACGGATGCGTCTCAACCCTTTCGCGCGGTCCTGAGCCTGATCACAAGATCCCTCGCGGCCGTGGAGGGCCCCGTCGACTTCCCTGACCAGTTCTCGGAGGATGACGAAGCAGGCGCCCTGCATTTGGCCACGCGTCTTGCTGCAGAGACGCACGCAGACATCCAGAAGCTGCTCGCGGACGCGCAGGCAACCACTCGGCTGCGGCGCGGCGTCACAGTCGTGATCGCCGGTGCCACCAATGTCGGCAAGTCCTCCCTGATGAACGCCCTGCTCAAGTACCCGAGAGTCATCGTCTCAGATATCCCGGGGACGACTCGTGACTCGGTCGCGGAGGAGATCCTCCTGGGAAGACAACGGGTTACCCTTGTCGACACGGCCGGCATCGGCAGACCGCCTGCCGGCGCCCTCGACAGCCTCGCAGGTGAACAGGCGGCTCAGTCCATCGAGCACGCGGATATCGTCCTGATCGTCCTCAATGCTGAAACGGGATTGCAGCTGCACGAACGCGACCTTCTCGATCGCGCCCGTTCACTGCCCCATCTCGTGGCCGTGAACAAGATCGACGCCGGACCTGTCCCCGCGGGTCTCGAGGCAGAAGTCGGCGGACCAGTCCTGGGTATCTCCGCTACTGAAGGGACCGAACTCGATGAGCTTACGCACCGCCTGACGGAGATGGTCGAGGCAGCCGCAGGAACGGTCGCAGCCAGCCAGATGGTGACACACCGGCAGGCGGCAGAACTCACGATTGCCGACCGCGCACTGGGCGAGTTCATGAACTCAGCCGCAACAGTCCCGGCAGACGTCCTCGCGTACCTTCTTGGCGAAGCCCGTGAAGCGATGCAACGACTTCTAGGCGAGCACATCGCTCCCGACGAGATCCTCGCAACGGTTTTCAGTACCTTCTGTATCGGCAAGTAGTCAGAGCCCCTATCCTACCACCCAGCAAACCCCCGAACCATGTGGCCGGGAGATTGCATCCGGGAACGTCCAGCGTAGAGCCACGGCTCCAGAGACTGTGTCCAGCCACACGCACGCTGCCTGCAGGTGGCACGATGACAAAAGCGGCACCTACCAGCAAGAGCAAGGTCAGAAACGCTGCACTCATCTGGTCTCTTCGGATCACATCAACCGCCTTTGTTGCCTTGTCCTCATGAGCGAGATGGGGCGCAGCGAGCTGCGCCCCATTGGCCGTCTCTGTGGAGTGATGAACCTTTCGACGCTACTTGTGGATGACCGCCTGTACGTCCTGGGCCATCTTCTTGAGACCATCGGCAACGGTCACCTTGCCAAGGAAGATGTTCTGGAGATTCGTGGTGATCTTGTTGCGCGCATCGTTCCATCCGCCCGTCGGTGGCTCAAGAACAGAACCGCTGAGCTGTTCCAGACCGGCCCTGGTCTCAGGCTTGGCTGCGTACGCCGCGATGAGGACTGGGTCCTTGAGAGAACTCTGGCGAGCCGGCATGTAGCCGGTCTGCGCCGCCCAGACAGCCTGTGTATGTGGGGAAGTGAACCACTTGATGTACGCCCAGGCAGCATCCTTCTGGCGCTGTGTGTACTTGGGAGCATTGCCGAACATGACGATGTTGGTGCCGTAGAGGGCTGCGGCCTCGCCTGCGGGTCCCGCGGGCAGAGGTGCTTCACCCAGTTCGAACTTGCCAGCAATAGCCTGCTCGTAGTAGGTGCGACCCGCCACGGAGCCAAAAGTCATGCCAGCCTTGCCGACACCCAGATCAGTCTGGTCACCGTAGGCTGTCGTGTAGTGCATGTACTTCTTGGCGAACAGGTCTGCAAACAGCTGGGTCCCGGCTTTGACACCATTGTTATTCGCAAACAGGACCTGGTCGTAGGTATCGTTCAGGACGCGACCGCCGTATGCATAGACAAGCCCATACCACAGGTCGACGGACGGCGTGTGCGAAGCGCCCCACTGGATCTGGTCGCCCTTGTCGTCGACCTTGTTCAGCTTGGCGCAGTCATCAGCAAACTCCTGCCATGTGGTCGGCGCGCGCGTAATGCCTGCGGCCTTGAACATGTCCTTGTTATAGTAGAGCACGACGTTGGACTTGTTGAACGGCATCATGTAGCGCTTGCCGTCAGCAAGCTTCGACGAATCCCACATCTTGGGGAAGAAATCGGCGATCTCGGCCTTCGACAGACCGTTGGAGCCGTTGATATAGCTGTCGAACGTGCTGAGATAGAACCCCGTGGCATACTGAGCAGCCCAGTTCTCATACGCCTGCGCGATGAGTGGTGGATCCTTTGCCGCAATGGCGCCGATGGTCTTGGTCTGCAAGGTGGTGTAGTTGGCCATCTGAACCAGCTGGACTTCCATGCTGGGATGGGTCGCGTTGAACTCGTCGGTCAGACCCTTTAGGGACGTCCCAAGCGCAGCGGCCATGGCTTCCCAGAACGGGACGATGGCCTTGTTCTTCAGCCAATCCATCGAGAACTGGACGGTGACCTTCTTGAGCGTAGCATTCCATGCGATTATCGCACCCATGGACTCGGCAACGAAACGCATAGGAACGACGGTCTTGCTGTTGATGATTGCGGCAGGAGCATCCAGCGTGACATCGTAGCCATTGACCTTGGCGACCGTCTTATCAATCGTCAGGGCAATCTTGTTGCCCGCCAGCGTGATGTTGGCGGTCCTAGTCACAGCGTCCCACACGAGCGTAGCTCCCATAGCCTCAGTGATGAAGCGCAGTGGAACCAGTGTGCGACCGCTCTTGATCAGAGCGCCCTGCTCGAGCGTTGTGGCCTTTCCGTTGACAGTACCCGTGTTCTTACCGATGTAGACCTCGATCGTTGTTATTGTCTCGGCCTTGGCACTCGGAACAGTGGCGAGCACCGAGGTGAACGCGATGAGCAACACCAGTACAACAGCCAGCAATCTACGTACGTTGAGCATACTTCCTCCCCTGGAAAATTGGATGGTACCATTCAACTCCATCAAGACGGCTACCCCTTGATACCGCCCCCGCCAATACCCTCAATAAACTGCCTCTGCACAAAGAAGAACAGGATGACGATGGGGATCGTCGTGAAAACCGATGCTGCAGCCAGCTGAGACCATTGTTGCCCCTTCTCGCCCAGGAAGGCGTTCAACGCCACCTCGATCAGCTGCTTGTTCTGCGACTGGGTCATGACTGTGGGCCACAGGAATGACGTCCATGAACCCAGGAACGAATTGATAGCGATAGTTACGATCGCGGGCTTCGCGAGCGGCAAAGCGATGCTCCGGAAATAGCGCAGACGTGACGCGCCGTCGATCTGTGCCGCCTCCCACAGTTCCTTGGGCATCGACATGAAATACTGCCGCAACAGGAAGATGCCGAACACACTCGCCGCGAAGGGGATGATGAGCGCGTAGAACTTGTCATACCATCCGAGCGTCCGGATGATGAGGAAGTTCGGGATCAGTGTCGTCGCCGCGGGGATCATCATGACGCTGAGGACGAGGTTGAACAGCACCTCTTTCCCCCTGAAGTCGATGCAGGCAAAAGCAAACGCGGCGAGGGACGACGTCGCCAGAGAGATCAATGTCGCAGCGACGGCCACGAAGAGCGTATTGCCAAAGTAGCGCAGCCATGGTGCCGAGTTCCAGGCGTCGATGTAGTTCTGAAACGTCATGTGCTTTGGCCACAACTGGGGGGGAACACTGAAGACTGCGTCCTGGGGTTGCAGCGACGTGACGATCATCCAGTAGAATGGGAATACCACCAGGATGAAGAGCACTGCGATACCAAGGTAGAGGAGAACCCTGTTGACCCTGTTCCAGAAGACGGACTGTCGCATTGCCGTCACGTCACACCTGTCATCCGTAGAAGACTTTGCGTCCGGTCACCCTGCGCTGGAGCACTGTGAGCAGGAAGATGATGACAAACAGCCCGATGGAGACTGCACTCGCATAGCCGAAATGCATCTGCCCGAACGCCTGCTGGTACAGGTAGTAACCGGTCGTCGTCGTCGCATCGACTGGACCCCCCTGCGTCAGGACAGCCACCTGCGTGAACATCTTGAAGGCGCTGATGGTGTAGATGATCACGACGAAGTAGGTAGAGGGCGAGATCATGGGCCACGTGACATGCCAGAACGTTTTCCATCCGCTGGCCCCATCGATCTGAGCAGCCTCGAGCAGCTCGGTCGGTACCTTGGACAGGGCGGCCATGAAGATGATGACCGCGAACCCGATGTCATGCCACGTCGAGTAAAGGATCATCGCGGGCATCGCCGACACCGTGTCCGTCAGCCATCTGCTGACCGGCAGACCAAGGAAGTGCAGTGCCGCGTTGAGCATGCCGTAGTCGGGGTTAAAGATGTAGAGCCAGATGATGGACGTGGCAACAAGCGGTGTAATGTATGGGATGAAGAACCCCATGCGCCAGAACGTCCGCCCCCGGACCTTTGCGTTGAGGAGCACAGCGATCAGCAGTGAGACCGCGACCGCGACCGGGACGCTGCCCAGCGTGAAGTAGAGTGTCCGAAGGACCGAACCCCAGAAATCACCTGAGGTAAGCATCTGCCTGAAATTGCCAAGCCCCACGAAGTCGCTCTGGCCGACAAGGTTCGTGTCGAACAGGCTAAGGCCAACGACGATGAACGCGGGAAGGAAGGTGAAGGCGAAAAGCACCAGTGTCGAGGGAAATGTAAAGAGCCAGCCGGCGACATTGTCGCGGATAACCTGCTTTCGTCTTGCCGGCGTGACTTTGTTGTCCATGCGCCAAACACCTCGAGACCGCAGTTTCAAGTCCGCAAACGACTTGGCCGGGTGAACTCAGCTGTTCAGTATATCATCGGCAACCTGCAAGTCAAAAGAGACCGCGAACACGCCTGTAGCCTTCACGATACCGTCTCGGAGTGACAGAAACCATGCTTCTGCTATACTTTCCAAAGCAGGATTCGTCCTGCAGAGAGGGAGTGGGGAATTGACACAGCACTTTGTTGAACTGACAGCACCGACGCGGCTCATGGCCAAAGTCGCATTCGTCCGTTCGGCCGGCGTCGCCGGAGATGTTGTTCTCGTCCTTCCCAGAACGCCGGATGAAGAAATCGGCCGTGTCCACCGTCTGGTAGCGGCAGCTCGCAAGGCTCTTGGGGCAACGTCGGTACCCTTCCAGATCGTCGAGATCGATGAGGCGAACCGCCTGGCAACGTCCGGGGATCCTTCCCGAACACTCGTGATCGACCTCGACCTCCTGCATCACGAGAATGTCGATCTGCTCGAGTCCGCCTGTAGTTCGAGCTCGCAGGTCATCGGTTACAAACTCCATCAAAACCCTTCCAGGACAGCGGCCATCTTTGCCCGTGGCGACTCCAATGCCACCCTTGCCGGGACGGTCGTGCGTCGGCTCACAGAGGCCGGAGTTGTGGACAGGACGAGCTTTGTCCACGTCACCCATGCAGGCGAGTCGGCTGCCGTCGACGACAGCGTCCTCGAAGCGTATAGCAAGGTGAAGGCTGAACTGCCACAGGCCCGTCTCGCCATCGAACAGGCCGAGGACGGCGTGGAATCCGCCATCGAACATTGTTCGCTTCAGTACGGCCTGCTCGTTCTTGGTCTGCCACAGCACCCCAGAAAACACTCGGTAACCAGGCACCTGCTTGCGCAGGTCACGGCAGGACTGCTCCGCGTGACCGCCGTGTTCATCTACGCGCGCGGCGCAGAGGTCGACCAGCTGTCAGCCACGACGAAAACCATCGAGCCCTGGATCCTCAAGAACACGTTCTCCCAGGACGAGTTTGCGGACATCGACCGGCTCCTCCAGGCCAAGCGTGACCACCATCTGTCGATCTCTCTCATCCTGCCGGCGCTCAATGAGGAAAAGACGGTTGGACAGGTCATCGACGCCTTCAAGGGACCGCTGATGGAGGAACGGCCGCTCCTCGACGAGATCATCCTCATGGACAGCGACAGTGGTGACAACACGCGCGAAATAGCAACCGCACGCGACATCCCCGTCTATGTCCACCAGCAGGTACGCCCGGACCTCGGAACCTATGCCGGCAAGGGCGAGGCGATGTGGAAAGCATTGTTCGTCGCAAAAGGAGACATTCTCGTCTTTGTCGACACCGATCTGTCCAATCCCAACCCGTCATTTGTCTCCGGACTTGTCGGTCCTCTTCTCCTGGACGAGCGCCTTAGCTTCATCAAGGGGTTCTATCGCAGGCCCGTGCGTGTCGTCAACGAGTTCGTGGAAGTGGGCGGCGGCCGTGTCACGGAGCTCACCGCGCGCCCCCTGCTGAACCTCTGGTATCCGGAACTCGGAGGGCTGTTCCAACCACTTGCGGGGACCATCGCGGCACGTGCCGGCATCCTGCGCGAGCTGCATTTCATGACCGGCTATGGCGTCGAGATCGGACATATCATCGAATACGTCCGCAAGTACGGCATCGATGGTCTGGCCCAATCGGAGCTGGGCGAGATCATCCACCGCAATCAGCCGCTGGAAGCACTGTCCAAGATGTCGTTCCAGGTCCTGGAGGCCTTCTTCCAGTTTTCGAACGGCCTGATGGCCCCCGGCATGGCTGACCGCATGAACGGAGTCTTGCGGCAGCCCTTCCTCTCGGACACGGGTTTTACGCTGTATCAGGCACGACTCGGGCAGGAGGTGAGGCCTCCGGCATCCTCGGTGCCACCTCTCGATCCTCCCGCTTTAGCGCACCAGCGACGTAACACGAAGAAATCGACTTGACCGCAAACGACGCTCAGAGCCAACCCTGGTGGAAACGAGGCGTCATCTACCACTGCTACGTCCGCAGTTTCATGGACAGCAACGGTGATGGCGTAGGAGACCTTCCTGGGTTGACCAGCAAGCTGGACGTCCTGCGGGACGGTACGCCCTCTTCCCTTGGCATTGAGGGCCTGTGGCTGTCACCTGTCTACCCGTCGCCCAACCGCGATTTCGGATACGACATCAGTGACTACAGCTCGATCGACCCCGTGTATGGTACAATGGAAGACTTCGACCGCCTCATGGCCGGTGCCCGTGCACGGGGCATTCACCTCATCATGGACCTTGTCGTCAACCACAGCTCGACCGAGCACCCCTGGTTCAGACAGGCACGTACCTCCCGCGAGAACCCATTCCACGATTACTACCTCTGGAGCGACGGAACCAATGGCAAACCCCCCAACAACTGGGGTTCGACATTCGGAGGCTCGGCCTGGGAATGGAACGAGCAAACCCATGAGTTCTACCTGCACAGCTTCCTCAAGGAACAGGCGGACCTGAACTGGCGCAACCACCGGCTTCGTGAGGAGATCCACGATATCATGCGGTTCTGGATGAACCGGGGCGTCGACGGTTTCCGTCTCGACGTCGCCAATTACTACGTCAAGGACGCCCAGCTTCGGGACAACGCTCACGAGGTTGTCATTACTCAGCCCATGCCCGGCAACCCTTCGAAGACACTGTACATACCGATGTCGCGTGAGGTGTACGACCACACCGTGGATCAGCCGGAGACGCACGACGCGCTGCGGGAAATGCGCGGCGTCATCGACGAGAAGCCCGGGCACATGATGGTGGGCGAGATCGCACAGCGCACGCAGGGTCAGGTGCTGTCCTACTACGGGGACGGCGACAGTGAGCTGAACCTAGTGTTCAACTTCTTCTTCTTCGTTCGACATTTCCGGGCGAAGGACTTCCGCGACATCATCCAGAGAACCCTCGACCTGCTGCCCGAGGGTGCCTGGCCCGCCTGGGTCCTGAGCAACCATGACGTCGTGCGCGCGGTATCACGCTACCATTGTTCACCCCCGATGACGAAGAGTATGATAGGTCTACTTCTGACGCTCAAGGGAACCCCATTCCTCTACAATGGAGAGGAACTAGGGCTTGCGAACACGCCGCTCCTGAGGAAACTCCTTCAGGACCCCGTGGGCAAGAGATACTGGCCCTTGCCGGTCGGCCGGGACGGCGAACGCACGCCGATGCCGTGGGATGATACCGCGAATGCGGGCTTCACCACAGGAGTCCCGTGGCTGCCCGTCAGCGCACCTGCCATGTCGTACAGTACGGAGTCGGCAGACCCGACCTCGGTGTTGAGCTTCACGAGACGGCTCAGCTGGTTCAGGTCGCACCATTCTGCGCTGAATGCGGGCGATATGTCAATCGTCGCCGGTCCGTCGGACACCTGCCTCTGCTTCACGCGCACATCCTCAGCAGAGCACATGACGATTACGATCAATCTGTCCGACCAGACCGTCGCAATCCCACGGGGCAGCTTCACGTCAGACCAGATTCCACTGTTCAGCACGGAGGAGCAACCATCCATGGACAGCCTGGCTCCCTGGGAGGTCAGGATAGCGGCCGCTCCGGCATAACCCGGAGGACGCGTGGTCACTCCACTACCTGGGAGCTCCTCCTCCCAGCAACATCCCGGCTGATGATCACGACCATGTCAGGACTCCCGCCTGTCCGGAGTCTCTCCTTGACAAAGGAAGAGAGCCCGCTAGAACATTGACGGGAAGGAGCGTCAGTCGTATCGCTGGACGAAGATACGATGGCGGATACCCTCTGCCGGATGCCCAATGGCGTACCGGTGTGCGCCGACTGGAGGCAACGATGAAAGTCAGCATCATTGGTGGAGGTGGGACAAGAGTCCCGATTCTCGTGGGCGCTCTCCTTGACCTTCAGAAACGGCTCGACCTCACAGAGATCTCGCTGATCGATCCCAACGGCGAACGGTTCGCCGCCGTGGACAAGGTCGTATCGGCCATCGTCCAAGACCGAAACAGCACGGTCGAGATCTCGCACGCCGGTACGTTCCGCGAGTGCGTGACCGGAGCCTCCTTCATCATCGCCGCCATACGCGTGGGTGGTGACCACATGCGTACACTGGACGAACGTATCCCCCTCTCGATGGATGTCCTGGGGCAGGAGACGGTCGGCGCAGGCGGTTTCGCCATGGCTGTCCGCACCATCCCCGTCGTGCTGGACATGCTCAACGAGTTGCGCGAGGTTGCGCCCGACGCCTGGTTCATCAACCTCACGAATCCGTCCGGGATCATCACGCAGGCGATGGTCAGCCACGGAGGGTTTCACAACGTCGTCGGCATCTGTGATGCGCCGACCTCCATCGGCATCCTGCTGGCTTATCTCCTCAAGGTTCAACCGGAAGACCTGGTCTTGGAGTACTACGGGCTGAACCACTGCGGTTTCGTCAAGGGTGTCTACGCCCTCGGGCACGACGTGCTGCCCCAGATCCTTTCCATGATCGACCAGGTGCCCGACTTCGAGGCGATGACACACTTCTCGCCTGCGTTTGTGCAGCGCCTCGGCAAGCTGCCCAATGGGTACATCTGGTACTACGCCTTCAAGCGCGAATCGCTCGCGGCCCTGAAGGCTGCCGGGGAAACCCGCGGCGAAGAAGTAGAGCGCCTCAATGCACAGTTGTTCGCAGACCTGAAGACCACTGACGATCCCAAGGTCATCTACGACGCATATTTGGGCAGGCGGGAGAATGGGCACCTCGCAGAGGAATATCGGACCGCCATGAACCTCAAGAGTGCCGAAGGATACAGCGCTGTTGCCATGGATGTGCTTCTCGGCCTCGCAGGCAAGGGTCAATCGGTCGTCCCCGTCAATGTCATGAACCGTGGGGCGATTGCAGGCCTTGCCCTCGACGATGTCGTCGAGGTCCCGTCATTGATCACCGAACGACTCATCCGCCCGCTAGCGGTCGGGCCTATCGACAGGGAGTCACAACTGCTGATCGAGCAGATAAAATTGTACGAGAGGTCCCTCGTCGACGCGGTCGCCTACCGCGACCTCGGGGCTCTCATCGAGGCTCTGGCGCTCAACCCGCTGGTGCCCTCACCGGCCGTGGCACGAGATCTCGTCCTGGCATTCAAGGAACAGGAGGCCCCATACTTCGACAGCTTCAAGTAGCCGAACGCATCCACAATTCGCTGGAGGTAGCATGAACTTCTGGAAGAAGCTTGCATACAGCTTTGGTTCGATGGGGGCAGGCCTGCCGGAAAATGCATTCACGGCCTGGGCGCTGTATCTCTACGTGGACAAGCTGGGTTTTCCACAACAGCTGTTCGCGACCGCTATGCTCATCTATACCATCTGGAATTGCATCAACGACCCACTGTTCGGCTACTGGTCCGACCGGACGCATACCCGGTGGGGACGCCGCATCCCGTATATCGTCCTGGGAACGCTGCCGCTTGCGCTTGCCTTCTATCTCATCTGGGTCCCGCCGACCGGCATCTCCACGTCAGCGCTGTTCTGGTACTACCTCGCCGTCATCTTCGCGTACGATGGGTTCTATACCATCGTCATCATCAACTGGACGTCCCTGTACCCCGAGACGTTCTCCACCACGAGCGACCGCAGCACCGTCAACGCCTGGCGCCAGGCAATTGGCATCCTGGGCGCGATGGCCGGTCTCGCCGCGACGCCGCTGATCGTCGCCAAGCTCGGATGGAGAGGTATGGGCATCATCTTCGGAGCGATCACCGCCATTTCCATCTTCGTGTCGCTGCTGGGCTCCAAGGAGAACCTGCATGCCCCCGGTGAACCTCTGCCGCTGGGCCCTGCCATCAAGAACACACTGGCGAACAAGTCGTTCCTGACGTTTGTCATGTTCAACCTGTTCGTGAACTCGGTCATCGTGCTGGTGCCCCAGGTGATACCCTTCTTCGCCAAGTACGTTCTGCTCATTTCCGACTCCCAGAGCAGCCTCATCATGGCTCCCATTTTCATCGTCGCCATTATCACTCAGATCTTCTGGTCAAAGGTCGTCATCCGCAAAGGCGTTCGCACGACAGCCATCATCGCCTGCATCCTGTTCGGTCTGACGCTGCTTCCGCTGGGACTGGTTCGGACGATGCCACAGGCCATCACCTGTTTTGCCATCGTAGGCATCGGCCTCGGAGCCCTTCTTCTGGTAGGTGACATCATGGTCGCCGACATCTGTGACGAGGACTACCTCAAGACACACACACGCAGGGAGGGCATGTTCTACGGCGTCAACGCGCTCATCATCCGCATGAGCGTCGCCATCTCGGCAGGCACGATCTCGTTTGTCCAGACCATCACGAAGTACAAGCCTGTGGCTGATCCCACGCTGATGGCACCGACCGCCGTCATAGGCTTCAGGTTCCTAGTGAGCGTTGTTCCTGCCGCGCTGATCGGCGTGGGGCTCATCTTCGTCTTCTTTTACCCGCTCTACGGAAAGAGGCTCGAACGTGTGAAGGAGAAGTGCACCCTCGCCGCACAGCTCAATACGGCAGCCGACACGCCCATCCCTCAACAGGAGGTTATCATCCTATGAACTGGAACGAATTCCTTCCTGTTCCACACATCGATTCAGCACAGAAATATGTCGTGTTCCAGCCCCACTCCGACGACGCGGTCTGGTTCGCAGGCGGCCTCCTGCTCAAGCTGGCAAAGGCAGGGAAAGAAGTCACGCTCGTCACGATGACCGACGGCTGCCTGGGCAGCACAGACGTCTCGATGACACGAGAACGCCTGGTCGAGATCCGCCATGAGGAAGATCGGCAAGCCGGCGAGGCTATGGGGGTGACGAGGCACCTGTATCTGCCCTTCCACGATGGTGAGTTGCCACACTGCGGCGAAACGACCGCAGCAATGGTCCGCATCATCCGGCAGGAGCGTCCGGAGGCCGTCCTGGCGCCCGACCCGTGGCTGACGTACGAGGCCCATCAGGACCACCTGAATTGCGGGTGGTCAGCGGCGGACAGTTTGATCTACTGCAACCTGCCCCTGTATCTCCCCGAACTGCCCCCTCACGACGTCCTCTTCATCGCGTTCTACCTCACCAGCAGGCCAAACCAGTTTGTCGACATCTCGGTCGAAAACGAGGTGAGACTGGCAGCTCTCGGATTGTTCAAGAGCCAGTTCACGCCGGATACCCTGGAAATGGCGACCCAGTACCTGAACCTCAAGGCCTCAGACGTGGGCAGTACCCACGGCATGCAGCTGGCAGAAGCATACAAGGTCCTGACGCCGCTCCACCTCCACACGAGCGTCGACTCGGAATTCATCTAGCACAGGTCTGTGTGACCCCCCCCCGAGAGGGCGCCCTGCACCTATACAGGACTCTCTGGGGGGGTCACTGTTTTGCATTCTTCACGAGCCTATCGCGTCGGTGGTCCTCCGAATGTCACCCATGGCATGACACATAGCCCGAGAGGAGATCCGATGTGCGTATGGCTCCTCCGTGAAGTGTGCCAAGGCTACAGCAGTCAAGGAGTCTCCGGAGTCTCCTCGTGAATCCGCTGAACCAACGCTACGGCCAGTTGAACGTACTCACGAGCGGACGCCGTGTCGATGGAGAATTCGTCCATGTGGATGGCTTGATTTCGCAACGAGCGGAGACGGGTCATCATGTCTAGTGTCGCATTATCGAGAACGCCGTCCCTTTGAAGCACTCGAATTTCGTCAAGTCCGGCTAGTGGGCGGCCTTTCTCCACCGGGGTTCCCCGAGCCGCGTTGGCACGACGCGCAGACGATTCGACCAGCCGCCAAGCTTCGACTACTGCCAAACGAGGTGATAGGGAGACCAGCTGGAGAAGGGGGTCTTCTTCCGGAACGCGGGCAGCCGGTGCAGCCAATAGACCAGGGGTCTCGTTGGCTTGTTTGCTAACCTTCTCAACTGCTTCGGCGAAGTCGAAGACAACTCCCCCAGCTGCGACGTGACTCAGGCGCAGTATCAGCTTTGCTAGAGGCTTGCGCAGCAGAACAAAGACCACCATCACGACAGCCGGCCATGCTACCGCTCTGACAATGGCTGCGATGAACTCCATCCAATTCATGGTTGCTCCTTGATGTTGCTAACGACGACCGAACTGATCCGTACAACATGGTTCGTCCTAGTCTTCTCCCGCCTAATCACGCTCGAATCCCTTGCCGATAGTGTGTCAACTTGTTGGCATTTGGTTACCCGAGATTCGTCCATTGGTTTGTCGCTGCATACCATTCGGCTCAGCACAACACCTCCCTGCTTGCCTCAGAGTTCACCGTGAGCCCGCAGTTTGGACGATCCGGTGGAACAATGACTCGATCGTCATTTGTATTTGTCACCAGCATCCTCACACAGTTTGACGCAGTGTTTGACCCAGGACTCATACCAGTACCAAGTTCCAGCTACCATCGTACCATATCCTCTCGCCGGGTTCTTAGCATCCTCCGATTTCCACATCCGTAGATGCTCAGGGTTCCTGCAGAACTTGGAGAACCCAGCGTTCCTGACTTCTGCAACTACTTGGGTTGCCAAGTACTTGGGCTTCTCCACTTCCTTCCTTACCCAATACTCCTTCTCAATGGTCTTGGCCTGATCGCAATTAGGGTCGATGAATTCGATCACCTTGTCTGCTTGGCCTAGCCTGCCAACCATCCTCTTGGTAAAAATCAGACGATGAGAGTACTTCGGGCTATTATACTCGCTATACGACAGTCTTCCATCAAAATCAGTGATGTACGAACGCAGATTCGCGGGTATAGCCTCGTTCGTTTCCACGGGCCTGACCTGTGTCGGTGCAAGGTCAGCAAACTGAATACTGTATGTCAGGTACGTGTCCAGCGCGTATTTGTCTCCGAATAGTCGTTTGAGATACTCGTTGAAGTTCAAGGCACATGCTTGATACCTTGCACTCAGGTAGTTGTCAAGAGATCTAGTCATCTGGTGCTCAATTTCGTGACGCAACCCGATGAGGAAGCGCAGATTGTTGGCAGTATCCCTATCAATGGGGCTGGCCGGGTCGTCTAGACACCGCTCAAGTTCCCAATGTTTCTGAGCGCCGTGTTTTGTTCGATCGTAGGTCTTGCGCTTAAGACCTTGGCGGTAGTATCGGTAGTCGACTCTGCTCTGTCTGTAGTAAGCATGCATTAGATAGGTCCAGGCAACTACCATGAGGACTATGAATGCCTCGGACTTGAAACCCACGAGAGGATCGTTGAAGATCTTTATGGCGCAGAAAGCTGCTTCCTTGGCCTTCGTGACTAACTCGATCTTCACTGAGCCAACTGTCCGTATCCTTGGCACTAAGCTCCTTCATTCATCGAGAGACAGCCAATTCACAAGCATGGGGTGTGGAACCCTAGTTGGTTGGCAAAGCAATATGGGTGGGCACTCCTCGCCGAAAGGACACCAGATCCTCTGCATTTGACCACTTTCCACGTGTCCCTCGGCGTGTCACAGCATTCTATGCGGACCTGTACAGCAGCACGTTGACTCGCCGGAAGATCATCGATCAGACCGTCCAGCGGCTGAACTCGCCCGTGGAGCATAGCGGAGGGACTTCTGTCGCAACTGCGTGTTGGTGAGTTCCAGCTCGCCTTTGTACTCCATGTTTCGGCATTTCTTCCGCTCTTGAAGACTAAAGACGATATTGACAGAACTACGTTTGCAACGTAGTTGTCAACGTCCTTTCTGCAGTACACATATACGAACGATGGATGATGGACAGAGAGAATACAGGATGCGGATTGTAGCAGATATGACTCACATGAGAAATCAGAAGGCAGATGCGGTTTTGTGGGTTGCACGCCCATTTGGAAGCGCAAGAAGGATGAGACTTGCTGCCCAAGGGTCACCAGCAGGTTTGGTGCCGTTCGACACAATTCGTCCTGCAATTCGTTCCAGCCCAGCTGCATTTCGTTTTGATTTGGGTAACGTAGTCTGCCTTGTTCATCAATGGGCGGAGTCTTCACAAGGTTCGTTTTGAGTATCCTTACAGAAGGCAGGCGTTGGGCAATTTGCTCGACAATATGCCCCGTTTGAGTTTCTGGAGCGAGATGCTCACAATGCGGTTTTGCCGACAACCCCACGATGTAGACCAGGGGCCTTCTGTCAGTCAACTGTGGTTGGATGTCAGCCATTGATCTTCTCCATCTCCATCATATACCCGTCCAAGGTACTCTTACTATACACAGCATATACTTCTGATGTGCAATCGTAGGGATCGAGAGAGCCTGGCTCCAGACTATCAACCCGATTTGTAATCTGGCTGATAGTCTGACCTTCTTGAACAAGCTCATTGTAGAGAGCCGTTCCATGATAGGGCCGAAATCGAAAAGCGCTGACTCTCAGCGGAACGCCGACGCTGCAAGCATAACTTTGCATACGATGTGCCAGGGACACTGTGTCTCTTGCCTCTGATTCGGTCTCTCCGGGGAAACCCAAGATGAAGTAGCACTTAACTGGAATCTGGGCGTCCAAGACACGAGACACGGTTCTATATGCCACTTCTGCGGAGAAAGGCTTGCGTATGTGTGTGAGAGTTCTGTCGCTGCCGGATTCAATACCCACGAACAATTCCCGACATCCACTTCGTCTTATGCCATCTAGCCAGCTGGAGGGAGCGTCCCGAAAAGTAAGGATGTGTGCCATGCTCCGCCAAGATAGATTCGTCTCAGAAAAGAGCCCTATTGCAAGGTCGATGCTAGCTTGGTCTCTCAGAAAAAGATCATCGAGTACTCTGATGCAATTGGTGCTGGGTTGTACTCTCTTGATGTCAGCAATTTCCTTGCTCAGACTACCAGAGGACCGGTAGCGAGGTCTTAGGTGTTGATTGAGCGATGTAGCAGCCGTACAGAATGCACAGTTGTATATACACCCTCGACTTGCCACGACATGCGACTCTATCAGATTCAAGTCTGGCCTAACAGTAGGTTCATTCTTAAATATCGACCGATCAAGTGGAAGGTCAATATCGGAGGGGTAGAAAGGCGATTCAGGAGTGACATGTATGACCCTTATGTTGGCAGAACCTTCTCCCCACCGCATTGGATTCTTGAGGACCTCTGGAAGTATCAATTCAGCTTCACCAGTAATCACGAAGATACTGTTGTCTGTATCCCAAGCAGCAATTTCAGCAATCAGCGTATGAATTGCCGGACCTCCCAAGAGAAAAGCCCTCGGGGATGCGACATTCTTCACGATGTCACAGACAATATTGAGATTTGAACTGAAGACATTGAGACCCACATATTTCGCATCCGATTGGTCGATGATGTCAACAATCTGATTCGGAAGCAGGTTGTCTACGACTGCGTCGATGAAGTCACACTTGTAGCCTGACAGCACAAGCTGAGTGTAGATGTAGCCCAGTCCAATCGGGGGAACGCTGCTGTCCGAATCGGGGTCTCGATTCGCGCGAAAAAGTGGAGAGTTGATGAGCAGTACGTCTGTCATGTCATGAACCCGCACACATAGTGGCCACCATCCACACCAATAGCCAGATTGATATATGCGGAGCAGCCAAAACGGACATTAGGGCTGAAGTGCTTCATGAAGTGTCGGTCAAACTTCGACCGTTTGACCTCGTGGGAGTGCCTCTGCCTGAGGTAGATGCGATATCGACACAGTCGAAAGTCCTTCTGGAGCCGTTTCGTGAGCTCGTCTGCACTTTGGACGACGGTCCGGTTCCAGTTGCATGGAAACTCGCCCCTGCGGACGACGTGGAGAGAAAGCTTGGAAAACCACTGCTTTCGGTATAAGTCCTCTCTCATGAACACGTGAATCAGAAGTGCACTCGCCCTTTCCCGCCACTCGCCCAGGATTGATGAGGTCACGAACATGCCTCCCTCGCGTTTTGTTGTCTCTACAATTACGTTACTACGATGTTGACCAATTGCAAGAAGGGCCGACTAGTCCGTTCCTCCATCGTTCAAGCGAACGACAAGCTGACACGAATTGTCAGTCGAACCAGTGGTAGAGTCTCATGGCCGTCAAGCCGTTTCCATAACCTACACGGCGTTCGGACCACATTTCCTCCCAGCATGGCCACGGTAACGAGCGCTCTGCCAAATGCAGACAGCATGATGAACCATGGTATACTTGGCAGGTGGAAAGAGGGGATGTTCCAGATATCACCAAACAAGAAACAGACGAATCAGACGTGAAAGGTCACCGGGAGTGCTTCAACTTGAGAAGGCAATCAGAGAGTCCTAAAGGAGGAACACTAGCATGGCTGTGACGTACTATCTCGGTGTCGACGGGGGGACCACCAGGACGAAGGCTGTCGTCGGTGACGATGCCGGCCATATCGTCGGATCCGGCGAGGGAGGTCCCTCCAACTACCAGGTTGTGGGGCTCGAAGCTGCCATGTCTGGCATCACCGACGCCGTTCAGGCTGCCCTGACGGCTGCGGACCTCTCGATAGCACAGATCGAACGCGCCGTGTTCGGACTGTCCGGCATGGACCTACCCATGGACCGCGAGGCACTTGATGCAGCTCTGACCACCACATTCCCGGGGCTCGTCTTCGACCTTGTCAACGATACGTGGATCATGCTCAGAGCAGGGAGCAACAAGGGCTGGGGGATCGCCCTGGTGTGTGGCGGGGGCGCCAACGCCTGTGCGTGCAGTCGCGACGGGGCCTGGGTCACGCTTCGGGGCCTCGGCTACGAGAGCGGCCTGCGAGGCGGCGGACTGGACATGCTGAGAGACATCCTGCACTATGCGTTTCTTTCCCACGACGGGACAGGGCCGAAATCCGTGCTGGAGCAGATGGTACTGGACGTGATCGGTGCTCTCGACTATGACACGCTGCAACTCCTGTTCCTCGAGGCCGTACAAGACACGGTAGGACACGGAGAACTGCTGCATCGGGCTCTGGCCATCGTACCACTTGTCTTCGACGGCGCGACGGCCGGCGACGAAGTATGCAGGCGTATCCTCATGCTGCAGGCAGAGTCTCTGGCGGAGGGAATCACGGGGCTGGTCCACAAGATGGGCTTTGAGCATGAGGCGGTCGATGTCGTCCTGGGAGGCTCGGTCTTCGGGGGCAGCAATCCTACCTTCATCGACAGGCTGACATTGCTGGCCCATGAAGTTGCCCCACTCGCACGGCTGGGACCGCCACTGCTCGACCCGGTCCTCGGCGCGTACGTGATGGCATTGCAAAGAATGGGTAAGTTCGACGCGGCGACCACGTATGCGGTCCTCGTCGGCCAGGTGGTCTAGCAAAAACAGGCGGGATTGCTACACTACGGACATGCCTCTGTCCTGAGGCTGTGCTGACTCGACCGCGTCAACCCAGGATCGAGGCATTTGTCTGTGTCAGAAGAAGATGGCTGAGGCGGCTGGAGTCGAACCAGCAATTCATGGCTCCAAAGGCCAGTGTCCTACCATTAGACGACGCCCCAACACGCGGCTTTACTGCAGTATTCTAGTGCTGCCACGGAGGCTGTCAAGAAGAGCGAGGCGATGAATCGTTGACAATGACGAACCATGACGAGGGAACTTTCTCCCTGGAAAACGGGCAACCCACGCTCGAACAGTCTGACGCCCTCAAGCTTGTCGCCATCATCTCGATGACCGTCGACCATGTGGGAGCCATCCTGCTGCCACAGGTGGGCTGGCTCCGCATCATCGGGCGCGTGGCTTTTCCCCTCTTCGCCTACCAGCTTGCAGTCGGCTATCTGCATACGCGCAACCTCGCGCGCTATGCGCGCAGGCTTGCCATCTGGGGTTTCATCGCCCAGCCTATCTACATGATCGCGTTCGGCGTGCGCCTGTGGACGCTCAACATCTTTGCCACACTGCTGCTGGGACTGCTGGCTATCTGGGGATGGGATCACCACCGGTGGTGGGCGATCGTCCTTCCGCTGAGTCTCGTTTCCATACAACTCTGGTTTCCAGAGGTGGGTCCGGACTATGGTCTCTATGGTGTTCTGCTGTGCCTTGCCAGCTTCGTACTGTTTCAGCATAAAGAGCAGCTCGCCATCGGTCATGGACTCCTGCACGTGCTCGCCGGGGTCCTGTTCTGGCCAGCTCAGGTGTACGCGCTGGCCAGCATCCCGTTCATCCTCTGGCCACCCCGGCTGCACCTGCGCCGTCTGCCGGAACTGTTCTATGCATACTACCCGGCTCACCTCGCGCTCCTCGTCCTCGTCCGCCATCTGCTGACGCGCTGAAGGCATTGCCCGAGCGTTGAGCTGTCCTATACTGATGGTCAGTACCTGGAGGCAGCCGTGAACCGCAAACGCATGCGTACATTCGTCAGCATTGTCATCGTGCTCGCCCTCGTCAGCGGGGGGGCAGTCACGCTTATCTCAGCTCTGCACGGGACGACCACGGACGAGCCCATCGGCGTGCTGCCCGGCGTGACGCTGAGTCCGCAGGACTTCACGGAGACGGGGCTGGGAACAGCCGTCAACGTCGGGTACGCCGACCAGACCTTCATGTTCTTCCCTGATCAAGGCACGAACGGCCAGGGCAAGGAACTGGCCACGGCAAAGAACGGTATCTCCATCGATTTCCGTGATGGGGGTTCCCTGACGCTCCTCGGTGGGCAGTTCACCCCCGATCCGGACCACGCGCTGCGTGATCAGGCGTATGCCTGGTACAGGGACAAACTCACTGCCAATGGGCTCATCGATGACACGGGGACGGCAATTGTCGGCGAGGCCTCGGCCCGGTACGACGATCCTGCTGTCGCTGCCATCCTGGTGCGCAAAAACGACACCGTGTTCACCATCGTGTACACGCTGAACGCCACTACCACCAGCACGGCGCCCAGACCGATCATCGTCCTGGAGGCTCTCGCCCGCCTGCTGGCCTCACGCTTCTAGCTGCCGGGAACCCTGCGACCCGCACAACCGTCCTACCAGTATACCGTCGCGAGCCGTGCTGCGGTCCAGGAGGAATTGATGAGATACATAGCCTTGATCCTGAGTGTGGTCATGTGCTGTATGTTTGCCGGCTGTGTCACCCTGAGCGAACCTGTAACGCCCGTTGTCACGGTGACCTCAGGTCCTGTGCCGGTTCGTCTAGGTACCTACGGCTGGTCGGCCCCTGGCCACTCGGTCCAGTCTGACGCCCCGGTGCCAGACGAGTTCGTCACCGACGTCCTTGCGGTCACCGCACCCTGTGGCTCCAGCATCTCAGTCGACTACGGCCGCCGACCACGCGACCTGTTCGCATATCTCTGGAACGATCACGAACCGACCCGAGTCGAGATCCGGGGCGGCACGTTCACGCTGCCTGCCGATCCCGGCACATATATCTACAGCCTCGAGTCAACCTGGCGCGAGGGACACGCCAGTCACGTCGTCAAGATAGCGACAGTCCCCAAGTAGCCCATTAGCTGGGCTGCCCGTCGTCGGGCTTTGTCGGCTCAGCAGGAGGCGTGATGGTTTCCATCTTCTTCTCCTCGGGAGGCACGACGGGAGCGCTCGTCCATCCTTGGGGTGTCGTACGACGCTCTGCCCATCTCTGTTCGCGCTCGGCGCGTCTTGAGCTGCGTTCACCGGGGGTGCCCGCAAAGAGGACCGTGACGCCCACTGCCAGCAGGATCACTCCTGGAACCCAAGCAGCAATCCGGTTGAGTCCAAATCCCTCGAACCCCAGCCAGCCCTCGAACACATACCCCAGTACTACGAAGGCGACGAGACCGAAGGCAAGACCTCCCACTCCATCCCTGACGTGCCGCCAGTTGGCGTGCAGCGTCCCATGGATGATGCCTGCAAGTCCTCCAGCGGCCGGAACCACGAGTGCCCATGCATATGCCCAGCTTTCCCATGTGCCAGTGATACCCTGATACCAGAGGAGGGTGCCCACTGCCGCGGCCACAAGCCCGAACCCGGATAGACCCTCGCCCGCCCGGTCCGGCAGCACCAGACCCACCACAAACAACGCAAGTCCGGGAATAATGATGTGCAGTGGCCACGACATGTCTGCCCAGCGCTTTGGAAGCCAGTTCATGTCGATATGAACGTACTGCAGTGCAAGGATGACGATGCCGGCGATGATCAGCAGAATGCCGACGTTCGCTATCGAGGAACGGGTCCTGCGAGTGTTCTGTTCAGTCATATCTTCTCCTTAACCTCGCAGCCGGTCTTCTGAGAACACTGACCGACTGCCCACCTTGTCTACGTCCGCCCCCTTGCGAAGGTTACTCAAACCCACCACCTCACACTGCCCACTCCAGGAACAGAAGAACGGTGTCTTAGGAACGATGCACGGGATATCAGCCGTGGTCATTGCTGCACTCCTGAAATGAATTCCCGTCTCATGACAGTGGTCCTGCCGCGCGCGTCCATCATGGTGTGAAACCCAAGCCGCTCAAACATTCCATACGTGCCCGTGAACAGAAACGCGTCCGCCTGTGGGCGTCCGTACGTCGCCGTCGGCACAGCCTCCACGGCACGAGCTCCTTCACGCTCCATCACGCCGATCGCATGTCCCAGCAGGACCTCCGCCAGCCCCCGGCGCCTCCAGCCACGCTGGATGAAGAAACATCCGACGAACCAGACACCTTCTGCAGGCCTGCCCTTGAACCTCGGTGAGCGTTGCAGCCGTGGCAGAGAAGCACGCGGCTCAAACGAACACCACCCCACGGCCTCATCTCCGTCGTATGCGAGAACACCATGTGCATACCCTTCCTCCACCTGTCGACAGAGACGAGAGTGCGCAACTTCGCCTTGGACGTCCTTCCAGTGTTCAACTCCCGCGATGCGCCACCACTGGCACCAGCAGCCGCCACATGCTCCGTGCATGCCAAACAGTGCTTCCAGCTGCGGCCAGAGCCTCGGTTCCAGTTCGCGGCAGACAATGCCTGCAAGTGTGCCCGATGTGTCCATGTGTCACCTCGTGTGTTCCATGAATGTCCTGCAAAGTGCCAGAAACCCCACGCGAATTCCAGCCGACACACCTCTACTCGACGATTCCCCTGCGGTGCACGCGCTTTCCGGTCTGACTGTGGACCTCGAGTTCGTCATGGTTTCCTTCCTGCTGGCACTCACAGCCCTGAAACATGCTCGCGACCTCGCGTGCCTCGACAAGGCCTGACTGGACGGCCATGACCTGGAACATCCCTTCGAGGCCCGTTGTCGCGCGGAAGAACGCGGTGATGCCCGCAGCTCCAAGAGCCTGCACGATGCGCTCCGCCTCAGCCTGTCCTGCAACAACAATGACTTCTGCGTACTCATCCATCATTCCTCCTTGCCGGCATCACAACGTGACATGAAAATGCCTGCGGTCCAGCACCCACCCGATCCAGCTCAGCGTTCCAACTATGAACAGCGCCTCAAGAGCTACCAGCCACACGGGGGCTAGTTCGTACCAGCCGGGTATTCCAGGCGCAACGAATATACCCAGAAGAACGCCGTAGATAACATAGAGCAACAGAGAGTTGCGTCCCCACTCTCTGAGGATAGGTATCGAGCGACCAAAACGTTCGTCGAACATATGGAAACACCAGAAAATCAGGTCACTTGCGCCCAATGCGATCAGAACATAGCTGGCCGAGACACGGTTCTTGCTGACCGGAACGATGAATGCCAGAAGGAGGCCTAAGACGAGGACGCCTGCTGACGCCGCGGGAAACCAGCGTCTTCCCTTTGAGACATCATGGAATAGGTCTCCCAGCGCGGTCGCCATCACCAGCATGGCCCCCCAGGAAAGGGCACCTTCGAGTCCCCCGTGTGTGGAACTCAGGACATTCGCCAACCAGAAACTGTTGAGCTGGAACTGGTAGGCGACCAGCAACAAGAGCCCTGCAAGCCACCGCAGGCGCGCCGGCACCGCAATGAAGAGAAGGGCGATAAGCCCCGCGAACCCGATAGCCTGCAGTACTCCCCAATCCGACCCGGCGGCAGTGAGTCCCCAGACATTTTCCAACACCGTGAGAAGAGCTCCAATGCCGATGAGAGCAAGGTTCCGGAACACGAAATGCTCGATGGTCGCGCGCCTGCCGTCTCTGATCAGCCTGGCTCGGAACGACGCACCAAATGTGAGTCCGATGGCCGCAATGAACATCGGCGCGATGATGTCGATGACGGTGAATCCTATGTCGGGGGCATGCTTCAGCCACGCTGGAACAACGTGGGGATCGGCCAGATAGTTGGCCAGCACCATGAG
>NZ_QXIS01000006.1:0-83416 GCF_003570925.1 Candidatus Cryosericum terrychapinii | reverse complement strand
CTAGGGTATCCAGAGATGGCGCTTCATGTCGACGCGCCCCTGCACGTCGAAGGTAACTCCCTCGCTCTCGAGCAGTGACCGCTGGACACCGGGCCCGCCAAACGTGTCCTCGGGGGACAGTTCACCCGTGACATTGATCACACGGTGACACGGCAGCCCTGATCTGACGGGCGCTGCCCGCATCGCCCAGCCCACCGTCCGGGCCGCTCCAGGACTCCCCAGGGCACGCGCGATGGCGCCATACGTTGTCACCTTGCCACGTGGTACCTTCGCCGCGATGCTCCAGACACGTTCGAAGAGAGTGTCTGTCGGCCTCATATGGATGCTTCCCGATCAGTGGCGTCTTCCTCCTCCGCATCGGGCAGCAACGACTGCACCCACTCGCGCTGTGACCACAGAGCGCAGCCTCCGCTGGTCTCGGTCAGCTTGTCATGGTTGGTGCGGATGGTGGCGAGCAGAGGCGACGCCAGCGCATCACGCAGCGGCACATTCCGGATGCTGACGTCAGAATACGGAGCGAACGGACATGGCTCCACCCGCCCTGACGGGCTGATGTGGATGAACCCGCGCCCTGCAGCCAGGCAGCCGCCGAGTGCCTCCTCGTCGCCGGGGAATGCGATGAACAAGCTACGCAACCGCTTCTGCAGCGAAGCGACGGCCGCCGCCAGCCGCGCACGCTGGGCGCTGTCCAGGACGAGCGATTCGGTTCCCTCTCGTACCGGAACATATTCGACGAAGAAGAACAGTCTGCTCCCCAGGTCGATGAGACTTCGCAGATACTGCTCGTCGAGGACCGTATCGATGTTCAGACGGGTGACCGTCAACGATGTCCCAAAGAAGACACCCGCCCTGCGCATCAGCGCGATGCCCGCCTGCGCCTGCGCGGCGACACCCTGACCCCGACGCGCGTCTGTTGCTGCTCCATATCCCTCGAGGCTGATGACGGGGACCACGTTGCGCTGCTTGCGGATCCGGCGCACCAACAGATCATCCAGGAGTGTCCCATTGGTGAACACCGGGAACACGACGTCAGGTACCTCGCGCGCAATCGTCAGCAGGTCGTCCACCCGCGTCATCGGCTCACCGCCGGCAAGCAGCATGATGCCAACACCAAGGTCATGTCCCTGCCGGACGACACTCAGGAGCTCAGTGGACGTCATGTCGGGCTCCTCCTGGCGCTGCTGAGCCTGGGCATAGCAGCCTGCGCACGCAAGGTTACAGCGGCCTGTCACGCTGATGATCATGAATGGCGGCACATGGACCCCTTCTGTTGCAAGCAGGGCGCGGCGGCGTTCTGCCATGCGCTGTGCACGTCGCATCCGCACGAAGAACGCCACGACGGAAGGATCCCACAGCGTGATGCGCACGGCATCGGAGAACAAGGCCCTGATGGCGTCGTTGAACACGTGGACGTACTCGGTTGTCTCACCCACGTCGTACTCCTGAGAACCCGCTCAGCACACAGTGCCAGCATGGACAGTTTAGGCAAAACACATGACCTGCCAAGCGCCCCGGACCTCAGTCGCCTGCTCCCAGCACCAGACTGAACGCGTCCGGCGACAGGGTGACGGCCAGCATCGGCTGGACATCCTTGGCAGGAACGTGGACTTCACGCGGACCGGCGGCATACGGACCGACCTGGTACGGGTCGAACGAGATGACCAGACCGCCAGGCTCCAGCGATACGCTCTTGAAGTTGTCCGCCACAGGCGTCGTTCCATATTCCACGAAGCTGCTCAGTGCTTCGTAGTCTGCCCCATACTGGCGCTTCAGGTCTGTCACGCAGTACTGCGAAAGCCACTGCAGACCTTGCTTCCCGTCGAGGAACAGGCCCTCGGTGTCGAGGATCTCACCATCGCTGAGCCTCGCGTTGAGGACGCGTGTGAACGACATACCATGAGCCGCACCAGCGGAGTACGTCTCGAACCGGATGCGGACACTGACGAGGTCGTTCGTCAGATAGGGAATCTCATACTCAGTGTTCAGGAAACTGCTCTGATCAACAGGCAGCTGGCCGGCCTCGGAGGGATTCTTCGCGGCCCATGCCGCGTCATCAGCTGCATTCTGCTTCAGACCCGCAATGTCCGGAAGCACTATGGCACTGATAGCCTTGTTGACCTTTTCGAGGGCGCCCGCAGGCAGCGTACTCCGAAACTGCGGATAGCCGGCTCTTATGGAGTAACGAAGTGTTTCGCCCTCCTCGTGCTTGGTCTGAACGACAATGGATGGAGGCCCGTTAACGGGTATGCTGACTGCCTTCGGCCGGCATCCTGCGCACGCCACCACCATTCCTGTTGTCAGCACGATTGCCACTGCTCTCTTCAGTCTCATGGTTCCTCCCCTCTGCTGTCATCTCACCGGACAGTGCTGATGCTCCAACACAGTATGGTTCTCCTTTGCACGCTGGCAAACGCACACAGGAGCGCTGGCTTCAGCCCGCGTCGGCAAGCCAGCCGCCGTATTCCGCGTATACTGTTCGGGTGCGCCCCGAGAGGACGCGTGGAGGAAGATGTGCCCTTTGCTCTGACTGCTGTCCTGTTTGGCCTCATCGTCCTGGCGACTCATTTCATCCAGGGGATCACCGGCTTCGGTTGTGCCGTGCTGGCCATGCCGTTCTGCATCCTCCTGACCGGCATCGACACGGCTCGCCCCGTCCTTACCGTTCTGGCCCTTGTGCTGGATGTCTACCTCCTCGTCGTCTCCTGGAAGCACGTCGACTGGCGGCAGTACCTGCGCATCCTTGCATTTGTCTTGCCCGGACTTCCTATTGGCATGATCGCCTACAACGTCCTGCCACAAACCACGCTGATGCACATCCTCGCCATCTTCATGGTCGTCGTCGGCATCCAGGGACTGGTCAGGCAGTTCCGGCCAGGCAGAGGAACACCACGACCATGGCCTGCCTGGCTTCTCAACACCCTGCTGTTCATCGGAGGCGCCATGCAGGGGGCGTTCACCTCGGGTGGTCCACCTGTCATTATCTATGCGACTCAGAAGCTGAAGGACAAAGCTTCGTTCCGCGCCACGCTGGTCGCCATCTGGACAACACTCAACGTGTTCATCATCGCAGATATTGTCTTGCGCCACAAGCTGGTCGGCGAGCCAGGGAGGCTTGTCCTGACGTCTCTTCCGTTCCTCGCGCTCGGCGCCCTGCTGGGAAACATCGCGCACCACCACATCAGCGGTGAACGCTTCACCCAGCTCATTTACGCCGTACTGCTCATCTCGGCAGTCTTCATGGTCCTGTAGGAAACATAATGAACATACCAGACAGACGTATCCAGGAGGCAAGTAACATGATTGCATTCACGAGAGGGGTTCCCGCAACAGAAGCGTTTCCGGTGGAGGCCCTGGGAGAGTGCGCCGCGTCGGCTCTCGCCAAGTACAGCTCACAGATTTTGCAATATGACTCCTTCCGGGGATTCGGCCCACTACGTGAGTTCATCGCAGCCGGCCACGGACTCCAGCCCGACCAAGTTCTGCTGAGCCAGGGAGCCCTGCAGATCGTCGATTTCATAGCCCGTTCCCTCATCACGCCGGGCACGACCGTCCTGGTCGAGCAGCCCTCGTATGACCGTGTCATCAAGGTCCTGCGCCGGGCGGGCGCCACGGTTGTCGGCGTTCCCCTGCAGGAAGACGGCATGGACCTCACCGCCTGTGAGGAACTCATCCGTGAACACCATCCCCTCATGACATACGTCATCAGCGATTTCCAGAACCCTTCGGGTACAACGATGTCGGAGGCCAAGCGCGGCGCATTCGCCGCCCTGGCAGAGCAGTACGGCATGCTCGTCCTCGAGGACCTTCCTTATCGCCGCCTGCGATATGCCGGTGACGATATTCCCACGATCCAGTCCATGATCCCACATCGTACCATCCAGTTGAGCAGCTTCAGCAAGCTGCTGTCACCCGGCCTGCGCGTCGGCCTCGCGTTTGGCCCCCAGCAGTACATGGACCGCCTCGGCAAGACCGCGCAGGATACGTACATCACCCCGTCCCTTCTGTCACAGGCCACGGTCTTCGAGTTTATCGACAGGGGCCTGTTGCCCGCTCAGATCGAGAAGTTGCACAACCTCTACCGCCCACGTTTGTCCGAGTTGCTCGCCGTGCTTGACACGGAAATGGCTGACCTGGGAACATGGGCCAGACCTGAGGGCGGTTTCTTCGTGGGCGTCACGCTCAACAAGAGTTTCAAGGCCGAAGCCCTTATCGCGAGGGGTCTGGAGAAAGGTATCCAGCTCACGAACGGGCGCGACTTCTTTGCTGACGGGAGAGGGAATACCTTCGTCCGGCTGCCGTTCTGCGCGCTAACCACCGACGAGATCGACGAAGGAGTCAGAACCCTGGCCCAAGTCGTGCGCTCGCTGTAGCAACCACCGACAGGAGGAGACCGGCATGCCCGAACTACCCGAAGTGGCCAGCCTGGCACGACAACTGGACCGGGAACTCTGCGGCAGGCGTGTGGCTGAAGTCGACGTCATCCAGCCCAGATGTCTGAACGTACGGCCCGACGAGTTCGGGCAACTGCTCGTCCATGCACGGGTGAACCGTGTGACGTCGAGAGGAAAATGGATCTTCGTGGACCTCGAGCCGGAAGCGACGCTCCTGCTCAACCTCGGCATGGGCGGGGAAGCCCTGTTCCATGACAAGGGTGAGCTCTTGCCCGGGAACCGCCAGTCAGCCATTCTCTTTGAGGACGGCAGCGCCTTCAGCCAGCACTTCTGGTGGTTCGGGTACGTCCACGCGGTCAAGACCGTCGAGCTGGCTTCCCATACCATGACAGCAGCGCTGGGTCTCGACCCGCTGGACGACGCTGAGTTCACACTAAACGCGTTCGAAAAGATACTGGAACAGAGGAAACGGAGCACGATCAAGACGGTTCTCATGGACCAGAAGAATATCGCGGGCATCGGCAACGTCTACATCCAGGACATCCTGTTCGCCGCCGGGCTGCATCCCCTGCGCAAGACCACCGACGTCACTGCATCCGAGCGTCGCGCACTCTATGCCGCGATCCGCTCACAACTTGGGCATGCACTGGAGTTGGGCGGCCTGGTATTCGAGAAGGACCTGTACAACCAGCCAGGGCGCTTCACGGAGTTCCTGGTCGGGTACCGCGAAGGCAAGCCGTGTCCCATCTGTGGAACAGTCGTCCAGAAAATAAAGACCGGCAGCACAGCGTCGTTCATCTGTCCACACTGCCAGACGTAGCAAACCGCCTGCCAGTGTGCCACCCATACCCATGAACGGCAGCCATACGCCGTGGGACGCCACGTCGTACATGCGGCTAGTTTATTTCGTCGGCCACGACACACCTGTCAAGGATGCGGATTACGCGCTCGGCCCGCCACCACGAGGCAGATCGAGAGGCACTCGCCCAGCGCCTCTCGATGTATGCAGCGTATCAGGAGGTCACCGGCGCAGGAATGTCGACCGGCATGGTAGTCGTGTTGCCAGCCTCATCGATTGCAATGATCATCCCCTTGATGCCGGTCCTGTTGACCATCATGAGACCAGTATCACCCACGGCCAGCCGTGTATGAAGTGAATTGTCACCGTCTCTCACGAAATACGCCTCATCCAAGTCATCCTCCGTAATGGAAATGTTCAACGTGAGCAATCGTGTGAAGAACGCAGATTGCTGCATGGTCCAGGTGATAACCGGAGCCTTCGTGTCAACAGGAGGATTTCCCTCTTGTGTCCCGGAACCCGACGCCGGCGCCTGAGGAGGAACCATTACAAGCGTGGTCTCCTTGCTTGAATAGACCTTCACATACTCGGTGTCGGAGAGAGTGGATACGCTTTGGGCCGTTTTGAAGATGAGGTAGATGTACAACTCTGTACTAGCCGGGATATTGTGCGGCAGGTTCAGGACGAGTTGGCGCAGGTCGGTCCCTGCCTCGCTGGTGTCGTAGACAGTGCTGGACAGAATGGTTGTGGTGAACGGAACGGTACTGACAAGCGGATAAGATGAATAGAGCAGCTGAAGCTTGACAGTGCCGGCCACCGCCCACAGTTTCGAAAGCCCCTCTGACAACCGAATCGTCATGGTGTCCTCCTGGTCCGGATACACCGGCCCACCTAGAAGGTCGACACCGACCGGATCATGTCCCGTCAATGCACCATTGCGACCTGTCTTGATGCGGATTCTGACCCCGGTCATCTGAAAATGTTCGACAACCTTCTCCAGGCTGAGCGGGGTCAGCTGTGTCAGCGTCGTGACCGAATAGTAGCTCGATATCAACGTCATTCCGCTCACCGGGTGTTCGAGCGTTATCTGGTAATGGCCGGCAGTCCGCGGATTCTGGATCAGTGCACCGGCCATGATGACCGCAACGTGCCCTGTGCCAGCCACAAGATCAACCGGGGCACTTACCTTCAACTTGTTGCCGGACCACTCAACACCAGACGTCGAAGATGCACCGTCGAATAGGATGTCCGACGAAGAAGGATTGCCGTCCTTCGCGCGGGCCACTTCTGTGTCAAACGTCAGGGTGAGCAAATCACCTTTGTGAATCGTCGTTGCAGCAGAAAACGTCAGGGTATACTGGGGCACATCACCTGGATAGTTGTTGGTAACCGCCACGTTGAGATACTGACTTGCGGCCTGCACCATCGGTGCCCTGATGGCAGCCGTCGCCATACCAGCCATGGCGAGTGCCACAATGAGAGCAATAGCTGTTGTCTCTCTTTTCATAGACTGCCTCCTATTCATACCGCAATGCGTCGACGGGTTTCATCCGGGCTGCTGTGCGAGCCGGGTAGACTCCGAAGAAGACTCCGACAGCAATGGAGAAACCGACAGCAAGAAGGATTGAGGAACCAGTTATCTCTGTCGTCGTAAATCGGGAAACAATGAAATCCGAGCCAAGAACGCTGACGACAATCCCCAATACGCCTCCAGCTATGCTCAACAGCGAGGATTCAATAAGGAACTGGACGAGAATATCGCGTTCACGGGCTCCAAGTGCCTTACGTATGCCTATCTCACGAGTTCGTTCCGTTACGGAAACGAGCATGATATTCATGATACCGATACCGCCGACCAGGAGAGAGAGACCTCCAATAGCCGCAAGTAACGCTGTCAATATCGTCATGGCCGATGTCACCATATCTGTCAGGGCTGCGACATCCTGAATCGTGAAGTCCACTTTCTTGTGTTTGCGTGTCAGGATATCCGTAATCTCAGTCGTGACTGCTGAACTCTGAGTAGGGTCGACGCACTTGATCGTCGTTCGTTGAATAACATTGTGGACGACACCGAACGACTTCTCTCCGACTGAGAACGGCAGGACGATTGCAGTATCAACAGAGTTTCCCAGTGACTCACCTTTTGCCGCAGCGACGCCAACAACCTTGTAACTCGTACCGTTTATCCGGATCGGCTGCCCCACTGCAGATTCATTTGGAAACAGGGTCGTCTGGACAGTATTGCCAATGACAACATTGCGCGTCCGGTTATCAACATCGCCATCAGAGATCATGCGTCCATCGGCAATCGTTACACTCTCGACCTCAAAATACGTGGGTGTCGCGAAGATCCCGGTGCCTGACATGGTGGTGTCCCCGTTCTTGATCGTAATATTGGTCTGGTTCGTCGGTGATACGACAATTGGGTAGGTTACTCTTGCCTCGATATACGTCAGGTCTTCCGCCGTGATTTTGGCGCCGGCTGATGCTCCTTCCCTGTTACCTCCTCCCAAGCCACCACCACCCATCAGGACATTCGACCTGGCACCAGCTGTCAGGTAGAGATTGCCGGAACCGGAACTCTGCATTCTGCTGAGGATGCTCTGCTTTGCTCCACTGCCGACTGCCATGAGCATGACAACGGCGGCAATACCGATGATGATTCCCAGCATGGTAAGAAACGAGCGCATTTTCGCTGCGAAGATCGCCCGCGTTGCATTCCGAAAACTATCCCTAAGGTCCATTCTAGTTCCTGTCATCGGCCACGACGCGGCCGTCCTGGATGCGAATCACGCGTTCCGCCTGTGCCCCGATAGTGTCGTCGTGAGTGACGTAGATAATCGTCTTCCCGCCTGCGTGCAACTCCTTCATGATGTCTATGATTTCGCGGGCCCCCTTGGAGTTGAGGTTGCCGGTTGGCTCGTCGGCAAGAATAACCGGTGGATCCATCATCAGGGCCCGAGCAATAGCCACACGCTGTTGTTCTCCACCCGACATCTCAACGGGGCGATTGCTCATGCGATCCTTGAGTCCAATACGCTCCAGCAGTTCACGAGCGCGAGCTCGTTCATTTCTTCCGCTCATCGCATGTGTGGAATAGGTACATGGAAGAAGAACATTCTCCAGAGCACTCAGCTGCGACAGCAAGTTGTAAGACTGAAACACGAATCCTATGTCTCGATTGCGAATACGGGCAAGATCATTCGATCGGAGCTTGGAAACATCATGGTCCTCGAGACGGTACGCACCAGAGGTCGGGGTGTCCAGACATCCGAGAATATGCATCAGTGTCGATTTCCCCGAACCGGACGGTCCCATGATGGCAACAAATTCATGTTCGCCGATGCCAAAAGATACGCCGGCAAGAGCATCGATCGTGATGCTACCGATCGTATAGACCTTGCGGATATCGCTGAATTCGATCAGGTTCATGGATTAGTTGCCACCTTGTCGACCCGTTCCGCCCGGTATTCTTACACCAGGAATGCCGAATCCACCTGCTCCAGTCTCCGTGGTCGTCGTTGACGACGAGGTTGTAACCGTTGTGCTCGCCGTTCGCAGCACACGATCTCCCTCTTTCAGTCCAGACTTGATTTCGACGTACTCGTCGCCTTCAATACCCGTTTTGACCTCTGTCTTCGTCATTGTGGTCGTCCTGTCCGCTCCGACTGATACGAGCGTTACGTACGTCTTGCCGTTGTCTGTCAAGACCGCCTCAATGGGGACCGCGAGAACCCCTTTCGCGACTGACACGGTGATCGCTGCATCCACCGACATCCCGTCTACCAGGGTGGACGGAGAGTCGGTCATCTGGATCTTGATTGGATACGCGCTCACACTGTTAGAGGTTGTGCCAAGTGAATGCGATACATAGGAGACCTTGCCGGCGAACGTCTTGCCGGCGTATTCGTCGATCGTCGCAGAAGCATCCTGGCCAGTTTTCACATTGAGGATGTCCACCTCGTCTACGTACGCCGAGACGTACCAGCCAGTGACGTCCGAGAGTGTCGCAACACTGGTTCCAACGGTAGCGGTATCTCCGACCGCGACGTTCAGGGCGGTAATCGTGCCTGCCAGTGGAGCGGTGATGACATAGTTGTCCGCCAGCTCCTTCGTCTGATTGAGCGTGATGAGAGCTTGCTTCTTCGCTTCTTCGCTCGACTGGACTTGGAGTTCAGCCTTGCGCTGAGTCTCGGGGAACGCTGCAAGGTTCGCCTGTGCTGTCACGACAGACGCTTTTGCCTGTTCTACATTGGCTTCCAGCAGTTTCACGTTGTCTGCCTTGCCGGCAATGGTCTTCTGACCTGCCACCAGGTTCGCCTGTGCTGTTGCCAGTGCTCGCTCGGCCTTGGTCACCGCGAGCTGGGCAGCAGAGAGAGTGTCATCGTCTGCCAACGAGGTCGCGGTCGTCTGGTAGTTGGCTTCGGCATTGATGAGCGCCATCTGAGCACTCTCCACGGCCATGGCCTGTGCGTCGATATCGCTCTGCGATGCCTTGTTGTCCGTGCTGGCATTCTTCAGATTGTCCTCCGCCTGGTCCAGCGAGGTCTGAGCCTGGTCGACCTGGTTTTGCAGGAGAGTAAGTCTGTCATCAGTCGTTGCGGAACTCTGCGCCGCTTCCTTGAGGCTCACTTGGGCTGAGAGGAGGCTGGACTTCGCCTGATTCACCTGATTCTGCAGCGTTGTAAGCTGCGCCTCGGTGACGTCCTGCGCCTTCAGGGTCACCAGCTTTGTCTGGGCCATGCTGAGGTTGAATTCCGCCTGTTTCACCGAGAAGTCCGCCTGCTCCAGCTGCAACTCCGTGGTGTCATTGTCCTGAAGCTTCTTCAGGCTCTTCTGAGCAGTAGCAAGGTTCTCCTGCGCATCACTCACCTGGTTCTGCAAATTGGCTATTGTCTGCGTGTCGGCGTCTGTGTCCGTGCCGTTCTTCAGGCTGATCTGGGCTGACAGCAGCTGGGTCTGCGCCTGTGTGACAGCGTTTTCCAGCTGAGTCTTGGCTGCCGCCAGATCTGTCGTTTGGGCAGTCTCAAGGCTGATCATTGTGGTGCGGTACCGCGACTCGGCAGCGGCCAGGTCAGCCTCGTAGTCTGTCGAATCGATGCGAGCGATGACCTCTCCCGCAGCAACCTCGTCGCCCTCGTTCTTGGTGACAGCGATGATAGTACCTCCAGCTTTGGCCGACAGTGTCACGGTACGCAAAGGGTGGATCGTGCCCGAAACCGTCGTCGTCGTGGCGACGTCCTTTTTCGCCACGACATACACAGACGACACTCCGGCCTTCCTCGCTGCGAATGCTGCGGCTGTTTTCTTGGCAGCCAGCACCTTCAGTCCTACCACGACGATCGCCGCAACAACAATCAGCGACACAACGGAGACAATGACTCGTCGACTCTTTTTGCTCATGTTTCCTCCAGTGGGCGCCTGCGCCCACATCTATTGACCAATGCGCTCACTGCGCACCGTGACCGCGCTGGGTTCGTCCTGCACTGTAATAGCCAAGGTTTAAGGATAGATTAAGAACCACGTCCCGTCCCGGCGATCAGGCAAATCTGACAATGAAGTCCGTGCCCGCTTCAACGCTGCTGGTGACGGATACATGCCATCCATGAAGATCCGCAATCTTCTTCACAATCGCCAGTCCAAGCCCGAATCCGCGTTGGGTACGCGACGAATCTACCTGATAGAACGGTTCGAACACATGTGACAGGCCTTCAGGAGCAATGAACCCGCGAGAATTCCCGACGTGCAGACCGGTTGCATCCAGCGCAACGCTCACCGTGCCGCCCGGCTCATTGAACTTGACGGCGTTTTCGATGAGGTTGTTGACGAGTTGGCGCAGCAGGAGGCTGTCTCCCTCGACAATCACTGCTTCGCTGGTCGTCACCTGCATCGTCAGTTCACGCTCTTTGCAGTTTTCCATATTCTGGCTGGCTACTGCTGTCACGAGTGCTGTCAGGTCAACTTGTCCGAGGTCGACCTTCGCCCTGTCCAGCTGGGCAACCTCAAGCAGTCGCTCAACGAGGAGCGACGCGTATTTCACCTGTCCTTTGGCAGCCGTGATGCCCTGCTCATATTCCCGCGTCTTCATGGCAACATCAAGGGACGACGAAATACTGGCGAGAGGCGTGCGTAACTCGTGGCTGGCATCCTGTGTGAACTGTTCCAGACGCGCCTGCGATTCATGCACTGGTTGCAGTGTGTGCCGGGAGAAACGCAGGCCGAGAACGTAAGATAGAGCACCCATCAGGACTGTGACGACCAGCAGTTCCAGGGTCTTCCACCCGAATTCGTGCGGCCCCTGTCGTACGTGTCCCGCGAATTGCACGAATCCAACGATGCTCCCTTCTCTATACATGGGGCGGGTCACCACTGAATAGGAATCGCCGCCCATCTTGGGTGGAGCAAAGGGATCGGCGTGCCCGGACGCGGAACCGGCAAACATCTCTCCTTGATAGAGAACGGTCCCATCCGACGCAAGGATTCGCACGAACGGACGCACAGATGGGTTGAGGCCCTGTCCAGCCGTCGCCGGGTTCGCAGAAACCTGGCTATCCGACAAAATCTGGTCGACCTGTACATTGAGTCCGTGCATCATGCGGTAGTAGAAAATGACCGTATCACAGGTCATGAGAATGAGACCGCTTGCTAGAATGAGGACACATACGAGGCGGGTGAAGTTCATGGCTAGTCGCTGCTCCAAGCTGAACCGGACCAGAAATCGCTGGCGCATCTCTCGATATCGTTCCCGTATTGGATGTCTCATGGTCTACGATCCCACCATGTATCCCTTCCCCGGCACAGTCGTGATAACCGACTTTCCGAGCTTTCGGCGGAGGTAGGCGACATGGACGTCGACTGTCTGAGAGAACATGAGTTCATCGTATTCACCCCAGACCAGCTCAATGATCTCCAGGCGCGACTTGGCGATGCCGCGGTTGAGCGCAAGGAATTCCAGCAGCGCAAACTCGCGTGGTGCAAGTGCCACCAGCTTGCCGTCCTTGCGTACCTCGTGCGTATTGGTGTCGACCGAGATGTCGCCTAGCTCTATGACCGGGCTGCGTGTCTCGGCTCCGCGACGCAGCAGCGCGCGCATGCGCGCGAGTAGCTCCTCGAGGTCGAACGGCTTGGTGAGGTAGTCGTCAGCACCGCTGTCCAGACCGGCCACGGCGTTCTGGTGGCCGACTCGCGCCGTCAGCATGAGAACGGGCATGCTCCGCCCGGCTTGCCGCAGCTGCCGGCACACTTCCAGCCCGTCCATGCGCGGGAGGTTGAGGTCGAGAACGACGAGGGCATACTCCTCGGTTAGTCCCTGGCGCAGCCCCGCCTCGCCGTCAAAAGCAAGGTCGACACTGTAGGACTCTGTCTCCAGGTACCGCCTGATGTTCTGGGCGAAATCCT
The DNA here is from genome assembly GCF_003570925.1 of Candidatus Cryosericum terrychapinii. Lineage (GTDB taxonomy): Bacteria > Caldisericota > Caldisericia > Cryosericales > Cryosericaceae > Cryosericum > Cryosericum terrychapinii. The sequence continues at coordinate 70,828 of NZ_QXIS01000006.1, read as the reverse complement.
GCTGGTCCTCAACGACAAGAATGTGCATTCGTTTCTCCTCTCATGCCTGTCATTGTACCAGCATGCCCTAAGAACGGATTAAGATGGAGATGTCTTTTCAATTGGAGCCGTGACAGGCTGGACGCAACATATTCCGCCAAGTATGGCAAGAAACGGCTGTTGCTGTAGTCTATAGTGAAGAATTGAAGCACCAGGAGGCACGGAGAATGAAAAGATGGCGGCGCTGGTCAATGGTCGCATTGATGATCGCGACAATAGTTCTACAGGGTTCTGGTAGAGGGGTCGATGCTGATGTCGTACAGTCGCAACTGGCAGCACCAAGCCCGGAGTTTCTTCGTTACAGCACTTCAGCACAAATTAAGGGTGGCGTGGAAAGCCTTGAACTAGTCCCATCGCCAGTCGACAGGAGCCATCTGGACGGCGAGCATATCAATTCGCTGGGCAGCGACACGCCTTTGCCCACAAGCTATGACCTGCGCACCGATGGTCGCGTGACTGCAGTGAGAACCCAAGGTTCCAGTAGTGCATGCTGGACATTTGCGACATACGGATCACTGGAATCCACCATGCTTCCGGCCAGGACAATGGACTTCTCTGAAAACAATCTGAAGAACGCGTCCGGCTTCGACTATGGTGCCAACAGCGGGGGCAATGGCGACATGTCCACGGCATACCTGGTACGCTGGAGTGGCCCAATTGCCGAAGCAGACGACCCATACGACCAGAAATCAACGACATCACCGGCAAATCTGAATCCGATAGGACACGTTCAGAACGTCATGATCCTTCCAAGGCGACCTGGGCCACTCGACACGGCCGATATCAAGCGTGCCATTGTCGACTATGGAGCCGTCGCCGGATCAATGTACTGGGCAGGAAACCAGCGTACAGACACGACGTACTACAAACTGAACACCAGCGCTTACTACTATTCTGGATCTGATGGGATCAATCATAGTGTCACTGTCGTGGGATGGAACGATGCGTTCCCTGTATCAAACTTCAGCACGCCACCTTCGGGCGATGGAGCCTGGATCGTGAAAAACAGTTGGGGGATAGAGTGGGGGCAGAGTGGATACTTCTTCATTTCCTACTATGACTCTGTTCTGTTCAAGAATGGTTCCGCGTACTGTTTTCAGGCGGCCGAGCCGACAACCAACTACGCGCATGTGTACCAGTATGATCCACTGGGCCACACGAGTTCTGTCGGCTATGGTGCGACCACTGCATGGGAAGCGAATGTGTTCGTGGCGGCAGATACCGAGAACGTAAGTGCGGTCGGGTTCTATACGTTGGACGCGAACTGCTCCTACGAGGCGACAGTGTACAGTTCGTGGCATGGGTCCGAATTTAGTAAACCCTCGTCGTCGACTACGGGGACGATACCGTCTCCAGGTTACCATACGGTGGTCCTTCCTTCTTTCGGTGCGTCGGTGACAAGCGGACAAACGTTCGGTGTTGTCATCAAGTTGACGACCACGAATGATCTTTACCCAATTGCGCTTGAAAAACCTATTGCCGGGTACTCGATGGGAGCGACCGCGAGTACCGGCCAAAGCTACATGAGCCCCGATGGCGTATCCTGGACCGACGTCGCAGGCGAGTATGCGAATACTAACGTCTGCGTGAAAGCCTATACGGTTGCACCACCTGCAAAGGCAACGCTTACCTGGCAGGCGAGTCCAGCAGAAACGGGGTTTGTTTCTGCAAGTCCGCCTTCCGTAGACAACACATATTATGTTGGCACGGTCGTCACGCTTATTGCTGCGCCGGCACTCGGATGGAAGTTCGCGGGTTGGATTGGCGCGACGCCGGACGCAGACGATCCACTCAAAGCCACAGCCACCATGGACGCCGACAAAACCGTTACTGCGACCTTTCAACTCAATCCGCCGCCTGCTGTTGCACTCTCATCACCCGCCAACGGTGCTACCGTGAGTACGTCGACGGCCATGCTCTCCTGGAACTCAGCATCCGGTGCCATCAGCTACAATGTAGCCCTTGACACGTCGAGCAGCTTCACTACTCCCGTCACCTGGAACGTGTCCACGACCTCCCAAACGACCAGCACACTGGTTGAGAATACGACGTACTACTGGCGCGTCGCGTCCGTGAACGCTGGCGGGTCCTCCCCATGGAGCCCCGTGTTCAGCTTCACGACGAGAAAGCCACAGGTCACGCTGACTCTGACGCTACAACTGGGGGATACCAGGATGCTGGTGAGCGGCAGCGATGGGACAAGTGACACGGTGACGCTGGATGCCGCCCCAGTGCTGGGGACCGGGGACCGGACACTGGTGCCCGTACGAGCCATGGCGGAGGCCATGGGAGGTACGGTCGGCTGGGATCCTGTCACCAAGACAGCGACCGTCACCGTCGGGAGCAATATGCTGGAGCTGACATTGGGGAAAAACACCGCCCTGTTCAATGGGACAGCGACACCGATCGACACGGACCCCAAGGTGCTTCCCATGATCATCAACGGGCGGACCATGCTCCCGCTCCGGTTTGTCGTTGAGTCACTGGGTGCAGAAGTCTCTTACGACCGGGCGACGGAAACTATCACCATCATCTACGCGAAGTCTTAAACGGGCCCTCGAATGCCGGCACCTGACGGCTACATACTATCAGGCGCCTTCTGTTGCATCACGGCAAGACAGTCGTCCTGCTTTTTGGCATTCAGTCTGTCTACGCCACCCCCGCCCGTGCGAAGCTGAAGTAGTTCTGGCGGGCATGGCCCACGATGACGTAGTCGAGGACGCGGATGTGCTTCAGGGTCTGTGTGATCCTTCTATAAATCTTTCTCCCACGGATCTCCTCGATACTGAGATTCCTTTTATCAAAGATTTTTGAATAGACAAGCACTTTATGGTTAATTCTTTTCCCCTACATATACAACCATCTTTGTAAAGAGTTCTCGAAAAGGTGTTTTCAATGAAAGTCCAACCTGCTTTTTGAGAGGAATGAGCTTGTAGAGAATTGTCTTAAACCGGCCTTGATTGCGTATAATCTCCTCAAAACGAGCAATCGTCATTTTATTGATATATGTGATTTGTTCTCTATTGTCCACTATACCAAACCGAAGATTGATTCTTTCTTCAGCTGATTTTGTTTCTGAAGCAAGTTTCTTGTAGGCATTGATCAAGACGGGCTCAGGAAAAAGAAGATGAACATACGGAATCCCAATAAGATCGGTGAGATGGGCCCCATATGGATGAAAATAAGGAGGAGAATTAATAAATACTTTACCGTGTGGCTTCAATACTCTATTTACTTCTTTTAAGACGACTTCAGGCTTTGAAAGGTGTTCAAAAACATCGTTCATTACACACATATCAAAAGAAGCATTCTGAAAAGGCATTGTTTCTGCATTAGCAACTATAAAATCTATATCCTTTGCATTTTTGGAAGACGCAAAATCTCTTGCTTGCATTATGAACCTTTCTTCCGTATCTATCCCTGTCAATCTTTTCGCTCCACTGAGAGCATAAAACGTGGTTTTCCCGCCACTACCAGCTCCGATATCAAGAATGGTTTTGCCCTGTATCTCTTTGAGCAAATCTATTTCAGGGAGGTAATAGCTATTTAACCTCTTTGACTGCTCAAATTCCCATTCTGCAAATGTTTCCTTCCCTTCATCTTCGAGATTGAATGGATGAATTGGCCTCTTGAAACACCTATTCAGCGCAATGAGACTTTCTACGCCTATGCTGCTCCTGTATTCCAGCTTCATTTGTGCCATCCCTCTACTAACGTACCTTCATCGATTGCCATATTCATTGCGCCGTCTTCGTCAGTGTTTGATTCCAGAGATACTGATATCATCGACAGAGACAAACCTGCCGTCGAGCATACTGTACGGGAGTAACACTTCGCTAGAAGTGGACATTCGTGGCTTTCCTTCAGGGTCATTAGTCTCCACACATATATGTATAGACAATCCCGAATGAAATTCAACGGCCATAACGGACCATCAGCTCTTCTATCGCTTGCGTACAGCAACGTGACCACCGTGTTGCCCGGCACCCCACTCGTCTACACCATCCCCGCCCGGGCGAAGCTGAAGTAGTCCTGACGGGCACGGCCCACGATGATGTGGTCCAGGACGCGGACACCGACGTACTTCAGGGCCTGAGTGATCCTGTTGGTGGTGTCGATGTCCTCTTTGGAAGGGTCGCACTCTCCGCTTGGGTGGTTGTGGACGAGGACCACACGGCTGGCGTGGTGGATGCAGGCCTCGCGGACGATGTCAGCAGGGTCAACGACGCTGGCGCTGATACTGCCCCGACTGATCTCGGCGTCTTTGATAACCTTGTTGCGGATGTCCAGCAGGACGACATAGAAGAACTCCTTGCCGGCGTCGCGCAGTTGCGGCGTGAACCGATCACAGACGTAGTCGATGGCGTCCTCGGCACTGGTGACCCGCTTCATCGTGGACGCGGGGCCCTGCTGCAGGCGCTTGCCAATTTCGATGGCCGCCTTTAGTTCGACTGCCTTGGCAAGGCCGATGCCACGCACGTCGCAGAGGTCCTCGACGCTGGCCTGGTCCAGCTGGCTCCAGCCGCCGAACCGGTTGAACACTTCGCGACCCAGCTCTTCGGCGCTCTTGCCGTGGCTGCCCGTCCTGAACAGAATGGCCAGCAGGCGTGCGTTGCTCATCGTGTCGGCTCCACGCTTCGCCAGCTGCTCGCGGGGACGTTCGTCAATCGCCCAGTCTTTGATGGAAACATACGTGCGCTCGGCGTTGACGCGCAACCGGACTTCCTTGCGGACAGCGTTGCAGGCCTCGCTACTGACAAGATCCAGCGCCTGCACGATGGCCATCCCTTGCGGCTCTTCTACCCGCTCCCCATCGGGATTGCGGAACCAAGTCCCCATTTTGGACCACATTGGATACGTTGCCCTCTGGGCGAGATACGCAACCGCTTCCTCGCGTTTCGATATATCCACCCTCTCCCCCTGTACCGTTTTCGTGAGCTACTCTCACTCCGGTACAAGGTAGCATCATCCATGGGACACGCAACACTAGAGACGGCGTGGATACGGGTCTCCTATGGCATGCCTAGGCTGTTTCTCGGCAGAACGATACCGGCGACGCCGGCTGCGAAGCAGTGCCAATCCGCGGCAAGTCCTCTCATCGCTGCCAACAGCCATAGCCTCCCGTCAGCCTGTGAACTTCTCCCAACACACGAGTTCGTCCAGCGGCTTGCGTGGACGTGGCCGGTGCGGATGATTCTCGTCGGGATACCCAAGTGCAAGGAGAACGACGACAGGGTTCTCCGATGGTATGTCAAGCAGCGCGCGGATCTCGTTGCCATCGTAGTTGCCAAGCCAGCATGTCCCCAGACCCATCGACGCGGCCTGCAGGGTCATGTGGTCCAGGGCAATGGTGATGTCGATGACAGCCCCTTCGTACCGGTGACCAAGATTGTATCCCTCACCGTTCATGCAGGCGACGATGAGGACCGGCGCTTGTTCCACAAACTGCTGTCCGCCGATGGCATGCACCATCGACCGTATAGTCGCACGGTCACGTACAACGACCAGCTTCCACGGCTGCAGGTTGCTACCCGAGGGAGCCAGCCTCGCCGCTTCCAAAACCTCGGCCAGCTTGTCTTCTTCGACCGGCTGGTCCTTGTAGTGTCGTACGCTGTAGCGCTTCTCTATGGCGTCGAGTATCATGGTTCCTCCTTGTCTTGATTTCAAGGGGCCGTCTTGAAGTAACGGTCCATGGTCCAGTCGCCCCACGTCGTAGCGGTGCCTGCTGATACGTTCCACGTATACACTGCGCCTGCCTCCAGCGTTCCAGCCGGGACTGTGTACGACGTACCTGTGACCACGACGTTCAGGATCTCCGAGTCCTCCGAACCGCTCGTCCCTTTGCCGAGCCAGAACGCATAGCGCGTTGCTCCGGATACCAGCGCCCAGGTGAACGTCGCAGTCCGCGATACGCCCGTCACGTAGGGCAGTGGTGTCAGCAGCGCCGGCGCTGGCAGGCCGGACGGCACCTCGACCGTGAAGTACTGGTCTTCACCCCAGTCTCCCCAGTCCGAGGCGTTGCCGGCGGAGACATTCCACGTATACTCCCCACCATCCACCAGTACCGTTGCGGGCACCGTAAACGACGTCCCCGTGACCACTGTAGAAAACACCTCTGAGTCCTGTGAGCCGCTGGTCCCCTTGCCAAGCCAGAACGTGTAGCGCGTCGCTTCGGTCACGGCACGCCAGTAGAAAGTCGGCGTCAGCGTCGGAACCGTGACCTCCTGGTCAGGTTCCAGTGCCTCGGGGACACCCAGAGTCCCGGCCGCACCCACGGAGAACACGCTGTCCTCCGACCAGTCGCCCCACCCCGTCTCGTTGCCGGCTGCTACCGCCCACGTGTACGTTCCCCCGTCGGTCAGGATGCCTTCAGGCAGGGTCAGGCTGTTCGTCGTCACAACCTCACTGTAGATCTTGGTGTCCTCCGTACCAGTCGTACCCTTGCCCAGCCAGAACGTGTAGCGCGTCGCGGTCGCCACCTTTGTCCACTGGAAGGTCGGCGTCAGCGTGTCGACTTCGGTGGTCGCGGCAGGCTGGATCAGGCTGGGGATATTCACGGACGGCGACCCGCTGCCAGATGTCTGTACCGTGAACTGGGCGAGCGTCAAGGTGCGGTCTCTCGCCAGCGACTTCACATCGTTGATAGGGATGGCAAATCCCAGGTTCGCTCCTTCCTCCATACCCGCGGACGTAATACCGATGACCTCACCCATCATGTTGAACAGCGCACCTCCGGAACTGCCATGGCTGATCGGGGCCGTCGTCTGCAGGAAACCCTCGCGGCGGGCGCTGATGATACCTGTGCTGACCGTATTCTGAAGGCCGAGCGGGCTGCCGATGGCCACGACCGATTCGCCAACCTGGGCGGCATCGGAATCCCCCATCGTCACGGCCGGCAATCCAGCACCGGGGACCTTGATAATGACCAGATCCCCCACCTTGTCCCAGCCGAGGACCTTGATGTCAGTGAACGTCGTGCCGTCGTTGAGGACAACCTTCCCCGACTCCGCGCCGTCGATGACGTGGTAGTTGGTGACGATGCTCCCATCCGGCGAGATGATGAACCCGGAGCCGGAGGCGCCCTTCCCATCGCCAAACGCAACCTCAATGTAAACAACCGACTCCACCTTCTTGGCGATTTCGGTCACCGAGAGCGGCGTCTGCGTCGCCGACGACCCAAACACGAGAGTGGCAGTCTTTGTGGCGTCGTTCCAGGTGACCATCCCGCCGAGCCGCTCCGCGACGAACCGTACAGGAAGCATGGTTCGCCCCCCGACAATGAAGGGGACGACCTGTGGATTCGCGGGGTCGACACTCATTGGCGTACCGTTGACACGAGCAGTACTTTTGCCGATAAACAGTTCGAGGACCTCCGATCCCATGATGATCGTGACCTTCTGATCGGCCGCGGTCCAGGCGATAGTCCCGTTCAGCGCCTCGACGACAGCGCGGATAGGCAGGAACGTCCTGCCCTCGACGATGACCGGGACTGTCCCCTGCACATCGACGGGGCTACTCACCCCGTTCACCGTCATTGACGGCTTGCCGACCTGCAGGACGATGATGGTCTGCGTCCCGCCGGCCTGCCCCCGCACAATGGATGGCGCGAACGGCAGCGCAAGCAGGATGGCAACGACGATCAATATGGCAACAGAACGCTGTGCATGTCTCATGGCGGCCTCCCAGCCCGTGCAGCGATCCCGGCAGTTCACAGCGATGCCGCTGCACGCATGCTCATATGATAGGGACATGTCACAGGATGCAACAATGGACATTCTGATTGTTCGCACATGTGCTGAGAAACGCGCTTAGTACCATACGTCCAAGAGTGAACGAGATGGCATGGTACGGCGTCACGGTCGTCGGTGCAGGCATTGCCGGATTGGCGGCGGCGTATTACGCGTGGGCTGGGTGAAAGGACTGGATTCCCGCATGTGCGGGAATGACAGACTAGTCCGGAATTGGCAGTATACTGACAATATGAGATTATTGCATACCGCAGACTGGCATGTTGGAAGCACACTCGCTGGGCTGGACAGGTTCGACGAAACAAGGAAGCTGCTGGATGAGCTGTTTGCCGCTGCGCAGACCGAGAAGGTGGATGTAGTGATCGTCGCGGGTGACGTGTTCGACAACCCGATGCCCGGCAATAATAGTCAGAAACTCGTCTTCGACTTCTTTGCCCGGCTCAGCGGCGCGGGCATCCGCTCGGTCGTCCTGGCCGGCAACCACGACGGACAGGTGTTCGTCCCCAGCAAGAGCCTGCTGAGCCTTGGGACAGCATCGGTGTTCGAGAAGCCGTCTGGTGAACAGTATCAAGTCGGGTTCCGTTCCCGCGCCGACGAACCGGTCGTCGTGACGGCGCTCCCCTACCCCCACGAACGCGTGGTCATGAAGTTGAATGGAGCAGGTGACGACATTCACGGCGACTACGCCGGCAGCGTCAGCACTTTCATCCGCTGGCTGGCCGGCCGCATGGACGCGTCGGACATCAACATCTTTGCCGCACACCTCATGATCGCTGGTGCTCAGCTGACGGACACGGAACGCCCCATGTCGGTCAGTCCGTTCTTTGCCGTCCCTGCGCAGAGCCTGCCATCTTCGACGATGTACAACGCCCTTGGCCACGTCCACCGCCACCAGCAGCTGGTGAACGCGCCCGCACGCTCGGAATACTCCGGCAGTATCTTCCGCGTCAACTTCAGCGAGGAGGGAACGCCGAAGGGGTTCAACCTTGTGGACGCCGACACGAAGGGCAATCTCACCGTGCAGTTCTGTGAGCTGAAATCCGCCATCGAACTGCACAATGTCGAGTGCGCCGTCGACGACTGGGCCACCCGCCTGGAGCCGTACAGGGACCGTGGATACACGAAGGCGCGCATCCACGCCGACGACCCCCCGTTCAACCTGCAAGGCGAGATACGCGCTGTCTGCCCGTGGGTCGTCAAGGTGGAGTTCCTGCGTTCCGAAGCTGCAGCGACGACCCGTCCGACTATTGAGGCACTGGCAAGTACAAGTTTCGAAACCGTGCAGTCGATGTACCGGGCATACAACGGGGATGCCGGCGAGGACATCATGAAGGTGGTCGGTGAATTGTTCCAGGAGGTGACCCATGCGGATACAGACGCTTGAAGTCGAGAACTTCATGCCCTACCGCGACCCGGTCACCTTGGATTTCCGCGACCTGTCGCTATTCGCCATCGTAGGAGAAACTGGTTCGGGCAAGTCCTCGATCGTCGACGCGATCTGCTATGCTCTCTATGGACGCATCCCACGCATCCGCACGGAAAACGGGCAGCGCGAGAACGTCATCAGCCGCGGCGCCAAGCAGTTTCACGTCGCCCTCACGTTCGACCTTGGCGGCGCGACGTACAGGATCATCCGGCAGGGAACAGCCATGAGGGAGGACGTCCAGATCTTCAAGGACGGCGACCAGCTCAACCAGCTCCTGAAGAAGAAGGACGCCGACCGCTACATCGAAGAGACGCTGCTGCACATGAACTTCGACGTCTTCACGCGCATCATCGTCCTGCCGCAGGGTCAGTTCGACCGCTTTCTCAAACCTGACACGCCCCGTGCGCGCAGGGATATCCTCATCTCGCTGCTCAGCCTAGATATCTACGAGCACATCGGCAAGGCGGCCGGCGCCCATGCGGGCATGCTGATGGGCGAACTGGGCGGCCTGGACCATGACCTCGCAGGCATCGACCAGAACGCCATCACCGATGAAGCCATGGGTCTCCTGGACCATGCCGTCACAGACACCGGACATCAGGTCGCGCTGCTCCAGGAACAGCTCAAAGCACGTGAGCTGACATTGGCCATGATGGAACAGCGGGCGTCAAAGGCACGGCAGCTGGCGAACCTTCAGGGACAGCTTGCGGCCCTTCGTGCCAGGGCGGACGAGATCAACGGCGACCGCGCGCACCTTGCCACTAGCCTCACTCTCGCATCGCTGCAGCCATCACTGGCCAGCTGGGCGTGTCTGGCTGCTGAACTGGAACGGCTGACGGACGAGCGCGACAAGGCATCTGCTGCTGTGATAGCCGCACAGCAGGCTCTCGAGACTGCGCAGACCGTCCGTGCCGATACGTCCTTGCGCGCTGGCGAGGCCGCATTTGCCGAGAAACTGGATGAGATCTCTTCTGCGATCGGGCGCCTGAGCGACCTCCAGCTCTTTGCCGCCCGACTGGAGGAACTCCAGCACAGGACTGATGCAGCCACGGACAAGGCCAAGAGACTCGAACACAGCATCACACAATTGAATGAGACCATGAAGGTACAGAACGAGCGTCGGATTCAGCTCCAGGAAGCGCTCACCAAGGCACGCGACGCTTCAATACAAACTGAAGATGCGTTCGAACGAGCACGCTCGGACAACGCCGCAGTCGTCGTCCAGCAGGGCCTCAGGCCAGGTGACACCTGCCCGGTGTGCGGCCATGTGGTAGAAGAACTGGTCGCGCATGCCGAACACCTGGACTTTGCTCGCCTCAAGACAGTTCGTGACGAGACGCGCAAACATGTCGAGCACTGCCAGGACGACCTCACGGAGCATGAGAAGAAGTCCGAAGCGGACCGAGCCCGGCTCGAGGAACTGGCCAGACAGCTGACCGCTCTGACGACCGAAGACAAGGACGACCGGCACGAAGCGCACGAACTGACCCTGCGCCTGCTCATGGACCCGACGGTCGCCCGCGAGGGCAGCAACAATCCCGTGGCGTTTCTCCATGCGCGGCTCACGCAGCTGCGAGGGCAGGAGACGACGATCCACACAGCACAGAAAACGATCGCCCTCCAACTCGAAGAACAGCGCCGAAAGGAAGAAGACGTCCGCACGAAACTGACCGGGTCCCAGACAAAGGCCGCAACGCTGGAGGGGCAGCGTAGACAAGCGGAAGTCCAATATGAAACGCTGCAGAGTGACCTGCTGGCGCAGGCCGGTACGCATGGGTTCGACTCCATCGCGTCGATGAAAGCAGCCGTCCTCCCTGAGGGCGAGCTGACCGCACTTCAGACGTCGGTGAGGCAGTACGACCATGACACCGCTGCTGCTGCTGCACAGGTGGAAATGCTGGAGCAGGAGCTCGGCCCCGATCTACCTTCGGAGGCAGACCTCGAGGCAGCGCGCGCCGCACGTGAGACTGCCGCCACGGACTTCGCCCACGCACAGGAGAGCCTGGCAGCCGCCCGCCGCAGCAAAGAGGACCTCCTTGCCCGCCGCGCATTCCTAGCCGACCGCCTTGCGCGCAAGGAACAGGTGACGTGCTTGCTGTCCACCTACCAGCAGGTCGCCCGCGACTTCGGCAGCAAGGGCATGGTGGCGTTCGTCAGCAGCGGCATTCTCGAACAGCTGCTGGTGACGGCAAACGACCACCTGCGCATTCTGAGCAAGGAACGCTTCGAGCTGCTACTCGACGAGGGCGACCAGATGATGGTGCAGGACGCGTTCAGCGCCTCTGGGCCGCGCGACGTCGCAACCCTGTCCGGGGGAGAAACCTTTCTCGCTTCTCTTGCGCTGGCTCTGGCCGTCAAGGACCTGCTGTCGACGAGCGTGGATCTGGACAGCTTCTTCATCGACGAGGGCTTCGGGACACTGGACGAGACCACTGTCCAAGGCGTCGCCGATGTCCTGGAGTCCCTGCGCCGAGACGGCTCACTCGTCGGCATCATTACCCACCGGGCGGACCTCGTGGAGCGCTTTGAAACAGTCCTCGAGGTGACGAATCAGAGTGGTTCAGCACACATCGCGCGTCGGGAAATGGCATGATGCGTATCCGTCCCGACTACTGGCAGAGCGTCTACACTGGTTCCACGGAGGTCGCATTGACTGATCAGAAACGTTCCTATGAGGTGGTGCCAACCACCGAATGCCGCGACCTTGACCACTGGGCAGCCGTGCGGGTGCCCGATGCTGCGTTCGCGGAAGTCGACACGGTCCGTGTCGCGTTCGTCGACGGTGTGCGCCGTATCGACATGCACGGCATCATCGACGGCAATCCGCCATATTATGGCGTTTTCGGTTCTGTGGCGGCGGGCTGCATGCAGATGTGTGGCTCTCACGCCCACGACGTCACCGAGGCGCTGTGTGATGAAGCCGTACGGCACTACTTCGTGACCAACGCGCCGGACCCGGACATGAAGACGCTCAAGCTGGCGAGCGACGCGTCGTGTCCGTTTGACGTCGAATATGAGATTCGCAGCGCGGCAAGTCATGACCCGGGCGACTTCGGCCAGGAACTCAACAACCTCATGCAGGAGCTGGAACACGATGTCGCCCAGAAAGAAGTGGACCGTCCGGACGTGCAGGCAGTCGTAACAGACGGTCCCATCCCCTACGAACACCGTCTGGCCGCCGGGACCGGCAAACTGGCAGGCATCATCAAGAACGTCCAGGAGGCCTACCTCCAGCGCGAGCAGTTCGCGACGGTGCTCGGCCTCAAGACCGCCGAACGGACCCCGATCTTCGAGATCCGCTACCCGGAAAGCAGCGGCAGCAGCAAGATGAGCTTCTTCCTGCGCCTTCGAGCAGTCACGCCCTTCGCCAGCCAGATGGCCAACCTGGTTCGCATCGAGCTCCCCGTCATGGGGCTGACCGAGGCAATACACCTGGCCAACCTCGCCTCCGCCATCGCGGTGCACTACTCCAGCAACCTGTGGGGCGACACCAGGGCGCCTCAAAACCTGTATCCTGTGGGAGCACTCGAGACAGCGCTGAAGAACCGGCTTGGAGACCAGCGCTTTCTGCGCAGCGTCATCATGCGGACACTCTCCGCTGATGAAACGTCGGCACCAAGACCGGCACAGGCTCCTCCACGTGGGTCATGACCACCAGGTCCTCTCGTGACATTTGTCCTGGAGCGGTGCGCAGGACACGCAGAATTGGAAAAAGGTTCTACGTTTCTATTTGTAGAACAAGGAGAACAAAACACCAGCTACAAGAATATTGATGAACGTGATCGGTACAACCGCCTTCAAGTATTCTTTCCACTCCACATCAACGCCCGCCTTGGACAATATCGAGAGACCAACAACGTTTGCTGACGCACCAATTGGCGTGAAATTTCCTCCTACATCTGTGCCAAAGCTTACTATCAGTCCCATGCTCAACAAAGATACTGTGCTTGCTGGAGCAAGAAGCTTTACTACGGGCACCATAGATGCTGCAAAGGGAACGTTATCGATAAATCCAGAAAGTATACCTGACATCCAAAGAAGGATTCCTTTCGTAAGTAGGCTGCTTCCCTTTGAAACGTCTACGATACCTTTACTAATTGATGCAATAACGCCGGTCTTTTCCAACGAACCTATTATTATGAAGAGCGTGGTGAAGAACATAAGCACTTCCCAGTCAATAGACTCCCAGATATTTGCAACCTTCTTCCCGTTGAGCACAAGCCCCAGAGAAGCGCCTATGAGTCCTGCGTATGCTACTGGCAGGTTGATCTTTTCATGCAGTATCAGCAAAACTATTGCCACAAGGAAACTGACAATCGACGCTATCATCATATAGAGGTCTTTTACATGCTCCCTGGGGTTCAGATTCTTTAAGTAATCTGTATCAACATTTTCCGACTGTTTAAACATTTTCTTGTAGAAGAGAACAAAGTACAACGTATTCAACACTAGAATTAGAATTGAAATTGGCGCAAGGTACTTAACAAACTGAACAAGAGTAATCCCAAGGCCTGTCCCAAGGATAATGTTTGGAGGGTCTCCCATGAGCGTTGCGCTCCCTCCGATATTTGCCGCAGTAATCTGTGAGAGTACAAATGGGATTGCACTCATCTTCAGTTTCTTGGCAATTGTTATTGACAAAGCGGTCATAAAGAGAAGGACTGTAATGCTATCCATAAATGCTGCAAGCAATCCAGTAAGAAGAGCAAACGCAATCAATATATTGATGGGTACGCCCTTCGTAAGCTTTAGAACTTTGACGCTCAGGAAATCAAAGAAACCGCTATCTGTTAACATTCTTACCAGAATAAACATTCCAAAGATAAGCCCAATTGCGTCCCAGTTAACTAGAGTAACAATTTCTCGTGGCTCAAGAACACCAAGTATGACAAGCAAGAAGGCTCCCACCAGCGAAACGCTTGAGCGTGGCAGGACGTTAAAAATGATGAAAGCATAAACAACAACGAATATGCTCAGAGAAATAATTTGAGGAGCCATAGGTATAGGTTATCTCCTTTGGATCAATCGCAAACCAACAGGAAAGGCTTTGGAAGAAACGCAACTACAAGTCTGATATGGGGATCAAGCGCAAGAGGACGGAATATGAATCTCAACTTATAACTCTTTCTTGGAGAACCTCTGCTTCCGATAATTATATCGGCGTTTGAGGCTTGAGAGATAACTGAAGAGACTTCTTTCCCGCGCTCAGCGAAACTGAAGTTCCCCTTTGCTTTCGAATTTGCCAAGATTCCCTGAACCCTTGTCTTGACGCTCTCTTTATCATCGCTCAATACAAGGACGTCAATAGTGCTCTTCCATTTGGCAGCAACTTCGCCTGTTATCCGGGTTGCAAGTTCAGAATATTTACTCCCAGTAGTAGGATGCAGAATTCTTGGACTAGGGTTGGACTTCAGATCTTCTCCAAGAAGCAAAACGGGAATACCGGAGTGCATGATCATGGAGAATGTCGTCTTGCCAAGCTTAATCTTGTTGGCAGTTATTCCTGCATGGGTTTCCATGACAATGAGATCAACCCCATTGTCTCGGACAAAAGAAAGGACCTCACTTACGGGATCTCCGACCTCAGTCCTTGTTGTGAATTGAATCGACTTCTTTTCGAGAAGACCTTCAAGCATCAAAAGCGTTTCCTGGCTCAATTGGTTCATTTCCTTGTAGACCGCCTTTGTATAGTAACCTGAAAACGAGCCGAGGTTAATAATACTAAAAAGGTAGAAAAAGGCATCAGGGAACAGTGTCGTAGTGTACTCAACTACATCCTTCATAACTTCGGAGTTATCAACCACTATGAGGATCTTCTTAAACATACTATCTGCCTCCTTACCTAATCAATACCTGGAACGAGCGATTCTTCAAAATGCGCGTAAATTCTAGACTTTTCCGGGCAAGTTGCAAGCTTCTCGAGTATGCTCTTCCTGGTTCCACTTCTGCTATGTCTAGGATTGCTTTGCTCCTCTATATTCGTCCTCCTTGTTTCTTATGAATCACTCCTCTGCAACCCACGCTCCACTTTAGAGAGCCTATTCCGGGTAATGGCATGAGAATTCGTAATGTCGTTTGCAGCCGTCCGCGCGATGGGATATACTGACAAGATATCGTGTGACTGGAGGAGAAATGCCACATCCAGAGCAGCCGAACACCTGCAGTAAATGTGAGCCGAGCCGTGTCCGGCTCCTAGTGGTCTCGTGAAGCCCGCAGCACTGCACATCACTGCACGGCAGGCAACCGATTTCGCGCTGGCACGGGGCGGCATCTCGCAGCCGTTCGGTGAGCCGCTTACGGCTGTCCGCGCCATGGTCGCCGTCCAGGCACAATATGCCGCCTCCGTCCCATTTGCCGTCCACGCACGCTGCCCATCAGCCCCGCACACATGGACCGACCATGCGCTTGCACGCGAGCGCTCGCTGGTCAAGACGTGGTGTCTCCGTGGCACCCTGCATGTGCTGGCAGCCGAGGACCTCGCCCTCATGGTTGGTTCATTCGGCGAACGGTACCATCTGGCGATCGAGCGGGTGATGCTGCGCATGTGTGACATGGATACAGCTGCGTGGTATCGTGTCGAGCAGGACGTCCTGCATGCGCTCGCAGGGGGACCGCTGGACCGTACGGCGCTCCACGCGGCCGTTCCACGACTTCGGGACGTGCCGTGGGTGGGCTGGGGCGAAGACGTGAAAGGGCTTGCCTACCAGGGAGATCTCCTCATGGTCGGCAGCAAGAGCACGCGACCCGTCTTCGCCCGCCGCGACACGTGGCTCCCCCACCTGCACTTCCGTCCACGCACGCGCATCAAGTCCCTCGAGGAATTGCTGCTCCGCTACCTGCGGACGTTTGCCCCGGCGACCCTCACTGACTTCGCGCACTGGACAGGTCTGCCCATAGCAACGGTGCGAGAGACGGCCACCCGGGCGGGCGGGCTCCTAGCGCCCGTGACGGTCGAGGGCCGCAGTTCGCCCCTGTTGGCCCTGGTAGAGGACGTCGACGTCCTCCAGAAGCCCCTGCCCGACGTTCCACCGGTCACGCTCCTGCCCAAGTTCGACGCCATGCTACTCGCCTGGAAGGATCCGTCTCGCGTACTGGACGGCGGAGACCGTGGCGCCGTGTTCCGCCCGGCAGGCCAGATCGAGGCCGTCATTCTTCTGCACGGACACGCGGCGGCAACCTGGCGCGTGAAGCAGACGCCGAGCAGCATGCACGTCACCATCACGCGTGTCCAGCGCGTGGGCGTCGTCCCTCGGCGACAGATCGAAGCCGCGTTCGAGCATCTGGGCGCCTGGACAGGAGCGCACAGCACAACGGTGACCTGGCAGGATTGACTTAGTGGAAGAGGCGCGCGATGTTTCCGACCACGACGCCGACCCAGAGGAAGTCGGCATCGCTCCAGGTCGTATTCAGCGTGCTCAGCTCTGGCCCAAGCAACGGCAACAACAATGCAGGCAGGATGCTGATGATGACGCCGTTGGCGAATCCACCTATGACCGCGCCTTTGCGCCCGCCGGTCGCATTGCCGAAAATGGCAGCCGTCGCACCGGTAAAGAAGTGCGGAACAAGGTTCGGGATGATAACCGGCAGGTGCAGCACCTGCAAAAGAAACATACACAGAACGCCGGCGGTCAGTGACGACAGGAACCCGATCATCATCGCCGTTGGCGCTTTTGGGAACGTAATAGCAACGTCGAGTGCAGGTTTAGCGTTGGGAACGATCTTCTCGCCGATCCCCCGGAAGGCGGGCGTGATCTCGGCCAGTGTCATGTTGACGCCGATGACGATGATAGCCATGCCGGCGGCGAACGTCATCGCCTGGACAAACGCAAAGACCAGCGGATGCTGGGTGACCCCCAGCGTATCCCGCACGAAGGTGGAGCCTGCTTTCAGCGTGACCGCCATGAACAGGACCGTCATGACCAGTCCCGAGGAGATCAGCGAATCGCGCAGGAAGTCGAACCCTTTGGGCAGCCTGATGTTCTCGGTCGACTGAATCCTGTCGCCGAACCACTTGCCCAGCAGCCCAGCCACGACATACGACAGTGACCCGAAATGGCCCACGGCGACCTCGTCACTTCCCATCACCTGCCGCATGAACGGTTGAGCCAGTGCAGGCATCAGCGTCATGACCGTGCCCAGGAGAATGGAAGCCACAACCGTGACCCAGATACCGGCCATCCCGGCGGCTGTCAGCACGGCGACCAGCAGGATCGCCATATAGAGCGTGTGATGACCGGTGAGAAAGATGTACTTCCACTTCGTCACACGCGCCAGAAAGGTATTGAACAGGAAACCGAAGATCATCACCCATCAGGGCTGCGAACCCAGAATCTTGAGCGCGACCGCAATGACGGCTTCGTTGTTCGGCAGGACGCCTCGGATGTGAAACCCGAATTGCAGCATCTGCCCCAGATAGCTCAGTGAGCTGCTGAGCGTGGCCGCGCCGACGCCGAGCACCAGAAAGCCGACAATCGTCTTGACAGTGCCCATCAGCACCTCACTGAACGATTTGTGCAGCACGACCAGGCCGACGAGTGCGACCATGCTCACCAGTACCGCCGGTGTGCCCATGAAGTCTCTGATGAACGTGAATACTGACTGCATTCCTGTCTCCTCCACTCGTCAACGTCTATAGATTGTCACCGATACTCCCTCATTGTACAGGCGCTGCCGCGCGCGGCAACCCATGCCCTGTTCGTGGGACACGCAACCATGAAGTGATTTGCGTCGACGTTGCTATACTGACAGCAAGACTCAGGCAGAGTCTCACTCTGGAATAAAGGAGCTCCTGCGATGATAAACGAAACCAAACACCGTAGTATTCTAGAAAGCATCGCTCACCGTGCGATGCTCGAGCGAGGATTGCTTCCCGACTTCTCGCCCGAGGTACTGGCCGAAGTGGACAAGATCCAGGAACCCACCCTGACCGGCGACGCACCCGCGCATGACCTCCGGACCCTGCCGTGGTGCTCTATCGACAACGACGACTCCATGGACCTCGACCAGCTGACGGTCGCGGAGGCCATGCAGGATGGAACCACCAGGATTCTTGTCGCCGTGGCGAATGTCGATGCTCTTGTCAAGATTGGGTCCGCAATCGACGACCACGCGCGCACCAACACCACGTCGGTGTACACCGCTGCCGAGAAGTTCCCCATGCTTCCCGACAAGCTGTCTACCGACCTCACCTCGCTGAACCAGGACCAGGACCGTCTTGCCATCGTCGTCGACATGGTCGTTGCCGCCGACGGCACCGTGACAGTATCCGACGTCTACGAGGCCATCGTCCGCAGTCATGCCAAACTGGCGTATAGCAGTGTCGCAGCATGGCTGGAGAAAACCGGACCAATGCCGCAACCCGTCGCCGCCGTGCCCGGCCTGGCCGAAAATCTGTCGCTCCAGGACAAGGCTGCCCAACTCCTGAAGGGTCACCGCCATGTCCTTGGAGCACTCAGTCTGCAGACCATCGAGGCAAGACCGCTGTTTGAGGGCGACACGATCAGCAATCTCCAAGTACAGGAGAAAAACCGCGCCACGGAACTCATCGAGGACTTCATGATCGCAGCCAACGGCGTTACGGTGCGGTTTCTCAGCGCTCAAGGGTTTCCCTCGGTCCGCCGCGTCGTACACACGCCAAAGCGCTGGGACCGCATCGTCGAAGTGGCCACCGAGCATGGATCCAAGCTTCCCGAGACTCCCAATTCGAAGGCACTCGAGGACTTCCTGACCAGCGCGAAGGCCGCTGATCCGGTGACGTTCCCTGATCTGTCCCTCACGATCATCAAGCTCCTGGGGCCCGGTGAATATGCTGCAGAACTGCCGGGAGCGAATGCCGAGGGACACTTCGGTCTTGCGGTCCGGGACTACACGCATTCCACTGCTCCGAACCGCCGGTACCCCGACCTCATCACCCAGCGCCTGGCGAAAGCGGCGATCGCGAAAAAGCCCGTGCCATACAGCATGGACGACCTGACAGCCCTTGCGAAGCACTGTACGGATCAGGAAGACGCCGCCAACAAGGTCGAACGGCAAGTCGAAAAGTCCGCCGCGGCACTCCTCCTCGAATCCCGGATCGGGGAACAGTTCGACGCCATCGTCACTGGCGCTGCCGACAAGGGAACGTGGGCACGGCTACTGACCGTACCGGTTGAAGGCAGGGTGGTCAAAGGCTTCGAAGGGCTGGATGTCGGCCAGCGCACGCGGGTCCAGCTTCTCTCGGTAGACGTCGACAGGGGATTCATCGATCTCAAGAGAGTTCGTGGCTAGGAACGGGGGTTGAACCATCGGCTGGCGGGTGACGGTCTGGCATCGGATCGTCGTCCGTCAGCAGCGGCCGTGCCTTCTTGCCGGCAGGACCATCTCATCATCTGTGAAGGAAAACGCTTGCACGAAAAGACGACCTTCGTATACTTTCAAAGGGTCACGTGCCCCGTTACTCAGACAATGGGGGAACAGTATGCTCAAAGGCAGGCACCTGCTTGACCCGACGGACTTCAGTCCTGGGGAGCTCGACGAGATTTTCGACTTCGCTGACCAGATCATTCAATCTCCCGCTCAATTCAATCACCTGTGTGACTCTTCCATTCTCGCAACACTCTTCTACGAACCCTCCACCCGCACCCGTTTCAGCTTTGAGGCTGCCATGCTCCGTCTCGGCGGCAACGTGGTCGGCTTCTCCGAACCCACCTCCAGTTCAGTCGCCAAGGGCGAAAGTGTTGCCGACACCATCCGCACGGTGGCGTGCTACGCTGACATCATCGTCATGCGTCACCCCAAGGAGGGGGCACCGCGCATCGCGAGCCAGTACTCGCCCGTCCCTGTCATCAACGCGGGCGACGGCGGCCATCTGCACCCGACGCAGACGCTGACAGACCTCCTGACCATTCGCTCGGTAAAGCACCAGCTGACGGGGCTGACCATCGGCTGCTGCGGGGACCTCAAGTTCGGCCGCACGGTTCACTCGCTCATCAAGGCCGCCTCACGTTACCCGGACAACCGGTTCGTGCTCATCTCGCCCAAAGAGCTGCGCGTCCCCGACTACGTCACCGCAGACCTGGCCACCAAAGGCATCGCATACCAGGAGGTCGAACGCCTCGACGATGTCATCGGCAACCTGGACATCCTGTACATGACTCGCGTCCAGAAGGAGCGCTTCTTCAACGAAGACGACTACGTCCGCCTCAAGGACGTCTACGTCCTGAACGCAGAGAAGATGCGGCTGGCACGTCAGGACATGATCGTCATGCACCCGCTGCCCCGTGTCGGGGAGATCTCCTACGACATCGACGACGACCCGCGCGCCTACTACTTCAAGCAGGCCAAGTTCGGCATGTTCGTGCGCATGGCCCTGATTTCGAAACTGCTGGGGGTGAGCTGAGATGTTGACCATCACGAGCATCAAGAACGGCATCGTCATCGATCACATCCATGCAGGCCTGGGCATCCGCATGTTCTATCAGCTGGGCCTGGACAAGGCCGACTATTCGGTCGCCCTCATCATGAACGCGGCCAGCACACACATGGGACGCAAGGACATCATCAAGATCGAAAACAACGTCGACTTCGATGTCACGATGCTGGCGCTCATCGATCCGAACGTCACCGTCAACGTTATCGAAGACGAACACATCGTGCGCAAGGTGAAGCCCGAGTTGCCCGAGCGCGTCGAGGACATCATCAAGTGCAAGAACCCGCGCTGCATCACCTCCGTCGAGAAGTACATACCGCAGGTCTTCACACTGGTGAACCGTGAACTCGGCCAGTACCGCTGCCAGTACTGCGACGAAATCTACACGGTCGGCAAGGACTGAGGAACAATGACTTCTGACACCAAATCACTGCTGATACGCGGGGCACATGTGGTCGATTCCGTCCAGGACGGAGTAATGGATATCCTTGTCCGGAGTGGTGTCACCACCGCCGTTGGGAGGGGACTCTCCTCTGATGGTGCCGCACTCGAAGCGGGCGGGCTTACGTGCCTGCCTGCTTTTTGCGATCTGCACGCGCATTTCCGCGACCCGGGACTGACGCACAAGGAAGACCTGGCAAGCGGAAGCCATGCAGCCGTGCGTGGTGGCTATACGGCCGTCAACCTCATGGCGAACACGAAGCCTGTCATCAGCAGCAGACTTCAGGTGCAGGACGTGTTGGACCGCGCGGCTTCCATCGGCCTCGTGAACGTGCACCAGTGCGCCTCCATCACGAAGAACATGGACGGCGTGACAGTCGACCACCTCGAGGCCCTGGGTCATTCCGTGCGCATCATCAGTGATGACGGACATGACGTCATGGACGCCCGCGTCATGCTGCAGGCGATGACAGCCGCCGCAAGGCTGGGCCTGACGGTCATGTGCCACTGCGAAGACATGAATCTCTCTGGCACCGACTATCGTCTGGCCGAAGATCTGATGACGCACCGCAACATCGAGCTGGCGCGCGCAGCCGGCTGTCGTCTGCACATCGCACACGTGAGCACCGAAGGCTCCATGCGCGCCGTCATCGCAGCCAAGGAACGAGGGCAGGCGGTGACCTGCGAGGTGACCCCGCACCATCTGGCACTGACCAGCGCAACCAACTACCGCGTCAACCCCCCACTGCGGACACAGCAGGATGTAGACGTCCTGATCCATGCCGTGGAACAGGGGTGGGTCGATGCCATCGCCACCGACCACGCACCCCACACGGCGGATGACAAAGCTGCCGGCGCTCCCGGCATGGTAGGTCTGGAGACCGCCTTCGGCGTCTGCACCACGGCGCTGGTCCGCCCAGGACACATCACGCTCGCACGGCTTACTGAGCTCATGAGCAGGAATCCGGCACGCATCCTGGGCCTGAACAAGGGCTGCATCGCCCCCGGCTACGATGGGGACCTCGTGCTCGTCGACCTCAACACGCCGTGGACAGTCGACGCAACGACATTCGCAAGCAAGGGGCACAACACCCCATTCAACGGCCAGACGCTAATCGGCCGCGTGATCATGACCATCAAGGCGGGGGAAATCGTCTATGATGACACCACATCGAACCAGGAGGCACGCCAATGATCGTCGACAAGCTGTTTGATGCCGTGGCGACGCGCGGCCCCGTCTGCGTCGGCCTGGATACGTCGCTCGACTATCTGCCGTCGGAGTTCCGCGCAGGGTTCGCGGGTCCCGGCGAGGCCCTGTTTCAGTTCAACCGGCGTATCGTGGACGCCACGATACCAAGCTGCGCATGCTTCAAGCTGCAGATCGCCTACTACGAGGCACTGGGGCTGGAGGGGCTGCGCGCCTATGCCAGGACGCTGCAATACATCCGCGGCAAGGGCTGCATCGCTGTCGCGGACATCAAACGCGGCGACATCGCCGCCACCGCCCAGATGTATGCCAAGGCTCACTTCGAGGGCGAGTTCGAGGCCGACTATGTGACCCTCTCGCCGTATATGGGCATGGACAGCATCGAACCCTGGCTGCCCTGGGTCCAGGACCACGACAAGGGCCTCTTTGTCCTCATCCGCACCAGCAATCCGGGGGCCGTCGACATCCAGTATCTCGAACAGAAGTCCGGCGCCCGCGTCTACACCGAGGTCGGCCGGCGCGTCGCCGAGCTTGGGGCACACACCATCGGCACCTGCGGCTACAGCAGTGTCGGAGGCGTTGTCGGCTGTACCCACGTGGAGGAGGCACAGGTTCTGCGACAGCAGCTGAGCACTGTCTTCTTCCTCGTCCCCGGCTACGGCGCTCAAGGCGGCACGGCTGCAGACGTTGCGCTATATCTCACAAATGGCAATGGCGGTATCGTCAACTCCAGTCGCGGCATCCTGCTGGCGTGGAAGAAGCAGGAGGCTGGTGCTGCACACTTCGACGACTGTGCTGGGGCCGAAGCGGAACGCATGCGGGATGATATCCGCGCGGCCGTGGCCAAGTTGCAGACGTGACCGTCCCGTCGCCTGCACACGTGGAAGGGGTGACGGTCCTCTCGCAGGAACACCTGACCGACGACGTCTACCGTCTGACTGTCGCGACCACGACCGGCGGCACCCCCGGTCAATTCTACATGGTCCGCGCCTGGGAACGTGAACCGCTGCTGGCACGCCCCATCAGCGTCCACAGCGTAGACGAGGACACCGTCAGCTTCCTCTACCAGGTGCGCGGAAGGGGAACCGAACTGCTGTCGCACCTCCAGCAAGGAGGCACGGTGGCACTGACCGGACCGCTCGGACACGGCTTCCACACCGAGGAACTGCGCGGAAGGATAGCCATTGTGACCGGCGGCATCGGCATTGCCCCCATGTTCTGCCTTGCACGCACGCTGCCTCCCGGTGACGTCACCGTCATCGCGGGCTTCAAGAGCACCCCCTACGCGGTTGCCCAATTCACGGACCTCGGCATGGACGTACGAATCGCAACGGAAGATGGGTGTGACGGCACCAGGGGATTCTGTACCGAGATCTTTGACCCACATATATATGACATGGTGGTGACATGTGGACCCATGCCCATGATGGCGCGCGTGGCACACCTGTGCGCTGAAGCCGGCGCCCCCTGCCAGGCTTCTCTCGAAGCACATATGGCGTGCGGCGTCGGCGCTTGCCTGGTCTGTTCGTGTGCGACGGTCCTCGGCAACAAGCGCGTCTGTGCCGACGGTCCGGTGTTTGACGCAGCGGAGGTGATCTGGCATGCTTGAGACAACCCTGTGCGGCGTCACGCTCAAGAATCCTGTCATCGCAGCGTCCGGCACTTTTGGCTTTGGCGCCGAGTACAGCGAGTTTTTCGACGTCAGCAGGCTGGGAGGCATCTGCACCAAAGGTCTGACCCTTCATCCACGCGAGGGCAACCCTGGTCTGCGCGTCTGGGAGACGCCCGCCGGCATGATGAACTCGGTGGGGCTCCAGAACCCGGGCATCCCCGTCTTCCTGGAGCGCGAGCTGCCGCGCATGCGTACGCTGGGCACAGCCATCATTGCCAACGTGGGCGGCGGCGACCTGGAGGAATACGTCGAAGGTGTCCGTCTGGTCTCGGGTGCCGATGGCGTCGACATCATCGAACTCAACATCAGCTGTCCCAATGTGCGCGAAGGCGGCATGGCCTTCGGCATCAAGTGTGACGTAGCCGCCAGTGTTGTAGC
Organism: Candidatus Cryosericum terrychapinii; assembly: GCF_003570925.1. Lineage (GTDB taxonomy): Bacteria > Caldisericota > Caldisericia > Cryosericales > Cryosericaceae > Cryosericum > Cryosericum terrychapinii. The sequence continues at coordinate 46,510 of NZ_QXIS01000006.1, read as the reverse complement.
CGCTGTCCGGCCTGTCTGCGCCAAGCCGCTCATGGTCAAACTGTCTCCCAACGCCGAAGACATCACGGCAATGGCCGTTGCCTGCGAACGGGCGGGAGCCGATGCCGTCTCGCTGGTCAACACATTCAAGGCCCTGGCAATCGATATTCACACTCGCAAGGCTGTCTTCGACAATGTGACTGCCGGTCTGTCCGGTCCGTGCATCAAGCCCATCGCCCTGCGCATGGTCTGGGAGGTAGCCAACGCCGTCCACATCCCGGTCGTCGGCATCGGTGGCATCGCGACCTGGCAGGACGCGCTCGAGTTCATCATGGCAGGCGCCACCGCGGTGCAGGTCGGCACCGCAACCTTTGTCAAACCGACCGCCATGCTCGACATCGTGGACGGTCTGGAACGCTACCGCGCAGACGAGCACCTGACCAGCCTCGCTACCGTCTGTAACATTCTCGGGACGGTTCCAAAACTGTAACACTCTCAGGAGGAGAATATGACAACTGACGAACTGGTTCTGAACGAACTCAAGGAAACCGGAGCCCTGCTCCAGGGGCATTTCCTGCTCTCGTCCGGCAGGCACAGCGATCGCTACGTCCAATGCGCGAGACTCCTGCAGTACCCAGACCGTGCGGCCCGCGTTCTGGCAGTCGCGGCCGAGCAGTTTCGCCCGGTACCCTTCGACCTCATCGTAGGGCCCGCCATGGGTGGCATCATCGTTGCGTATGAGCTGGCGCGTCAGCTGGGCAAGCCCGGCATCTTCGTGGAACGCGAGAACAGCGTCATGTCCCTGCGCCGTGGGTTCGCCATCGCCGAAGGAACGCGGTGCATCATCAGCGAAGACGTCGTCACGACCGGCAAGTCTTCGGAGGAAACCGCGAAGGTCATCCGTGAATGTGGCGGCGAGGTCGTCGGCATCGCGTGCATCGTCAACCGCAGCGCCGAACTCATCCAGTATCCTGTCTGGAGCGCCGTCCGCCTCACCATCGAGACCTGGCCCGCAGATGACTGCCCGCTCTGCAAACAGGGTATCCCTTGGGTGAAACCCGGCAGCAGGGGGAATGCCTGACCTGCCGCGAAATCCAGACATGCTTCTCCTGAACGCATTTGTCTGAGAGTGTTACACTTTGGAACCCCCCGAGCCCTTTTGTTCAAGGCAAGGGGGTCTCTGTCCCGAAGTGTAACAGACTCGGAGAATGAGAGACAGTTGACGCAGTTTGCGCTTGACAGAAACGTCCGCTCCGCTACGCTACCTCTCAACTCCTCGGCGGCGCAAGCCCTGGGGGATTCGTAAACGAGGGGACAACGATGGAACGAACGAAAGCAGTTGTGTGTGGAGCAACAGGGATGGTCGGTCAGATCTACGTCGCGATGCTGTCGGACCACCCCTGGTTCGAGCTGGTCGGCGTCGCTGCCAGTGAACGGTCGGCCGGCAAGCAGTACAGGGACGTCGCACGCTGGTACATCCAGGGAGACATTCCGGCCCGCGCGCGCAGCATGACCATCCTTGCCTGTACGGCCGAGGCCATCGCCGCAACCGGCGCCACACTGGCTTTCTCCGCGCTGCCCAGCGACGTTGCCGGCCCCGTCGAGCGGTCGCTTGCGGACGCAGGGATGGCGGTCGTCGCCGACTCTGCATCACACCGCATGGACGGGGACGTCCCACTCATCGTACCCGAGGTCAACGCCGACCATCTGGAAGCATTGTCCGTACAGCGTAAGGGGGGCAAGCGAGGATTCATCGTCACCGGCCCCAACTGCAGCACCGCAGGACTGGTCCTCTCGCTCAAGCCTCTCCAGCTGGCGTTCGGTATTCGACGGGTCGTCGTCGTGACGATGCAGGCCCTGTCGGGCGCCGGGTATGCCGGGGTGCCTTCGATGGCCATCGTCGACAACCTCATCCCATACATCAAAGGCGAAGAGGAAAAGATGGAGTGTGAGACCCGGAAGATGCTGGGCTCCTGGCTGGACGGGACCTTCCAGCCGGCGGACATCCCCGTGAGCGCTTCGTGCAATCGCGTCGCGGTGCTGGAGGGACACACCGAGTCCGTTCTGGTGGAACTCGACCGCCCCGCTTCCCCCGAAGAGGTTGAGAGCGTCATGCGCAGCTTCCAGGGAGAACCCCAGCGCCTGCACCTCCCCACGGCTCCCGACCACCCCATCATCGTGCGCTCCGAGTCTGACCGTCCCCAGCCGCGCCTCGACCGTCTGGCGGGCGAACCGGCACGAGCCCATGGCATGGCGGCCGTGGTCGGGCGCGTCCGCAGCGATCCCGCATTCGCAACGGGGATCAAGTACACGGTCCTGTCCCACAACACCATCCGCGGCGCCGCGGGCAACGCCGTCCTGACCGCCGAACTACTGGCGGCGAAGAGTCTTCTGTGAAGACCATCGTGATGAAATTTGGCGGCGTCCTCGTGCAGGACGCCGCGGCCATCATGCACTCGGCCCAGCTGGTCGTGCAGACGGCACACAAGAACACCCGTGCCGTCGTCGTGGTCTCCGCCATGGCCGACGTCACCGACGGACTCCTCGACCTGGCCGAGCAGGCTCGCCAGGGCCATGGCGACGAGGTCGCTCAGGCAGTGGACCTCCTCGAGAGACGGCACGAGGACGCGATCCAGACGGTCTTCAGCTCGTCCCCTGCGATGGCCGTTCAGCCGGTCGTGGACGAAGAACATGCACTGTTTGTGTCACTCAGGCAGGCACTGGCGGGCGTCGCCATGCTGCACGAACTCACGCCCCGTTCGCGTGATCTCATCGTCTCGTTTGGCGAGCGTTGCTCCGCCCCCATCATGTCTGCGGCCCTTCGTGCGGCGGGCCTGACGTCCAGGTCGCTGACCGGCGGTGAGGCGGGGATCGTGACCGACGACACGTTCGGTAGCGCCGTGCCTCTGCTGGACATCGCCCGGAAAACCATTCCACGCGCGCTGACGCCTCTGCTGGACCGTGGACTCACCCCTGTCGTCACCGGGTTTGTCGGAGCCAACGAGGAAGGCGTCATCACGACGCTCGGCAGAGGCGGATCGGACTACACTGCCACCATCCTGGGCGCATGCCTGCTCGCCGACGAGGTGTGGATCTGGAAGGAAGTCGACGGCGTTATGACCGCCGATCCGAAGCTCGTCCCGGACGCCGTCCGCGTACAGGCCCTTTCGTATCGCGAGGTCATGGAACTGGCCTGGTTTGGCGCCAAAGTCCTCCACCCCATGACGGTCGCGCCCGTCCAGGAGGCCGGCATCCCAATTCGCATCCGAAGCGCCTTCCTGCCGGCGTCTCCCGGCACCATCGTATGTGCCGACGCGCCCGAAGCGGGTCCCGTCAAGGCGGTGACCTCGATCCGGAAACTCACGGCGTTGACGATCGGTGGAGCAGCGATGATCGGCACGTCAGATGTCGTCAGCAGAGTCTTCAGCCTCCTTGCAGCTGCTCAGCTCCCCGTCCTGATGATCTCGCAGAGCTCATCGATGGCCAATGTCTCACTGGTCATGACCCAGACCGACGCCGAACGCGCGACAAGGCTGCTGCGCAAGGAGTTCGCCGGCAGCATGGTCATCCGGGACATCACCGCCACGCCGCATGTCGCCATCGTCGCCATAGTGGGTGACGGCATGCGCGGCACACCCGGCGTCGCCGCCCGTCTGTTCACCTGCCTGGCGTCCGAAAACATCAACCTGCTCATGATCGCCCAGGGCTCCAGTGAAGTCAACATCTCAGTCCTCATCACCGAGAAAGAGGCTCAGCGGGCCGTGCGCACGGTTCACGCCGCATTCGGCCTGGCGGGGGCGACGTAGCCAAACGGCGGCCCGCACATGCCGCTGCAACCCCCTGGTACTTGACACCAAAGGAGGCGAATTCCCGGACAATAGTGATACACTGGGCACTGGACGGATTGAGCGATCCCACGATTCGTCCGAAGACAAGGAGGTAACGGAATGATGCAGAAGTACAAGTTTTGTTGTGGTGAATGGAGAGGGAAGGATGGCCTCAACCAAGGAGGTAACGGAATGACACAGAAATATGAGATCTACAAGTGCGAAATCTGCGGCAACATAGTTGAAGTGACCCATGAGGGTGGGGGCGAACTCGTCTGCTGCGGACAACCAATGACAAAGATGGTCGCAAAATCCACTGAGGAAGGAAACGAGAAGCACCTGCCGGTTGTCGAAAAGGCAGAGCGTGGAACTGTAATCAAAATCGGATCTGTTCCACACCCGATGGAAGAGAAACACTACATCGAGTGGATCGAAGTATTCATGAAAGACGGTAAAGTCATGAGAATACCGCTGCATCCGGGAGACAAGCCCGAACTGCATATCGGCCACGCCATCGAGGACTTGCTTGAGGTAAGGGAATACTGCAACGTCCATGGGCTCTGGTCCAAAAAGCTGGTGTAGAGCCCAACAAATCCTTAGGGTAGGCATTCTACAAGCAATTCAGGAACAGACGGCAGAAGGTTCTGTTCCATATACCATCGTGCAGTGGCCAGCCCCTTGAGACACAAACCTCAGCAGGCTGGCCATACGCATGTCTGCGCAGTGCAACCAAGCGGCTTCATGTGCAGGCGATTTCGAGCCGCCCGCATGAGGCACTTGATATTATTGTTGCAAGTTTCATAATTGTTGTGTAGTGATCTCGAGTGGTCAACGTGAAACTGCTTTGTCGCATGCTTCGTAAAGGAGGGAACGCATGGTAAGCAATGATCGAAGGTTTGCTGGAGTGTTCCTTCACTGGTCACGCCTTCTCTGTCGTCACGGCGGACAGTCTGTTCGTCGTGGGGAGCCCATCCCGCTTCAGTTGTCCAGAATCTGCGGTAGGCCCTCTATAGCCGGCGACATTGGATAATCGTCACAGGTTCGGCGTATATCAGAGTCTGGGTGGGCCTATGTCCACGAGTGTCGCCATCATTCTCGATGCTGGCGGCGCATCCTAGAGGGGAGGAAAGTATGAGGAGAGTTCTCGCAACACTTGTCGCACTAGCCTTGGTCATGTCCATGTTCACCGGGGTCTTCGCACCGATGCCCGCAACCAGGGCAGCCTCAGTCGTGAATCTCGGCACGGCCGGTGACTTCGTGATTCTGGCCAAGACAGCCATCACAACCACTGGAGCCACTTCGATCAGTGGGGACATTGGTATCAGCCCGGCGGCGGCGAGCTCCATAGCCGGCTTCGGACTGGTCATGGACAGCACGAATACCTTCTCCACGTCATCCCTGGTGAATGGAAGGGTATACGCGTCCGACTATGCGTCGCCCACTCCGACGAATATGTCCACGGCCGTATCCGACATGGAAGCAGCATACACGGCTGCCCATGGACAGCCATCCACCGTTACTGAGCTGGGTGGTGGGACGGTCGCCCTTCAGACTCTGGTTCCCGGCGTCTACAAGTGGTCTACACCAGTGACGATAACCACGGACCTCATACTGGCAGGTGGGCCAGACGATGTCTGGGTCTTCCAGATGGCCCAGACTCTCGACCTTGCTGCCGGCATGAAGATCCTCCTGAGCGGTGGAGCTCAGGCCAAGAACATCTTCTGGCAAGTCGCGGGGACTGTGAACCTCCTGGCGGGCTCGCACTTTGAGGGGATCATACTTGCCCAAACCAATATTGCCATGAGAGCAGGCGCAACGTTCAACGGCAGGCTGCTGGCACAGTCCGCAGTCACATTCATCAGCACCACGGGCGATGCTCCTGCGGCCACTGGGGCACCCGGCACCATCACCATCATCAAGAACACGGTCCCGAACGGGCCACAGGACTTCAACTTCGCTATTGTGGGCCCCACTCTGAATACTTCCTTTGCTTTGGACGACGACGCTGATCCCACCCTTCCCAACTGGGAACTCTTCGGTGGTCTCGTGCCCGGCACCTACACCATAACGGAGCAAGCAGTTGTCGGCTACAGCCTTATCGGCATCGCCGGCGCCACAACGTTCGACCTCAGTACGAGCACGGCCACCGTCATGCTGGTCGAGGGAGCCGCGGTCTCGTCGGCCACGGTTACCTTCACCAACATGCAGAGAAGCGGGACCATCAGGATCACCAAGGACACGGTTCCAGACGGGCCACAGGTCTTCAGCTTCACGATGACACACGACCCGTATCAAACGGCCTTCAGTCTTGACGATGATCCTGTTTCCCCCCTCCTCAACTGGACGCTATTCGGTGGTCTGCTCCCCGACACGTACACGATAACCGAAGCGCCTGCTGTCGACTACGTCCTCACCGGTATTGCCGGCGCCACGTCGTCTAACCTGGGCACGAGGACTGCCACCGTCACGCTGACCCTGGACACGCCCTCGGCTGCGGTCACTTTCACCAACACGCTGGGCGTCCCCGACATTCACCTGGTCAAGTCCGTGAGCCCTGTGGGAGCAGTCTTCCCCGGTACTCGCCTGACGTATACGCTCAGCTTTACCAATACGGGGACGGCGGCGACTTCGCCCGACACTCGTGTCACGGACGTCCTAGACGGCTGGCTGGATGAAACGACCCTCAGCAATATCAGTGGCTGGGGCGGATCATACAACAACACCAACAGGACCATCACTTGGACCGTCGGGTCGATTGCGGCTGGAGGCAGCTGGGGCGTCACCTTCGCTGCGAACGTCCGGTCAATCCAGAACGTATTCCTGCTCATCCACAACACCGGCTTGTACAGCGCGACGCTGGGAGGCACGGGCCAGTCCAATACCGTCGAGACGCCTGTCCTGCCGATTGTCCTGACACCTGAGGAACCACCCGTGATCCCGCCTCCCCCTCCCTCCATCGCTATCACCGTGACGGCTCCGGAGCCTCTGTGCGTGGAAGCCTACCTGCCGTACCAAATCTGCTTCACCAACGGGGTCCCGCCCTACAAGTACACTGTGGACTTCGGTGACGGCACGCCGATCGTCACCGGGACGACGTCGTCCTCGTGCGTGACGCTTGAACACGCGTATCTGGCAATCAAGCCATATGCCTTCTCTGTCGTAGTCCACGACAGCAAGGGCATGGAGAGCACGCACACCGAGACCTTCACACCCATGGATTGCACCAAGAAGGTCGTCGTGTATCACCACAACTTCTTCATCGGGTATCCGGACGGCACGTTCCAGCCGGATGGTAACATCACAAGAGCTGAGGTTGCCGCTGCCATGTCACGCGCACTAGGCCTCGGCTGGACTACTGACCCATCCGGCTTCTCCGATCTGAAGGCCACCCACTGGGCAGCTGGATTCATCACGCTCATGACACAGGAAGGCTTCATGACGGGCGACCCTGCCGGGACGTTCCGGCCGGACGACCCGATGACGCGTGCAGAAGCTGCTGCCGCTTTCCTGCGCATCGCAGGCATGTCGCCGGTCCTCAACCCCAGCTCGTCATCCTTCAAGGATGTGCAGCCGTTGTCCTGGGCTGCTGGGTACATCGAGGCGGCCCGTCAAGCAGGACTCCTGGCCGGCTATCCTGACAACACGTTCAGGCCTGCTGACCTCCTGTCCCGCGCCGAGTTCGCAACACTCGCATGCAACGCGCTCGGTCGAGTACTGACCACCACGAACACACGGGAAAACGCGCAGTACGAGGTGAAGTGGCCGGACGTGACTCCTGACTTCTGGGCATACAACTACATCCTCGAAGTGTCGACACCGCACACAGTCACCAACCCTGCACGTCTGACACGTATCATCACGCTGAAGGACCGCAAGATCCCGCTCTTTTCCGAAGGAGACAACGGCATCATCACGTTCCTGCAGCTGGGCAACACGATCACCGCCATCGTCCCGGTCGACGGTCTTCAGGCGGACGGCTCCGATCCTGCTCCACGCGAAGTAAAGGTGCGCATCATCAATCACGAGCGGCCATAAGGGACAAGCACAAGATCTGACCAGCCGGTCTGCCCTTCGGGCAGACCGGCTTTCCTATTGAACGGAAGTCTCCGTGTCGTGGTCGGACAGCAGCTGATTCGGCTCAAGCGTTTGTACGTCGCGCCTTCACTTCTATACTGATCCTGTGAAGCTGCGCACCAGACTGCTCATAGTTACTCTGATTGCTTTGACCGTCTTCGTCGCGGCGTTCTACGTCTTAACTAGTGTGACCATCGACAGAACGTATGCCCGCCTCGACAGTCAGAACGTCGAACGCCAGGTCCTGCGAGCACATTCGTACTTGAGCTACTCTCTTGACACGCTGGGGCGCACCTGCTCCGACTGGGCGTATTGGGATGACACATACCAGTTCGTCGTCGACCGTAACGCCACGTACATAGACTCCAACCTCACTCCCGACAGTCTCACCACTATAGGTGTAGATATCATGGTGTTTCTCGACACAAGCGGCAAGGTCGTCTATGTCGGCTCCGCCAAGACCACAAGCCAGACGCTGGATGACGTTCCACCGGACTTCATCGCGCAGTTCGGACCCGGGACTACGGTGTTGACGCAGGCACTGCGTTCTCCTGGCCTTACTGGCTACACGCTTGTCGGCGGACACGTGGCGTTCGTGGCTGGGCGCCCTATCCTGACAAGTGCAGTGACCGGCCCGGCACGGGGAGTGCTGATCTTCGTGCGATATCTCAATGACGCGTTCTTTGCCAGCATGGCTGAGACGGTCGGCGGCAACGTGACCTTCCAGCCTGCCGATCAAGTCCAGCCAGAAACTGTCGAGTCGCAGGCGCTCGCCCTGCTCGCGGCCGGACAGCCCACCGTTGGTCTGCCAGCAGGAACAGATGACGTCCGCGGATTCACGAAGCTCACTGATCTCTCTGGAAGTACTACTCTCCTCCTCTCGACCACCGCAAAGCGCACTCAGTCTGCCGAGATCGCCCGGCTGAAGAGCATGCTTGTTACAATCACCAGCATGATAGTTGTTCTGCTGTTGGGCCTCGGCCTGCTCGTCCTGAACCGTACCTTCATGAGAAGAATCGCTTCGCTGGGTCGTCAGGTGGCAGACGTCGGACACACCAGCGACCTTGCACTGCGCGTGCGCCTGCCCGGATCGGACGAACTCTCGCAGCTGGCCACGGATGTCAACACAACCCTGGAATCGCTGCAACAGACTCAGCGCGACAAGGACCGGATGGCTGAGGAATTGGAGCGGGATCGGAAACGATTGCATGACTACTTCGATCATGCACACGACCTCATCTTCGCGCTGGATACAAGTGGCAAGGTAACCCTGGTCAACCAGTCCGCATGCTCGGTTCTTGGGTACGAAGAGAAGGACCTGCTTGGTCGCAGTATGCTCGACATCGTCAGCCCGGACAGCCGCGAATTCATGCTCAGGGCCAACGATGAAATCGGAAGCGGGGACAGTGTGGCAAGGACCATCGACGTTCTGACACGTGACGGGAACCGCCGAACCCTCGATCTGAGCGGCCAGCGCCTCTGGTACAACGGACAGCCGACAGGCACTTTCTACATTGCCCGGGACGTCACCGATCGGATTCGCATGGAACACGAGTTGCTGCACAATGAGGCCCTGGCATCGCTGGGCACGCTGGCCGCTGGTATCGCCCACGACTTCAACAACGTTCTGACAGTCGTCAAGGGAAGCATCTCCCTGGCAGACTCGTCTCTGGAGAAACCTGCTGAGTCGCAGCACCACCTGGAGGTTGCGCGCGAAGCAGTGGACCGCGCTCAGGCTCTAGCCGGCCAGTTGTTGACCTTCTCCCGTGGTGGCGCTCCAGTCAAGGAGAACGTCGACGTCGAGTCTATCGTCCAGGAAGTGGCGAGATTCGTCCTCAGCGGCTCGGGTATCGCACTACAAGTGAGCCTCGATGGAATCATACCTGCCGTAGAAGCAGATCGCAACCAGTTGTTTCAGGTGGTGCAGAACATCATCCTGAACGCGCGGGACGCGATGGTATCCGGGGGCACGCTGGACATTGCTCTTCGCTGTCAGACGGTGTCGGAGGAGCATCCCTTCGGCATCGCCGCACCCGGAGACTACGTCGTCATCCGCATAGCAGATAGCGGTTCCGGCATCGCCCCGGAAGATATGAAGCTCCTGTTCGACCCCTTCTTCACGACAAAGCCATCAGGACATGGGGTCGGTCTCTCAACAGCACGGTCCATCGCCAGGCGACACGGGGGAGACCTGCTCATCGAGTCGGTTGCAGACAAGGGAACGATGGTCTGGTTATGCGTACCGGTCGCCCATGGACCTGTGACCCAGACCCAGCTCGCGAAGTCGGAGGGGAAACCTGTCTCTGCCACCGGCCGCCTCCTGGTCATGGATGACGAGCAGACCGTAGCTGACGTAACATGCGCCATGGCCCGGCATCTTGGCTACGAGACGACCGCCGTACCAGACGGGGAAGCCGCACTCACAGCCTATGCGCAAGCAGTGACCGAACAACACCCCTTCGACCTGGTCATCATGGACCTGACGGTCCCTGGCGGCATGGGGGGTCGAGAAGCGGTCCAGAGACTGCACGAACTCTATCCCGATGCTCGCGTCATAGTCTCCAGCGGCTACTCCGACGACGCTTCGATCGCCGAGTACGCCCAGCGCGGCTTCATCGCATCCCTCGCCAAACCCTACACGATGGAGCAACTGGAGCACGTCCTGCGCAAATCATCCAGGCCCCCGCTGAGTTCATAGCAGTCAGAGCCTGCCTTCGTCCAGTCACGTCCGGGCTGGTTTGTCTCCGTTGTTCCCGCGAAGGTGGAAACCCACCCTTCTCCTTGCGGCACCTGAGACCGTACCATACGCGCCCTTCTTGTAACGAGATTGGGAACACGGCATACTGAGACAACTCATTGTGATCCAGGAGGTTTCCATGACACAGAACGTTCTGTTCCACATCATCCTGATGGCCCTGGGCATCGTTGTCCTGCTTGGCGCTGGATTCGTCGGCAAGACAGACAAGGGCGGCAAGAAACTAAGCACGCACAAGGCATTAGCCGGCATCGGCGTGATCCTCGTTCTGGCTGGGGCTATTGGACTGGTCGTAACGAGAGCCCTCATACCGACACTGCCGCACTTCTACATTGCTGTAGTGGCAATCGTCTTCATGCTCCTGACACTGATCGGAGGATTGCTCTATGTGAAAGCCGTCCCGGCGAAGAAGGCGGCCCTGCGCAAGTCACACCGGTTTGATGCGATGATCTTCTTTGGACTGGCCGGACTCGCAGCCATCTTCGGGATCATCACCCTTCTGGCGATGAGAAGGTAGCCCAGCACAAGTGGTTTCATCGTTCGTGGCGTGGTTCAGGGGGGCAGCAGACGACTCGTCCACCTGTACATGACATCAGCTCGCCAGGCACTTGGACCCAAGGGCTCCTGGCCCGGTTGAGTATCGTGACGGTATGCTTTGCCGTCATCTATGGCTGCTTCTTCTTCCTCTGCAAACGGGGTGCCGTCCTGCCTGCGCTGTGCGCCTATACAGCGGACCCCTACGATGCTGTCGGATCCTTCGGGATCCAGCTTGCGGCCATTGTCTGCTTTGTCGCGTTTGTGCGCGCCATGCGCATGCGCCAGTCTGCAAACGATGGGGAGGTGCTGTTCTTTGCCCGCAGTCTTGCCGTCGTGGATCTTACCGTGCTCGCGACGATGGTCTCCGATGTCATCGCAATGTTGCGAACGGTACCGTCATGGGGTCATGCGGTCCTGGGCTGGTCCATATTTGCCGACAACCTCGTGATGGCCGCAGCTTCCGCCATGCTGTGTGCGCTGGCCGCGCGGGCGGGGAGGGCTCCGGCGCCCGGAGTTCACCTCTTGCCCTGGCGCACAACGCTCCTCGTGTGGGTTGTCGTAGCAGGCATGCTGGCTGTGTATCCCAGCACGTGGGAGAGCGGCATGCTCGGAGGAGTCCTGACGGCGCTTGTTGGCATGCTTGCGTTGTTTGCCCTGGTCGCGACGGGCGCGCGGTCACTTCTGGGCTATGCACAGAGTATGGATGCCGGGTATGGCACGACCATCCTGGGATGGCCCGGACGGTCCGTCCCCTGGCGGCGACTGGCGCCCGTCACGTTCGCCTTGCTGGCTGCAGCAGGTTTTGCCACGTGGACTCTGGTTGCCGAGGCAGTACCATCCTCCAGGGTCGTAACGGTGCTGGGTGTCTACGCTCTCCTCGAGTTCTGCGGTGTCCTGACCGGCCATGTCACACTCACTCGGTTCCTCGAGCTGATATGAACTGACTGGAGTCCCTCGCGTCCGTCCACGGTGGACAGACCCCCAGTACGCGGGGTATCGCGCCGCCCTCGTTTGTACATCCTACCGGCTCGTCCGTTTCGGGCTATACTGAACGCATTGACAAACGAACTGGAGGAGTTGGCATGGCTGAAGCAGCACCGATTGGGTTCGTCCTGGGCACCAAGCCCGCATCGTCGCTGGAGTTTTATGTCCTCGTCGACCAGCACAACTACCTGGAGATGGATGATGTCGTCTTCGTGCGGTCGGCCGTCGAGGGGTATGCCGGCGTCGAGGCCGTCACCTTCTATGGCACCGTCATCGAGGTCCAGCAGTACCATGAGGGCATCCAGTTCGACAGCGACACCACCATCGTGCGCCAAGGCATCATGCCCGCAGGCGTCGCCTACGTGGGCAAGGTGCAGGTCACCAAGCTGGAACCCGAGGTCTTTGTCGCCCCGCACCCCGCCGACTTCGTTTACCGCGCCACCGGCGCCGACCTGGACAAGGCGCTCAGCTTCGACGTCATGAAGCAGCGCGTGCCCGTGGGCATCATGCGCAACAAGGAGCCCTTCTACGTCAACTTCGAGTTCCTCAACGGCGCCAAGGGTGCGCACGTCAGCATCAGCGGCGTCAGCGGCGTGGCTACCAAGACGTCGTTCGCCCTTTTCCTCCTGTACTCTATCTTCCACTTCGAGGGCACGAAACAGGGTGACCAGCAGGTGCAGGACGGTATGCCCTTCGCCGACAAGGCCGCCGCACGCAGCATCGTCTTCAACGTCAAGGGCGAGGACATGCTGTTCCTCGACAAACCCAACAAGGGCCTGACCGACGACCACCGCGCCGTCTACGCGAAGATGGGCCTGCCCACCACACCCTTCACCGACCTGCGCTTCTTCACGTCCCCCAAGTCCGACAGCGAGGTCCCCTCACCCAGCACCGAGCAGCGCCAGGAGGGCGTCACCCCCTACGTCTGGACCATGCGGCAGTTTGCGCAGGACCGCCTGCTCCCCTTCCTCTTCGCCGAGGGCGACCAGGAGACGACCAACCTCTACGGCCTCATCCAGCACCTCACCAACCGGCTGGACTACCTGGCCTCCGACCGCAACATGGAGAACGACACCCACAGCGGGGCCCTCGTGTACCAGGGCCAGACCATCGGCGACCTGCACGACCTCATCACCATCCTGGAGACCGACATCATGGGACCGGCCGATTCCGAGGACGAGGGCAAGAAGGGCAAGCGCCCGTCATCCGGCGGCTGGTTCACCTCCTTCGACAACCAGGGCACCCAGCTGGCCTTCCTGCGCCGTCTGCGCGTGGCGGCCGACGCCATGAAGGGCGTGATCCGCAGCGACGTGGACCACCCCGACAAGTACCGCTTCGAGTTCAACCAGCACCGCGTCACCGTGGTGGACATCAGCAAGCTCAAGCCCGTGGCGCAGAAGTTCATCGTGGGCAGCACCCTCAAGATGCTGATGACGCAGAAGGAGGCCCAGGGCCGCAAGCCCTACGTCTTCGTCGTCCTCGACGAGCTCAACAAGTATGCCCCGCGCGAGGGACACAGCCCGATCCAGGACATCCTACTCGACATCGCCGAGCGTGGCCGCTCCCTGGGTGTCATCCTCATCGGTGCCCAGCAGTCCGCCAGCCGGGTCGAGAAGCGCATCACCGGCAACGCCAGCATCCGCGTCAACGGGCGCCTCGACTTTGCCGAGAGCCAGAGCCCCGAGTACGACTACCTGCCCGAGTCCTTCCGCCTGCGCAGCACCATCATCAAGCCCGGCACGATGATCGTGCACCAGCCCGACATCCCCGCCCCCGTCCTCATCAACTTCCCCTTCCCCGCCTGGGCCACCCGTGGTGAAGAGGTCGACGACCAGGACCTGGACAAGGCAGCAAGAGAGTTCGCAGGAAAGTTCTGAGATGCATCGAAAGGCCGAGATTCTGACACCAAGAGTCGAAGGGAAACCTACAATCTGTGTCACAGCAGTCGACGTCTTTGGCTTCGAGAGCGTTGCAGAGCAGGGGTTGGCCACAGTGTCAGTAGTCTGTGAGCCCGACGAGAATCTCAGTTTTCATGTGAACTCTCAGCTCAAACACTACATTCTCCAGGACTATCTCTCGGCTTGGCTGCCCATTATGGGCAGTTTCGCAGACACCCTCACCTATGTGGATTGCTTCGCTGGAACGGGCATATGTGATTTCAACGGAACCCTGGCCGATGGCTCCCCGCTCGTTGCATTACGAACAATCAACCGTTTTCTTCGTGAAGCCCCGCCGACTGTTCGCAGGCCAAGTAAGGTCAATGTCGTGTTCGTTGAGGTCAAACCAGAACGACATGGACAACTTGAAGCTGCAATACACAAGTTTGCCGAAGCTGAGCAGTTGGATAACAGAATTTCCTGTTCCGTGCTGAGAGATGATGCTCAAAGCGCCCTGTCACAGATCCTGCCGCAGACTTCGCCAACGGCCCCAGCATTCTACTTCATCGATCCAAACTATCGACTGCCCGACATGAAACTCATGCGCCAACTCATATCACGCAAGAAGACAGAGGTCTTCGCCAATTTCATGTTCTACGAGATAGTTCGCAATATGGCAAACCCGCTTGACAACGAAAACATGATTGCCCTATTTGGAGACGACCAGTATCAGACAATCGACTTTGGTGCTGGTTCTGATCACTATGCATGGAGCAAGGTAATTGACTTCTATGCCATGAGAACTGGTGCGCAGTACTACATTCCGTTTCAGGTCTGTTTTGGTCCCGACGAAAATGCCCGGCTTCAAGGCAGAATCAAGTATGCGCTCATTCATCTCTCAAATCATTTTACTGCATTTGACAAGATGCTGACCGCCATGCATAAGAACAGTGAACCAGGCAACTCGCTGAGGGTAAGTCTGGGGCCAACACTCTTCCCAACCCTCGACGACAACGAACTGACCAACAGAGTAGAAACCAAGTACCAACGAACAGGCATAAGAATCCCGTTTGATGTGCTCAGAAAAGAGAACTGGCGCTTCTATGCAAGCGAGAAGTCGTGGCGACATTGTCTGAAGGACCTAATGAAGAAGAAGCTCGTTCAGTTTCATCCAGTGTCAAGCAAGAGGCACGGGGCCGTTAGTGGCGATGACATTGTTGAGTTTCTCAAGGAGTAACATCATGCAGACGATCACACGCAAGTCTCTCCTTTACAAGACCGGCGTCGAGTACGGCGACTATACGATCAATCATGTAGAGGGGTGTGCTCACGGATGCAAATACCCTTGCTATGCGATGCTGATGGCTCGCAGATTCGGGCGGATTGCATCTTATGAGGAATGGACACAGCCCAAGCTGGTGAGCAATGCCCTGGAACTGCTGGATGCTGAGTTGCCCCGACTGCAGTCGCGTATCAACTTCGTGCAACTGTGCTTTACAACAGATCCGTTCATGTATGGCTACCCCGAGATCGATGCAATGACACTCCACATCATCGAACGCATCAATCGTGCAGGAATCAAAGTGACGGCACTTACGAAGGGGCTGCTGCCTCATGAGTTGATAGAAACGTCTCACGACAATGAGTTCGGGATCACACTCATATCGCTGGATGAGAATTTCCGCAAGCAGTACGAGCCAGGCGCAGCTCCCTACCTTGATCGCATAGCACATTTACGTTTTCTGCACAACAAGGGCTTCAAGACCTGGGTCAGTATCGAGCCGTATCCAACGCCCAATATCATCACGCAAGATCTGAAGGTCGTCCTGCGTCGTGTTGCTTTTGCAGACAAGATCATCTTCGGACGGCTCAACTACAATCGCCTTGTCACCCAGTATCCTGACTATCTGACGTTTTACGACCAGATGGCTCAACTGGTATCAGATTACTGTGAGAAGCATGGACAGGAGTATCACATCAAGAAGGGCACATGGAGCAATGGACATGCCAAGCGACCGGCGGGCAAAGACGGCGACTCGATCCGCTTGCTTTACAATCGGGTTGATCCACGTGTCGCGGCTGGGCCTCGAGTAGGGGACTAGTCATGCCCGTGAACGGAACGCCAGAACTCAAATACCCTCCTCGCGGCGGGTGGCCCAAGTAAAGAGGCCGACGACCAGGACCTAGACAAACAGGCACGATAGTTCGCGGAGAAGTTCGAGTATTTCGACCTGACCGAGGAGAGCAACTATGACTGACCAACTACCATTTGAGCAGAAGCTCCTATTCACCCAGCGGTATGGCCTCGCTCCTGTTCCCGCTCTGCTGTCTTTCAGCGATGTCTCAAAGGATCTCTGGAACGATCTGTTCAACACCCTGCAGATTGCCTGCTCCAAGGAGGCAGAACAGGGGAACCTAGGTCAGGACATCTGGACGCATTTCCTCCATGAACCACTCGGTAGGATTCCGAGAAGCGATTTCTCGTACAAGGTCTCGACTACAATGGTGATCGAGCATGTCAGATATGACTGGGAGAGCCAGCAACGGGGGTACCTATACTGCCCGCGTCACCGAGTTTATGATCTTGTTGAATTCGTGTATGCAAGCCAACACTCGGACTCCATACGAGAAGCGCTGCAGACAGCAGTCAACCTTGACCTCAAGAGAGACTTCGCCTCAGTTAGTATGATTGACGGCCTCATCGTGCCTATATCGGATGATGAGCAGCGTCACACGCTGGAGATAGCCATGCAGGGACCCCTGCCGGAAGTGTATGCCCAGTTGCACAATGCCTTGGCTTTCTTGGCAGACCGTGAGAAGCCCGCCTATGGGGACTCGATCAAGAATGCCATCAGTGCCGTCGAATCGTTATGCAAGCGTGTTGTCAAGAACCAGAAAGCCACCCTGGGCGATGCACTCAAGGAACTGAAGAAGGCTGGAGTGACAATCCACCCTTCGTTGGAAAGAGCGTTTGGAGAGCTGTATGGCTATACAAGTGATAAGCCGGGTATCCGGCATGCCCTGATGGGATCTGATGATACTGACCAGGAGGACGCAAGGTACATGCTGGTAACCTGTTCAGCTTTCATCAACTATCTCATGGTCAAGGCCGGCAAGGTCAAAATAAGGCTCTGACAGCACATAACGCATTCAGCAGAGACACAGGATGGAAGGAGGAGTTACATGGAAAGTCGAAGCGGCGAAGGCGTTGGACATAGAAATCGTTCAATTACGTCGGGGGCCGCCGCGGGTTCTGGTCGTCGGCTGGGCTGAAACAGATAGGATAGAGCGATACTTGATGACCAAGGAGGACCAGTACATGAGCCATTGTGCAGATAATATCAGCGCACGCGATTCCGAGAACGAGGTCGATTCCAAGGGATTTCCTCTACTCAACCAGTTGCGGCAGCAGAACGCCGAAACTGGGTTTCAGGTAGCCTGTGACAAGACTAATCGGTTGAACCAAGCATTTCAGGCTCTTGAATCAAAGGCGGGAACCCTCGCTGGGTTTCTTGGAGCCATCTTGGCAACCATCTTTGGATTCGTGATCTCCAGGCCAACATCAACACGGCTCGACGGGATAGCTGCAGTCTTCTTGACTGGAATATGTCTGTTCATGGTGAGCCTGCTGTTCCTGACTCTGTGTCTGACCACCCGACGGTGGTCAGACGCCCCAGGTTGGCAACAATTCGACGATACGGATGAATACGGGAGAGACCCTGCGCGATACCGCTGCCAGCAAATCGCCGGCATGGGCAAGTCATGGCAAACCAACAGCTCCACGCTTACTGCAAAGGCAGGGTTGTTCGCACACGCTCTATGGTTCATGTTTGCGGGCATGCTGTGTCTTGCCGCTGCCGCACTATTAGCGATATTCACGCACTAACTTAGGAGGAGAGACAATGATCCTACAACAATGCTCCACGTACTGTGAGAAACAACCACCCTTTCCGGATGACCCAGACAGCATTATCTGGCGACAACCGACACCGACACCTCCACCTAACAGGGATCCTGCCAGACCAAGTGTCCCGCCAGAGACGACAACCGTCCCTGACACTCATCCCACCAAGGGGGCCAAGCCCGTACCAAGCCACCAGAAACTCCACAAGCTGAAATGAGCTGGTCCAGAACCTGAACAACAGCCTTGTTTGTGGTTGACGAAAGCGACGATACTGAGACGACGGCCGCGGAGGATGGAAGTCGAGCGATCTGAAGCCTAGTTCATCGTCCTTGCTTGTCGTAAAGCGTCACTGTCGGCTGGCCACGGATCGGACGATCACCGCGACTCGGTGCATGTCGTCGACTGTCTATGCCAGGCGAGAGACATCCAGAGCGCGAGCAGATGGCGTTTCCTGCCACAAAGAATTGACTGCAAGCTGAATGTACCTATCCGCACGTGACTCCTTCGCAACCTCTCCACGGGGGCGCTTCCCGGCGAGATCCTCGTGATTATGAGGTTGGCGATCTGGACCACCATTCGAGGACAGCTACAAAACCGTTCTCAGAAATCGGCACTGGCCCGAGGGTTCATCGACCACTGTGGGATTGCAGTTCCGGGGCAAGTTTCTCGCATTTGTCGGGCTGCCCCCCGTACCGTGCAGAGTCTCCCCCAGCATGACACGCGTGACCCAAACCAGAATCGCATCAGGTTTCCGATTAGGTGAAAGAAATCATTTACTGGTCGAAGTGTCGTCCGCTTGTCTCGCCTCATTGACGTTCGTCGCGGCGGTTGACGGGTGAAATATATCTTTGACGCCCTGAATGTACTGTCGCTCATTATGACTAAACAGCCTCTCAAGATCGCCCTCAGAGAATCCGATCACTCGCAGGAACGAAATTCGAGCAAGAGCTTCTACCTTATTTGTGAGATCGACCAGTCTGGCATCGAGAACTGCCCCCTTTCTCGCCGCACTATCAAGATGCACCAAGTAATTGCGAGTCCTTACAACATTGTCAACGAACCCCTTTTGGTCATCCAAAGTAGTCTGCAATAATTCTGCATTCTGTCGGGCAATGTTCTTGACTCTGTTCCTCAAATTCGGCTCATTGGCGTATTCCAGATGCAGGTTGTCGTCTATCCATTTTCGGGTTGGAGCTTGAACTGACTCAAGCATGTCTGTTTTGAGTGCTTCAAAGACGTCGACGGGTAAGACAGCGTCGTCGCCTAGCATTCTATCAACGTACTCGAGCGATTGTGCATCATTCAGAAAACGTTGTCCAGTATACAAATGGAAATCGCCTGATTCAGGAACAAGAAGAGGAAGGAGGTGGTCGAATTCATCGTATCGGACAAGAGTTTTCACAAGGGCGTCCAAGGTACTTGACTCTTTCAAGTCGGAATACGTGAAGAATGTGTTTGTATCCGATAAGCCGTCATAAGATAGATCTTGCGGTAATCCGCGATACCACACAGTGATCGGATGGTAGTAAGGTCTTTCTCCGTTATCTGTAGGCATCATTCGCTTCGCTGAATCGCTTTCGCAAGAGAAAGACGAAACGCGGACGGCACTGAGCGTCGCAAGGGAGAAGAAGTTCAGAATCAGGGGTATAAGCCGCGTGACAGACTCGAACAGCGGCTGGTCAGAAAACGCAACTTCGATCTCCGCGCGTGGCGTTACGGATGGCACTTGTGATCGCATTCCACTCATGGAACACAGTGCATTGATGTGAATACTTGCAGCGAAATTCCCATAGTCTCCAAACGGGAGTGTTTGGCGGTATTGTGCCTCCATGAGGAACTTCTCTTGTTGAAATGATGCAGAACAGCAGGCGACATTGCTCCAATCCATGAGGACTGGAAGTGAAACAGAGACGTCCCGAACCCTAAACTCGGCAAGATTGTCTATCTGTGCTCCAAAGAAAGCGTATTGCACGGAGAATACTGGTGACAGTACTTGTGCAGAGAAGCTGTATGGAAGCGTGGAGGTCTGAACTAGTCCTTTCAGTGTACTGGGGGTGCCTTCATTGAGCAGGCCAATGAGGAGAGGTATGGATTCACTGCGGAACGAGAATATAGAACCAAGACTTTCAACGGGGTTGACATCTCGGTCAATCGTCAGCTCCATGCGCCCATCGCCGGTCAGCAACAACGTACCGCGGATTGTCTCGTCTGGGGTCTCAGGAGACCGCCATTTTCCCCTTATGCCGCCAGCTTGGCGAAGCTGATGAAGGATGCCTTCGTCAGACATGAGCTGTCTCTCCTAGCGTCCTTCCGAGGATTCGGTTAATCTGTTCCTGCAGTTTCACAGTATCGGAAAGTGCAGTGGCGATGCGAGAGTAGTGGATGGTGTCGGCGCTGGTGAGGAAGCGACCTTTGCGATCTTTGAGCCATTTGGCGAGGGCTTGGTAACCGCCGATCTGGTAGGTCCAGAGCTCTGGGGTGACGCTGTCGAAGTACTGGGTGGGGTTAATGGCGACGCGCCCACGGTCCGCGTCGTACTCGACCTTGGTGACAGCACTATCGCCCTTGCCGCAGAAGCGGCTGATGGGGTTGTCAAGCTCGGGCGAACGCATCAGGTGCAGGTCAATGAGCTGCTGACCAAGCCCAGCCAACTTGAGGAAGGTGTCACGATCCTTGGTGAACGGGATGCGCGGGAAGTCCGCCTTGAGGAACTCGGCGTAGCGTGTGCGGTAGGCAGGCGAATACAGCACCGCATAGATGTACGCGAACAGGTCTTCGGGTCCCATCGAACCGTGAGCCAAATCGCCGTGGCCATCTGAAGTCATGATGAACCCCAGATCCTTAGCTACATTCGCTGCAACAGCTGGACCCAGGTTAGCGAGACGATGGGTGCCAGTTGCACTGATGTTCTCGATCGCGTCGATGTCGGCAGACAACGATGTATCATAGCAGTACAGAGGAAACAAGTAGTTGATGTCATATGCATCCACAGTCTTGTGTCCAGCTATAGACGAACAAGCGAAAGCTCCCGGTTGTTCCTTGCATTGACGCGGCACTACGAGGGCAGTATTCGGCCGCAGCATGTTTCTCATCACTTCTGCACGTGGCCTACAGATGAACCCACGAGATTGTCCTGTGTAGTAGGTGTACCGGATATCCAGGGGACGGTAGAGGACCGGCACGACATTCTCTAGCTTTGGACCGCTCCGCCGGATGTCGTCCTGTGCAAGTTGTACCTTCCAGTCTTGGGCGTCTTTGCCCAAGTGAAATGCTTCCCGTGCTTCTTCGGGTGGCATGCTGATGAACCTGTTGACCGTCTGCCACACCTGCTCGGGCGTAAACTGGATCGTCAATTCGTCGCGGGCGGTGACAATCCCAACACTTGATACAGGGAAAATCTCGGTCACTTTAGGCCATTGTTCGTATTCTGCCGCCAGTGTGGCATCCTGCGGAACAAAGAGGTACATATCGCCACGCGGTGTCAGCTCCTGCCATGCCGTCTGCGTCATCTGATCATTGCTCAGGACGGTATATTTGGCATCACGGCTGCCCCACAGATCGCTGTACCAGATACCTTTTGGAACACCATTTCGTTTCACTGCAAGAATAATCGCGACTCCCTGCATGATGTCGAATACGTTTTCGTCTTTGCTACCGTCGGGGCACTGCTCCTTCTTGAGCGAATTGCCATGCAGATTGAGGATGTGCAACTGGTCGAAGGATGCCATCAGCGACTGACGCATGCCACGGAACGTCGGGTTGTCCAGGTAGCTGTGGTTGGTGATGAACCCGAGGACGCCCTCACCTGCCTGGTCGATCTTCCACTGCGCAAAGCGGATGAACTTGACGTAGTCGTCTTGTAACCACTTGGGGTTCTTCTCGTCCAGGGGCTTGCCGTCCACCTTCTTGTAGTCGTCGATGAGGGCTGAGATCCACGCGCCCTTGTTGCTGCTGGTGCCCGAGTACGGCGGATTGCCCATGATCACCAGGACCGGCTGAGTGGTCTTCACGGCCTCGGCCATGTGGGATTCGTCCGCCAGGGGCGATAGGCCGGGGATGGGGTTCTGCTCGGCCGTGCTGACGTCCAGCGTATTGGTGAGGTACAGCTTGAAGCGGTCGTCGGTGCTCATGGTGTAGCCCAGTTCAGTGAGCAGGGTGCCCATGCGCAGATGACCGATGGCATACGGGGCCATCATCAGCTCAAAGGCATAGAAGTCGCGCAGCACATGCCCCTTGATCCAGCTGTCCAGACTGCCGTCACCGTACTTGGCCTTGTAGGTCTCGGCAGCCAGGCGCACGGCAGTGGCAGGGAAGGTCATGGTACCCGCTGCAGGATCGAGGACGGTGACGCTGGGGTCGGCCAGGCCGTCGGGCTTGCCAAAGGAGTCGCGCAGGATCTGGTCTACGCTGCGGACGATGTAGCTGACCACGGGCTGAGGCGTGTAGTAGACACCGTGCTGCTTCCTCTTGGCAGGGTCATATTCGCCGAGGAAGGTCTCATAGAAGTCGGCCACCGGGTCACGACCGTTCTTGCCGTAGCCCTTGAACACCGTATCCGTATCGGCAACTGCCAGCACATCCGCGATGTCGTCGATGATGACGCGCAGGCGTTCGGGAGTATCGCCAATGGAGATGTACTTGAACAACTTGCGCAGGATGCCGATGGTCGCCGGGATGCCATTGAGCGCAGTCTCGCGGGTAAAGGTGCCGGTCACGCGCATGCGCGCCGCGAACAGGCCGTAGGTGATGGTCTGTGCGTAGAGGTCGGCAAAAGTATCGCTGGTCAGGTCGGACATGAGGACTTGCTTGAATTCTGCCAGCAGGTTGACGAGTTCGCTGTTAAGCTTGTGGTCCTCATCGTCCACCAGCTGTGCCAGCACCTGCTGCTGCAGGAAGCGCGTGCGATCGGCCAGCGCCACTGCCAGCGTCTGGGCTGTGTAGGCGCGGGGCAGCTGGAAGTCGAAGAAACGTTCCACGAGTTCGCGGAACTGCTCCTCGTGCTGCAAGGGTACCTTCATGCCCGCTTGCAGCGCCTGCAGGGACCCGATGGTCACGGGTTGACCCATCGGCTGTCCAAAGCGGTAGAGGCGGAACTCCAGGAAGTTGGTGACGATGACGTTGGGGAAGGCGGCGCGGTACCGCTTGAGCTGCTCGCTGACTTCGACGTGGTCCAGGTTGGTGACGCCCGGCTCCTTGGCCTCGATGTAGCCGGTGATGTGCTGCTGCCCACTCCAGACACGCATGTCGGGGTTGCCTGCCTCAGTCTGACGAGGGAGGACGGTCAGCGTCGCGTGCGCGCTGCTGAGCTGCGACCCCAGCTCCTCCCAGAGCTGCTTGAGCACGTCATAATATGACTCCTCGCGCGCGTCGCCGCGGTGATACTGCTGCGCGACCGCCCCCAGATACCTTTCCACCGATGCCCTGAACGTCATGATCCCTCCCTGGGTCCACCGAACGTCTCTATGTCAAGCATTGTAGCGCAAAATGAAACAAACTGGACTCCCGCCTGAGGGTTACCGGTCGCTGAAGTTCCTCAGATACTCCGCCACTGACCGGGTCATCTCGGCGCTGAAATCGGACATGTACTTCCGTTTGCAGAGCGCTTCGATGCTCTCCTTGTCGCCCCGCTCGCTGTGCATCCCAAGGAGCTCATCGGCTTCCATTTTCCGGTAGCCGTTCTCATGGACGATATGGCTCTTGCCAAAACGCGCGGGCTTCTTGCGATCAAGCTGCTGTTTTGTCGGATAACCATACACAACCACGGCCGCAGGCATCACGAATTCGGGCAGCGAGAGCAGTGCCCTCACTTGTTCGCAGTTCTCGAGGACGTCGCCGATGTAGCAGGAACCGAGCCCCAGTGACTGGGCGGCCACCACGCTGTTCTGTGCAGCGATGAACGCGTCCGCACAAGCGAGCATCAAGTCGCCAACGGCTGGCTTGCGCACGATAAGTCCGGCCGCCCGGTAGGTCTCGTACCACCGCTGATAATCGGCAAGGAACACGAGAACGAGCGGGGCCTTGGCGATGAAGGGCTGATGGTCGCACAGCACCGACAGTTGATCCTTGACCTTCTGATCGGTCACGTCGATGATCGTATAGAACATCATGTTGCCGGCAGTCGGCGCTTCGAAGGCCGCCGCGATCACCTCGTTCTTGACAGCATCGGGCATGACTTTGTCCTCAAAGACGCGTACCGACTTTCTCTCCCGGAGCTGCCTGATAACCTCGTTTACGTCATTCATGGGTGTGCACTCCCTCTCGTTCTGGAATATCGTCTTGACGTCTACAGTTGCCCGCGCACTGAGTCTACCCGTTCTGCCTCAAGGTCAAGGACAAACTGCGACACACTGGAGCGGAAGAACCGCTTGATGGCCGACCACTGCAGGGGCTTTCCGAGATACATGGGGTCTGGTTGCGCGTCTGCGTCGGCAAACCAGGCGAGCGCCTTGCCGATGACGACCGGTTCGATGAGGGTTGGACCAAAGCGTTGGACGGCGTTGTGCGCGACGACGCGAAATGGTGTCGTCTTGAGCACTGTGTAGAGATCCACGAAGTCGCGCCTGGCCCCACGCTGCATGATAGCGATGAGCTTCATCCCGGTAATGTCGACGATGCCTGCAACCTTCGTTCCGTTGAACAACTCCATGGGCTCGGCAAAGGGGTACGGATACTGGAACAGTGATACCTTGACCCCGTCCACGATCATCACCGCCGTCCCCGGTTCCAACTTCAGCGACTGGACCTCTGCTGAGGTTGCCTGCACAACCCGAAGGATGGCAGCAGGGTCGAATTCGTTCCCGGTGAAGAAGTCAAAGTCGACGGACACACGGTGGCCCACCTGCAATGCAAGAGCAGTACCCCCTGCCAGGATTGGGTTAAACGGTTGGAGAGCCTTGGCGACGACGGGCAGGAGGCGTGCGGCTTCGGGCCGCAGACATTCAGGGTGCACAGGGCTCCTCCCTGCCGAACCACAGGTTCCAGAATACCCGCGAGCGTGGTGAGAGTCCTTTGGAAAGCGTCAGGACCTGCGCGATCGTGGTGCCGGTATAACGATGCTGCAGCCATCGCACGTCCTGCAGGTCTCCCATCTCGAGGACGCGTTCAATGATGGCGGTCGCATGCCGGGAGAGATCCAGCGATTCGGGATCTGTGTCCCAAAACAGACGGCGCAGGCGCTCAGGGATCCCCTTCTCTTCGAACAAGCCGTCGACAGCAGCCTGAACGTCCGGCCTGCTCATGGGACCAAGGTAGGTCTGAATCATGCGCTTGCCCTCGCGTCGAGAGACATACGCATACTGTCTTCCATGAATCGTGCGAACGACGATACTCATCTTCTGGACCTCCTGTAGACATTTTACACAGCATGCGGTGTAAATCAAGAGTCTGATGACCCAGGAAGGGGAACGTGTTACAATATGTAAGAGGCGCGACGTGAAAGAACTCGGTACGAAAACGGCATTGCTCATCATCGACGTGCAATGTGACTTGTTTGAGAAGTCGACGCCCGTCTACCAGGGAGATCTGGTGCTAAAGAATATCAACACGCTCGTCGACCGCGCTCATGCCGCTGGCGCCCCGGTGTTCTACGTCCAGCACTCAACCAAGACCACACTGATAGAGGGCAGTATTGGATGGCAGCTGCATCCGGCGTTGAAGCCGCGGAAGACCGACCACTTCATCCGCAAGCACCGCGGCAATGCCTTCGAGGACACACGCCTCAAGAGTGACCTGGACGCCCTGCGCGTCAGCAGGATCATCGTCGTGGGGTTGGTGACGGACGGCTGCGTGCAAGCGACCTGCAAGGGCGCCCATGCCCTGAGCTACGACGTGACCTTGGTGCAGGATGCCCACAGTACCAATAGCGCGGGCAGCGGGCAGATCATCGACAAGTGGAACACGAAGCTCAGCCGAGGTATCGTTCGCCTTCAGGCTACCGCCGACGTGGACTTTGGAGCGGCTGACTCAAAGTGATCACGAGAGCATAAGCAACAAGCTGGACTCCCGCCTGCGCCGAATGCACCCCTCAGAAGCACCCCTCGTATTAAGAAGAAATACTCGGGGGCATTGGAAAGAAGTGCTCGGGAGGAGTGACGGATTGGCAGCCTCCTATTGTGCCGCCAGGTCCTGGAGTACTTCTTCCGTTGAGACCACCTTGCAGTAGATCTGGTTGAGCATCCTAGTCTCCCAGACCTGAAGGTCGGCGTTGATGGCCGACGTGGCATCCTCCACCAGGAAGACGGTATAGCCCCAGTCCGACAAGTCGCGCACGGTGCTGGAAACGCACTGATCCGTGAACAAACCACCGACCACCACGTACTCGATGCCCATCCATCTCAGGATGTGACCGTACTGAGTGCCCATCACCGTGCTGTCCGTGGTCTTGCAGACGACGACCTCGCCTTCTCTCGGCTTCAGATCATCGACAACCTCCTGTTCCGTCGAGCCAATCTTGAGCAGGGTATAGTTCCAGCCCGGTCTGGCCTGGGTAGGCGAACGGTCACGGCCGTCTGCGCGCTGATTGCCCAGCGTTGCGAATGTGACGACCATCTGCTGGTCGCGGAAGAACGTGAGGAGTCGCTTGGCATTTGGAATGACCATCCCGTTCAGTCGGTCGTACAGGTAACTGTTGCCTGCATTCCTGAGCTCGACAGCCAGGTCCTGATCGTGGTTCTGAACGTCGATGATCAGCAGCGCCGTCTTGGCCTTCAGCAGTTTGAACTTCTCCCAGTAATCACCTTCGGGATACACTTCAAAGTTGGGGTTCAGGAACTTCCTGAATGTCGGAGTCTTCTCATCTTCCATCTTTTCCTCCCATCATGAATATTGGACTTGCAAGAAGATCGATCTCACAGATTTCTGCTGCATCGATCTCACAGATATCTACTATATCGCTTGCCGTCCTTTTTGCTCGGATTGTTGTTATTGTTACCGACAATATGGAGTGCAAATCGACGTCTTATTATCGGATATGGGCACTTCACGATAATAACGAGGGACAAAAGGGCTCGGGGGAGTGAAGGATAAGCCACCTGCGCGGGCATGACGAACCAGCAAGCTGGCACCAGTCCGCCACTTGACTATACTGGACAAAGGAGGCCTCTATGTTTGACCCAAAATTCTCGATCAACAATGCAATTGTTGCAGGTCTGACGCGCATCGAGCGCGCCGTTGGCTTTATGTCGGCTGCACGGCTCTCGGACGACTGGATCCGCGACATGCAGGCAAACGCCCTGACTCTGGAAGCACACCATACGACGCATATTGAGGGTACACAGCTGACACTTGAGCAGTCCACACAGCTGCTGGCTGGGCAGACGATACCAGAAGCCAATCCGAACGATGTGCGTGAACTGCTCAACTACCGCACCGCATTTGAGTTGGTTGCTGGATATATCGGCAGCGTCGAGCCTATGAGCGAGGTGTTAATCCGCGAGATCCACAAACGGTTGGTCACAGATGTGCGTGGAGGCTCGGCGGCGCCTGGCCAGTATCGGCTGGGACAGAATCTGGTCGTCGATTCCGTGACCAAGGAAACCGTGTACACTCCTCCGCCTGCTGATGAAGTCCAATCGTTGATGACCGATCTCGTGGAATGGCTCAACGCAGACACGGGCATCAACACGGTCCTGGTAAGTGGCATAGCGCAATTCCAGCTCGTGCACATCCACCCCTTCATCGATGGCAATGGCCGCACGGCTCGGTTGCTGGCCACGTTGGTGATGTATCGTGACAACTACGACTTCAAGCGCCTGTTCACCATGAGCGAACTCTATGACCGGGATAGCTCGGCATACTTTGGAGCCCTGCAACGTGTGCGTGAACACGACATGGATATGACCGGCTGGCTCGAATATTACGTGGGCGGTCTGGCCGCACAGATGCAGGAGGTACAGAGCAAGGGCGAACAAGTCATCAAGACTGGCGTCCTGCAGATCAAAGCAGGAGCTGTGGGGTTCTCGGGGACCGCTCTGAGCGTGTTTTCGGCCATCCTCAGGGATGGCATCAACACGCCATCGGCCCTCACAGTCAAGCTTCATATCAGTCGCAGCACCCTGCAACGGCATCTGAAAAGCCTCATTGGAGCTGGTCTCATACGAGTCGTGCAGTCGAGTGCTCACGACCCCACTGCTCACTACGAAGCCAACATGTAGCTACTGCGTCACCTTACTGTGTCACGACGTGCGAGGGGAATAGCGGGCAGCCCAACAGGCAAGACCCGGGTAGCTCTACGCCGCCGCGCGATGATGAGGAACGTGCGATAGGGTGTATCATGAAATAGACAGCCATGACAGATACACAGAGCAATGTGCAAGGAGGCAGCGATGCCAAAACCGATCAACAAACAGCAACTGCTGGATGAGGCTCAGAAGAAGTACGAGGCATTGGAGCGGCAGTTTGCATCGCTCACACCGGAGGAGATGGTCCGACCAGGAGTCATCGACACCTGGTCCATCAAGGATATCCTGGCACACCTGTTGGAATGGCAGAGGATGTTGATGGACTGGTATGAGGCGGGATTGCGCGGCGAGACGCCAGCCGTCCCGGCCGAGGGGTACAACTGGAGTCAGCTGCCTGCGCTGAACCAGGCCATCTACGAGCGGTGCCGGGACGCGGCGCTGGACGACGTCAGGAGCCAGCTGGACGCATCACACAGGCACATGCTGGAGGTGGTCGCATCACTGTCTGAGGAGGAGCTGTTCACGCCCGGGCGGTACGCCTGGATCAGTATCAACACGCTGGCTTCTTACGTCGATTCGTGCGCCGGTGACCACTACCGATGGGCCCTGACAGGCATCCGCAGGGGGACAAAGGTCTGGTCCGGTGAGACGCCAGCAGCGAAACCAGCACATCGTACGGCTGCGGGTACGAGCAAACGCGTGAGAGCGAAGGTGCCGAAGAACGCGGGCGGGACCGCCCTTCTGATCATCGACGTCCAGAGGGAGCTGTTCGAGAAGACCACTCCCATCTACGAGGCTGAGAAGATCCTCGCAAACATCCGGCTCCTCGTGGACAAGGCTCGTGTGGCGAAGGTCCCGGTGTTCTATGTCCAGCACTCCAGTGACAAGGGGCTGGTGGAGGGGACGGACGGCTGGAAACTGCATCCAGCCCTGAATCCGCTGATCACGGACCACTTCATCCACAAGCACCATGGCAACGCGTTCGAGGACACGACGCTCAAGGCAGAGCTGGATGCCCTGCACGTGCACCGCGTCGTCGTGGCGGGCCTGGTGACCAACGGCTGTGTCCAGGCCACCTGCAAGGGCGCGCACGAGCTGGGGTACGACGTCATACTGGTGAAGGATGCCCACAGCAACTACGATGCGAAGGCCCGTGATGTCATCGACGAGTGGAACGAGAAGTTGAGCCACGGCATCGTGCAGCTGCAGGCAACTGCCGAGGTGAACTTTGGAGAGCCCGGCACCAAGTGACGATCATCTGAAGCGCACAACCGGCATTTCTGCCTCCATGATGGCGCCATGCGGCATGAACTGCGGGGTCTGTGCCGCCCACCTGCGTGACAGGAATCGCTGCGCCGGGTGTCTGGCCGAAGAGGGCCCGAAGCAGAAGCACTGCCTGGTCTGCAGTATCAAGATGTGCGCCGAGAGAACCGGGGGCGCTACCTTCTGTTTCGACTGCACCAAGTACCCATGCCGCAGACTGCGACAGCTGGACCTGCGCTATCGCACCAAGTACGGCATGAGCATGCTGGAGAACCTGGACCGCATCCGTGAGCTGGGACTCGACCGGTTCATGGTCATCGAGAATACCCACTGGGTCTGCCCGTCGTGCGGCAGTCCCGTCTGCGTCCACGACCGGCGCTGCTACACGTGCGGCGCCCAGTACGAGCGCACGACCAACAGGGTTGGCCAATAGCCGGCGCAGGCCGTGTGCCTGCGCGCGTTCCTGCCTCCTACTGGACGATGAATTCTCCTGTCATCGTGCTGGGGTGCACGTCACAGCGGAAGAAGTAGGTCCCGGGCGTGGTCGGCGCATCGAACGTATAGGTGAGGGTCGACACACCGGTCGTCATTCCTCCTATGTTGATGACGGTTGTCGCCGCCGCCGACGTGTAGAATGCAACATTGTGTCTGACGCCGCTGTCGTTGTTGATGAACGTGATTGTCACATGCGCGCCCGCAGACACAGTAATGGTGCTGGTGTCAAATGCCATCCCCGCTGCCGTTACTGTGATCGTATTGCCACCCGTCGACGGCCCGGGTATTGTGCCTGGTGTCGTCTTGGAAGCACAGCCAGCGACGAGCGTGAGGAGTACGGTCAGAACAATGAGCGCGGAAAAACTTCGTCTATGGCACATGAGGTACCTCCTATGGTCCACCAACTTTCGTGCGACTCAAGAATCAGTCGTGTCCTCAAGTAATCTGTATATAGTATACTTGTCATACCGGCTACGTCCAAGAACGTACGGCATGCGGCACGAATATCAAGGGGTTTCCTGGGACCAGTCATGCGCGCGGTATGGACGGACAACAAGGAGGAGGAGTGAATGATTCGGTGACAGACAAGAAGATGAAGGAGATCGTCAAAGACAAGTACGGGAGAATCGCCGCAGGCGCTGCTTCGGGATGCGGATGCGGATGCCGCCCCATGCCGGAGGAAGCCGTCAGCAGTATCAGCAAGGGTGTCGGGTACTCGGACGCG
The DNA here is from genome assembly GCF_003570925.1 of Candidatus Cryosericum terrychapinii. Lineage (GTDB taxonomy): Bacteria > Caldisericota > Caldisericia > Cryosericales > Cryosericaceae > Cryosericum > Cryosericum terrychapinii. Next base: position 15,913 of record NZ_QXIS01000006.1, on the reverse strand, counting down.
GACCTCGCAGCGGTCCCGGAGGGCGCAAACCTGGGCCTCGGCTGTGGCAACCCCCTGGCGTTCTCGGCCCTGAAGGAGGGCGACGTGGTCCTCGACCTGGGGTCCGGCGCAGGGTTCGACAGCTTCCTGGCCGCCCGCAAGGTCGGGAAGACCGGCAAGGTCATCGGCGTGGACATGACGCCGGAAATGATCGCCAAGGCAAGAGCCAACGCGATGGCGGGCAACTTCGAGAACGTCGAGTTCCTGCTGGGAGACATCGAGGCTCTGCCCCTCCCCGACAACTCGGTCGACGCCGCCATCTCGAACTGTGTGATCAACCTCGTGCCGGACAAGCAGAAAGTGTTTCAGGAACTGAACAGGGTCCTGCGACCTGAGGGCCGGTTCATGATCTCTGACGTGGTGCTCCTGAAGGAACTGCCCGAAGAGGTGCGGACGTCGGTCGAGGCCTACGTCGGGTGTGTCGCAGGGGCTATCCTGAAGGACCAGTACCTGGCGATCATACGGGGTGCCGGATTCGAAGACGTGCGTGTCGTCGACGAGTCTTATGCCGCGGTCGACCTGGATGACCCGGAGGTGCATGAAGTGGCCAAGCAGTGTGTCGGCGCGGACGAATCCCGTATCGACGACCTGGTCCACTCAGTCGCAAGCATCAAGGTCCACGGCGTCAAGAAAGCGACAGGCTGAACGGGAAAACACTGCCGCTCCAGGACGTGGTTTCATAGAAATCGGGAACTTCCCGGGAATGCACGTCGTCCTAGCAGTGAACATGAAACGCGACTTGCCGAACGAAGGCAGGCACACATTCTGATTTTGCACTACAGGAGGTATACCATGAAGAAGAGATTTGCGTTTGTTGCTCTGCAGTCCATTGCGATCCTAGCCATTGCGGCCCTCATCGCCTTTTCGCCGGCCCTTGGCGCCAGACAGCCTGTCAAAGCTGACACAACGCTGACCGTTCCGACACCGACCGTCAGCGTGCTTGGCACCGGCAAGATCACGGTCAAACCCACCATCGCGCGCATCAGCTTCGGCGTCTTCACCCACAAGGACACGGCGAGTGCCGCTCAGACTGAGAACGACGCCACGATGAGCAAGATTACTGCTGCCCTCAAGGCCGCGGGCATCAAGGAAGAAGACATCCAGACTACCGGATACAGCCTTCAGCCCAGCTACGTGTGGGATAAGGACACCGAGAAGAACGTCCTCAACGGCTATGATATGAACCATAACATGACGGCCGTCGTCCGCGCCATCCAGGACGCCGGCAAGACCGTCAGCCTCATCGCTGACAATGGCGCCAACACGGTCAGCGGCATCTCCTTCGACGTCGACGATGCAACCCTTGAACAGACCAAGCTCGCCGCCCTCAACCTTGCCATGGCCGGCGCCCGCAAGAGAGCGGATGTCGTCGCCAAGGCAGCCGGCAAGACCATCCTGTCGGTCCAGACGGTCGTCGTGAATGAGAACACCTATACTCCGTACCCGATGTACAAGGCGGCCGACACGGCAGTCGGTTCAGGCAGCGCGCCCGCCCCTGTCGAAGCTGGGACCCTGGACGTCGAGATCAGCGTCAACGTCACCTACGTGTTCTAGAATCTGCAGGCATATGTCCTGAGCAAAACCCCCGCACGAGGCGGGGGTTTTGCATTGCGCGAGGGCATGGATCCGACCCGCGGGCTCGTTCCGCGACTGTTCGCATCACGACAACACTGAACCCGTAGCGGCACAGGCATCATTTGCGCGTCTGCATGCGCCCCAGCGGACAACCGACGGGCCGCAAGACTTCACCGACAATGGGAACTTTGACCCAACCGCAACGTCCTAGCAGTGAACATGAAACGCGACTCACCGAACGAAGGCAGGCACACACTCTGTTTGTGTACTACAGGAGGTATTCCATGAAGAGATTTGCTTTTGTTGCACTGCAGTCCATCGCTATCGTGGCCATTGCGGCCGCCATCGCCTTGTCACCGGCCGTTGGTGCCAGACAGCTCGTCAAAGCTGACACGTCGACCGTCCCTCCCACTGTCAGCGTGACCGGCACCGGCAAGGTCACGGTCAAGCCGACCATCGCGCGCATCAACTTCGGTGTCTTCACTCACAATGACACGGCAAATGCCGCCCAAACCGCGAACGACGCCATCATGATCAAGATCACCGCAGCCCTCAAGGCCGCAGGCATCAAGGAAGAAGACATCCAGACCACTGGATACAGCCTTCAGCCCAGGTATGTCTGGGACAAGACCACTGAGAAGAACTCTATCGACGGCTATGACATGAACCACAACATGACCGTCATCGTCCGCGCCATCCAGGACGCTGGCAAGACCGTCAGCCTCATCGCTGACAACGGAGCCAACACGGTCGACGGCATCTCTTTCGAAGTCGATGATGCGACACTCGAGCAGACCAAGCTCGCCGCCCTCGACCTCGCCATGACTAGCGCCCGCAAGAGAGCGGATGTCGTCGCCAAGGCAGCCGGCAAGACCATCCTGTCCGTCCAGACGGTCGTCGTGAACGAGAACACCTATACTCCGTACCCGATGTACAGAGCTGACGCGGCGGTCAACACAACAAGCGCTGCAGCTCCTGTCGAAGCCGGGACCACAGACATTGTGATGAGCGTCAGCGTCACCTACCTGTTCTAGAATCTGCACCATACCGTCCTGAAGAAAACCCCCGCACGAGGCGGGGGTTTTGGCTATGAACCAGTCTGCCGGACACGCACAAACCCACGACAAGCTCAAACGGTACCTGTCGCAATGCAGACTGTTCTGTCTTGTACAGAACACTTCACGACATAGACTGTGCAACAGAAGGAGCGGCGAGGAGGTGGCAAATGGCGACATGGCTTTTCCGGGGCAACCCGAGGGACTTTGACGTCAACGCGTACTTGCAGGCGCACCGCGACATCCGATGGTTCGTCCACCAGCAGCTACTGATTCCCGAGATGCACCTGGGCGACCCCGTTTACATCTGGCGATCGGACGGCGGTTTCCCCGGAACGGGAGGGATCGTGGCCCATGGGTTCCTATCCGGCCCGGCCGTCGTCCGCCTTGACAGGAACTTCGTCACCTGGCTGCGCAAGGAGCCCAACATCTCCATCCCAACCGTCCTCATCAGGCTGGACGACATCCGCCTCACCCCGCGCTCCGGTTGTCTCCTCAGGACGGAGATCCTGCAGGACGCTACCTTGCGGAACCTGCACGCCATCAGTATGCCCAGCGTGACCAACTACAAGCTGACCGCGGTCGAAGACGCGCGCCTGGCCCAGGTATGGGAGGCGAGGAGGTTGCGCGACCTGTAGCGACTCCTGGCGGGTCAGCCTGTCAACCACACTGACAGGAATTTGACTCCTCTCTTGATGAACGAGGACACTGGCGTACAGTACTATCAGGCACAGACACGGGAGGTACGATATGCCGACTTGGCTGTTTCAGGGGAGTCCCAAGGACTTTCCCTCCTTCGATAACTATCTTCGCAACTATGCCGAGATCTCGTGGCATGTGCGGCAGAAGCGCGCCGCGGAAGAGATGTACCCGGACGATGAGGTCTACATCTGGCGCTTGGACGGCAACCGGCCGGGAACAGGAGGCATCGTCGCGCACGGGATTCTGACGACCGAGGCTCGCATCATCCCGGACGAGGGCAGGAAACGGTGGGTGAGACACCAGCCGGGCCCGACGGTCCCTTCGATCGACATCACCCTTGACGATGTTCGTCTGACCCCTGAGGAAGGATGCGTGACACGGACGGCTCTGTTGCAAGACGCAGAGCTGTGGAACATGCATGTTGTCCAGTCACCACACCTCACCAACTACAAGCTGACCTCCGAAGAAGAGGAACGGATCGCCAGGCTCTGGCGCGCTGCGAAACGGTAGGAACTTCCATGGCCTGAGATGATGGCAGCACATCTCGATGAGGGGAAACCATGAACCAGCAACCATCATCCGTACTGGACAGTATGACGACGCCCCAACCGACAGAGGTCCGGCTGAAGCCGCCCACAGTGCAACTGCAGGAGAGGCCTGCAGCATTCGATCCCACGCAGATCGCAGGCGCCGCCGCGTATGCCATCTTGCTGTACCTTGGCATCCTCTACGGACTTAGTCTGTTGTCCGGGGCCGCTGGCATGGTTCCTCGTCTGCAGAGTGCTATCGCACTAATCGGCAGCCTGTTGCTGACGGGCGCCGTCTTCGGGGTGATGGCCGTCCTGCGTGACCGTCTGGCACGCCGTCCAGCAGGGCCAATCCCCGAACAGATCATCAGGCTGGATGACGCTCTCCGCTGGCTGGTTCCTGCCGACCTTATGGTGTCCTATACGGACCCCATGACCATGTTTCGCCTCAACCTGCTGGACCTGCTAGCCACGGCAGACAACGCGCAGCAGCGGGTACCCGCAGCTGCGTATGCAGCATGGCCCGTCCCACTCGACCACCTGGCGGCGGCCGTGTTCACCGCCTACTATGGCATCCCGAACCCTGACGTCGACCCATTCGTCTCCCAGGATACCGTAGAGCTCGGGCGGTATCTGGCAGAGCGCCACCAGGCCTGATCGAACAGAGTCCACAGGGTAACGGACCAGATGACGACGAACCCACAACGTGCTAGAATAAGAAAGCAATACTGTTTCGGTGCCAACGGATCGACGTGACAAAGGAGATGACAGCTATGGAACTCAACAAGGAACGAGGACCGATCTACTCGAGATATGACCGTGACCGGCCGGAAAACTATAGTGCGGTCATCGACTATGCCGCGCCACCGCGAACCACCGAGGAGATCCAGTTCATGTTGGCGCACAAGATCACGCCAAACCAGGCCGATCCGAACGACATGCGGCCCGGCGTCAGCCAGAGGTATCAGGAAGCTGAGGCACCACTTCCTTCCTTCTTGCAACTACTGTCGAACTCCATGGCCCAGCGCACTTCAGGCCAGGCCGGGAATCTCCAGAACCAGAATGCGCGCAAGAAGCAGGCACAGAGCAAAGCAGCCTTGATCGGCATCATCATCTGGGTCCTGTTCATACTCGCTTCCTTGCTGTTTAACGTTCTGGGACGCTAGCGGGCAGGCAGTCCCGGGAACGTCACCATGCTGCTCTCCTGGCTGCTCTCCGATACCTGGCTGATGTCCGTGCCCGCACGGGTGGCGGAGGTCCTGCTGATGGCAACTATGCTATGGCTGGCGTCACTGTGGTGCCGCAGCAAACAGCGGACCTTTGGCAAGGCCCTCCTCGTCTCGATCGTGAATGGCGTTCTTGGCATAGGGCTGTATGCACTCTTCGTATGGGTGCGCGATACGGGCGCACTGCCGTGGCGTAATCCGCTGTGGCTCGTGGAGATGTTCCTCATCGCTCAGACTGTGCTGTTTGCCATCCTCGTCCTCGTCGCCTACCGACGTGATCGGTGGCGTTCCATCAACGTGACTCTCGTTGCAGTCCTGTTGACGGCCATCGTCGAAGCAAAACTCATCTTCCTCGTGTCTGTCCTGGCACTCCACGCTGGAGGCAAGTAGCGCTGACAGCGGCCTGACGAGTATGTCTCCTGTTCTATCATTCCTTTGCTGGAGGTCAGTGCCGTGAGCACTCCTATTGCCCCAACCGAAGTTACAAAACGCAAGCGTGACGAGGTCCCGGCTCAGATGTCGAAGCTTCTCGCGTCTTTTGCCTCCATGGATGCAGATGCCGTGATGAAGCAGCTTGGCACAAGCCCCACAGGACTCACCACCCGGGTGGTTGGAACACGTCTGGTCCAGTATGGTCACAATGAGGTCGCACGCGAAAAGCGCGTTTCCCCACTCAAACGACTGATCGCCATTTTGTCGAACCCGCTATCCATCCTGCTGATCGTCCTGGCAATTATCACCGCCGTTACTGGTGGCGGTCCCGGCGTCTATATGATTCTTATCATGGTCATCCTTGGCGCCGCTCTGCGCTTCTTTCAGGAGCAGCGATCAGACAACGCCGCCGAGGCCCTTCAGAAGATGGTCACGACGACAGCGACGGTCATCCGAAACGGCGACACGAAAGAAGTTGCCCTCCAGGACATCGTCCCCGGCGACATGGTCTCTCTCTCCGCAGGGGACATGGTGCCCGCCGATGTGCGCCTCGTCACCGCCAAGGACCTGTTCGTGAACCAGGCATCCCTCACCGGAGAATCGTTGCCCGCCGAGAAGAACGTCGACGTTGTGGATTCGTCTCAGACGGATGTGCTGAGTATGCCGAATCTCTGCTTCCTGGGCACGAACGTCGAAACCGGCTCTGCAACGGCGGTTGTCGTGCAGACAGGCAAGGAGACCTACTTCGGGTCCCTCGCCAGCAGCATCGTCGGTCACCGCGAGCTGACCAGCTTCGACAAAGGTGTCAACAACTTCACCTGGCTGATGATCAAGCTGATGCTCGTTATGGCACCTGCCGTGTTCCTCATCAACGGCCTGGTGCGGCACAACTGGATGGAGGCCTTTCTCTTTGGCCTCGCTGTCGCTGTTGGGCTCACCCCCGAAATGCTCCCAATGATCGTTACCGTCAACATGAGCAAGGGCGCTGTCGTCATGTCGCGCAAGAAGGTCATCGTCAAGCGCCTGAACGCCATTCAGAACTTCGGGGCCATGGATATCCTATGTACCGACAAGACGGGCACCATCACCCAGGGCCGCGTCGAGCTGGAAAAACATGTGAATGTTCTGGGGCACGAGGATGGTCATATCCTGGACATGGGATTCCTCAACAGCTACTATCAGACCGGCCTGAAGAACCTCATGGACGTTGCCATCCTGGCTCACCTTGACAAGGCCCGCGAGCTTGTCGAGGAGGCAAAGTACCACAAAGTGGACGAGATCCCATTCGACTTCACGCGCAAGCGCATGTCCGTTGCCGTGACAGACGGCGGCGGGACCGATCTCATCATTTGCAAGGGAGCCGTCGAAGAGGTCCTGGCGCTGAGCACCAGCGTTGCCCTTGACAACACGGCGTCTCCCCTGGACGATGCCCGGCGTGCAGCAGCCCTGCAGCTGGTGGCTGACCTCAACGGACAGGGATTCCGAGTCCTGGCCCTCGCCACGTCCAGCTCCGATCACGGTGCCTCAGACCGCGTCTACACGGTGAATGACGAACATGACCTTACCCTGCTGGGGTTTCTTGCCTTCCTGGACCCGCCCAAAACCACAGCAGGGGAAGCCATCGCGACACTTCATTCCAATAGCGTCGACGTCAAGATCCTGACCGGCGACAGCGACCTGGTCACCGTGAACATCTGCCACCAGGTTGGCATAGCCGAGCCGCACGTCCTCCTGGGACCGGCCATAGAAGAGATGTCTGACGACGATCTGGCAGGAGTGGTGGAAGATACCGTCGTCTTCGCCCGGCTTTCGCCACACCACAAGGAACGGATCATTCGCGCGCTGCAATCCCGCGGCCACGTAGTCGGTTTTCTCGGCGACGGCATCAACGACGCACCCGCTCTCCGCACCGCGGACGTAGGGATCTCCGTCGACTCGGCAGTCGATATTGCGAAAGAATCATCAGACATCATCCTGCTGGAAAACTCGCTTCTGGTCCTGAAAGACGGTGTCATCGAAGGCCGCAAGGTCTTTGGGAACGTCATCAAATATATCAAGATGGCTGCCAGCTCCAATTTCGGCAACATGTTCAGTGTCGTGGGCGCCAGCGCATTCCTGCCGTTCCTGCCCATGCTGCCACTACAAATATTGACCAACAACCTGCTGTACGATTTGAGCCAGACCACCATCCCGACAGATACAGTCGACGAAGAATGGCTTACCAAGCCACGGAAGTGGGAGCTTGGCAACCTGCGGCGCTTCATTGTGATCATCGGGCCCATCAGCTCCGTCTTTGACTACATGACCTTCTTCATCATGCTGGTCGTGTTCAAGTGCTGGAACAACCCAGCGCTGTTTCACTCCGGCTGGTTCGTGGAATCGCTGTTCACCCAGACGCTTATCGTGCACGTTATCCGCACCAACAAGATCCCGTTTATCCAGAGTCTGGCCAGCAAACCGCTGCTCATCAGTTCGGTGGCGGTCGTCGCCACGGGCGCACTGATGACGATCATTGGACCCATCGCACGCATCCTGGGCTTTGTCACGTTGCCGCCCCTCTACTGGCTGCTCCTGCTGGGCATGCTGTTGATCTACGTCGTTCTCACTCAGATCGTCAAGACCTGGTTCATCCGCCGTTTTGGTGACGTCTGACAGATAGTCTCACTCCTCTCTTCGCACTTAAAGACCTGCTGTCCGTCAAGATGGCGGGTCATTCGCTTTCATGACGTGCCCTAGGATGATAGCGTTCGTCCGACAGTCCCGCCCTATCGGATCCGCCGCGGACGGAACGCCCTATTGGCCCAGCACAGGGCTTCGCGGTCAGTGACCTCGTGGAAATCCTGGTAGAACTGCCCGACAGCCATGAGCCATTCAGCGGCATGAACTGCAACGACACGGTACCCCCGCTCAGCCAACTGGCGCATCACTTCTTTGTCCACGACCGGCGTTCCGACCGTGGGGACGCACCCCATGCTGGCGACGACATCCGCAGCGGCGATCATCGTCGCTCCGGTTGCGATCCCGTCGTCCACAACCAGCACACGGGCGCCGCGTTCCCATGTCTGGGGGATGTAGCGCTCGAACAGCTCTGCGTACAGAACAAGACGTTCCTTCTCGAAGCCAATCTCGGCGTCGAGGTGCTCGCGCGGTTCGTGTGCGGATTCGGGTGACAGGATGGTGGCGAAACTGCCATCTCCGGCATAGCCGAGAGCCCCCACGGCAAGTTCGCGATTGGCGTCAGCACGGATCTTGCGGATGAGCAGAACACCAAACGGCAAGCCGAGCTCCTGGGCGACAACAGATCCGACGATGACCCCGCCGCGTGGAATCCCACAACAAAGGTCGAAGGTCAACCCCTGGTCACGGACCTCACTTGCCAGCTTGGCTCCCGCTTCTTCCCGCGACAGGAAGACCATAGCATTCCTCCCTTTAGGTCATGCTCGATCGTATCGGAATCTCCGCTGACATCAGCATGACAGAACAGGGAATTTGGTCAACACCCTGAGCCCGGCGACAACCGGACTCTCAGAAATCGTGTTGGAGGGCTTTAGACCTCGAAATACCAGACGATGGCGGTCTCGTCCTCGCTGCCCGGGGTGGCCTGCAGGTATAGACGGTCGAACCCACCAATGACGAACCCATAGTCACGGTAGAACATGCATGCTGTCACGTGAATATCCTGCGTTTCCGCGCGCAGCCAGCGCAGTCCTCTGGCAACAGCCCATGCCTTGACAGTGTTCATAAGCGACGTCGCGATACCATGATAGTGGTGGCCATGCTCAACGCGCAGGCCCCAGACACGTGCCATGTTGTTGTGGTCTTCCTGGACACACACCTGTCCTACCAGTTGCTCTTCGACAAACGCGAGATAGATGGCCGCGTCATCTCTGCCGAGATAGGCACGGTCGGGACAGCAGACCTCTGCCTTCTTATATGGCAGTTGGACGGAATCGACGTCAAAGTCATAGTTGTCACCGCACATGGATACCTTGACACGCGCCTTCACGACCAAGTTGTTGCGGAGCCCGTCCACGTAACCGACCATGTCCGGTGTCGCCCGCACGATCCGTATGTCGAGACCAGTCATGTCATCCATGTTTACATCATATACGAACGGCGCGCCGAAGCGGGAAGCCGGCATTCACAACCGGATACTCTTTCCTGAGGACACGCATGGAGGCTCTCCTCCGGGGTTCATCCCCACCTTCGCGGGGAGGACGCACAAAACTCCTGGTCTGTCGTTCCCGCGCATGCGGGAATCCATGTGTTTTGTCGAAGGCACGGCAAAGGTGTAACAGTCTCGAAGGAAATGGAACCGTCCCGAGAGTGTTACACTTCCACGACGCATAGTTCCCCACATCCTCTCCACCCGCGATGAATTGAGATGATGCAACTCGGCCCGTTGCCCTTAGCATCCCCTGAGATATACTGCAGGCAGGAACCTGGATCCTTGTTGTGAGGCGAGTAGTTGAGACAGCAACTGTTCCGGTTGATCCTGACATGCACGCTCGTCATCCTGACTGCATGGAGCGCGGGATGCCGAGCAAGTACGACGGACATTCAGGAGGCACCTATGGGAATCACGGTCACCAGCACGGCATTCACACCCGGCAAGCCCATCCCGATCAAGTACACCGGGCAGGGCGAGAACATTTCGCCGGACCTTTCCTGGAAGGACGCGCCGGACGGCGTCGTCAGCTTCGCCCTTGTCTGTGACGATCCTGATGCCCCTGCCGGAACCTGGGTACACTGGATCATATGGAACATCCCTGCCACATCGACGGGGCTGGCACAGGGCGTACCCGCGAATACGTCCTTGTCTGACGGCTCGGTGCAGGGCACCACCAGCGCCGGCACGTCCGGGTACCACGGCCCGATGCCGCCACGGGGCAACGCCCACCGGTACTATTTTCGGGTCTACACTCTGGACACGATGCTGTCTCTCCCGGCGTCGGCGAATCGGCCACAGCTCGACGCAGCCATGAGAGGGCACGTCCTGTCACAAGGGCAGCTGATGGGAACGTACCAGCGGCAGTAGCAGAGGCTCTCGAGGCTGACAGACATCCCGCAGACTGACAGCGGAACTCTGCAGTGTGGTTGCCCTACGCAGGCGCCTACTGCGGGGTCGGTGTTCCCCCGGAGACGGTCGCACTGCTGACGGTGATGGTGACAGTCTTCGTGAGCTCCTCCCACTGGACGTCCGCGCCAAGGTTCTCACTAACAAAGCGCACCGGCAGCATGGTTCTGCCATTCATGATGGTAGCGGGAACGTTCATCTGCACCGCCTTGCCGTTGACGACAGCCGTGCGATTGCCGATCTGAAGCAGCAGGGTCGTGCCGTTGAACTCCACTTCGACACTGCGCGTTTCGGAGACCCAGGTGATTCCGCCGCCCAGACCTTCAATGATGGGCCGCAAGGGAACCAGCGTTCGACCGCTTACGATGACGGGAGGAGTGTCCAGGGTCACGACCTGGCCGTCCAGATGGGCGACCATGCTGCCCACCGAAAGTGTGATGATGTGCTGGTTCGGGTCGACGGACTTCTCGAACGTCGCCAGAACGGACTTGTTGTCATCCATTGTGAGCGCCAGCGGATTGGCTGCGCCAGTGGCACTGCCGCTCCACCCGGCGAACTCCCATCCGGGAGCCGGCCTTGCGGTGAACGTCACTGTACTCCCTGCAGGATACGATTTCGTCTGCGGCTCTATGCTCAGCAAGCCGTTGCCCATGACGGCAGAAAGCAGGCTATAGCTCGTCGCCGACGATTCCCCGATGACGTACTGCGCAAGACTCTGTTCATTCCCGTTGAACCAGTCTAGGTCGACGCTGTGCCCTTCGATGCCCGGAACGGTCCCATTATCAGCGTACTGCCAGAACGCCCACGAGCCCCACCCACCCGTGTTTGGCTGGGCGGCAGGAGCATAGCCCGCTAGCCAGAGATGATAGCGCCCATCGATGGTCGGGTCGGCTTTGTGGAGGTCTGCAGCAACAGAAGCGCTGCAGTAGATTACCGGGTTGACCCCCTTGGCCGCTCGCACGGCACCCGCCCATTCGTCGATCCAGCGCACCATCGCCGCTCCATGGATATTGTACCGAGGCTCGATGTCCAGGACCGGGACGAGAAAGCCGGGGACGATATACTGTCCCGCGGCCTGGAGAAAGTAGGCCGCCTCGTCTTCCGCAGTGTGGTCAGCCGGCCAGCAGATGTGATAGACACCCGTCAACAGGCCTGCCGACCGGGCGCCGGGGGCCAGGACGTTCAGGAAGGCATCCGTAATGTTCAGTCCTTCGGTCGCTTTGACATAGGCAAACTGAAAGCCGGTATCGCGCACGGCAGCCCAGTTGAGGGGGTTTCCCGCCTGATCACTGCTCTGCCACCGTGACACGTCGATGCCCTGGATCATCCCGACTCGCATCTGCACGGGGATATTGATACTGCCCGTGGGACAGGTGACGCGGACGAGACTCTCATAGGTCCCAGCCGGCACGCCGGTCCGCTCTACCCCAATGTTGATGCGCTGGATTCCGCTGACAGGCACGCTCCCTGTCGCGGGCGAAACCCCGACCAGCCATGAAGCGCCAAGGATGATGTTGAACGTCACCGGCGTACTCCCCCCATTCTGCAGAGTCAGGATGAGAGACGTCTGCTCGCCTCCGAAATCGAGCTCCGGAGGAAGAAAGAAGACACCAATCGGCATCGGTGCCACCTGTGGAACCACCTGGACATCCTCGCAGAGGTCGCTCACGCCGTTCGCATTGACAGCGCTGACGGCATACCAGTAGGTCCTGCCACCGATGAGCATGGGGCCGTCCGTCCAGGTGCGCGTGTCGAAGCCCTGATCGCCGACATTCAGTGTGGCAACGAGCGTCGACGGATCCGCATGATGGTCACGGTAGATGCGCCAAGCAGTAATCGGTGCGGTTCCGAGTTCCTCGGGAAGACTCCATGAGAGTGCAACGGACTCGATCCCGGCTGTCGCCCCAAGGGCCGTCGGCGCACTGGGAATCGGATTGGGCACAGCCACCTTGAGATACGTGTCGACAGACCAGCCCATCACGCCACTTTCCCACTGGACGCGCCACCAGATGAAGCTGCCGCTCGCAACAGGACCCTCCTGGATGACCCCGCGGGCCCCGTCCTTTTCGGCCCCGACAACGGTTCCCGAAGTGGCAGCCGACGATCGCACGTTGAGGCCGTCCCCCCCTGTGCCGGTGACTTGGACAGCAGACCCTACAGTCAGTGTCTCGGCAAGAGCTGAAAACGGCATAGACACGAGAGAGGTCAACAGGACCAGACACAGCATGATGGCAACAGGCCCCCCGAGCGCCGTCCTCTTCTCACCACCGTGCCTGCCTTCTGGACGCCTCATATCAACGGTCGTGCCTCCCGTACGGTGGTGTTTCCGGATGCAGTCTGCCGGCTCTTGTCGTCGCCACCTCTATCCATATTGTAGCAGCGTTCAGGCACCTGTTCCGCGCAGGTCTTCACAGAACCTGCGAAGGCCTGCTTTTGCCGAGGACGACCCTCAGGAGTGCTTGCTTCCCGTGCGGATCATCTCCTGCACCCGGTCCACAACCTGTGACACCGTCAGACCGGTCGTATCCAGGCATGGGGCGTCAAGTGCCTGGTACAGAGGGAGGCGCAGGACACCTTCGTCAAGAGCGGACGGGGGGCGTGCATCAGCGATGAGACGAGCGCGCAGCTCTTCGGGGGTGCAGACCAGCGAGACGCGCGTCAACCTGCATTCCAGGTCCTGCAGCCCTGAGAGGATCGTGCGGACGATGAGTTCACTGTGCAGTACCCAGTCGAAGATTATGGTCTCGTACGCAGAACAGGCCAGATAGTTGCGCAGCAAGACGATGATGTTGCGCTCTACCATCGCCTGGGTCTCGTTCGTCACCTGCCACGGATGCATCAGCCAGCACCAGTCGCCGTCGAGCCACACCGCCTTGTCGATACGACTCAGCAACTCCCTGCACACCGCGCTCTTGCCAACTCCCTTTGGCCCACCAATGACGACAAGGTTCTTCATGTGACTCCTCTCACTTTGCCAAGCGGCACTCCGGCGCCCACTCCAAGTATCCTATGCGGTCAGCGTCGCACTGCAACCCCCAGCCACCGTCCGTATTGCACGACAGGGCCCATGGCCCTACAATTCATGTGTTGCAGTTCCTGCAGGAGCAGGCGCGCAACGCAGGACAGGAGGCCAGTAATGAACCTGATCATGTTCGACATGGATGGTACGCTCTTTCGGACAGAGACGTCCTTCTTTCCTTCTGTACGGGAGTTTGCCGGCCATCATGCCTTCCCAGTGCCTGATGAGGAGTTCCTTCGAAGCTTCATCGGCAAGAGTGGCAGCGAATGGCGAGCTTGGCTGGAACAGCTGCAGCTCGGCCAATCAACCAAGGAACTGGCCTTTGAGTTCGACCTCTTGGAACAGAAATATGTCAAGACGCAGGGTGAACTGTACGCTGGTGCCGCAGATGTCCTCAGGGCCCTGGCACTGGACGGATGGAAGCTCGGTATATGCAGCAACGCCTCCGGGTGGTATCCCGAGATGATCCTGACCCGGGCAGGCGTCCGCGACCTGTTCATGGTGATCCGCGTACCCAGTCGCCCTGACCAGACGAAGGCAATGATGCTCTGCGAAGTTTGGAATGAGCTTCGTCCGGAGCGGTGCGCGATGGTGGGGGACCGAGCCGACGACATGCAGGCCGCCTATGCGGGAGGCTACTTTGCGATAGGCGCGGTCTACGGTTGGGCTCCCGAGGAACTGGAGCTCGCAGACGTCCGCATCCACGACATTGCCGAGATACCGATGGCACTGGCCCGCCACTGGTCTCAAGAGGGTGAGACCGAGAGTGTGAGCGCTCCCATGACCGTGGCGTCTGCTCCAGTTGTCTCCGAAGCGCCAGCTCTTGTTGTTCCTGAAGCCCCCGCTCCAGAGCCATCCGTTTCCCTGACACCAGCCGCTACGCCCAAGGATCAGGAGCCCCTGTCTACCAAGCCGAAGGTATCCGTCCCCCAGCCTGAAGAGACTCCATCCAAGGCAATCGAAACGCCCCTTGAGACAGCCCTCGAGCGCATGGTGGAGACACCTGCCACCGCATGGGCCGTCGAAGCGGCGACGCCTAAAGAGGTTGTGGAACCTGAACTGGAGACGCCTGCCGTCGTGATGCCGGTCGAGCCGACAACGCCCGACCAGGTTGCGGACAACGTGGCGGAACCTCTCTCTCCCGTGCAACCCGTCGAGCCGCCGATCCCGACGTCCCCGGAGCCCCCGGCGAAAGCACTTGCCGTCGTGATGCCGGTCGAGCCAGTGGTCACGCCGCCTGCCCCTGCAACGCCGCTCCGCTCGACCCCAGAGGCTGTCATCCCCCCTCCCGCTGAGCCGGAACCGGCGGCTGTAACCAGAAGGTCCTGGAACCCCTTCCGCAGGCACGAGGACAAGCCACGGTAGGAGTGGAGCCACATGCCGTAGCATCAACTCCGTCACATGGCCCTGGCTCTGTGGCGACGAACACTGAGCAGCATATCCATGAACGAAAGAAACCCCGCCTGATAGCGGGGTTTCTGCAAACCTGCTATCTGATAGGACGGGCGACTACTTGTCGATAACGATGGTCGCAGGCTTGATGGTGACGCCCTTTCCAAGTGAGTCGCCGACCGGGCAGCGGCTTTGGATGAACTTCTGGAATGCTTCGACCTTATCCTGGGGCGCATCCGTCTTGATGTGCATGGTGAACCGGATTTCCTGATAGCCGGGACGCACGTTCGGATCTCCCTTGAGGAACCCGTCAGTGTCCAGATCTCCCTCGAGCTCGACCCAGAATTCCTTGAGATCGATGCCCTGAGATTTAGCAAACGCAGCAGCGACGATACACTGGCAGGAACCCAGAGATACCAGTAGACCTTCAACCGGGTTCATGCCAGTATCGGTGCCGCCAAGCGACGGCGGTTCATCGATAATCACCTTGAAGCCGCGGGACTCGCTCTCGACTGCAAGACCCCCTGGGAGCTTACGCGAAATAGCCTTGAATGTTGTCATTGCCATGTTGACGCCTCCATTTCTATTTGAGACGGGCGAGATTTCTCGTCCAATCGTAGTTTAGTTGAACGACTTGGCATCTTCAACCAGTCCTCGGTACGAAATGCTTCACGAAGACGGTCCCCCTGAGTGCCACAATCAGGATCAACACATAACCTTCGTTGACAGTGCCCTGTTCGGACCCATACTATATTGTTTTGCAGGTCCGTGCACAGGGAAACAGACGGCCGGGACTAATCCGACCGAACGCTCACTGTCGATGTCTCATAGCATGGGTCCAATAGCACTCGCCACACCCGTGCGGCGAC
>NZ_QXIS01000005.1 GCF_003570925.1 Candidatus Cryosericum terrychapinii | reverse complement strand
AGTCCGGCAGCATCCAGCGTAAGACTGGTAATGATATTTGCATGGTCACGTCCATGTCGCCCGACCGTTGCCCACTCCGGTGTCTTCAGCGTCGAAACATCGATCCTGGTCTTGAACTCGACGGGTTCCATCATCTGTCCGATGAGACCATCAACAATAACCATGACCACCATGCGGTACTTGTCCGCCAGTTCGAACGCATCGACAAACAAATCCACGCCTTCCTGGATCGATGAGGGAGCAAGGACAATGCGTTTGTAATCCCCGTTGCCGCCCCCTTTGACCGCCTGGAAGTAATCCGCCTGAGCGGGAGCAATGTTGCCGAGGCCAGGCCCGCCACGCATGGCATTCATGACGACACACGGGACATTGGAGCCGCTGATGTAGGAAATGCCTTCCTGCATCAGGGAAATGCCTGGGCTGGAGGACGACGTCATAACCCGGACACCCGCGCAGGCAGCACCGTAGACCATGTTGATAGACGCAACCTCGCTTTCAGCCTGCACGAATTTGCCACCAACCTCTGGGAGACGGCGGCTCATGTACTCGGGCGTCTCATTCTGTGGTGTAATAGGGTAACCAAAATAGTAGCGACATCCCGCCTGGATGGCACCTTCCGCAAGGGCCTCCGCTCCCTTCATAAGAACCTTGTCGCTCATGCCTTCACCTCTCTGTGCAGTTCGATGGCAATATCAGGGCAAACCAGCACACACGAACCACAACTGGTACACTTGTCCTGATCCGTGCACTGTGCAGGTCTGAAACCACGAGCGTTCAACCGGTCACTTATGATCAGGATCTTGACAGGACAAACGCTGACGCACAGACCACAACTCTTGCACCGCTGTTCGTCAATAGAGACTCTTTCCAAGGGTGACCTCCATATTGCTTCAGAATTCCGTTTGCGACCCGACTGTATCCAGAATGCGATTGAAAACGCGAATCACCGACAGCAGCCTGGCCGCGCCCGGCGTGAGTCGATGCACTACCTGATCGGCATACTCCGGCGACACAAGCACTGCGACGACAGGCAATCCCTCACTATCACCGAGAGACTTAACAGCATCGTAGCCGCGCTGTACGTCGTCCGCAGTTGTCTCTGCCTGCAGATTCGTGTTGGCAACAAGCCCAGTCACCTCAAGGCGTGCGCCTGAGCGAATGGCCGTCAGCATGCGCTTCATGCCATCAGCGTTGTCCATTCCCGGTCGCAACGTGTTCACCACGATGTACAAGCGGTAGTCACTGGCAATAATCGTTTCACGAAACTGGGCGACAGCTCCTGCCCCGATGGCGTCTCCACCAACATCGATGATCTTGATTGTTTCTGGAGAAGACAGAAGAGCATGCAGATTACGAGGAAACGTCGGGATGTCTGCATGAAGGAGTCGACGCTCCGGTTCAACGATGTTCAACCTGCCTGTCTCGTCATCGGTCAGCAGCCGCAGCATGTCACGAAGACGGAAATATGGCTTGACGACATCCAGGTCACATAGTGCCACCTGAAACGTCGTCGTGCGGATCAGTGACAGGGCAAGGTTGATAGCGACCTCGGTCTTGCCAGATCCAGAGGGTCCTGCAAACAGAATCAACTCACCTGCCCGCGGTCGACCAAACAAATCGGCAAGTTCACGCATCGGCCTGCACGTCCAATGTGCTCAGGACCGTCCGCTACCCGCCTGCTCCGGCGGATACACTCCGGCAGGTACCGAACCATCCAGCACGCGGAGCACGCCCAAAGCCAGCGCTTTCATCTCGTCTTCGCCTGGATAGACCTTGACCGGTGCGATGAACTGGACGCGCCTTGTGATCTCGTCAACCAGGAGAGCCGACTGGGCGATACCTCCCGTCACGACAATCGCGTCGACGTCCCCCTTCAATACGGTGGCCATTTCCCCGATGGTCTTCGCGACCGTGTACGCCATTGCGGTGTACACCAGACGAGCGTGCTCGTCACCATCGTCGATCATCTTCTCGACCATGCGAGCGTCGTTCGTTCCGAGATGGCTGACCAACCCTCCCTTGCCTGCAAGGAGTTTCATCACCTCTGGCTGCGAATATGCACCTGAAAAACACAATTTGACCAGCCCAACAGCCGGCAGACTGCCCGCTCTCTCAGGGGCGAACGGACCATCACCGTTGAGCGCATTGTTTACGTCGATGACCCGGCCCAAGTGGTGCGCCCCAACAGAGATTCCTCCGCCGAGATGAGCCACGATGAGATTGGCCTCTTCATAGGTCTTGCCAATGTCTGCCGCCGCCTGCCTGGCAACAGCCTTCTGGTTGAGAGCATGAAAGATGCTCACGCGGTCAATCCCCTTCAAGCCGGAGAGACGCGCCAGTGGGTCCAGTTCGTCGACAACGACGGGGTCTACGATGAACGCCGGAACACCCGATTCCTTTGACAGCTCGAATCCGATGCATGCAGCTAGATTGGATGCGTGTGTGCCCAGTACGGGTTCGTGCAGGTCACCCACCATCGCCTCATCGACGCGATACGTTCCTGAGGGAAGCGGTCGTAGCAATCCTCCCCTGCAGGCAATAGCCGAAAGACTGGCCACGGCTACATTGTGGCGGGTGAGGAAATCTTTGACGATCGCCAGCCGCATTGGCAGCTGGTCCATGAGCGAGGAAAATTGCGCAATCGTGGGGGCGTCGTGGGAAATGGTTTCGGTGGCGCCAGCGGTCCGGTCCTCGAAGACAGACAGCTTAGTGCTTGTAGAGCCTGGATTGATGACAAGAATCCTGAATGGCAAGGCCGCCTCCAATATCCTGGATGCACCAGCAAGAAAGGAGGGCGCGCTGAACGCCCCCCGGAGAGAATACTATCTATCAGCCTACCCAGCCACGAACCTTGACGGCCTCACCGACACGCTCGACTGCGACCATGTCAGCGGCCATCCTCATCGTGACCTTGTCTGCCTTGTGCTTGGTGTACATATTGTGCACACGCTCGAACGCCTCGGTCATGACACGTTCAAGCTTCTCATTGACTTCTTTCTCGGACCAGTAGTAACCGTAGTTGTTCTGAATCCACTCAAAGTAGGAGACGGTGACACCGCCGGCATTGCCCAGAATGTCCGGGATTACAAAAACACCGTTCTTCTCAAGAATCTCGTCTGCATCAGGGTTGACGCCACCATTGGCAAGTTCCACGACGATCTTCGCCTTGACATCCTTTGCATTGTCCTTGAGGATGGCGTTCTGAAGAGCTGCAGGTATATAGATGTCGACGTCCAGCGCGCGTAGTTGCTCGTTGGACACATTGTCGAGCCCCTTATACCCCTTCACGGTGCCGTTCTTGTTCTCATACGCCTTCAGATCATCGGGGTCGATACCCTTGGGGTCGTAGACTCCCCCGTTGACCATCGTAATGGCAACGATCTTTGCGCCATCTTCTTCACGAAGGATCCGGGCAGCATAGAAGCCGACGTTACCAAAACCCTCAACGGCCACGGTAGCGCCCTTGAGGTTCATGCCCATCTTCTTTGCGGCCATCCGCAGACAGTAAACGCCGCCCAGTCCCGTTGCAGCAGTCCTGCCAAGAGACCCGCCGACGATGAGAGGTTTCCCCGTCAAGAGGGCAAACGTGTTGTGGCCAGTCAGCTTACTGTACTCGTCCATCATCCATGCCATGATTTGGGGAGTCGTGTTGACATCTGGGGCAGGAACATCACGGTCAGGACCGACAAACGTGCCCAGCGCGCGGATGTATCCACGAGAAAGCCGCTCGAGCTCGCCGATGGACAACTTCTTGGGATCAACAACGATACCGCCCTTGCTACCGCCATACGGGAGACCGACGACAGCGCACTTGAGCGTCATGAGGGTCGCCAGAGCCTTGACATCCTCGAGGGTCTCGTCCTGGTGAAATCGAATGCCGCCCTTGGTCGGTCCAACAGCGTCGTTGTGCTGGCAGCGGAATCCCTGAAAAACCTTCGTCGTGCCATCATCCAAGCGAACAGGGATGGAAACGCTGAGCGTCCTCTGTGGGTTGCGGAGAATCTCCGTGATCTCGGGATTCTGACCGAGTTTCGTACCTGCAATTTGAATTCTGTCTTGAGCTACCTGGAACCAGTTTTTCTTCTCGCCTGCCATAATAGCCTCCGTGACGTGTGGTGTTGGCTCTCAGGGAGAATGGAGAGCCGTCCCGTTATGGGGCTTTAAAACACCATCTTTCATTCTAGGCCCATGCGCCAACAT
>NZ_QXIS01000004.1 GCF_003570925.1 Candidatus Cryosericum terrychapinii | reverse complement strand
ATTCTAGGCCCATGCGCCAACATTGCAAGGATTTGTGAAAAAACAAACAACTCTACCCTAGATAGCACTCTTGACAAGCTGCAACACGTCAGCAGCATGGTCGAAGATATCCTCCTCGAAGACGACCTTGGGATAATGCCAGCCCCCGTAGAACTCCTCGTACTGCTTGTTCAGACCCTCCAGGTAGTCTCCGCTAATGTTCTCAATGCTGCGATTGCGTTTGCGGATGTTGGCAAGGAGTGTCGGGACGTCCCGGCGAAGATACACGAGCAGGTTGGGATTGGGAAGCCGGCGTACCATGAGCTGATAGAGCTTGTCATAGGTATTCCACTCGTCTGGCGACAGGAGTCCATCGCGCACAAGTGCCTTGGCGAAGATCTCGCGATCCTCATAAATGGAACGGTCAAGGATGGCGGGGACATCGCTCATCAGGACATGGTTCAGAATCTGCTCATACCGGAGAGCCAGGAAGCTGATCTGTGTCGCAAATGCCCAGCGACGCATGTCCTGGTAATAGCTGGGCAGGAATGGGTTGTCGCCGAACGCTTCGAAGTAGACGGAAAAACCAAGCTCACGCGAGATCATCTGAGCGAGCGACGTTTTCCCTGCACCAATGTTTCCTGCAATGACCAAGTACATGATTTCCCCCTGCGAACTATGTCCGAGAGCAGGCCTGGACTCAATCGCAGTTCACGCTCGCCAGTTTCTGAGGTCATGTCGAACACTGCGGTCTCCCCTAGCACTGCGTGTCAGTCCTTGCTCCCGTCAACGTCCAGGATCTGCTCCTTCCGATCCTCGTGTTTGTTCATATTAGCAGCAATCGATTCCCTTGCAAAACCGACCCTGCATCTATAATATATGCGCTCGTCTGTGACATCAGGAGGAAACCTTGTATCTGAGCAAAGTCTTTGCACCGCGTCTGCGTGAAGTTCCCCAGGACGCCGATACCATAAGCGGCCAACTCATGCTTCGTGCCGGCCTGCTTCGCAAATCGGCTTCCGGCATCTACACCTATCTCAATCTTGGTCTGCGCGTCAAGCAGCGTATAGAAGAAATCGTGCGCCAGGAGATGGACAGCCATGGCGCCCAAGAAATCCTGATGCCCTTGTTGATGCCTGCTGAACCTTGGCAAGCGACCGGCCGTTGGGATCTGTACGGTGACGAGATGTTCAAGCTGACTGACAGAAAGGGCCGCTCGTTCTGCCTGGGACCGACGCATGAGGAACTGGTCACGTCTGTTGTCGGTAGTGAGCGCCATTCCTACAAAGAATTGCCGTTCAACCTGTACCACATCACCAACAAGTATCGGGATGAGATTCGCCCAAGGTATGGGCTGATTCGCAGCCGAGAGTTCACGATGATGGACGCCTACAGCTTCGATCGCGATGAGGCCTCCATCGAGCTGAACTACGCCCTCATGTTTGAGGCGTACAACAACATTTTCCACCGCGTGGGCCTCACGTTCCGCCCTATCCAGGCAGATTCTGGCGCCATTGGCGGTTCGTCGTCCCACGAGTTCACGGTTCAGGCAGATAACGGAGAGTGTTCTTACGCTGCATGCGACAACTGCGGCTATGCTGCCAACCTCGAACTCTCGAAGGCGCATCCGGCCACGAGCCCCGAGAACGTTACAGGTACTCCGCCCGCCCTGGAAAGCATAGCCACACCTGGCATCCACTCCATCGAAGAGGTCACCCGCTTCTTTGCCGTCGATCCAGGCACCGTCCTCAAATCCATTCTCTATATCGCTGACGACAAACCCTGGCTCCTCGTGGTTCGAGGAGACGACGACATCAACGAGGTCAAGCTCCGGAAAGCCGTGCAAGCCCGCGAGGGCCGGCTGGCGACCGACGAGGAAGTACTGAGCATCCTCGGCGTTCACCCGGGTTCAGTCGGGCCCATGCAGACGGCAGTACCTGTTGTCGTCGACGAGATGGTTCGTCGGGACGTCGCCTATACGGTCGGAGCCGGCAAAGATGGGTTCCACATCAGGAATGCGTTCTTTGGACGGGACTTTGACTCGACTGTCGTGGCAGACATAAGGACCGTCCGGGCAGGGGACCTTTGCCCCGTGTGCGGCCATCCGTTGCATACAGCCACAGGCATCGAGGTCGGTCACACGTTCAAGCTTGGCACAAAGTACTCAATTCCTCTTCATGCCAGCTATGTCGATGAAGACGGCAGCGAGAAACCGTATTTCATGGGGTGCTACGGCATTGGTATCGGGCGTACGCTAGCCGCTATCATCGAGCAGCACCACGACGACAAGGGTATCGTCTGGCCAATGTCCGTCGCCCCCTTCCAGGTCGTTGTCGTTCCCCTCAACAAGGGTGACGATGCAGTCTGGCATGCCGCGCTGGAGCTCTACGAAGAACTCGAAAAGGCTGGGATTGACGTCATTCTTGATGACCGAGGCGAGTCGGCTGGTGTCAAGTTCAACGATGCCGACCTCATGGGTTTCCCAATCCAGGTTGTCGTCGGCAATTCTTTCCTCAAGACTGGCAATTTCGAGGTCACTCTCCGCAGCAACAAGACAGACAAGAAAGCCGTCGCTGCCTCAGAGGCAATCGCATTCATTATCGACCTGGTGCGAACGACAGAGTAGCCCAGGCAAATTGACACCCAGCTGTTAACCAGTAAAATAGAAATATAGCATCTATGCCAAAGGAGGAACCATGAAGGTTTCAATCGATCAGGAGGCTTGCATCGGGTGTGGCGCTTGCGTCGCCCTGTGCGATACGGTATTCAGACTCAATGATGAACTCGGCAAGGCCGAGGTCATCTCAGGTGCCGATTGTGGTGCTGCCGGTTGCTGCAAGGAAGCCGCCGAATCTTGCCCCGTCGCCTCAATCACCGTCGAAGAATAGTCTGCTACCCCATAAGCTACCAAGAAATCTCGTCAGTGATATGCTGACGGGATTTCTTGGTTTCCAGACAGTGGATACGCTATCCTGCGTACCGCCCCAGAACAATACAGACGTTGTGACCCCCGAACCCGAACGAACTCTTGAGGATATATTGGACGTCGGATGAACGTGCAACATTCGGGACGTAGTCCAACGGGCACTCGGGGTCGAACGTCGCATAGTTGATGGTGGGATAGATCAGTCTGTTCTTGATGGTCAACATGCAGGCTACGGTCTCTACGGCGCCGGCAGCACCCAGCAGGTGGCCGGTCATAGACTTTGTGGAACTCACGGGAACAAGATGAGCTCGGCCTCCGAGTAATGTCTGCAACGCAAATGACTCCGTCCGGTCGTTCGCCGGAGTCGACGTCCCGTGCGCATTGACGTAGTCGATATCGAGTGGAGAAAGCCCTGCACGCTCGATAGCAGTACGCATGGCCCGTACGATCTGTTTCGCCTCAGGATCAGGCGACGTCATATGGTACGCATCGGATGTTACTGCCTGAGACAGGATTTCGCCATAGATGCGTGCCCCTCTGGCAAGCGCATGGTCAAGCTGTTCCAGAATCAGTATTCCTGCGCCTTCGCCCATGACGAATCCATCGCGTTCCTTGTCGAAAGGCCGGGAAGCATGTCCGGGGTCATCATTCCGCGTAGAAAGTGCGCGCATGTTGGCAAAAGCTCCGATGCCGGTCATTGTCACCGCCGCATCGGACGCCCCCGTCACGATGACGTCTGCGTCGCCTCGCCGAATAGCCTCGAGAGCCTCCCCCAGCATCTGGGTACCACTCGCGCAGGCACTGACGACTGAGCTAGTCCCTCCATAGAGCTTGAACCGCTGAGCTATGGTGCCCGGAATGGAATCCACAAGCATCTTCGGAATGAGAAACGGGGAGAGGTGCGAGGGCCCTCTGACAGCGGCCTGCAACACTTCACTTTCCAAGGACTCGCCACCACCTATACCACTCGTGACATATACGGCGATTCGTTCCCTATCCTCAGCCTGCAGATCCAGCCGTGAGTCCAGTAGAGCTTCCTGCGCAGCTGCAAGCGCCAGCTGTTGTACGCGGTCGGTACGTGCAACGTCACGCTTTTCGAAGTAGTCCTCCGGGTTGAAGCCCTTTACTTCGCCTGCGATACGACAACTGATGGCGCTTGCATCGAACCGCGTGATCGGCGCCACACCTGAGACGCCAGCCGCGAGTCCCGCCTCAAACGCAGGGACGTTGTTTCCGATCGGCGACACAATACCGAGCCCCGTTATGACGACTCGGGTCCGCTCCATAGAAATCCTGTCTCCTGCAGCGTCAGGCAATGTGGGACATCACGTAGTCGACTGTCTGCCCCACGGACGCAATCTTCTCGATGTCCTCGTCTGGAATAGATGTTCCAAAAGCGTCTTCCAGTGCCATTGTAATGTCGACCAATGCCAGAGAGTCGGCACCAAGGTCCTTGACGTATTGAGCCTCGTCAGTAACGCGAGACTCTTCGACGCCCAGCTTTTCCTTGGCAATCTCTACTACCTTCGAGCGGATTTCTTCCTTGGTCATCAGATTCCTCCTGAGAAAAGAATATCCAAGCGCTTCAGAGAGACAATCCCCCGTCGACCACGAGCACTTGGCCGGTAATGTACGAAGCGTCTTCACTTGCAAGGAACGCCACAACTTTGGCAACGTCGCCCGGTGTCCCGGCCCGCCTGAGTGGAATACTGGCAAGATACGAGGATACGGCCTTATTGTCAAGCGGGCTCGTCATGTCTGTCTCCACAAATCCAGGCGCAACGACGTTGACGGTGACCCCGCGTGGTCCTAGCTCCTTCGCTGCTGTCTTCGCAAGAGCTATAACGCCTGCCTTGCTCGCAGCGTAGTTGGCTTGTCCGGCGTTCCCTCCCAGCCCAACTACCGACGAGATCAGCACAATGCGCCCGGATCTCTGAGACATCATATGACGGGCAGCTGCCCGCGTTACG
The DNA here is from genome assembly GCF_003570925.1 of Candidatus Cryosericum terrychapinii. Classification (GTDB taxonomy): domain Bacteria; phylum Caldisericota; class Caldisericia; order Cryosericales; family Cryosericaceae; genus Cryosericum; species Cryosericum terrychapinii. Next base: position 57,302 of record NZ_QXIS01000004.1, on the reverse strand, counting down.
TTGAACGTGCCGGTAAGATTCGTTCGCAGCACGTCGTTCCACTTCTCATCCGTCATCCGGACAAGCAAGGCGTCTCGGGTGATACCGGCGTTGCTGACCAAGATGTCCAGCGAACCTGTCAGCATGATACTCCGCGCAACCAGGCTGTCGGCCTCAGCGACGTCCCCGACGTCCGCTTGGACTGCTTCACAGACCCGACCCATCGCAGTGATAGCCGTGACGACTTCTTCTGCCGCCACGCGGTTCTGGTGAAAATCGATGATGACAGTGGCTCCCTGCGTGGCCAGCTCGAGAGCAATGCCTCTACCGATGCCTCGGGATCCACCCGTAACCAGGGCCGTCTTTCCTTCGAGCGTCATTGCCATATCTCGTCTTCCACGGCTCTGACGTTTCCTCCAGGAACCGCCTTCCGACCAAGCGCCGTCAGCACACCTTTCGGCCCGACCTCCAAGTACTCGCTCGCTCCCATGCTCTGGAGTGCCTCCATCGTACGCACCCACTGCACCGGGCTCTTGAACTGCGCAACAAGGCACTCCCTGATTGCCTCGGGGTCATCTTCTGATAACGCTGCCACATTGTTCACAACGGGAAAACGAGGCCGGGAAAACGGGATATCATGTACAATCGCCTCAAACTCGGCGGCACCACCAGCCATGATGGACGAATGAAATGGGGCACCCACCCGGAGCTTGATCGCACGTCCTCTGCCGATCTCCTTCACGGCCCCAACGACGCGGTCCACAGCAGCCATCTCGCCAGACACGACCGTCTGGTCGGAAGCGTTGTAGTTGGCGACTTCCACGATTCCGGACCGACGTCCCTCAGCAAGAACACACTGCAGATCGTTGTCGTCCAATCCTACGACGGCAGCCATCGTACCCGGCGACCCAGATACAGCTCTTGCCATGATCTCTCCACGTTGTCGCACGAGTCGAATGCCATCTTCAAACGTGAAGACGCCGGCACAACACAGCGCGCTGAACTCCCCCAGGCTGTGACCGGCGGCAACATCGCAGCTCATACCCCTGCTCGCAAGTGCCTCGACCCATGCCATCTCGGTCGCAAAGAGGGCAGGCTGGGTGTTCTCGGTACGAGTCAGCGCCGCCTCGTCACCTGCTTCGACGAGGTTCCATAGGTCAAGACCAAGCACGTCACTTGCCTGTCCAAACAGCCTGCGACTCAGAATCGGGTCGATTACTTTACCGGCCATTCCCACGTATTGCGAACCCTGCCCGGGAAACAGAAATGCTATCATGACTGCCTCCTTCTGTTGTCAGCGCCCATTACTACTTCTTACACCAAGGAACCGCGAGGAGGCCAGAACCCATCATTCGTCGATGCCACCCACGGTAAAAAAAGACAGAGTCCAGTTGCCACACATCTCTGCGTGGTACTGCGACCCCGTCAATCTGAACCTATCTGGAAGTATTCTTCTGGAGAAGCAGACCAAAAGGCCAGGGTCGCCAGTTAGGCCTCTGCAGGCCCTTCTGTCTCTTCGTGCCGGACAGCCTCTTCGGTCGACATGGGTTCGGCTGCCCCGGACTCGACGGGTTCGACGACTTCGGGCTCGACATTGTCAACGGCGGGGGCTTCGGGCTGGACGACTTCGGGTTCCACGGGCTTGGCCTCGACGACTTCGGGTTCGACATTGTCAACGGCGGGGGCTTCGGGCTGGACGACTTCGGGCTCGACATTGTCAACGGCGGGGGCTTCGGGCTGGACGACTTCGGGTTCGGCCACCGCGGACTCGACGGGTTCGACGACTTCCGGCTCGACATTGTCAACGGGGGGGACTTCGGGCTCGACGTTCTCAACGGCGGGGGCTTCGGGCTGGACGACTTCGGGCTGGACAAACGTGCTGCCAGTTGCATCCGTATCCGAACCAGTTTCCACCGACGGCGTCTCCTGCCCGGGCTCACGTCCGAACAAGCTCTCGTTGCCTTCCACGCCCTTCATGCTGAGCTTGACCTTGCGTTCGTCCTTCAGGACCTCGAGCACACGAACTTTGAGAATGTCTCCCACATTCAGCACATCCTCGACCTTGCGAATTTTGTCGTTGGAGATCTGTGAAATGTGCAGGAGCCCGGTAACTCCTTCTGAAAGTTCGATGATTGCTCCAAAGGTCAGGATGCGAATCACTGCCCCCTCGAGGATCATGCCGACGGGATAGTCTTCCTCGATGGTTTCCCAAGGATGTGGCTTCGTCTGCTTGATGCTCAAGGAGACCTTTCCCGTCTCCGGGTCGACCTTGAGAACCTTAACCTTGACCTTGTCCTTCTTCTGGACGACCTCCTCGACAGGACGGCGGCGACCGTAAGTCAGCTCTGAAAGATGGACCAGACCTTCGACCCCGTACCCGATGTCCACGAACGCACCAAACTCAGCGATACCGTTGACAGTGCCCTCATAGATATCTCCTGGCTGGATCTTTGTGAAGAACTCCTTCTTCTGCTTCTGGCGGATAACCTGCATCGCTGCACGATGAGAGGCGATAATCCGGCGAAGTTTCTTGTCGAACTCGGTGACCTTGACAGGAATGTCCTGGCCAACCAGTGAAGGCAGGTTATTGCGGTAGTCGCTGGCGACCTGTGATTGAGGCAGGAAACAGGGCACCCCGATGTCAACAAGCAGACCACCCTTGATGGCCTTGGTAACTTTGGCAGTGACGATCGTCTGTTCGTCGAAGTACTTCTCGACATCGGCCCAGACCTCTTCCTGATCAGCCTTCAGCTTGGAAAGGACTGCCGTACCTTGTTCATCCTCTTCCTTGACGACGGCCACCTTCATCGTTTCGCCAACGTGCGCGATTTCGCCGACAGCTACATCGGTTCGCATAGTCAAGCGGTTGAGCGGGATATAGTAGTCTCCCTTTCCACCGGCATTGACCATGACCCCGTCACGCTCGAGCTTGACGACGGAGACGTCAATGACGTCCCCACGCCGTAGCAGGCGTGGCGCGTATCCCGCCTTGGGTGACAAGTCTGCGGCAAGGGCTGCCTCACGCTCGGACGCCTTGATCTCGTCATCTGCAGCCTCGACTTGTTCGGTCTCGGTTTCGGCCTTCTCTGGTGTGGCCGCTTCTTCTGGAGTCTTTTCCTCTGCCACGTCGGCAGCCGGTTTGATCGGCTGTGCGATTTCGTCAAGCAGGTTTTTCACATCAAAGAGTCCGTCCGTTTCACCTGTAGTTTCTGTTGCAACGTGTTTATCCATGTCCACCATGTTAACCCCTCTAGATTAAGGATGAATGAAAATCAGTCTTTGAGTATAAAGCAAAAATGGATGCTTGTCAAACCCTTGAAAACCGCGTCACTACCCGCTGACATTGGATTTGTCAGCAAGAACGGTCGTGCCGGAAAACCGGGCAGCTCCGCCAAAATCATCCTCGATCTCCGGCAACCGATTGTATTTCTCGATACACTCCGATCTCGACAATGACCCAGTCTTGATCTGCCCGATGTTGAGACCGACGACCAGGTCAGCAATGAATGTGTCTGACGTCTCACCGGAACGGTGAGAAATGACAGCCTTCCAACTGTTGCTGACCATCATCCCAGTCTTGTCCGGCGTTCTGGACAGCGTCCCCGGCCAATTGAGTTTGATAAGGACTGCGTTCAAGGCGTTGTCTGCAATGTCCCGCGCCACACGCGGGGGTGAGACCACATAATTGATGCCAACTAAAACTTCTTATAGGTGGATTGACGCAATAGATGTATGTTGGACCTTTTCACATCATTCATGTGCCTTGGACAGGTAAGAAAAGAACTTATCTCTGCATCTAGTCCTCCAAGAACACGGACCTCTGCATCCGTTCTGCAGAGACATTCTTACTAATGCCGATTCTTCTCGAAATTATACCCAGTTGAGTCATTATCTGGTGTTCATTCTTAGAGGACCGGGACACATTTGACCTATAAACAATAAAAAGGCAGATTGGCAAAAAGCCCACTCTGCCTGGCTACTACTCAGTGTCAATCTCGTACAAATCAGCGACTCGTTTGACTAGGCGCTCACTTTCCCTGTACGTCGTGCCCGGTGGTCTCCGTCCTCTCCACGCGGGTTCCTGTGTGCGGCGTCATCAATCTCAGGACTCCCCATGCAATCAGGCCAATGACTACCATCACGATGAGAGTTGCAGGCTCAAAGATCGCCGTGGTCTCTGCGCCGGCGGTAGTGCCCCGGGAGAAGATGCCTTCAAAGATGCTCACAAGAAACTGAGTGACACCATAGATGCCACGTACAAAACCATTGTTCGGGTTTGCTCCAAGCCCTTTGAAAATCAAGCGAAAGGCCAGAACAACTTCAATTACAGCGAAGATTACGCCAACAATTCGTTTTGAGGTATTGCTTTCGGCTTTGGTATCTTGTGTCTCCGTCTGCTGGGTCACTGTTCTACCTCCTGGTAGCTAGAGTGTCCTCTTCCCGCTAATCGTGTCTATTCCCTCTAATCAGGTTTACCACAACTGCAATGATCGCAAGTACGAGGAGAATGTGAATCCATCCGCCCAACGTATACGAAGAAACCATACCGAGGATCCACAAGACTACGAGAATAACCGAAATTGTCCATAACATACTGTGTCACTTCTCCTTTGTCGATATTCTGCGCAGAAGGTTCTTGCGCGCTGAATATTTTGGCCAATACAACTTTGTTAATTGTACCACTAAACTGGAGAACTTCCATTTTATCCCATAAACCTGCATCCACATACATTCCTGACAACGCGAGATTTCAGGTTTGGACGTCTGTCCTCTTCTCGAGCGCCTGAGTCAGCGTGAATATATCAGCAAACTCCAGGTCACTCCCCTTGGGGATACCCGTGGCAATGCGCGTGACGCGCACTTCCGATGCAGCCAGCAACTTTGCGATGTACATCGCAGTGATGTCGCCGTTGAAGTTGGGATTTGTGGCAACAATGACCTCGCGCACATCGTCCAGGTGTATGCGTTCGACAAGGCGGCCCAGCTGCAGTTCTCCGGGCCCCACACGAGCTATCGGGTCGATCCGGCCGTGCAGAACATGGTAGAGGCCACGGTAGGCCCCGGTTTTCTCAATCGCAGAGAGGTCGCGTATCTCCTCGACAACACACAGCACTTTCGCGTCTCGCGACGAATCTTGGCACACTTCACACAGATCGCCTTGAGCAAAATTGCCGCACCGTCTGCAGAAGGTTATCTCGCGCTTCGCAGCCATCAGAGATTCAGCAAGGGCACGTATGTCGTCCTCGGGCTGGTCCAGTAGATAGAACACCAGCCTGTCAGCAGCCTTCGGTCCGATGCCGGGCAGACTGCTCAGTCTGGCAGAAACCTCGATGAAACGCTTGGGCAGGAACACCGCTTACCCGAGTCCGGGAATATGGGGCATGCCGGCCGTGACTTTCTTCATGATCTCTTCGGCCTGACGGTCCGCCTCCGTCTGAGCTTCGCGCACGGCAGCGACGACAAGATCGGCAGCCATCTCAGCGTCGCCAAGATCGAAATCCGCCTGGATGCTGATACCGATGAGGTCTTTCTTGCCATTGACGACAGCCGTGACGGCACCTCCCCCGGAGGTGGCAGATATCCTGCGATCCAGCAGCTCCTGGTCGGCGTGTGCTGCATCTTCCTGCATCTTCTGGGCCTGTTTCATAAGATTGTTGACGTTGTACATATGGCTCCTCCCGTATCACCTCAGGAGTCGAACAGCGACTCCGTCGCGTCGAACGTCTTCTTGAGCAATTCCAGCTTGTCGTCCACCGGAACCTCTGCCACGGGTTCCTGCTGCGCAGGCTCCTGGGATCCCTCCTCGACCAGCCTGACCTGGTCGACTGCATAGGCGGACCGCGCCGCTGGGACAAGAACTTCGTCCTGCTTCTGCTCGAGCATTGTACGGAACAGCTTGGTCTTGGGACCGAGAACAATCCGCAGGACGCCCTGGTCGACCCCGACTTCGCGAACATCGAGCGCCTGCAGCATCACCCCGATGGGCTTGCTGGCGTCAGAGACAAGTGCCTTGAAGTGCGTCCACTGGTCTGCAGGCCCCCCTGCGGATGTGCTTCTGGATTCTGGAACTGTATCGTCAAAACCGTTGGAAGACACTTCAACAATCTTCTGTACAGTCTCCATCTGCCGAACCGCAGGCCTCGGCGCATCCTGACTACTCGTGAACTGCACTCCACGGGAAACCTCTTCATGCGAACGATCGAGACCCATTGGCAGGTCGAGGGCTATTGCAAGTAGGAACGCCTGGACAAGAGGGTATGGATCCGACAGGTAAGCTGACTGCTGCTGGATTCGTGCAAAGGCCGCTGCAAGGTCCACCAGAGTTGTGTCCTGGAACGCCTTGAGACGATTCGTCGAAGCGTCATTTGAACTCCGAGTCCGGAGCGTCACCCTATCAAGAATGTACCCGCTGATGAGAGCAATTGTCCTCTCAAGTAGGTCAGCAGGCTCAATTCCGCTTCGTTCCAACTGGTCGAGAACGGAACTGACTGTCTTCGGATCGCGAGAGAGCAGAGCCTCGACAAGCAAGGAAATGTTCTCTTCAGTTGGCAGCCCCAGCAGGTCCAGCACCGCCGCGCCAGACACGGCTTCGGCCCCAAACACGGAGAACTGGTCGACAAGACCTATAGCGTCTCTCATCGAACCCGCGCTCAGCGCAACAATCTGGTGAAGGGCCTCGTCGGTTATGTTTGGAGCCTCAATGTTCCGAAGGCCCTGAAGGTATTGGAACATAGCCGTTTCCGAAATCCGCTTGAAGTCGAACCGCTGACACCGGGACAGGATCGTCTCGGGCAGTTTCTGAGGTTCCGTCGTTGCGAGGATGAACACGACGTAGTCGGGCGGCTCCTCGAGCGTCTTCAGAAGTGCGTTGAATGCCTGGACGGTGAGCATATGGGCCTCGTCGATGATGAAGACCTTCTTGCGACTGCGAGCCGGCACGAACCTCGTCGACTCGCGCAGATCCCTGATCTCGTCGATACCCCGGTTGCTGGCGGCATCGATCTCGATGACGTCGATGTCCGTCCCTGAGGTGATCGCCCTGCAGTGCTCGCACTCCATGCACGGATGGCTGTTCGGTCCCTTGTCACAATTCAGGGCTTTGGCCAGAATACGGGCAACGGTCGTCTTGCCGGTACCCTTGGGACCGGCAAACAAGTATGCATGGGAGGTCCTGCCAGTGTCGACAGACCCTTTCAGTATACGTACGACCGTCTCCTGACCAATGACACCGTCAAACGTGGTGGGACGATACTTTCGGTATAGTGAAACGTAGCGCTCAGTGGATTCCATGGTGTCTGTAGTATATTACCCGCACACGTCATTGCAAGAAAAGCTCCGACCACGACTTCTTGAGGCGCTGAGGCGACAGCCTATACTATTTGAGTGAAACGATTCTTCCAAACACTCATCATACTCATATGTACGGCAGGCGCCGTTCTCGCTCTGACCTACGCGGGCATCGACTTGTATGGGTACAAACAGCAATCCGAGCGGGCTGACGTGATTTGTCTGTTCGGAGCTGCGGTCTGGGGAGACAATCCATCGCCGGAGCTCGAAGCGCGCATCTTGTGGGCAGCTCGGCTGTATCGCGAAGGACGCGCTCCGCTGCTTTTTCTGTCCGGAGGCCCTACGGGGTCCAATCTGACCGAATCGGACGTCATGGGGGCTGTCGCTATCGAGCAGGGGGTCCCTCGCAGCGCCCTGATATTCGACAACGCAGGCGTCACCACAGCTCAAACGCTGATAAACCTCAAGCGCTACATGCAGGGGAACGCCCTGACCTCTTGCCTGATGGTCTCATCGCCCTTCCACATGGCGCGAATCATGGTGCTGGCCCGCCTGAACCGCCTGCAAGCATTCACCTGCCCACCCGCTGAGACACCTGTCTGGCTCAGTGTCCACCAGAGAGCAAGGGCAATAGCCCGCGAGGAGCTTGCACTGTTCAAGGACCTGCTTGTCTTCGCCGTGTCGCCTGATTAGCGGAAACGCCTTGTCAATGCGATACGGACAAAGCCCGGATGGGCAGCCCCAGCAAGCGATACGCCACGGCTGACCCTCAGTGCTCCTAGTAACTCCCGCGCCGGTTGCGAAGCGGCCGTCATGTCGAGGCCCTCAAGCCGTCCTGCATGCCGTCGAATGTCGTCGGGCAACAGAGATGGCGCCCGACCCACTACAATACTGGTCGGCAGCGGCTTCCAGACTGAATAATGCTTCCCGTCTCCACTGTGGTTCCTCACGTGTTGCAGTCAGCAACTGCTCCAGGCTGCTTCCCCACAAACAGGTCGGTTTTCTTTTCGCACCCAGCAACTATACTGACTAGCATATACGTTTGGAGGATCGTCATGATCAAGTCAGTCAAGGGAACCAGCGACATATTATTACCTGAAGTCCTTCTGTGGCAGTATGTGGAGAGAACCATGGCTAACACTGCCAAAGTCTATGGCTACGAAGAGATCCGCACTCCGACCATCGAGATGGAGGAGCTTTTCTCCATGTCGGTTGGGCAAAGCACCGACATCGTCGAGAAGGAAATGTATGCCTTCCCGGACAAGAAGGGGCGTCATCTCGTGTTGCGCCCTGAAGGCACAGCTGCAACGTGTCGCGCATACATAGAACACCAGATGAATCTGCAGCCTTCTCCGGCCAAGTTCTACTACATGGGGTCGTTCTTCCGATATGAGCAGCCTCAGAGTGGGCGCAAGCGCGAGTTCCACAGCTTCGGGGTCGAGGCTCTCGGCGAGCAATCGCCAGTTCAGGATGCAGAAGTCATCGACATGGTCATGACGATGTTGTCAAGACTCGGCCTGGCGCATCTGTCCGTTGACATCAACAGTATCGGCGATGACAACTGTCGACCCGCCTACAAGGAAGCCCTCCGGGCTGCGCTGGCAGCGCATGAGGGCGAGTTGTGTGAGGACTGCAAGAGACGCATGAGCGACAATCCTCTCCGCGTGCTCGACTGCAAGCGCGAAGATCCGTCACTCCTGGAATCGCTGCCAAAGTCCGCGGACTATCTGTGCACAGACTGCGAGGACCATTTTCACCGCCTGCTGTCGACTCTCGACGCTCTGAAGATTCCCTATCGCCTCAACCACAAACTGGTCCGAGGCCTTGACTACTACACCAAGACCGTATTTGAGGTTATCTCTGAGGATCTCGGTGCACAGAATGCCCTCCTGGGAGGTGGCCGCTACGACTATCTCATCCGTCACCTGGGAGGACCGGCTACTCCTGCCGTCGGCTGGGGTCTTGGACTTGAACGCCTGACTTCTGTGCTGACAGCGCGCTATCCGGAATTCACTGGTTCACTGGCAATCCCCCTGGCATACATTGTTCACTCGGAAACAGCCATGGCTGTCGCCTTCGAGTTGAGACGCACCTTGGCCGGCGCGGGCTGGGCCCTGGATCTGGATATGCGTCAGGATGGGTTTGGAAAGCAACTGGCACGAGCGTCCAAGAGGGGAGCGCGCATGGCACTCATCCTCGGTGAAGACGAGATTGCGGCGGGTACCTGCGCGGTGAAAGACCTGACGTCAGGTTCCCAGTTGACGGTAGCATTGGCGGACGTGGCCGCTTGCCTTGCCAGTGCTGTCCAGAAGCAGAGCTGAAAGCATTCAGATGTGCCCGGGGGCTTGCGTTGGTTTTCCTGTGTTTTCAGGTATAATAGTGTTGTGTCACCCTGCGATGCCCGTGAACCACTTGACGGGTTTGAGCCAACACAAATCACTCGGAAGCAGATGCCCTGTGGATACGAGCGCTTCGCAGTGTTCTTGAAGCAGGGAACTTTATGCTCCCACCTGCTTAGGCAGGTTCAAAAGCTTCGTCAAGGCACGACCTTGTGGGGTGGCCTCTTGATACGTGAGCCAGTGCAGGATTTATATGCAGACTGATCGAGGTTTGGTGATCGCGCGCCATGGAGACGCCGTCACGATTCGACTGCTGCCACGGGACGGATGTGCGTCATGCTCTCTGACCCAGTTCTGTATAGGCAGCAAGGAGAGCAGCCCGACTGTCAGGGCGACTGCTTCCCCCGAGATTGCTCAGGGAGACCTGGTTGAAGTGTCGCTCGACGATTCGATTATTCTCAGGGCCTCTGCGATTATGTACGGGGTTCCACTGGTTGCCTTTCTAGCAGGAGTATTCGGCGGTTATGGATTCTCATCCTTGGCAGGACTGAGCGGAAGCCTGTCCATGGCCCTTCCTGTTGTGGCCGGATTCGTCATGCTGATCCCCGGCATTATCCTTTCACGCAGGGTTGCCATACGGTTGAACCCCACTGCCACTGTTGTAAACAAACTCGATCAGGAGGTGGCCATATGCCAGTGAACATGAATGCAATCTGGGTACTAGACATTGTTATCGTCCTCGGCATGATCTCCGCAGCCATAGCCGTCCTCGTCCTTGGACGCAAGCTTGGGGAGTTCTCAAAGAGCTTTTCTGCCACGATGGTCGACGTGCAGAAACAGGCTAACGATCTGAAGTCGGAGGCAGTCAGACTGATGCAGTCGACCCAGGTCTCAGAGCAACACTTCGACCAGTTGGCAAGACAACTGACGAAGCTCACGGCATCTGCCGATAAGGCTGTGAGAGTATTGCCCGCGACAGCTTCCAGCCGAGATAGCGGCCTGCTGCCAAGAATGATGGGCACTGCCATAAGTGTGGTGTCGGCGTACAAGATTTTCAAGTCCATCTTCCTAAGGAGGAAATCATGAGTGGGCGCAATGATTGTGGATCGTTCATGGGCGGACTGCTGATGGGTGGCATTGTTGGAGCCTTGGTGGCGTTGGTCCTCGCCCCCCAGAGTGGAGAAGAAACGCGCAAGTTGCTGAAAGACAAGGCTTTCGAACTGGGTAAGGAAATTAGCGATCAGACCGAAACCATCAAGGAGAAAGGTCGCGAACTCCTGACGCAGGATGGAATCGAGATCGAGGAATCCACAGACACCAATCCCTGAGCTCCTCCAAGAAATTTCACGCCCAGGCATCTTGATTCAGGGCAAGTTCTTGATATACTCTCGGTTGTGTTGGGGAATCGTCCAACGGTAGGACAGTAGCCTCTGGAGCTACCGATGATGGTTCGAATCCATCTTCCTCAGCCAAGTATGGCGCTGTAGAACAGTGGTTAGTTCGGGGGGCTCTCAATCCCCAAACAGGAGTTCAATTCTCCTCGGCGCTACCATCTTGCTTCTTTGCATTGAGAATACCGTCTTCCGCTGTATGCAGAAGGCGGTTGTGCAGGTTCCAAAACCAGCCTCGCCAAACGTAATTCCTTCTGGGAACAGGAACCTTTGGAACTGCTGCTTGGTCGTTAGGCTAGCCTTCTGCCAGAACGTCGCCATGTCCTGAAGCACTGCCAATCCCCTCTTAATCACTTGCTCGGGCACCGTCTCTGAGCCTTCGGTCGCAGCTATCTGTCTCTGGATGTTGTCGCTCTCCTGTTCGGCCTCAGAGATGAGCCTCTTGGTGTCTGAATCGGAGAACACTCCTGAAAGGGACTTGTCCAATATCTGCCGGTGGCGCGTACCCAGCGCTGCGAGCCTCGCCTTCAATTGTGCCATATGTTTCGCGCCCATCGACCTCTTGGATGTCAGGTTGGCCTTGATTGCTATGTCTAGCATCTCTGTCAAAGCCGGCTTGAGGCTCAGGTCACGCAGGAGCTGGGTGAACCGACTCTCCACCTCTGCTTTACCTAAGCTCCGTTCCCTGCACCGAGAGCAGCGGTAGTAGCCGTAGCTGCCTCCGTGGCCGGTCGAGTTACTGGCTGTGAGCAGTGCCCCACATGTCGCGCATCTCACCATGCCGCGCAGGGGAAAGTCGGGGTTATTGATGCGGTAGACCACCACCCTTCCTGTGCTCTTCGCCCGGTGCAGCTTCGGTTGTACTCTCAGGAACAACTCCTCAGGGACTATGGCTTCGAAGTCGCCATGCACGGTCTCCCCGAAAGCCGTGAAGGATCCTGTATACGTCCTGCGCGTCAACAGCTTCCGGAAGCCGTTGACGCTCAGCGTGTTCCTCTTCCGGGTCCTGAGACCCTCCCTTGTCACCTGTCGCCTAGCCTCCGGGACAGAGAACCCTGCATCGACCAATTCGAACGACTTGCGTACGAGCCGAACGACCTCGGGAGCATCGAGAACGAGGCTCGGAAGGTTCCTCGAACCACCTTTGACATATCCTAGGGGAGGTCCTGTAACATACCTGCCTGCGGCTACAGCCGCGACCATCCCGTTCCTGCACCGTTCACTCCGAATGTCATTGTCAAACTGCGCAAACCCGGCGAGCTGATTCTCCATGAGCTTGCCAACGGGAGTGTCCTCGAGTCTCTCAGTGGCCGAGAGCAGGCGCAGCCCGTAGCGCATAAAGAGAAGTTTGAGCTCGGCATGGTCCAACGTATTGCGCGCCAAGCGGTCCACCTTGTAGACGATGACCGCGTCAAGATGCCGTGAGTTGACTGCAATGTACTTCAACATGGTCTGCAGTTCGGTCCGGTTGGCGTTTTTGGTACTCTCCCCTCGTTCGACGAAGACCCTGTTGATGTCATAGCCGAGACGGCCTGCATAGTCGCGGCAGCATTGCTCCTGGGTATCTAGGCTGAACCCTTGGGTCTGCTCTTTCGACGAGACGCGTGTGTAGATGACAACCCCCTTTCTTTCAGTTGCCTCAGTCATTGAACCTCCCTTCTTCTGTCGCTTCAATTAGCAGGCACGCCAAGAAATTGAGTTCCCTGACTACCTGCTCGGCCAGATCCCCGGTGAGCCCCATCCTGTCGAGCTCTGCCTGCATTTTCGCACGAAGGACCGCGTCGTCAACCATGCCCTGCTCAGCTTCCTTCCTCATGGCACTTCGTGCACCAGGTCCCAGAGCGATGCGTCACCACTCTACACCGCTCGCTGATTGATGTGCAGGGTTGCGTGACACATGTGTCACATGTTTTCCAGTGTTCTCTATTGCCCTTCATATATCTCTCCCTCTCTTCTTCCTTTCCTCTTGTTTGGAAAGAAGGAGTGAGTGCAGCACGTGCGGCACGACTATGCTTAACGATTCTTCTAGACTTGCTGCAGGGTGTGTCGGACATTGCTCGTTCTGCGGCACGGATGCGGCACACTCGGCACTCGCAGGCTTGCTCATTTCCGCACCAAGAGCTCATGATGGCTCTTGCACCCGTCTCAGCTCCACGAGGCGACCTTGGTTGGAGCGGCTCCGGGTGATGCTGATGCCACGTGCTCGCTCCAAATCTGGTGCCAGCCTCGTCAGAGCGTTGCTCAGGGCTCGAACGGTGTTCGGGAACCAACTCGGAATAGGCTTCATCTTGTCGCAGCCTGCTTGCTTCTTCAGTGCAACATGGAGTTCTGTGATCGTGCCCATCCAATTCGATCCCTTGCTCACCAAGGTCCCTAGCAGGCCAACCAGCTCGCTCTGTTCATCGACGGCAACTCGACTCGCAGAAGAACGGTTCTCGGCGTACGCACGCATAAACGCGCCTTTGTCGAATCCAAGTACCTCCTCCGCCCACACAACCCATTGGGCGAAATCCGCCATACGAGGTTTCGCTTGCAGCTGGAACCTAGGATCGTGCTTGTGCTGAAGAACACTGACCATCGCATCAAGTAGTCCACCAAGAATGAGCGGGTGCAGCTGTGTGAACATACCCCGCAGCTCGTCCTCCGCCGTGCGGCCCCTGAGAGGCTGTAGCCGAAGGATAATGGCTCGGTCCAAAAGGTCGCCGCGAGTCGTCAGGTCGTCGATCCCGTTGAGGACAATGGGGCGGGCGATTGTCAGCCGGCTCTCGCCCCAATTCGTGTACAGCGTCCTCGCCGCAAAAGACCCTCCGCTGTTGAAGTTGCATAGAAGATCTGCTAGCCACGACGTCAGGTGTGACACATTGTTGAACGCAATGACGTGCTGTCCATATGTGGCAATCGCGACGTTCTCAGCCTTGTCGGGGCATGTCCGTAGAGGTGTCGTCGTTGGGTCCACGGAACTCTTCAGGAACAGCGTGGCAGTGCTCTTCCCTGATCCTTGCGGGCCCAAGATCATGAGCACCGGATACGGCCCCGCCGGCATCAGAGTGCCGAACAGAGTCCCCACATACAAGACGAGATCGTCCCCATCCATGTTCACCAACGGAGCGATAACCTGCTTGGCAACGTAACCGCCTTGGGGCATGGGCAGGGGTAGCTGCCCCTTCGGGTGGATGAATCGGATGTTGGTCCCTCGTACGACCGTCCAGCCACGGCTGGTGACCTCGACTGTATCTCCGGAGAGCGTGGCGAGATCCAGATACACGGTCTCTCCGTCTTCTGATGCGCCCACGCGGTTGAACACGGGGTGAACGACACCCGACGTACGGCACATTGCGCCTATGCTTTCGATGCAAGTTCCGATCTCGCCGGAAGAAGCAGGCTTGCGGGTCTCCTGCAGCACGAGCATAAGGAGCATGTCTGCCAGATCCCTGGATTCAACTGGCAACGTCTTGCCGTCCATCGTCACGTACGCTTGACCATCAGGGTCAATGTAGAACTCATTGATGCGGCTGCTTATGAGACGATAGATCGCAGGCAGTCCAGCAGGCTGTGACGATCTTTCAGTCCCAGACTGTGCAGACGCTGTCTTGTCCTTGTCAAGGCTCCCGATAGCATTCATGTCCGAACTATAGTGACGCATCGTAAGGCGTCAATGCTGCAAACTCGCATGAATACCTCCGTTCGGGGTCAACGGCCCATGTCAACGGCCCGTGTCAACGGCCCGTGGCGTTGCTCATGTGCAGCGTACGGGACGTCATGGATAGCAATGGCGCGCCGTGCTCAGTGTCTTATTAGTACGTATTCACATATGTCGAGGGTCTGGAGTCCGGTTGTGACCAACAGGGATCCGGTATGTGCCAACCACGCACCTGCTGTCCAGCCTGTCCACCATGGCCTAGTGCCGATGGTCAAAGTCCCCCCGGAATGTGCTGCGAGAATGTGCCCGAATCCCGGCCAAATTGGGTAGCTTTTTCGCCTCCGAAAGGCTTGCTTCCGTGGGTAGGAATAACCGGCCATTTGTTCACGATTCCTTCAACATTGTTGCTTCTCCGTCGGGTTGGGATTCGTTTCGCAGATTCCCCCGCTTGTTCTTCGTGGGGACAGAGTGAGTCTCGATAGGAACGAAGGCGTCAGCCGTAGGAGCGACTGGAGGCTTAGGGGCTCGAGTCCATCACTATGGCGCGAGCGAGTGTATTTCGCTTCTTGTAGCGGAACATAGAAGCGAGTGAGAAGGCCGTGGATAATGTCTAACTTGAGCTTGGCCGGCCGCGTTTTCGACCTACTCCCCCTGCCGTGGGAGACGGTTGCGCTGGTTCACGCCCGTACTCACCACCGTTCGGAATACGGTTGTTCCCCGGTTGGTGCTCGCGCCAGATCTCCTCTTGCAGATAGCTCGGTGAAATCCTGTCGCGAGACGAACAACCATGATCAGGAACCGCTGTCCTACGCCCGCAACCCATAAAGATTCTAATCCCCCTCTCTTATTCTCTCCCCCTTTGTTTGATCTCGTGACACTCATGTACTCCATCATGTCTGGCGAGTTCCCTGGGTCTGAACTGGACGACAGCGTGCCTCCTGCTCTGAACGTAAGTGCAGCAATGGCTTGCACAAGCTACGCCTGGAGTTCTGCAACTGCGGCCAGTTCCAGCCACACGGCTGCTGTCAAGGCCTCTTGCAGCGAAGCTGCCAGTGACTAAGGCATGCATGGTTGCGACAGGCTAGTGTTGGTCACTCCTAACAAACGCGAGTGCAAGACAGCCTTCCACAGGGAAAAACGTCGAAAAGCCGGACAACGTTAGTTGTCCAGAAGGACACTGCGTATGCGAGGGAGGTAGAGATGGACCCAGAGGAAATCAGGAAAGAAGAGATGAGATTGGCTCAAGAGATGTTGGATGGTGACTCCGCACAAGCCAAATGGCTGATAGCGCTCCTGGGCAAGGATGTTGAAGTGACACTCGTGGTTGGCAGGCCTACCAGAGGAAAACTGGGCAGCTTTGACGGTGAAACACTCGTCATCGAGCTCGACACTGGAACCAACGAGACGATACTCGTATTCAAGAGTGCCATCCTGTCTGTGGAAGAGTCTCTGTCGGAGCCGGGACTGTTGGCATAGTACTCGGCTGCCCCGTTCGCCGCCAGGTTGCTGAGAAGAAGGCACTGTCCTTCATTCTGCCAGATGAGAACTCGACGTCAACCGCTAGAAGGGCGACTCGGACAAGGTCAAGAGCCACCAAGGACTGCTCGCTTGGTTATTCGGGAAAAGAGTGCGAACCAGCTAGGCGCGCTCCGCGGGCGTTGTGTACGTTCAGACGCACCCGGGAGTTGCCTGCACGCATACCCGACTCGACGCTCGATACGTCAGAGTATTCGAGTCTTCAGAGTCTAACTGGGGCTAGCGGGCGTCCACTCAGAGGCATTGCGGGCAGCGAGAGAAAGGGCTGCCCGCAATGCTTTCGTGAGCTCGGACGCGATTGAGACTGTCTAAGAGCCGAGCAATCTGCGGACGAGCCATTCGACTACTGCTGTGGCTACTGCGCCAGCTAGGAAGATAAGTCCTGCGGCGAGCCAACGGGGAAGAACCTTGCGGGGAGATGGCAACTGTTGTTCACGGACGTGGGCACGGCCGGCGTCTGTCAGTTCGATATCCAGAATGCCGAAAATGGCTCCATCGCCCTCAGCAGGCCTACAATCAACGAGTCCCTGTCCGAACAGCCCTGCTTTGGATCCTACGATGTTCAGGAGAGTTTGCTTGTCCGCACCGTCAAGCCTGGAGTTTGCTAGGCGTACAAGATCGTCAATCCCTCTTGCTCTTGCTCCAATGTCTTTCGCGTAGAGGGTTTGCAGTACTACGTCTGCGTATTCCTGATTGCTCTGTTTGCGTGCCATGTCGCCTCCTTCAACGACTGCATCGGAAACGTGTCGACTCCTCCAGTTCCAAACAATATCGTGGCATCGATGGCAAGCCACGCATAGCGAGACGGAGCAGAACAAACAAGTCGACTGAAGACCCCAGGAGCTTAACTGTTCAGGGAATTCGCAAGCTTGACGATGTCGGCATGGGCGCGCCAACGGAAATCGCGCAACTGATGACGACGATGTTCCATCTTGCCCCTTTGGCGTCCTTCTTATCTGACCCCCTTCCATGGCTGGAATTCCCTAACGATGCTACACTAGTAAAGTAAGTGACACCACGGCTGTCTTGGTAACTGACGCTGAAGGGGGCAGTATGGACGAACGAACCGTCTACTCTGAGCATCCTGAAACTACACAGTGGGAAATGCTAATGCAGTATTCCTATGAGTTGAACGTTGCCAAGGAGCTGTCGAGGAGAAGGCACAGTGGCCCAGAGAGCTTGCCAGCGGCCATTGCAGGTGCTTTCTCGCAAGCATATGAGTACTTTCACACATCGAGCGCGTCTTCGCTCTACACATCGCCGCTTCTCGTCTACTATGGCATGGCAAATCTCTTGTCTGGTGCGTGCCAGATGATGGCTGGGAGTCTCCTAGAAGTCGAGGGACACGGTATGTCCATGTTGCCGATCCCGAAGGATCGGCCACCGGAACATCTTGCAGATGTCACGATCTGCCCCAGTGCGAGTGCTACAGGAGCATTGTCAGTCTTCGGCCACCTCCTTTGTCCACAACTGGATATCAGTCGATTGGGCGATTGGACATTGAGCGAGCTGTTTGCACGTATACCCGACCTGTATGACGAGTACTACGGTTTCTATAGGGCATCTTTCCCGGGTTTGATTCCTGTTGCGAGGGGCACGGATGGGCGCGTTGTCGTCGATCGCGTGGAGCCAGAACTGCTCGAGAGATACCCGCAGTTGCCCGAAGCCCTGGACGCAATTCCCGGCTTGTCCAGTGCCTATCTGGATCCTCAGGATGTCAACATGGGTGGCCACCGCATCGTACTGTACAGGAGATCCAGTGGATCAGACATTACATTGCGAGCCGTGTCTGGATCTCTCTTTCTATGCACAGGGCATGGACCTACGCACGCCAATCCCGCTCCAATCCAGGAAATCTTGCTCTATATGACTTCCTTTGCTCTTAGCTTCCTGAGCAGATACCACCCAGAGCTTTGGAATCCATTTGTGAAGACAGATTTCACCGGCGAGAGGCTTGTCTTCGCAAAGTGCGTCGACGTTACCAGAAGGACGTTTCCAAACCTCGTACTCAACCAGCTATTGGGATACTCGGTCGAGTTTGGCTCAGAGCGGGAACAGCCCAAGGCCATCAAGATCTAGCACCGTACGCGACCATGTCAGGCCACCACGGGCATGAAGCACACCTCACAAGAATAGGAGATAGGCATGAGTAGCGTGAAGACCGTGGCATTCCAAGTTTGCGACATAGTCAAGGGAACGGAATTGCGAAACGGCGTTTTCGATGTGCTGAAGCAGCTTGAGACCGCGAGCCCACCCGACAATGTCGCGACAGTACCACTGTCCTATATGGCGCAGCGTCGGTACAAGCAATTCCTAGGTTATCTTGAAGTGCACTTTCAGCGTCAGGTCTTCATGGAGGCACACACTGACATCCGAATCCCAGGTCTCTCAGATGGCCAACTTGGAGCGTTGGCAACAGCACACAAGCTATTGAACTGGATTGTCAAGAACGTGGCTAGCGATGTCTTCAGGGGCCGGCTAGACCTGGCATCGACAGTAAGTCCATACTACGGAGCAGATCCAAATTGGTGGGCTGCGGCACGACCACTTGACCAATCGTTGCGCGATGCGATCCGTGAACTTGCTGAAGCCATCGTGCAGGACGTACCCGCGAAGATTGTCGCGCGGAGCGTGGCAGATCTCCCAAGAACAATGTTCGTTGGTGAATTGGACCTTATTGTGAGGACCATAAACGGAGTGGAGATGAACATAGGCAAGGCTGGCGTCGATGATGCCCCCAGCGACCTGCGTGACACTGTTGAGAGGGGAAGAAAGAGAGATGCAGAAGGACTGGTGACACTGTTCTCCTTTGGAGAGCTGTGTCTCAGAGCTCAAATCAAAACCGCTCTGCAATTGCTGTATCAGCAGTTCGCTACTTCGAAGCTCGCCGCTCTGAGCGAGAAGAACATAATCGATGTGACATATGATGGTTCGACCGTGGTAGGTCCTGGCCTCATCGTAAAGGCGCAAGCATCAGCGGAAGTCATGGGGGTTCCAGCTGGAGATGTAATCGTAGTAGAACATAAGGATTCCCGACCGCATGCCTTTGCGAGCGTGGAGGCATTCAACATGTCCCTTGACAGTCAAACAGGAGGCGTAGACACTTTCAACCTACGCGTATTGGACGATTCGCTTGAGCCCTATTCGGGACTGGTTGCATCGATTCTTCGAGTCCAGCGAAGAAACTAGGTGATTCGCCCAGGCAGTGATAGGGCCTACCTGCCTATGACATGAAGCTGGCATGACGGGAGCGCTGTGTCGTGGCGTTTCCACTGCCCCAAGCAACTATGCGGGCTTGCAGCCACGAAATGTCGCGACTTTGCCTCCTCGCATGAGTGTACGTTGACAAGGAGACTCTCCCCTAGGCGGAAGAGCAAGCACCTATGTTTATTGCTGGCTCTCTGGACAGCCAACGCGACAGAAAAGTTGTTGGGGAGAATGTGGCAGATGATTCGCAGATGGCGCGACTCAACTGCAGATGTCGCGCCGAGTCGTGTTTCGGGCATACCTCTCTTCTCGGACGCGACACCCAATGTCGTAGCTGGAACCCGGGAAATAGCCTCGCGTGTTCACGGATGCCGCCGGATGACCCGTCGACAAGCATCAGACCAAGGCTCCGGCATCTCTCCATGGGACGCTGAGCCTCCAATGCTACATGAAGACCATCGCGCCGCCGCCTCACTCCAGATAAGCCTGCAGCGCAGACTTCATGGACCTCGTCGATAGGGTTGGGTCGCTCTGCAACGCTCTCTTCGAGAGCAACGCAGGGTTTCTCCTCGTCTCCACTGATTTTGCGCCCATAGAGTGAGTACGATGCCCTTTTCCTGGAGTGACTTCCTGAAACTGGCGGACCAGCTTGTCAATAGTGATGATGCGGAGGTGGCTGAGGCGTGTGTACGGGCAGCGACCAGCAAAGCATACTATGCAGCCTTCTGTGAGTGCAAGCTCTACGCCATGGATAGGTACGGACTCACTCCCGGGAATAGCTTTCGTGACCATGACGGGGTCCGGAAGCAATTCACCAAGCATGGCATGTCCTGCGTGGCTGCTGACTTGGAGATGCTACGCAATTGGCGAAACGCCTGCGACTATGATGAAGAAGTTGATGGTGCTGTTACCATGGCTCCGATTGCGATACAAAGAGCGACGACTCTGCTCAAGGTACTGAAGAAAAGCTGAGCCTCCGCCTGCAACAATTGCCTGGGTGTATTCGGCTCGTCTTGCGCGGCCTTCTTGCCCCCTCCACTCCTCCCAGAACGTCACTTCTTCGAAACCATGATATGGCCCCTCCCATTGAATGTTGCATGTTTCCAAACAAACCCTTAAGCCAGGACATCTCGCCCTTCCAACAGACATTTCGTCTTCCGGGAGTAGTCTGGTACAGAAGGGCTATAGATTCAAGAAACGATGTTCCTCTCGGACAGAGACATCGGCCTACCTCCAGTACTAGGCATTGACCAGCCATGGTCAGAATCCCTATGTTGCTCGTTCAGACCGTGGTTCAGGTCGAGTGGATGGGGTTAGATCGCGTCCCTAGGAAGGACGTCCAAGGTGTAGACGGTCTCGTTGCATTCGTGTCGCACCGAGAACTGCCGAGGCCACAGCCTCTCTCAGCAGCAACACTGCAGCAAAGCCTCGGACTGAACAGCGGCCGGCCCCCGATGGTCGCGATGCGTCTCGGGGAGAGGCTATTCAGTTAGCAGCGAGAGGACTTGCGACAACCGCTGAAGCGGCCTTCATGGGCCAAGCTTCAGTAGATTGCCAGAACACAGCAACAGTTCGCAGTGCACTCACAGTCTGGCAGATCATTGGGTACAGGAGTAGGTCCAGATGGGACGGGCATGACATGTCGGCGCTGGCAACCCCGCGGCCGCCCAGGGGCGACTCGTCACCTCTGCCGTGTCCACATCGCGGGATCTTGCGAAGACTGTGACTCGTGGTAGTGTGTTGTCACTGCGTGCTAGCAGCACAAGAAAGGCGTTGGGGTGTGAATTATGGGAGATACGGGATTTCGAGAGGAAGTTCTGAACGTCGAGCTTGCCCGTTTGCTTGCTGAACGGGGCGAAGTCACGCTTCCCGAGACAATATTCTCGCTTCATGCACGCAGGAACATGCCCGACGTATTCCTGCGATTCAACGGGTTAGGAGTAGTGATTGAAGGGAAAGTTGACGACAAAGCCAACGCCATGCGCGAGGTAGAGCAAAACGCACGCCAGCGAGTTGAAGTGGGTCTAGCTCACATTGCTGTCGGTTTGATCTATCCGGCGAGTCTCCGGACAGTTGGTAGCCTGAAGGAGCTGGGAAAGGCTCTCAAGACCGCCGATTTCCGTGTCTGCGTCGTGACTGAAGTCAATGCTCTTCCTGACGAACCAGCTGTCTGGCAGACAGGCAACATCGATTTCCTACAAAGTCTCTTCCACCGAGCCTTTGAGGATCTCGTGAAAGAGGATGTCGTTGTCCGTGCTGTGGTTGTTCTCGAGGATGGGATTGCGAGGTTTGCACGCTCTGTCCTCCCCCACCAAGCGGTTCTGGAAAGGTGTGCTCGCACCCTCGGGATTGGGGAGCCTCCAGACAGCAGGAACGAGCGGGAGGAGTAGGGTGGCTTCGGCGAGTTCGTTTGGTCGGAACGAGTCAATCGCCAAGATAGCTGGATTGACTATCGCAAATGCGATGATCTTTCAGGAGGTACTCTCTGAGCAAGACGAGAGGGTTAAACCCCTGCGCAGTCTGATTGATGGTCCAGACCTGCCTTCGGCACTAGTTGACCACTGGACCTACATTCTTGACAGCATCGACTACAAGCCGATCTTCGCAGTCTCGAGAGATCTGCTGCGTGACTTGCCAGCAAACAACGATGTGTCCGAGGCAATCCGCTCCATGGGGAAGAAAGCTCTTGAGATCGTTGGAGAGAGGGCTGCGCTCAGGCACGATCTGATGGGAAGAATCTTCCACCGACTCCTATTGCAAGCAAAGTACCTAGGAACCTACTACACCTCAATACCTGCAGCGACGCTGCTGTTGAAGACGGCACTCCGGCCTGCGATTTGGGGAGTCAATTGGAGCACCCTTGACGGAGACCCTGAGTTCCGCGTCGGCGATTTCGCGGTTGGCACAGGGACGCTTCTCATGGCTGCCGCCGAGTCGATAGTTGACAACTTCGTCGAAGCCTGTGGAGTATCGGGCATTATGCCGCGACTGGGGCATCTGCACCGGAATCTCATAGAGAACACACTCTACGGATACGACGTGGTTCCCTCAGCGCTACACCTGACAGCCTCCACGCTTGCACTTCGTTCTCCTGACGTCTCTTTCAACAAGACACACCTGTACTGCCTTCCCCTCGGATCCGACAATGCAGGGGAAGATGCTAGGCTCGGAAGCATCGAGTTTCTGGAGCGACCAGAAATCGAGTACAGCCTTGACCTGTTTGCCGTCTCTGCCGCCTCACCACGCGCCAGTTCAGCCGAGGTTGTTGGAGGTGGTGGCGATGTCAGTCGGGAAGTGGTTACAAGACCCACACTCGACCTCTGCGTCATGAATCCTCCTTTCACTCGCAGTGCCGGTGGAAACCTCTTGTTTGGGAGCCTCCCCGCCTCTCAACGTAGCGAGATGCAGAGGAAGTTGAGGGAGATCTCGCAGCGTTCGGGCTCTCTCTTCAACAGTACAGCTGGACTGGGATCTGTTTTTGTAGCATTGGGAGACAAGGCCGTAAAAGAAGGTGGACGGATGGCTCTCGTTCTTCCAAAGGCCTTGTTGTCTGGTATTGCCTGGTCACGGACGAGACAACTGCTGGCACGGAAGTACGAGCTCGAAACGCTCATTGTTAGCCATGATCCTGAGCGGTGGAACTTCTCCGAGAACACTGACCTCAGCGAGGTCATGCTCGTCGCACGCAAGAGGCGTCAAGAGGAGAACGGACAGCAAGGCGACGTCGTCTGCGTCAACCTGTGGCGCAATCCCCGTACCGGCCTGGAAGCCCTTGGCGTCGCCAACGCACTTGAGAGAACGAGACCGGCCAACCTAGGGCAGGGCCAGGGTTCTGGAACGCTCATTGTTGGGGGCAGGGACGTTGGACAATGCGTCTCCATAGCATCAAGAGAGTTGGTAGGCCTGCCAACATGGTTGCTTCCGTGTTCATTTGCTCAGTCAGAACTGACACGAGTGGCACATTCTCTCATCAATGGCCACGTGTGTCTGCCCAAGTCGACAACGGATGCCAGCGTTCCGCTGTGTCCGATGGGCGATATTGCGTTATTAGGTCCAGACAGAAGGGATGTACACGATGCATTCCGCCTCGCAAGCCACGAAACGGAGTATCCGGCTTTCTGGGGGCATAAGACTGATACCAATGTCTCGATGGTTTCGCGTCCGAATGCCTACCTCGAGCCTCTCTCAGCGCCCGCGAGCGGCCGAAAACTACGGGCAGCTTCGGACATATGGCCTCGTTCTGGCCGGCTGATGATGTCCGAGAGGATTTGGCTGTACACAACTCGAGTAGTCTGTGTCCTGCTGGATCGACCTGCTCTCTCCAATGTATGGTGGCCCATGGTGTTGCGTGGAGACCAAGAAGACGTTCTCGCCAAGTGCCTCGTGACGTGGCTCAACAGCACGCTTGGAATAGTCTCTCTATTGACGTTTCGCGAGGAGACTCGTGGACCTTGGGTGTCCTTCAAGAAGCCAATGCTGGAACTGACACCCGTCCTGGATATCAGGAAACTGAACCAGAAGCAGAAGCTCATCTTGAGTGATGCGTGCGACCGCATGGCAGATCAGAGCTTACTGACACTTCCGCAGATAGTCCAAGATGAGGTGAGGTCGTCCCTGGACTCTGCCATCGAGGAGGCTCTTGGTCTCAGTGGTCTGGCAGATTTGCGGGCAATGCTGTCTCGAGAGCCAGTGATATCTCAGGTCGCCTTGTAGTGAAGCTGTGACGGCAGAACTGGGGGCTGCAACTTTTCTTGATGATGTGATTGCCTATTCAGTCACCTACGGCTACGGGGTCGTTCTAGGAGTGTCCAGCACATGGCAAATGGGATCGATGAACTGGAGCGTTGCAGCAGGGAGTGGCGCTGGCACAAGCACAGAGTCCTGCCTCATCACGCAACTTGACCCCGATCTACACCTGGCCAAGGTGAACGTGTCACTCTTTCCACGAGGGAGGTGCAGTCTAACATGAACGATGGTGTCAATATCGTGAACATCGTCTCCAGTCTGAAGTCGCTCCGAGACGCCGTTATAGAGCTGTCGACGTTCTCTAGCACCAGAGTGTGGGCAGAAGTGTGGCCGGCGTTGATTGCAGCGCTAAGTGGCGCCTTCATCGGAGCCTTCCTTGCGTTCCTTCTCGAGTCCAAACTGCAACGTACTACCATCCGTCTCCAGACCGAAGCGCGCGCACTCTCCGAAACCACGGCCGCTGCTGACTTGTACGTCGATTGGCTCGACTGGGTCGCCGATCCCGCCGTGCTCGCGAGGAACCTCTTCGGTGTCGGTTCGCAGGTTGACGAGATCTCTATCCGCCTGACGATGGAGCAATGGATGATCACGAATCGTAGTTTCGATTCGCTGCACAGGAAACTCGAGCAGTATTTGGTCCTGTTCGGCCCCCGCGGCACAGTCACGGCCAAAGAACTGCGCGACTTTCACAATGCAATATTGGCCGACGTGACGGCCTTTCTTGATGACAAACACAACCAGCTGAAGCTGATGAACGTCGTCGCTTTGATCAGGCATGACGGAAACGATCCACACCCGGCCTTGGATACAGATGTCCGGGACAGCGTGTTGGCGCAGAGGGCCCGCGTGCTGGACATCCTGAAGCAGTGGCAACAGAAGTTGGTCAGGGAATTGACCTGACGTCTAACGTGTTGAGGTGACCGGGTAGAACTGGGCAACGATTGATATAAGAAAGCGAGAGTCAATCTTGACAATTACGACAATTTTGATATAAGGAGGGTGTGTGCCGATTGGCGTCGATTCTGGTTTCTGGTGCCCTCAATACATCAAGGACACAGTGCTCGAGATAAGGGCCTCTGAACGCAAGGAGTCCTGCAAGATTGAGGACAAGTTCTTCCAGATTGGAGAGGCACTAGCTGAGGACGGCGACATCCCGCAGGGATTCGCAGTCCTCTTGGACGGAACTTTCTCGGCGAATTTCCAGGGATACGCTTTCACTGAGCACGGCGAGACTTGGGAGGGCTTCTTCTGGACAGACATCAAGACCAGAGAGGTCATCTGTATATATCTGGCGAGACCCGCTGGAGGCAATGCCTTGGCTGCCGAGTCCAATTTGAAGCAGTTCAAGCTGAACTGGAAGTAAGGGGTGTGACATGAACGATTCACGCGACATTCAGCATAGTCGTTCCGACGAGAAGAGAAGTTGGATCGAGTTCTCCAAACAGCACGACGCGGAACTCGAGCGAGCTCGCGAGACAGATCCTGTGAGAGCCGAGCACAACCTGACTCTGGATGGGCAGATCGAGATGTCGCGCCTGCTATCCTATTTGCGCAAGTTGAGCGGTCTCACGCAGGAGAATGTCGCAGATCGTCTAGGGTCAAGTCAGGCTCAGGTGTCCAGAATGGAGAGCCCTGGGTACTCCGGGACCTGGCGGAAGATCCTGGAGTACTCTGAAGCATGCAATGTGGAGCTGCAGGTATCGATCAAGGAGAGAGGCTCGAGTGCGAGCGCGTCCCAGAAGACTCCGAGGACTCCCTCAAGCGAGAAGCCAAGCCTTTTTCGGACGGTCAAGGAGTTCCTCGACGCCACAGAGAGTCGCCTCAGCAATTCGTTGAGTCTTCAGACGGATCACAAGAACTACGTCATCATTAGTACTCCTAGTGCCGCTTCATCGGTGAACGTATATGCCTGTAAGAGTGGAGTCGGACGCCCGGGGCACACGAAGAAGTCTTCTTCGGTGCCCTACATAGGGATACGGCAACCTTATGTGCTTCTGTCGCCAAAGAAGTCGGGCGCAGAGGGCGTAGAAAAGCAGGTTCTGGGCCGCGACCAGAATGGGAGATTCATCGCACATCTTTTCGTGCCAAAGACGAAACCCAAGAAGGGCAAGGAACCCAGGGGATCCGTCGGAAAGCTGAAGCCAGCGAGGTAGACATCGAAATGCTCATTCGCCCCGAATGCAGAGCGGGCAGCCGAGGCGAGGAACTACGAGGGACGAAGCATAGAGTAATCTGGAATCGGGCTGCCGGAGAGCAACAAGGGGATGCAACAGATCTGTGGGATTCATTCCTCTCAGTCGATACGGACGAATCCCGCAAGAAGAACCTGGTGGGGTAGCACAGGATAGCCGTCAACCTGGAGCTCACGTTCAGTCGGATGTGGCTCGCAGTAGGGGAGTGTATCTATGTCTGCCGCGGGGCCTTCGTGGCCTGTCCCCCGTCTGGCCGCCAGTGCGCCGATCCGGTCAAAGAAGATCCGGATGCTGAGTCCCCGCGCTCAGTCTGACCTGCAGCACGCGCTCTACCTCGGCAAGACGTACCGGATCGTGAGTGTCGCCCCTCTCCCTTTTGGCGGGCTGGCCATTGCCTTGTCACCTGGTTGCATGGCCTTCCTCATGACATCACAGCAGATAGGCATCTTGTGATTCCTTTTGGGATATCCACCCACCAAGCGGTGCAACTCGCCTGACGTAACATCCACGAAGCTGGCCCTTGAGTCATTGAAGATTTGCCTCAACGCCTCGCAGAGTGTTTCCGTATTAACCGTAGCCGCTGGTTGTGCATCTGTCCTCGCTCGATGGCGTGAAACAGCATGTTGCAGCGTTACTGTCTTGGACCCTCCTCATCGACCAGTGCCCTCTCCACGCTTTGTACCGTTCATCATTGCCATTTGCTGACCGTTACGATAGCCCGCGAAGGGAGTGTCAATCTTCACTCTCATACCTTAGAAAGCCTCTCTAGTTCTCTCAATGTACTTGCTGCCTCCGACAACCGTAATCTCATCATATCGACCGAGTCCCTGCTCTTGCACTTGCTGCTTCAGCTCCGGCACAGATATCGGGCAAGTGGACGGGTCGTCGAAGGTCACGTTATAGGCGTTTGGGATGATGAAATCAGGGCGAATGAAACCGTACTTGGCCGACAGAATCATCCCATCGCACCCTTGGCTTTGAGCATACTTCCTCTTGACCGTGGCATACGAGCTGGTGTAGACATCTTCCGCCTTGTGTGGACCCGCCTCAGCGTGTTTCTTCCCCCAGATTTTGCTCTTGCCGCATCCAATAATGACAAGTCTCATGCCTGTCCTCCCCTATGCCAGCGATGTATGGTCGCCTTTTGCGTAGGCACAATGCGCGGCCCACTCGCAACTCGTACATGCTGGGTTCTGTGGTCTGCATTTCGTGCGGCCGAGATCCCATAGAATCAGGCCATAGATTCCCGGGTACTCCGGGTACATCTCCCGCGCGTGATAGATGACATCTTCAATGGAAGCGTCCTGTGGAACGAACCCCATCCTGGCGTAGACCCGCGTGACCTGAACGTCAGCCGAAATGTCGATTGAAGAGCAGTCAGCAAGCTCCACACGAAGGTCACGGTACAGTATGTTTACAGCCATGTTAGCAATCTTGGGGCCCATGCCACGGAACTCGAGGAAGCGGTGTACCAGGACCCGACTTGACGGTCGTCCGGCCCAGATTGCCCTGGCGTTTCCGTCGTATTCGTCGTTGATGCGGTGAATAGCTGCGTACATACTCGTGGCCATGAGAGCATTGAATCGGTGGAGGGGGCGTGGATGCAGCATGGCATACTCCAGTCTCTCCTCCGACTGCTGGAGGAGAAACGAGAACTCGAACGAACCCAGCCGTTCCTGTCTCTGCAACTCAAAGGGTATTCCCCACGCCTTCTCTGCGTTGACCTGTCGGTCCATCATGCAAGCAATGACGTACGCATGGGGATGTCCTTTGAGGTCTTTGACCAACTCATCCGCGGCGGCCGGCACTGCAAACGGATAGGAGATGGCCGGTTTGGAGAGTATGTCGAGAGCCTGTGCAGCCAATCCGTCATGGAGAATCACAAGATCTGCTTGTCCCACGATTGTTTCACTCCTTTGCCGGGCGCTCGCCGCGGCAAGTGCTACTCGTTCAACGACATGCGTTCGTGGATAATGTCCTGCAGAACCTTCTTGCATGCCTCGAGGGTCGTAAGGCTCATCCCTGTGTGATGCCCGGCGATACTAAAGGATGAGCTTCGAGGCGAAGCAGAGAGCCCCCTGGAGATGCTGTGTCCAATATGAGCATCTACATAAACCATCAAGTCGCGACTCGCTGGGGATGCTGTGATGCTGCCGCATGTCATGATGCACGGATGTTGGCCCTTCTGGAGATGTCCCCAGTCCTCCGTGCTTCAAGATGCTCCCGTGCTGTGGTCATGACGGGCCGAGTGTTCAGCATCTTCTTCTGACCTGCGGGTCGGCAGCGTGCCGTTATGCCGCAAGCGGCCTCTCACACGAGTTGGCAGATCCGGCATAGTCCTGTTCGAAGGAATCAACGAGCCCGTACCCGAACTCGCCAAATGTGGTATATTCTTGACTATGGTCGGAGTGAAAGGTAGGCACATAGAAGTCATTCTCTACCTTCTTGCACAGAAGTATCCAGTTTCCGCGTCCCGAGTATCTCAGGATATTGATGTGAGTATCAACACTCTCAGAAAGGACCTCCCTCACTTGAAGGACTTCCTAGGGGAATATGGGTTGTCGCTCCAAGTCAAGCCAAGGTTGGGCCTAGGAATAAGTGGCTCTCCCGAAGACATGGACAAGCTCAAGAAGAAGCTTGACACCCTGCGGAATCGAGTTCTTTCCAGAAGAAGGAGAATCTGGTCCATAGCAGGGAGTTTCCTTTCTGCAGAGAGAATCCCGACGATTGAGGATCTGTGCGGAATGCTTGGCATCTCCAGACCCACCGCGCTCAAGTACATACGTCAAGTCGAGGAGTGGCTTTCAGGAAGGCGAATCGAGGTATTCGCAAGACCTGGTTTTGGCTATTACATCCAGGGAGACGAAGAAGACATAAGAGACGCCACAATAGAATCCATCAAGAAGTTCCTACAATTCGATTTCCAGGCTACGGCTTTGGCGTTCGCGCAACGAAACCCGGGAGTTGCCCTGCCTGGAGTTCTCGAGAGTACAGACCTGGATTCAATCAGGGGCTTCCTGGATGAGGTTCAAACGCTTTCCGGGAAGAGATTTTCCCGAGAGGATCTGCTGAGCCTAGCGGTCTCTATTGCAGTATCGATTACGCGCATACAGGGAGGCCACGGAGTGCGCCTTGAGGCGAAGAGAGTTGCTGGAATCCTCTCCGACCCAATCTCGCCGGTCATAAGAAGGTGTGTTCGTACTATCGAGGATCGGTCTCAACTAAGGTTCACCGACGACGAGATCTCGTACTTGGTGCTGAAGTTCGTCGGCTCAAGAACCGAGGATATGGATGACACAAGAGACTCCGCAGTAATCTCGCAATTCGGGCAGATCGCAGAGGAAGTCGCACGGTTGACCAGTGGGTCATTGGGTTTGTCACTAGACAACAAGAATGAACTTGTCTCAATGCTTGCTCATCATCTCGAATCGGCAGTCACGAAGATCAGAATGGGCGCCAGAATAGAGAACCCCATACTCGGAATGGTCAAGAAGGAGTACCCCGTTGCATACGCTGTTGCAGTGGGAGCCTCGAGAATGATTGGGGACAGATTCCATCTAGGAATCCCTGATGAAGAGACAGGCTACATTGCGATGTACATCGCGGCGTCTCTGGAGAAAATGAGGCAGCCAAGTAAGAGACGAGTTGTGGTCATCTGCCCGATGGGCATTGCGACTTCCAGAGTATTGTGCTACAGACTGG
Source organism: Candidatus Cryosericum terrychapinii (assembly GCF_003570925.1). GTDB lineage: Bacteria > Caldisericota > Caldisericia > Cryosericales > Cryosericaceae > Cryosericum > Cryosericum terrychapinii. Next base: position 27,283 of record NZ_QXIS01000004.1, on the reverse strand, counting down.
CTGCCGACATCCCCAACATCGAAGTAGTTCAAGTTGGCTCCATTAGGGAGCTTGAAGATGGGACACTCACTCAAGAAGTGGACCTCATAATCTCTACGGCGCGGTTGCCAGCAACAAGGACTCCCTCTGTCGTTGTCTCTCCTTTCCTGAGAGCAGAGGACCAGAAGCTGATCAAGGGATTACTGGGCATGGGAAAAGCGGTACTGAACAGCGGGACAAGAGATGGGGGTATCTTCAGAGATGGGGGTATCTTCAGAGATGGGGGTATCTTCAGAGATGGGGGTATCTTCAGAGATGGGGGTATCTTCAGAGATGGGGGTATCTTCAGAGATGGGCTTGTCTTCCAGGGCACGAGGGTTGGTTCGTCACACGAGATCATAGAACTCCTCGGAAATGCTCTCATAGAAGGCGGCTTTGCAGAACAGGGATACGTCAAAGAAGTCCTATCACGAGAAAGCAGATTCCCAACGGGCATGAACACCGAGATCCCTATTGCTATCCCTCATGCTGGGTCAGAATTCGCAATCAGGGGAGGGCTGGCAATTGCGACTCTGGAGCATCCCGTGAAGTTCAAAGAAATGGGGCATCCAGAGAAGGTCCTGGATGTGCGAATCGTGGCAATGTTCGTCCTGACACCAGAGGGAGGGGGGAAAGAGACTTACGAGGTGATACGAAGACTGGGAGATCGTAGGGTGGCCGCTGAACTGCTGCAGTGCAGTTCCTCTCAAGAGATCAGGAAGCTCATCTTTCGATGATTTCTCTGTAGTCAAGTAAATACGGTATCCTTCGCTTCTGCATTGGTAGAATCTTGGTTGACAGTTCAGCGCGAACCGGCATCCTCTCAATCAGGAGCGTGATACGGATTCCGATGACGGCGGTGGTGCCAGGCAATCGGCCGGGTTGGCCGACCCAACAGAGTGGGCTTGGTTGCCGTTCGACGATGGAGTGCGGGATCACTGGGGGAGGCCCGCGGCGTTGAATGGCCAAGTCGCGACAGGGAGGTGAGGTTGGCTAAAGAAGGCATCGATGGGCACTGAAGAACAGCGAGCTGGACCAAAGCCACATAGTGCGTGAACAGAATCAGCCAACGCGAGACCAAGGAGGTGTAGCGTGAATGCAGTTAAGACGTTCGTAGACAGTGTCTTCGCAATAGGGCCTGTCGTGGTTATGCCAATCATTCTGTTTGTCCTCTCACTCATCTTCAGGCAATCAGTGGGCAAAAGCGCGAGAGCGGCTCTGATTGTTGGAGTAGCGTTCGTCGGGATAAACGCTGTCTTGGGGGCAGTGTTCGGAGCCATTATACCCGTTGTGAACAAAATGGTCGAGGTCTTTGGGCTAAGCCTGCAGGGGCTGGACGTCGGCTGGCCTTTGGCAGCTGCGATCATATGGGGTGTAGCCTTCTCCGTTGCTGTCATTCCTATTGCCTTTGTCGTGAATATCATATTGCTCCTCCTGAAGTTGACAAAGACCTTTGATGCAGACGTCTGGAACTTCAAGTACTGGGCTTTTGCAGCAGTCATTGTCTATCTGTGGACCAAGAATATGTTTCTTGCTTGGGGTGTAGCCATAGCTATCGAGATTATCGTCCTTAAACTGGCAGACTGGACGGCCCCCTTGACCCAGGAATTCTTCGGGATTCCGGGCACTTCATTGCCTCACATAGAGTCCGTGAACTGGGCTCCGATACACCTTGCAGCTGAGAAGCTGATTTTTTCAAGGATTCCGGCCCTTCAGAGAGTGAAGGCAGACCCTGGGACACTGACAAGGAAGTTCGGAGTCTTTGGTGAGCCAGTTATGCTGGGCTTCTACGTGGGCATTCTGCTGGGCATACTCGGAAGGCAGACTGTCTTAGGGACATTCACCGCTGGGATATACCTGGCAGCACTAATGTTCCTTCAAGGCAGAATGGTAGGAGTCTTGATGGAAGGGCTAATTCCCATTGCAAACGGGATTCACGAGGCCTTCTCAAGGATGAAGGGATTCGCGGGGAGAGAGATCCTTATCGGCATAGATGCAGGTCCGATTGGACTCGGCAATCCAACTGCAATCTTCGCTGGCTACTTGCTTCTACCCGTCGTAATACTGCTTGGATTCTTCCCTGGAAACAAGATCCTACCACTGGCAGATCTGGCTCTTCTGCCTTTCTTTGTCATGTTTGCTGCGGCGGCATCTAAGGGCAACATCGTGAAGACTCTTCTGAATGGTCTGATATGCTTGGTGGGCATTCTCTACATGACTAACGGTTTTGCTGTTCCGCTCACGGAAGCTGCGCACTTGGCCAAGTATGTCTTTCCCGTTGGCGTGGTATTGCTGTCCGCGCTTGATGTTGGCGCCAATCTTCTGATATACATCATGGTCATGCCGATTATCGCCTTTGCCACCGGGAAGCCAGCACTCGCTATTGTGCCGATCATAATGGGAGTAGTCTGGTGCTTGGCATGGTACTATGCGAAAGATCAGCCCGTGAAACTGGCGAAGGAACTGGAGGAAGAGCGGCAAGGCATCGACAATCCTCAGTTAGGCAGTGACAACGCTCAGCTAGGCAGTGACAACGCTCAGCTAGGCAGTGACAACGCTCAGCTAGGGTAGCAGTGGTTCAGGAAACCGCGGGAAGAGATGAAGGAACGAAAGTTCATCGTGTCTTTTGGCTCTGATGTCCTCAGAGGGAAGGATGCCCTTGACGTTGTCGACGGTGTCTTCGAAGGACTTAGGTACAGACGACTCGCAAACACTGCACACCAGAGAATGACTTTCGAAAGGGGCAGCAAAATTGCCACCTACATGGGACTTGTGAATACGGACTTGATCTACAGAAGGGTAGAAGTCGAAATGGTACGCGATGAGGGCAGAGTCATCTTGTCCTATCTCTTCTCGTGGTTCACGAATGTCGCAGTGCTCTTGACTGCGTCTATGCCAGAACTGAAGTTCTTGCAGCAGAAGTTCGGAGCAAGAACCCTTAAAGTGGAGAGGTTCAGGTAGCACTTCTCCCTGACAAGTGACTCGCCAGGGAGAAGCAAAAAGCAGAGCAAGCTGGGAGGATCGGATGTTTGAAGAACAGAGATACAGAGAAGAGCTTTGCGAAGTCATGAATAGACTGTACATGAGAGGACTTGTGTCTTGCTTGGGCGGTAATGCCAGTGTCGTCTCAAGAGAAGACAACTTCATTCTGGTGACACCCACGCACATTGACAAGATGAAGATAAGACCGGACCAAATTGTCAAGGTCGGCTTGGACGATGGGCGAGCTGTTGGCCCGGGGACCTTCTCCAGTGAGACGATTAACCATTTGAGCATCTACAAGGCAAGACCCGATATTCGGGTCATCCTGCATGCGCATCCTGCAAGTGCAGTTGGGATGGTCACCGCTGGCTACATACCAAGAAGCATTACCTCAGAGTACGTAATGCTCATACGTGATCTTGTCGCAGTTGACTTCGGAACACCGGGAGAGAAGTCTATTAAGGGCTTGACTGATGCATTTGCCAATACCAACATTGTTCTCCTCAAGAACCATGGCGCATTCAGCGTTGGCCTGACACTTCTAGAAGCCTTGTCAAGAATAGAAGCACTGGAGGAAGCTGCAAAAATCGCAGTTGCAGGTCGCGCTTTTGGCGGAGTCCCTGAACTGACAGATGAACAGAGAGAAGAATGCATATGTGCGTATTCGAAGAAGTCGTGACTCCCAGGAGCTCAGAGAGGATACAGTGGGACACCAGTATTTGATTTACGTAGCATGTGGCAACGCGGCAGCATCGGCGAGTCTCGTCGGAAGCAGGCTCTCCGAGCTACTGAAGGCCGAGAAGATCGAGACAAGGGTAGAGACCATGAGAGTAGTAGAAGTAGCTGGGCACGTTGCGACCAAGAGGCCTGCCTTGGTTGTTATCACTGCCGGTAGTGTCTTCTCCAGAGAAGGGCTACCAGGAGATCTACCCGTCATGTCTGGATTGCCTCTCATGACGATGGTGGGGGTTGGTGACTTCATTAAGAAAGTCAAAGAGGCTTTACACCTAGGAGCCTGAATCTCGCACGTAGGAGCCAAAGAAATGAAGCTGATGACGTTGCACGTCAAGGGTACGAGAGAGGAGGCACTATCCTCGTTAACAGACAGATTGAGAGAGCACGACTATGTCAAGGAACCATACAAGGAGTCTCTGCTTCTACGAGAAGAGAAGTATCCGACAGGACTGGCTCTTGCTAACTCAGTGAACATCGCAATTCCACACACTGAGCCAGCACTTGTCAACGAGAGCGTCTTTGTCATGGGGGTTCCGGACAACGTGATCAGATTCAGGCGAATTGACGCTCCATCAGAGGATGTATCCGTGGATCTCATCTTCCTACTTGTGATAAAGGACCCTGAACGATACCTGAGATTCCTCTCTGGGCTCACGCAGAATTTCGAGAATGCCGAGTTCTTGGAGCAGATAAGGCATAGGGACACCGAAAGCATACGGCAGTTCCTGGAAAGCGGCGTTCTCGAGTCTGCCTAGGCTCTCTATTCGGCCAGCAGAGAGCACATGACATTGGCACCCCGAAGCTGTGGCAAGGCTCTTGAGAATCTACGAGGATTCCATGACAGTAGTCCGTAGTGCGTGGCGGTTTTTCGGGAAGGACAGTGAGACTAGAAGATGATTGTCAGAGAGTTCACAGTGCTGAACAAGGTCGGACTACACGCTCGTCCTGCAGCGGTCTTTGTGGCAACTGCACGCAAGTTCAAGTCAGACATCGTTGTAGAGAAAGGCAGAAAGAGGGCCTCTGCAAGAAGTATACTCGGTCTTTTGACTTTGGGTGCAGGGCATGGAGCAGTAGTAGCTATCACGATTGAGGGCGAAGACGAGCAAGAAGCCATGAAGGCGCTCGCAGAGCTTGTTGCAAACAAGTTCGGTGACGAGGAATGAAGGAACTCAGGGGAGTTGGGGCTTCCACAGGAATAGTAGTAGGCCCCGCAAAGATCTGCCAATACGCCGAACTCGAGGTCGCGGAAGCGAAGGACGAGCTCCCCTTCAAGGACAAACTGGAAACCCTGAGAGATGCACTAGAGAAGACAACAAACGATATTCGACAGTCGTACGCACGTGTGGAGGCAACTAATCCCAAGGGAGCAAAGATCTTTGAGGCTCACGTCCTCTTCCTTCAAGATCCAACCCTGCTGGAGAGAATTGAATCAATGCTGCGGGAAGGCTATGGCGTTGCGTATTCTGTCAAGAGGTCTTTTGAGGAAAGCGCGCGGCAGTTGGAGCAACTTGAGGATGGATACCTCAGAGAGAGAGCAGGAGACCTACGCGACGTTTCGGAAAGGGTCTTGGGGACTATTCTACACAGATCCAAGACAGGTGCTGTACTGCTGTTAGAGCCCTCGATAATCGTGGCAAGTGACCTGACCCCATCAGACACGGCACGCTTGGATAGAAGCAGTGTTCTGGGGTTTGTGACCGAGAAGGGGGGGGCCACGTCTCATACTGCGATCCTGGCCGAAGCCCTGGGAATCCCGGCAGTTGTAGGAGTGAAGAACGCACTCCGAGAAATTCGGGATGAGGATGAACTAATCATCGATGGAAGGCAGGGGCTGGTAATCGTAGGGCCAGAAGAAGAAACGATCAGAGCATATGCAAGAAGACGAGAGGAGCTCGAACGAGAAAGTGCGACACTCAGAGAGAACGCGACGCTGACGAGGCCTAGGAGGAGTAGCAAGAAGGTTGAGGTCACCGCGAATATCGGTTCTCCAAGGGATGTGGAGAAGGCTCTGCAGGTGGGAGCAGATGGGGTGGGCCTCTATAGGACTGAGTTTCTGTTCCTCGATAGAGACTGTCCTCCAAGCGAAGAGGAACAGTTCGAAGCGTATAGAATTGTGTTGGAGCAGTTCAGCGGCAAACCCGTGACTATCAGAACGCTTGACATCGGGGGAGACAAGGAGATTCGCTACTTGAACCTGGACAAGGAACTGAACCCTTCCCTCGGAGTGCGCGGAATACGTTTGTGCCTAGAACACAGAGACCTATTCAAGACTCAACTGAGGGCAGTTCTTAGGGCAAGTACGTATGGGAGGGCTCGGATTATGTACCCAATGGTCGCGGTGAGAGAAGAGATAGTAGAGGCCCGTGCGGTACTGGAGGAAGTGAAGAAGGAACTGACAGAAAACGGAACAACCTTTGACAAGGGCATAGAAGTTGGGATTATGGTGGAAGTCCCGTCGGCAGCCCTGAACGCGGAAGAACTGGCTGATCATGTTGACTTCTTCAGTATTGGCACAAATGACCTCGTGCAGTACACCTTTGCTGCTGACAGAACAAATGAGAACCTCTCGTATCTCTATCAGCCGCAAAACTCCGCGGTTCTCGGTCTTGTCAAGATGACTGTGGATGCATCTCACAGGAGAGGCAAATGGACCGGAGTCTGTGGGGAGCTTGCGGGAGATGCGGAGGCAATTCCAACTCTTGTGGGGTTGGGGGTTGATGAACTGAGTATGAGCTCCCAGAAGATACCCTTCGCACAGAAGATACTGTTCGAGCTATAGAAGCGTGCTTGACTCTTCTTCAAGTCATCTTCCCTGCTGGCTAGGACCACGTTGGCGGCTGATGAGAGCGCTTCGGCGATCGGGCCCCATGGTCGCCAACCGCAAGTGTGAGGGGGTCTCGCCTTGGATCATGGTTGGCTATTCATGCGCAGTCAAGACGTGAATTGAGATGCTGTGCCTGGAGCACCCTTACAATTGTCTTTCCTATGGAGAAGGGCACGTCTGTTGACGTCATTTGCACCCATTCGGGGAGTCCACGGATGAGCCCCGTCGTAGGTAGGGGCAACTGGTTGTGACGTAGAATCATTGCAGCGTATGTCCGGGGGCTACACCCCTCCCCTGGTACATCAGTGAAGCAAAGTGAAGTCCGCTATTCGATGACATGACGGCGTTTCTGTCCGCCACAAGTGACTGCACCCTTCCTACATATGACGCGAAGTGTCTCCCTTGGGTTCGTTCAGGGTTTGTGTCAGTCTCCATGGCCCTCATCCACCATGTGACGTGTAGCTTGGTCCATATTGGATTCCACTATCAGAAGTGGGAGGAAGCTGCTTGCTCTCAGGTTTGAAGTGGAGGGGCTTCACTGGACGGTCCGTGGGGTACAAATGCCAAGATGAAAACGATGGCATGCGTGCCACAAGATGGAGCGGCCGTCTGAGATGACCCTGTCTGATTGGTGTCTCTCACCCCCTCTGGTATTGTACGGCTCGGAGTCCACTCGGTGGCCTTCTGTACCGCTGTCGACAGGCGTATGCCCTGAGGGCGTGTGCGTACCAGGATGAATGGACGTTTGAATCGGAGACTTCAGGGACATTACCATCTAATACCTCCCGAGACAGATTGAGTCCAATGGGATCTCTTTCGTGTTCCGGGAACCCTAGGAAGCGAGCTATTGGGTTGAACATGGACAAGGGCGGCTCCTCTCACGAGGAACCGCCCTGCTTCCTGCCTAACAGACAGGTCGGGAAATCATGATGTCACTGCAACTGGCCTATGTCGTGCGTGCCCTTCGGTTGTCGAATCCGATGTCGAGCCACCGCTGCACCAGCTCTGCAAACTCATCTAGTGTCCCCAAGTGCTTCTCTGACTCAGGACGGGCGCCTACCCACCGAGAACAAGCTGACCATTCTGACCTTCCTGAACCTCTGACACGCACGATTGGCCAGTCAACTGCATCCTGCGCCTCTGCTCAGTCCGGTTACAGTCTCCAACACGAGCCTGAACAGCAGTCTAGCGGACGGACCGTAAGACCGCCTGTTCGCCCCTATCTCCACCGCCTACTCTCGCCCCGTCCGGAATCCCAAGGACTACCTCCAAGACCAGTCAAAGGCGGGTCATAGCGGAACAACTACTGAGCACATCCTTGCATCGACGGTCATCGCCACATTCGTGGCCAGCCTAGTGACCTTGTTCCCCAAGAGACACGACCAAGACTGGGAACCGACGTCTCTCCCCGGCAGGCAATTGCAGAAGTACATAGGGCCACCCACAGGAGTAGTTCCGGAGACTACAGGTTAGTCTTGTCCGGGACGGCTAGAGCCTCGAATGGTTGCTCACCGGCTGTTTCTGTCGGACAGTCGGAGCAGCCGGCTTCTCGTCTGCGGTGTTCTCTTCCTCCTCATTCTCTACTATGACGCTCAACTTCCTCAAATCGGCAAGCAGCAGGTTCCAGTCTAGACTCGCTGGGTCTACCATGTATGCAGATGGCAAAATGACACAGCGGATGGCTACCAAGCCATCCGCTTTTCTTCTTCTACGATTGTCTCTTCCCTCGTCCGTGTTCAGTGCGAGAGTCGCTGGATGAATTTCCACGCACTGTCAACCACACCATCCTTGTCATAGTCCATTGTCACGACATGGGCTGATCTCTCGAGAACAACCATCTCCTTGTCTGTGGAAGCGGTATGCTCCATGATAAACGGACCGCACTCGTGGGGGACGACATGATCGTGCGTTGAACGCATGACGAGTAAGGGTTGGGCAATGAGTCTCAGGTCCCTGCGCGTGACTCCGAGCAGCTTCACCATCTCGTGAGCGCCTGCGGTCGGCGTCCTGTCGTACGCGGGTTCGATGATACCGGGTTCCATGATGTCAGACGCGATCGCCGGCGTCGATGCTATCAGATGCTTGAGGATGGGCAGAAAAGGCGCACGCTTGTCGGTCATGAAGACAGGTGCGTTGACGGGGATGACGCCGGAAATCTCTGGATGATGCTCTGCAAGATACAGGACAAGCGTTCCGCCCATCGAGAGTCCGGTGACGAATACCTTGTCACACTGGCTGGCCAGCAACTGATACGCCTGTTCGGCGTCACGAATCCAGTCTGTGTAGCGAGCCTTGTTGACATCTTGCCACTGCGTCCCATGACCTGTCAGGCGTGGAGCCTCAACGGAGAGCCCTTTTGCCGCGAGCTGCTCCGCATAGTAGCGAATACTCCCCACTGTCCCCGTGAATCCCTGCATGACGAGACAACCAACACCGCTCGTGCCTTTCGCGCTGAACGGTCTCCCTTCTTCGCGAATGTCCATTTCCCGCCTCCGTTTCAAACGTGTGGCATGCACATCAATTCCATTATCGGCAACCCAGACCTTGGTGCAATTGCGTAGATGTTACGGCATCCCGGCCCGGATGCCACTGCCTTCCGTCAAGTGTTCAGCGAACTGTCCTCTATTCCCAGTGAGGAGCATGCATCAAGATCGATGGCCGCCCGTACATCCAGCATGGCCCGCCGTGTCCCAGCGTAGGCGATCATCGCGCCATTGTCCGTACAATACTTCATCGGTGGGAAGTAGACCCGGACATCCCCAGCTCTCGCGAAGCTATCTCTCAACCGCTTGTTTGCGGCAACACCGCCCACGACCGTGAGGGTGCGGGGGGAGAGGTCGCGGGCCGCCCGCAATGATTTCCCTGCGAGCTCACCGACGACCGCAGACTCAAAACTTGCCACGATGTCAGAGAGATGAGCTTTGAGTTCCTCCGATGTCAACGACTTCACATAGTTGATGCCGGCAGTCTTGAGGCCACTGAAACTGAACTCATACCCTTCCCGGCTGAACGTCACTCTTGGAAAAGAGTGGTACGAGGGATCCCCGGTTGCGCCAATCTTCTGGACCACCGGCCCTCCCGGATAACCAAGTCCCAGATACTTCGCGAACTTGTCCAGCGTCTCCCCTGCCGCATCGTCGCGCGTTGTACCCAGAACTCGATAATGAAGCCATCGGTCAGCATAAACCAGCTCCGTGTGCCCTCCGGATACAATCAGCGCCAGCAACGGAAAGTCGCCCCCCGTCAGCGGCTGCAGGTCGCTTCCTGAATCATGGAGGAATGACGCCATCACATGGCCCTCCAGATGATTCACGGGGATCAGAGGTTTTCCACTGGCATATGCAAGCCCCTTTGCCGTTTCTACGCCTACAAGAAGAGAACCAATCAACCCGGGTCCGTAGGTGACGGCAATTCCGTCTACGTCCCTGATCCGCATGCCTGCCTGAAGCAGAGCTTCATCTACAGAGGCGATAATCGTCGCGGTATGTCTGCGAGAAGCAATTTCCGGAACAATGCCGTCATACTTCCGATGGAACGAATCCTGACTCGAAACAACCGACGACAGGACCAGACCCGTATCATCTACAACAGCTGCAGCCGTGTCGTCGCAGGACGTTTCAATCCCCAGTATGCGCACTGCGTAGCTCCTTTCTCATGACCAGCCCGTCTTCCATGTTGTCAGGATAGTACATCGGTCGCAGATCCGTCACTCCAAAACCCAGCCCCTCATAGAGCTTCTGAGCTGCGACATTGGACCTCCGGACCTCAAGGAAAGCGCTCTCCATCTTGAGATCCCTTGCCAGGTCGAGGAGAAACAGAACGAGCTGCTTTGCCACGCCAGATCCGCGAGAGGAAGGGTGGGTAGCGACATTGACGATGTGCAACTGTCCTTCCTTGAACCAGCCGCCGATGAATCCGACGATGCGTTTATCGACTGTAGCGACGAAGTACTTTGCATCTGCATTGAACGTAATGTCCACGAAAAAGGTCTCTTTGGGCCAGGGCGCCGCATAGGACGCTTCCTCGATCGCCCAAATAGCCTTGAGATCCCGGACACTCGCCGCCCGGACTATGATTGACGGCGCGGACGTCACAACGCCGCCTTCGGGTGATCGAACAGTTCCTCCGTGCTGCGGAGGTACAGCGGCTCAAGTGTGAACGGGTCTTCATTGCAAGCACCGGCCGAAGCCGCAAGGATACCTGCGCAGCTCGGATACTCGTTGAACGACCACGCCACGTTCTCATATTCTTGCGGGCGCTGGCTCTCAGGAACTGCAGCAGGCGAGAAGGCGCAGACAGCAAGCCCGCCCACGTCACGGACAGCATCGAAAGCTCCCGGTCCCATGCACACTGCATCCGCTTGAGACACGACCGCCCCACCACGGACGGCAAACTCCTGCACATAGAACTCGTGACGCCGAGCATCCAGAAGCGCCCACACGGGACCGCCAGTCACATTTGGTGTGCTCGTCAGAAAGCCACTCCAGGCAACCGCTTCCAGCGTGGTGACTGAGACGAGCGAGCAGGGAGTCGCGTAGGCGATTGCTTTGGCAATGCTTGCGCCAACCCGCGACCCCGTAAAGGTTCCAGGACCCTTGACCAGCACGATGCTCCTCACGTCATCGAGCGTGCATCTTGCCTCTACAAGGACGCGGTCGACCGCAGCCACGACAGTATTGGACGCAGTCGCCAACTGCAGTGAAGCCTGTGCCAGTACTTCATCTCCCCGCGCAAGGCCAACGATCCCAGAAACGGTGGCCGTGTTAATGAGAAGAAACGCCTGTCTCGACACCGAAACACCTCGCAATAATGGAAGGCTGGTAGAAATCGCGCAGAACAATGCGTCTGACTTCTTCGCCCAGGACTTCGAAGTGGACCTCAATACGCTCGTACATCTCGAGGAATCTTCCGGACCGTTCAGCCCACTCGATTACCGTAACACCGCGCTTGTCCAGTTCTTCCTCGAAGCCCATTTCGACCAGTTGTCGAGGGTCCTCGATGCGATAGAGGTCAAAATGCCTCACCGGTTCCTTGCCCAGATAGTTCCGTTCCAGGACAAAGGTGGGGCTGGCAATGCTTGCCCGATCAACGCCGAGCGCTACCGAGAGCGCACAAGTGAGAACCGTCTTGCCGGCGCCCAGGGGACCGATGAGTCCAACGACCAGTGAGCCGCGGTTCCCCTGTGCAAGCGTCTCCAGTAGACAGCTCCCGACCAGAATGCCAATGCCCTCAGTAGATTGGTGGCACCGGCTCAGGAATGGTATCTCTATGCAAGTTTCGTAGGTCATGTTCGGGTAGTCATCTTAGCAGGAACCCGGCTTTTGTACAAGACTGATGTGGTATTCGGTTTGCTCCCCGTCCGGAGGCTCGGAGGTACCGCGCCAGACCCTTCCGATACTTGACAGCTCACCATGCCCTCCTATAATGACTTAGCACTCATGCAAAGAGAGTGCTAATCCATCAAGATTTTCTAGTACAGGAGGTATGACAATATGGCAAAGCTGGTACCAATCGGTGATCACGTCGTCATTAAAGTGGAGATGGCCAAAGAGACCATGAAGAGTGGCATTGTTCTGCCTGACAGCGCCAAGGAAAAACCTCAGCAGGGCACCGTCATGGCAGTTGGCTCCGGCGTTATGCTGGACAACGGCACCAGGATTCCCCTTGAGGTCAAGAAAGGTGACAAGGTTTTCTATTCCAAGTACAGCGGCAACGAAATCAAACTCGACGACGAAGAGTACGTTGTGCTGTCTCAGCACGACATCCTCGCTATCGTCAAGTAAGGAGGAATGACCATGGATGCAAAACAGATCATCTTCAATGAGGAAGCATACGAAAAGATTCGCACTGGCGTTGATAAGCTCGCCAATACGGTCAGGGTTACGCTGGGACCAAAGGGCCGCCATGTTGCACTCGAGAAGAAGTTTGGTTCGCCGGTCCTGTCCGACGACGGCGTCAGCATCGCCAAGGAAATCGAACTCCAGGATCCGAACGAGAACATCGGCGCACAGCTCCTCAGGGAAATTGCCCAGAAGACTGAGGACCAGGCTGGTGACGGTACAACCACAGCCACTGTCCTTGCCCAGATCATGATTCAGGAAGGTATCAAGAACGTCACTGCCGGCGCAGACTCCGTCGCACTCAAGGCCGGCATGGACAAAGCGACGACAGCTGTTCTCGAAGAGCTCAAGAAGCTGTCTCGCCAAGTCAAGACTCGTGAAGAAAAGGCACAGGTTGCCACTGTCTCATCCAAGATGCCAACCGTCGGTGAGGCAATTGCGGACGCCATGGAGAAGGTCGGCAAGGACGGCGTCATCACCGTGGAAGAGTCTCAGGGTCTCGAGATGAAGGTTGAGACCGTCGAGGGTATGCAGTTCGACCGTGGCTATATCTCGGCGTACCTCGTGACTGACCCCGACCGCATGGAAGCCGTGCTGAAGAACCCTCTCATCTTCGTCACTGACAAGAAAGTCACGTCCATCCAGGAGTTCCTGCCCGTACTGGAGAAACTCTCCCAGAAAGGCCGTCCATTCCTGCTCGTCGCCGACGACATCACGGGTGAAGCGCTCGCGACCATCGTCCTCAACAAGGTGCGTGGCACGTTCTCGTGCATCGCCGTCAAGGCACCTGGCTTCGGCGACCGGCGCAAGGCCATGCTCGAGGACATCGCCATCCTTACGGGCGGCAAGGTGCTCAGCGAGGACCTCGGCCTCACCTTCGAGAAGGTCACCGAAGACATGTTTGGCTCTGCTGACGAAGTCAAGGTCGACAAAGACAACACGACCATCGTTGGCGGGAAGGGAGCCAAGGAGGAGATCAAGTCCCGCATCGGCCAGATCCGCAAGCAGATCGAAGAGACCAAGTCGGACTACGACAAGGAAAAGCTTCAGGAGCGTCTGGCAAAGCTTGCCGGTGGCGTCGCCATCATCAAGGTCGGCGCACCCACCGAGACAGCCATGAAGGAGCTCAAGCACAGAGTCGAGGACGCCGTCAGTGCTACCAAGGCAGCCGTGGCAGAAGGCATCATCATCGGCGGCGGGGCTGCGCTGGTGAAGGCAGGAAGGGGAATCGACGGACTCAAGCTGACCGGTGACGAGAAGACCGGCGCCGAGATCGTCCGCAAGTCACTTCGTGAGCCGCTTAAGATCATTGCAGACAACTCTGGCTATGAGGGCGTCATCGCGGTTCAGAAGGTTCTCGATGGCGACGACAATCTCGGGTTCAACTCGCTCAACAACAAGTTCGAGGACCTCTTCAAAAGCGGCATTGTTGACCCGCTGAAGGTCACACGCCTCGCGCTGCTGAACGCAGAGAGCATCGCGAGCCTGCTCCTCTCGACGGCGGCTATGGTCACAACCGTTCCGAAAGCGGAGAGTTCGGCACCTGCTGCTCCGGCCTACCCTGACTACTAGAACTCTGCTTCGCTCATCGTCTGTCAACAGAACCCTGGCCTTCTGGCCAGGGTTTTTTCTATGGCTCAAAACGCATGTTCCTCGACTCAAGTGCTGATCATCGCTCTCAGGTAATGGGAACATACCTTGAACCATGCTGAAACCGTGTCGCCTCACCTCAGAAATGGAGGTGAACCATCAGGTCGCAAACTCACTGGAAACGGAGGCGGTGCTGCCACGTTTCTTGATGACCAGAGGTTGTCTCCTCTTAGGGGTCTCATCCAGGTGATCCTGACAGAGAGATCTCGTGGAGGAGGGTTGTCACGTCCAGCGCTGCGCATGTTGATCGCAACTGTTGCTTCGTCTGTTCCGATACATCTTGCCGCGCCAGTATCCGTGCACAGAGGGCCTGTGCTTGGTCCTCCACCTTGGTGACGTGGCTCCCATTTCTCTCCTTGTGGAGGAGCTTCTGACTGGGAAGGAACCAGTTCACCAGGAGGTGCAGGAAGCTGTACAGCCGGTTTAGGAGGCCAACCTCTCCCTGACTGTTATGCCGGTCGTACCCTACGAATGTGCGAATGATGAAGTTGTTTTTTCTTCCATATGGGCATTGTCGTTCTTGTGATAGGGACGGGAACGGGTGAGATGTCCGTTCATGAACTCGCTCCCATTGTCGGAGTGCAGTCAGATCACACGACCTGGATACCTGCGGAGACAGGATGCCGGGGCAGCAACCACAGAGATCTCTGCTTTCGTGGGCACGGCCCCTGCCTGGGGGTGTCCCACTGCTCCTTTCTCATCCGAAGGATCAGCATTCTTCTGTCATCCTTCACTTCCATTTTCTCATGAGTTTGCGGAGACGTCTCACCTCAATGTTGGATCAGTCGATGCCGAGCCTTGACACGGGAGGCGGCATGACGTATCTTACAGGAAATCGGGTATGGTACAGAAAAATGTACTCACAAAACCAGCAATGTCTTCAAAAAGGTACTGGGGTTCTTTGACGATAAAACAATCGCTCAATCTTGGCAATATTTGATCTAGTAGGGGAGACTGGAAACCAGGAACTTTAGAAAAGTGTTAACATAAATTAACCAAGAGGAGGTAACAATAGAATGAAGAAAACGTTAGTTTGTGCGCTTGTGCTCGTGCTAGGTGTAAGCCTTCTTGCTGGATGCAAGCCTGTAGCGAAGCAGCCAGTAACGTTCGTGTTTGCTAAGGGAGATGCGGTCGAGCTTGACCCAGCGGACGTAACGGACGGTGAATCTGTAACAGTAATGAACAACATCTTTGAAGGGCTTGTGAGGTACAAATCTGGTTCGACAGAGGTAGAACCCTGCCTTGCAACGAGCTGGGATACATCTACGGATGGGCTTGTCTGGACGTTCCACCTCCGGCAGAACGTGAAGTTTCAGGACGGGACTCCATTCAACGCAGATGCGGTTGTGTTCTCCTATGAAAGGCAGAGGGACCCAAATCATCCATTCCATCAATACGGAAAATGGGAGTATTGGGGATGGTGCTTTAGCGAAATCGCGAAAACTGAAAAAGTTGACGATTCAACAGTAAAGATCACCTTGTCGCAGCCATTTGCTCCGTTTCTCAGCACAATGGCGATGTTCACTATGGATGTTGTGAGCCCTACAAACTGCAATCAGTGGAAAGACCAGTGGTTTGCCCATCCAGTCGGAACAGGTCCTTTTAGCTTCGTGGAATGGGTCAAAGGTGATCACGTAACTCTTGAGAAGAATCCCAATTATTGGGGAACTGAACCGACGATCGATAAGCTTATTTTCAGGGTCATAGACGATCCGTCCTCGAGATACCTTGCTCTTCAAAAGGGAGAGGTACAAGGGATGGAATTCCCTAACCCAACGGACCTTCCCAAGATTACGCAGGATTCGAACCTTACTGTGTTGAGCCAGCCAGGACTCAATGTCGGCTACCTTGCAATGAATATGGGTGCTGACACCCCAGGTTTCCAAAAACCATTTGCAGATGTCAGGGTAAGGCAAGCGATAAATTACGCAATTAACAAGAAAGATATTGTGGATCAACTTTACAAAGGCACAGCAACGCCCGCCGTAAATCCAATTCCTCCTACGCTTTGGGGTTATAATGACACAGTCCAAGACTACAGTTATGACCCAGCCAAGGCAAAAGAGCTCCTGAAGGCGGCTGGATATCCAAATGGTTTCAAAACGAATCTCTGGGCAATGCCAGTGTCAAGGCCCTATATGTTTGATCCGAAAGCAATTGCAACTGCCATACAGGCAGATCTAAAGCAAGTCGGCATTGATGCGGAGATCGTAACATACGACTGGGGCACGTATCTAACGAAGACCGAGGCCGGAGAACAGGCAATGTGTTTGCTCGGTTGGACGGCCGATTACGCAGACCCTGATGACTTCCTCTATGTCTTGCTTGATTCCGATGCTGCGAAAGTCGGGTCAGCAGGCAATGTTGCTTTCTACAGAAACCCAACAGTGCATGCGCTAAACAAAGAAGCGCAAATGACAACAGACCTCAATAAGAGAATTGACCTTTACAAGCAAGTCCAGCAAATTGTCCATGATGATGCGCCTTGGGTTCCACTTGCGTACGCAACACAAACTCTCGTCTTTGCCAAAAATGTAAAAGGTTTTGTTCTTTACCCAACGGGAGACTATCACTTCGATACAGTTTCCCTTGATACCAGCAACTAGAGCAGGTAGGCAAGCAAGGAGGGGCGGGCGCCCCTCCTTGCTGAACACTGGAGCTCCCCAATGAAGTACTATGTCGCAAAGAGAGCTGTTAATGTGCTTCTCATAGTATTTGCAGTGTCCATTATTATCTTCCTCCTCATAAGACTTGCACCTGGTGATCCTGCAATTACGATGGCAGGAGAACATGCCTCGGCTGAAGCGCTTGCACACATGAGAACCGAGTGGGGCCTTAATAAGCCGGTCATTGTGCAATACTTCATTTGGTTAAGACACGCCCTCAGGGGCGACTTTGGCCAGTCGATTCTTACGCATCAATCGGTGCTCGTGGAGCTTGTCCAGCGTTTTCCAAATACACTTGAGCTGTCAATCTTTGCAATGACATTCGCTACTATTATTGGACTGCTTGCCGGTATTGTTTCGGCAGTAAGGAGATACTCGTTTTTCGATTATGGAAGTATGATAGTCGCCTTATTCGGAGTATCAATGCCCATTTTTTGGTTAGCAATTATGCTCATTATGATCTTTGGCATTAAACTTGACCTTCTCCCAACTGGCGGACGTCTGAGTGTGATGTACTCAATCAGACCTTTAACTCATTTGTACCTTCTAGACAGTTTACTTGAATTGAACTTTCCCGCATTTCTGGATGCTTTGAAACATCTTATATTGCCCTCGCTTGCTCTTGGCACCATACCTATGGCATTTGTCGCGAGGATTACACGCTCGAGTATGCTTGATGTCATGAGTCAAGATTACATCAGAACCGCACGCTCCAAAGGACTTAGTGAGAAGGCCGTTGTCATCAAACATGCTTTAGGAAATGCACTGATTCCCATACTTACCGCTTCAGGAACGGAATTTGCAGGACTTATGGGAGGTGCTGTTCTGACAGAGACCATTTTCTCATGGCCCGGCTTAGGTACGTATATCGTGCAAGCTGTTTCTGCCAGAGATTACCCTGCCGTTCAAGGTGCTGTAATTTTCATCGCCTTGGTGGTTGCATTAATTAACCTAATTGTTGATATTGTCTACTCCTATGTTGATCCACGTATTCATTATGAGTAAGGGAACTAGATGAAAGATTCTGTTTTGATAGAAACGTTTAGATACGTTCGAAGAAGCAGATCTGCCATGTTTGGGCTGTTCGTGATTTGTTTTTTTGTTTTTATCGCTGTTGCTGCTCCTCTGATTGCTCCGCACAATCCACTTGTCCAAAATCTCAAGATAAATTTGCAACCCGGATTTTGGGCTGACAAAAGAACATATTTTCTTGGAACCGACAATTTTGGAAGAGACATTCTGAGCAGAATTATCTACGGTGCAAGAATTTCACTGACAGTGGGTTTTATTGCCGTTATCATAGGAGTTTTGCTTGGAATGACCGCAGGAGTAGTTGCTGGATTCCTGGGTGGGTGGGTTGATAACGTCATTATGAGAATTGTAGATATCATGTTTTCCCTTCCTTCTATTCTTCTGGCGATAGTTATTGTTGCCATTCTTGGAAGGGGACTTGATAAAGCCATGATTGCAATTGGAATTACGTATGCTCCTCAAATTGCAAGAATAGTACGCTCTCAAACTATTGTCGTTAGCAATAGCGAATTCATTGAGGCGGCAAGAGCAATTGGTACACCGAGCCTTAGAATTATGGTAGTTCACGTTCTTCCAAACATTCTTTCTGTTTTGATTGTATATGGGACCCTTAGTATTGGAAGTGCTATCCTTGATGCGGCAGCTCTCGGTTTTCTTGGACTTGGAGCACAACCGCCGACGCCCGAATGGGGAGCGATGCTTGCCGATGGTATTCACTCGATTACGGGAGGGTACTGGTGGGTGGAAACGTTCCCTGGTATTGCAATTCTTTTGACAGTTCTCGGGTTTAACCTCCTTGGCGATGGACTAAGGGATGCCACTGATCCAAGACTGAGAAGGAAAGCTTAACTCCTAGCCACCCTGAGCGAGTCTCGAAACTCCCCTTCTGTTCTTCTTGGATAGAACATAGATATGTTATGTATCTTGAGCACATAGGAAAAGGTAGCACTCACACTTACTGGGCGATGGAGCCGTGTCACCTCACGTAAAAATGTTCGTGAATCATCAGGTCGTGAACTCACCAGAAATGGTCGCGGTGCTTCCACCTTTTGTGATCACTAGAGGTTGTCTCCTTTTGGCAATTGCATCCAGTCGATCCTGGTAGAGCACAATCTCGTGGAGTAACGTTGTCATGTCCAGCTCTGTACGGGTAGAGATCGTCTGCTTCCGT
The DNA here is from genome assembly GCF_003570925.1 of Candidatus Cryosericum terrychapinii. GTDB lineage: Bacteria > Caldisericota > Caldisericia > Cryosericales > Cryosericaceae > Cryosericum > Cryosericum terrychapinii. The sequence continues at coordinate 8,365 of NZ_QXIS01000004.1, read as the reverse complement.
CGTCCCCGCGCATGCGGGAATCCATCTTTGCATCACCGCATGGGTCCCCGTCTGCGCGGGGACGAAAAGAAATCGCCACATCCGTCATTCCCACTGCTCCTTTCTCATCCGAAGGATCACCAGTATTCTGTCATCCTTCACGTACATCTTAGATGAGTCGATGCGGGTGTTGCACCACTGTCGCAGACCCCTACAATGCTGGAGATACACGGAGGTGTCAGAATGAGTGGACCAATACGACTGGATAGCACATGGGCTCTCGATCACATCGATGCCGAGGAGATCGACCGAGGAATGAAAGGGGCGGCGCTGCAGCTCCAGCTCCTCGTCAACAGGAAGGGCGCCGGCTCCGAATACACGGGATGGCTCAACCTACCCGTCGACGCTCCTGACAGTCTCTTGGCCAGAATCGAGGATGTCGCTGCCGGATTCCGTGAACAATCGGACACTGTCGTCGTCTGTGGTGTCGGAGGTTCCTATCTTGGGGCTCGAGCGGGTCTGGAATTCCTTGCCGGCCTTCCATCCCGCTCAGCAACCGACAGCTTGCCCGACATACTGTTCGCCGGCAACAGCCTCAGTTCATGGCAACTCCGAAAGTTGCTGGACAGGCTTGCGGGCCATCGTTTCTCCGTCGTGGTGATCTCGAAATCCGGCACGACGCTCGAAACCGCGGTTGCCTTCCACATCCTGAAAACAGAGTTGGTTCGACGGTTCGGCACAGAAAAGACACGCACCCGTATCGTGGCCATAACGGACTCGGAGCATGGAACCCTGCGCGATCTTGCCAGGGACGAGGGCCTGGTCACATTCGATCTGCCTCGCGACGTTGGGGGACGCTATTCAGTACTCACTCCAGTCGGTCTCCTTCCATTCGCGATCGCAGGCCTGAATATCCGTGCGATGCTGCAAGGCGCCGCAGAACAGCGCACTGCCAGCCTTGGTTCGCCTGCAGCGACTAACGACGCTCTACAGTACGCTGTTGCCCGACGTCTTTTGAACACAAGTGGAAAGGGCATCGAACTGCTTACAAGTTTCGAGCCCTGCCTGCACTTCGTCGGCGAATGGTGGAAACAACTGTTCGGCGAGAGTGAGGGCAAGGACGGCAAGGGGATCTTCCCTGCGTCGGCGGAATTCACAACTGATCTTCACTCGCTTGGGCAGTTTGTCCAGGAAGGAACTCGCTCCCTCTTCGAGACGGTCGTCGATGTGCCCGCCCCAGCCGACGTCCCATTCCTCTGCGATACGGACTCGCCAGACGAGCTTGCTTATCTCAACGGCCGAAGCCTGTCTGCCATGAACCACGATGCCAGGGTCGGCACTCTTCTTGCTCACCACGATGGCGGCGTCCCTGTACTTCAGCTGACCATGCCCGATGTCTCAGAACGCAGCTTCGGCGCCACTGTGTACTTCTTCGAGGTCGCCTGTGCGGTAGGAGGCTATATGCTTGGCATCAACCCCTTCGACCAGCCTGGTGTAGAAGCGTACAAGCACAACATGTTCGCTCTCCTGGCCAAACCGGGCACAGAGGTGGAAGCCGCGGACATTCGCTCACGTCTTGCCAGGGGGCAACTGACCAGCATCGAGCAAGACACCACCCGCAGAAATGGTCGTGGAGGAGCGTCTCCAACGGCGTCAGACGAACTTACGTCGAGTAGACAGTCTGCCCTTTGAGAAGCTGATCCGCGAGAAGAGCCGCACCAACGGCGGCGGCATCGTTCCTGTAGTGTGCCATCGAGAATTCGATACCCTCAAACACGAGCGGCAGAGAACGCCGCTGAGCAACGCGTTTCATTTCATCCATGAGCAACCCTGATTCGGCAACTCCGCCACCAAGCACAACCATATCCGGGTCGAGTGTGTTGATGAGTGCCGCTGCCGCCCGGCCGAGGTAGCGGGCCGCCCGCTTGAAGGCTTGCTGCGCCAGCAGATCTCCATTGTGAGCAAACTCGGAGATTGTCCGGGCCGAGTCTGCATCTTCCATTTTCATAAGGCTCTTCGACCCTCGAGCCAGTGCGCTTCTGACATACCGCTCAATGCCGGTTCCGGAAGCAATGGTCTCCAGGCAACCATGCCGGCCGCAGCCGCACAGCAGGCCTCGGTCGACCATGGGAAGGTGACCCATCTCGCCTGCAAAGCCGTGACGACCAACATACAGATGCCCGTCCACGATGAGCGCTCCTCCAACACCAGTCCCGACAGAGAACATCACGACATTGCGGCGGCCGACGGCAACCCCGCTGACCCACTCGGCGAAGAGCGCGCAGTTGGCATCGTTTTCCAGATACGCTGGAGCACCGGTGACCCCACCGACGATATCCACAAGCGCCACATCTCGCACGCCGGGCATGTTGGGAGGGAACAGCAGCACGCCGCGCTTCTGGTCGACCATGCCGGCACACCCGATACCGGTACCCATGATGGCAGCTCCTGCATCTGTCGCCCGCCGATGGAGGTCGCTCATCCCTTTCAGAATCAGCTCTGAGAACTCACGACTGGACCGAGCAGCATATGGCCGTTCCACCCTGTATGCGATGGCATCACCCGACCAGAGAATGAACGTGACCTTGGTCCCGCCTATGTCCACACCTGCTACAGTGCGCGCCGTCGCCCTTGATGTCTCCACTTCGCCAACCTCTCAATCACTTTTGTACGCAACGTTACAATTCAAGTAATTGTACGATTGAAGCAGGAGCTGTCAAGCTGTCGAACAGCTTCCTCAATGACGGCGTTCCTCTCGAACGGTCAGGAAATCATACGGGTTCTCGAGGAAATCGTCCAGCACAACCGTCATCGCCCCGAGAAGAGTGCTGTTTTCTGACAAAGAGGACAGCGTGATAGAGATCTGATCGGCGGTGTGGTAGAAGCAGCGTTCGGTGATGATGCGTTTCATGGGCTCCAGAATCGGGGCGCCCAGAGCCGCCACCTGGCCCGTAACGATGATGCGCTGGGGAGCAAGAAGGTTCACCAGATTGACGATGGTATACCCAATGAGCTCGCCCTTCTCTTTCAGAACCCCCAGCACCTTGGCGTCTCCCTCGGCACCCAGCTGCTGGAGCTCCGCAAACGACAGCTGCCGACCGATCTGAGCGGAAGCGTCTTCGAGAATACCGCGCAGCCCTGCATACAACTCGACACACCCACGGTTTCCACAGTCACACCACTTCCCGTGACGGCGGTCGACCGACGTGTGGCCGATTTCGCCTGAGACTCCGAAGTTGCCCGTGTACAAGCGCCCCCCGACAATGATGCCGGCGCCGATACCATAGCCAAGGTGCACCAGAACAAAATCGGAGGCATCACGACCTTGACCGAAGAACTTCTCGGCAACGGCTTCAGCGTTTGCATCATTGATGACGAATGTTGGAAAACCGAAACGCGTCTGCAGCAGCTGCCGGGCCTGGAGGTTGCGGATCGATGGGAAGTTCGGAACACTGATGACGACGCCCGCCTCAGAGTTGATGAGACCGGGCGCGGAGAAACCCAAACCGATAACCTTGACACCCCGGTGACGGTTCAGCAGTTCCTGCACGGTCTCCAGCACTCTCTCGAACTCCGTCTTGATAGAGCCCTTGGGATCGATAGTCCGCTCCGTATGGTCGAGAATACCACCACCCAAGTCCATGAGCGCAGTGCGAACATGCGCCCATGAGAAATCGATGGCCACAATGTAGCGCGACCTCCCGTTGAAGTGCAGCACGACGGGTTTGCGCCCTACGCCCACACTCGCTCCCGGCGATTCCGTGACGACACCCTGCTCGACAAGAAAGGAGACGATACGTGAAACCGTCGGAGCGGTCAGCCCCGTAAGTCGAACCAGATCCGCTCGCGAAGTATTGTTTGTCCCATGAACGGTTCGGAGAATACTGGAGGTATTCTCCGCCTTGATACTGGTCTGGTTCTTGCCAATGTGTTTGCTTGCCTTGGGCTTTGTGGTCATGACATCTCCTCGTTGCCGCAATATGCGCGGACCTCTACCAAGAGCAAGTATAGCAACAATCGCATGAGAGTCGTATCGGCGCCAGCCAGCCCTTCTTCGACTGACGCAACGCCCCCACGCTTGTCTCCAAGCGACTCGTGTGAACTGCACGCACGCTTGTAAACAGGGCGAATCAACGTACAATTCATATGATAATCGCTTGATTGACACTGAACGAGGAGCAGCACATGCCAAGCACGATAGACGAAATCCGTACAGCCTTGGAGACGCGGTTGACTGCCGCTCGCGATGCTCAGGACGTTCGAAGTGCACAGATCGAGTACCTGGGAAAGAAGGGCACGGTCACGGCGTTGCTCAAACAGATTTCGGGTGTGGCCGAGGACCAGCGCAGACAGTTCGGCGAGCAAGTCAATGCACTCAAGCAATGGGCAGCGCAAGCGATCGAGCAGAGGCTGTCCAATCTGTCTTTCACCACGCGCAGGTATGACATCGACTTTTCTCTGCCGGGGCAGCTCATGCCTGCCGGCAAGAAACATATCCTCACGCAAGTCGAGGAGGAGGTCGAGTCCGTCTTCCTTTCCATGGGATTCGACATAGAAGAGGGTCCGGAAATCGAGCAGGAATACTACAATTTCGAGGCGCTCAACATCCCCGCGGACCACCCCGCGCGCGACATGCAGGACACATTCTACTTGGCGCCCGGCATGCTCCTGCGTACGCATACGTCGCCTATTCAGGTCCGGACGATGAAACGCGAGAATCCACCCATACGGATGATTGCCACCGGCAGATGTTATCGCCGCGATGCGGTGGATGCAAGCCACACTCCCGTGTTCACACAGGTTGAAGGTCTCGTCATCGACAAGGACATCACCTTCGCAGATCTGAAGGGAGTACTCCAGGAATTCGTGAGAGGAGTATTCGGCTCATCCACCAACGTCAAGCTCCTTCCTTCATTCTTCCCATTTGTCGAGCCGGGTGCTGAGACCGCAATCTCATGCCCCATCTGCGGAGGCAAGGGTTGTCCAACCTGCAAGAACTCCGGATGGATCGAAATGGGCGGCTCAGGCATGGTCCACCAGAACGTACTGCAAGAGGTCGGATACGATCCCAGCATCTATCAGGGATTTGCGTTTGGGTGGGGCATCGAGCGGATAGCCATGATCAAATACGGCATTCGTGACATTCGCATGTTCTACGACAATGACCTGGATTTCCTGGGTCAGTTCTGAGGTGACTGGATGAGAGTCAAGCTTTCTGCGCTGCACGCCGCGATCGATTTTGACTACACCCCCGAGGAGCTGGTGGCAAAATTGGGTGACGTCGGTATTGAAATCGAATCGACGGAAAGAACCGATGTCCTGTTTAGGGACGTCTTCGTTGCGCGGGTCATGCATACTGTACCCCACCCGACACGCCACAGGCTTCAGCTCATAGACCTCGACCTCGGTTCGCGCGGAACGACCAGTGTATGCACAGCCGCCACCAATGTGCGCGAGGGCGACATCATCCCAGTGGTGATTCCAGGTGGCAGGACGGCCGACGCCATGGACATCGCGACGCGCATGTTCGGCACAGTAGAATCGTTCGGTATGCTGTGCTCCTGGAAGGAACTGGGACTCGATAGTGACCTCCTGTCCTCCGAAGAGAAGGAAGGTATCTTGCATCTGGGGTCGGGAGCGATTGTCGGGAGTCTCTTCGAGGAAGCCTGGCCCGTAGGAGACACCGCCTTCGAGGTGAGCGTTACACCTGACCGGGGCGACGCCCTGTCGGTTCTCGGATTGGCTCGGTGGATCGAAGTGCTCAAGGCAAGAGAGGCGAATCAGCCGTTCGATATGGGCGACATCAAGCTACCGCTGCCCTCAGCCCTTCCACACGCCCGGAACGACGGAGACCTGGCTGTGACAATCAACAACCAATCCCTGTGCAGTTCCTACATCGGTGTCCTGGTACAGGATGTTGCCTCTGGCCCATCGAGTCACGCTTTCCGGACTCAGCTTTACCAATTGTGCGTCCGCCCTGTCAGCAGGATTGTCGATATGACCAATCTCTGTCTGAAACAATACGGACAGCCGACTCATGCGTTTGACTACGACCACCTTCAGGAGCATCGTATCATCGTGCGGACGTCTCTGCCCGGCGAGACCATTGTCACACTGGACGGCGTGTTGCGCTCCCTCGAACCAGGCACACTCGTCATCGCAGATGCTGCGGTTCCAGTGGCCGTCGCCGGCGTCATGGGCGGACTGGCATCCAGCGTCACGGCTACGACGACCCGCATCGTCTTCGAGATCGCACACTTCGCTCCGAGGGCAGTCGCACATGCAAGCAGGCACCTCGGCATCAAGTCAGATGCAGCTTATCTGTACGAGCGTGGCACCGATCCAGGGCTCACTGTCAGCGCCGTCCCTTCCGTTCTATCGGCACTCGTCCGCGAGCAGTGTCTCGGTTCCTACGTCTCACGTGTTGCTTCTGCCGGAATCCCTGTTCCTTCAAAGCTACCGCTGAGTCTCGATCTGGATCGGGTGAACGGCTACCTGGGTTCCAACCTCGACACCGCAGACATGCAACGACTCTTCGGCTATGAAGGAATCGCGTCGAGGGTCACGGGAACGACCCTGTCGGTGATACCGCCATCGTTCCGTGGCGACCTGACATCCTGGCCGGAATATGTCGAAGAGATCGTCAGAATGGAGGGTTATAACGAGTTCCCCTCGCACACGCCGAACCTCGTCCTGCGCCGCGGTTCAGAGTCTCCCCTCAAAACCCTCTGTAAGCGCCTGCGCCAGATTCTCGTCGGCATTGGGCTCGTTGAATCACGCACTGTCAGTTTTGTGCGGGAGAGCACGGTAACCGCGATGGGCTTGCCTCCGGCACCGCTCCTGCTCAACCCGCTCACCGTAGACTGGGATGCTCTGCGCCCCACAATGGCTGTCGGCCTTGCAGGAGCCGCGGTGCGGAACCTGTCGCGAGGCCGCGAGGGTTTCGCCTCGTTCGAGATCGGCAAGACGTTCAGCGTCAGCGACCACTCCTTTGACGAGGAGACGAAGCTTGGCATTCTTCTTGTGGGGAGGTGGCAGGATACCAACTGGACGACGCCCACCATCAACTCAAGCATCTTCGTGTTGAAGGGCATCATCGAGTCAGTCCTTCGCGATCTGCATGTACCCTGTAACGTCGTGTCATCGGATAGTGCAATCCTGGAGACTGGCGCAGGCGTCCTGTTTTCCTCGGAGACCACGGCACTGGGTACACTCGGCATTCTCAGGCACGACGTCGGTGTTCTGCTGGGTCTGGAACGGGAGGCATTCTACGCCGAGTTTTCTGTCGATGCCCTGCTGAAAAACATCCCAACTATCAGCTTCAAGGAGTTTTCCAGGTTCCCGTCGGTTCGGCGTGACATCGCTGTCCTGGTGGACAGCGGCATGACGGCCGGCCAATTGCAGGCGATCGTTGCTGAACATGGTGGGCCCCTACTCAAGGCAATTGTCGTGTTCGACAATTTCCAGGGGGGCGGTCTACCGGCAGGCAAGAAGAGCGTGGGCTTCTCGATGGAGTTTGCCTCACCCGACCGAACATTGTTCGGCGAGGAGGTCGATGTCCTTGTTAACTCCGTCGAGGCCGCCCTCGCGACTCATGTAGGGGGCATACTACGAAGAACCCGGGTATAGAGGCTCAGCAGGCGATTCGCGAATACACGTATGGCAAGGTCGGTTTCGACCGTATTCAGGAGAACTTGGCATCACAGACCGAGTCGGCGCTGGGTGCCGAAGAAGCACGCAGGCTCGCTCCGCTCGACAGCATTGACGCCATCAGAGCAGCCCAGACCGAGACTGATGAAGCGTCTTCGTATCTGGAGCGATTCGGCGATCTGACTCTCAGCAATCTTCTCGACGTGAGAGCCGAACTGGACAAGGCCAAGGTCCGTCTGCAGCTCGCCGGACAGGAAGTGTGGAGGGTTTGCGTCGTCCTGAACGAGCTGTCACGTGTGCGAAAGGCGTTCGTGACAATCAAGGACCTCTATCCCACACTGTTCAGTATTTCCCAGGATGTCAAGCCGTTTTCATCTCTGGCACAAGAGATAGAACGATGCGTCAATCAGGATGGAGACATCCTTGACGACGCATCAATCAACATCGCAGCCATCCGTCGTGAGAAAATCGAGCTGCAGAAAACGATCAACAAGGTGCTCCAGGATATCCTCGGGAGCGAAACCTACGGCCGTGCCGTTCAAGACCGCATCGTAACGATGCGGAACGACAGGTACGTGATCCCAGTGAAACGAGAGTTCAAGGATGCAATTCAGTCGGTTGTCCACGACCAGTCCGACAGTGGCATGACCCTGTTTGTCGAGCCCACTCGCGTGATCGATCTCAACAACCGGCTGCAGATCCTGCAGTCCGATGAGAAGAAGGAGATATCGCGCAT
>NZ_QXIS01000037.1 GCF_003570925.1 Candidatus Cryosericum terrychapinii | reverse complement strand
ATCGACAGAAACATGATAACTGCGGCTATCAGAACTGATGCTCCTGCAATCGCAAAACCCAGCGGCCTATTGGTCGTCGAGATCTTGCCGATAACGAAGTACACCAGCAGGGAGCCGAATCCTCCCATGAAATTGATGACGCCGTTGGCTGGTGAGCGCTCTTCCGATGGAACGAGGTCCGGCATCAGGGCGATGATGGGTGAACGTGAAATCCCCAAGGAGATGTTCATGAAGAACAGAACAAGAACGAACACAACAAGAGATGTTGCGCTTGAGCCAAACCAGAGTGGAATCCAGGGAACCAGCGCAAACAGGACAGCCCCGACGGGCAATGTTGAAATGATAAACGGCATACGGCGTCCAATACGTGTCCATACATGGTCTGACCAGAAACCTACGAGCGGGATGAGTGTTATCGCCAGAATGTTGTCGACATTCATCACCCATCCTGACGCTGTATAGGATAAATTGTAGAAACTCTTCAACATGATAGGAATATCTGAGTTGTAGAGCGACCAGAGGATCGAAATACCGAAGAACCCGAATCCAAGCAGGAAGATCTTGAAATAGGATACCTTTCTTTTCACGCCTGTTCCCCCTTGTCATGGCATACCCCGGAACTCCGGGGTACTATGCCAAGCTCATTCTATGCGTACCGGTCGATTTGCAATGCTCAGGGAGCGAGCCTAGTCCAGATCCTCGACCTTGATGAGATTGGTACTGCCGGCGACTCCTGCATGCGAGCCTGCCGTAATAATGATCTTGTCGCCTCGTCGTGCCAGATGAGACATGCGCGCCATTGCGACTGCGGTGCGAAGGATGTCGTCGACACTCTCGAACTGCTTGACGACCATCGGGATGATGCCGAAGTACAGTGCAAGGCGGCGCTGGACCAGGTCGCTTGGCGTGAGTGCAAGGATGGGGGTGTAGGGGCGGTAGCGCGAGATCAGGATCGATGTCCTGCCCGACTCTGTCGCGCAGACAATGAGCTTGGCTCCAACAGTCTGAGCCGTGCGGACAGCGGCGTGAGCGATCGCATCCGATGTGTCCGAGGCAGACGCGGCATCGCGGGCCTCCATAGTGGTCCAGTACATCTTGCTTCGTTCGGTCGCCTCGATCACGCGCCCCATCATCTCGACCGTCTCCACGGGAAACTTGCCGACTGCCGTCTCGTTGCTGAGCATGACAGCGTCTGTGCCGTCGAAGATGGCGTTGGCTACATCTGTCACTTCTGCCCGCGTTGGAGACGGGTTTTCGACCATGGAGTTGAGCATCTGAGTCGCCGTGATGACTGGCTTGCCCATCCGATTGCACAAGGCAATGATTGTCTTCTGGATGATGGGGATTTCCTCGATAGGCATCTCGACACCGAGGTCTCCCCGGGCGACCATGATGCCGTTTGCGACGGCAAGGATACTCTCGATGTTCTGGACTGCCTGCCACTTTTCCACCTTCACGATGATCGGTACATGCGCGCCGTATGTCTCCATGAGTGTACGGAGCTCGCGGACATCGTCTGGCGTGCGTACGAACGAGAGCGCTACATAGTCGACGCCCGCTCGCAGGCCAGTGACAAGATCATGCCTGTCCTTTTCCGTGATTGACGGGACATGGAGGTCCGACTGGGGGAAGTTGACCCCCTTGTGGTCTGAAAGGACTCCTCCCTTGAGGACATCCGTCACAATGGTTTCACCCCGGATTTCACGTGCCTTGAGACGAATCAGGCCGTCGTTGATGAAGATGAGCTCCCCGGGCCGAACCTCGGTGGTAAGAGGAGGGCAGTCCACACTGGCTTGTTCGGCGTTTCCGTCCACCGTATGGGTCGTAAGACAGAAGGTGCCTCCGGTTGCGATCTCACATGATCCCTGACTGAACATTCCCAGACGGATCTTCGGTCCCTGCAAGTCCTGGAGGATGGCGAGTGGCAGGTCGAGTTCGCCACGAACCTTCTTCACGGCAGCAATCACGGCAAGGCGTTCTTCTTCCGTGCCGTGCGAGAAATTGATCCGAAAGATATCCACCCCGCGTTCGGCGAGGGCCCGGATCATCTCCTCGGAATTCGTCGCTGGTCCAAGTGTGGCGACAACCTTGGTACGTTTCACGTTCATGTTTTCAGGCATCGATTCCTCCACCGTCAGGGCACAGACTGTCTATCTCCAATACATGATACTCCAACGTCGTCCGGCACAAATGAAAATGGGCCCCACACGTCTGTTCTGGGCCCGGATCTGGCGCGCCACAACATTTTGACAGCAATGCTCTACCGCGATATGATGAAGATGTTTCTATAAAGGTGTGACCGGAAAGAGTGCGAGGTGGAACAGGCTGGTGTTCCTGTGTCTTGGTGCATGTGGGTAATGCGCTGCAGGTATCCTGCGGTGTGGTGTGGTGCTGTTCTCATCGATGTGAGAAGTGGGTCCGTCAATCAAGGAGACTCCGATGGCCAAGACTTGTTTCAACCAATGGGATCCAGTTTGTGGTATGTTGCTCAACAATTGTGAGGCCGAATACACTGAGGAGTTCGAAGGCAAGACCTACGGCTTCTGCAGCCAGTGGTGCAAGGACTCGTTCCACGGGAATCCCCAAAGATACATTGAAATGCCCGCGTCGCACAAAGGAACGCCGGCGCCTAAGGATGTTCCCGAGAAGCACTAGCAAAGCTTTCTCCACCATCCGAAACGGCTGAGCGACCCGGGGAAATCCAAATCGCTCTTTCTATTTGCATCTATCTCCTTTCGGGCGCGTTGAGTATGTGCGCTTTCACGTAGACTGGACTTAGTTCGCCAGACTACCGGAGGCCATACATGGAAGACCATGAGCACATACATCACGATATGACCAACGACACGCACGCCGCACACCAGGAAGGGCATGACCACACCATGCATGCAGAGATGGAGCATGCTGGGCACGACATGCCGGGTGGCCACGCCGGTCATGACGAACACCAGGGACACGACCACCACGCTCACATGATTCGTGACTTCCAAACCCGATTCCTCGTCTGCCTTGTCCTGACCGTCCCGGTCCTACTCCTTTCGGAGCCTGTGCAGTTGCTGCTGCACCTGGGCACGAAGCTGCAATTTACCGGCTCGACGTGGGCCCTGTTCGTGTTGTCAGCGTTCATATACGTATACGGTGGCATGCCTTTCCTGAAAGGACTGTTCGAAGAGCTCAAGGCGAAGACCCCGGGCATGATGACACTTATTGCGATGGCAATCACGGTGGCCTTTGTGTACAGCGCTGCGGTCTCGCTGGGGCTTCAGGGCATGGACTTCTACTGGGAGCTTGCGACGCTGATCGACATCATGCTTCTTGGTCACTGGCTGGAGATGAAGTCCGTGATGGGTGCCTCCCGTGCGCTGGAGAGCCTGGCGCGACTCATGCCCTCTGAAGCACACGTCATTATGCCCGATGGCACCGTGATGGACCATCCAGTTGCTCACCTCGCGACCGGGGACCGAGTACTGGTCAAGCCTGGTGAGAAGGTCCCGGTCGACGGGCGCGTCGAGGGCGGAGCATCGAGCGTGAACGAAGCCATGCTGACCGGGGAGTCGCGCCCAGTAGACAAGAAGCCGGGCGACGCCGTTATCGGCGGTGCGATCAACGGCGAAGGTGCCCTGACGGTCGTCATCGAGAAGGTTGGGAGTGACACCTACCTGGCACAGGTCGTCGACCTGGTCCGCCGCGCTCAGGAATCACGGTCCAAAACACAGGTGCTTGCCGACCGGGCAGCGCTCTGGCTGACCATCATTGCTCTCAGCGCGGGTACGCTGACACTGGTCGTCTGGCTGTTTCTCGGCAGGGGGCTTGCCTTCGCGCTGGAACGTATGGTTACGGTCATGGTGACGACATGTCCGCATGCTCTTGGTCTTGCCATTCCACTGGTCGTCTCCGTGTCAACTGCTCTGTTGGCACAGAACGGCCTGCTGCTCCGCAACAGGACTGCCTTTGAGCAGGCCCGCAATCTGCAGGCCGTCGTATTCGACAAGACAGGGACACTTACCACGGGGTTGTTCGGCGTCACCGACATCGTTCCCCTGAACGAGGCGAGCACGTCGGACGAGATACTGAGACTGGCCGGCGCCGTCGAGGCTCAGTCCGAGCATCCCGTCGCACTCGGCATCGTGCGCAGTGCACAGGAGCGCTCCCTCGCCTTGCCCCAGATCAGCGAGTTCCTGGCGCTCCCCGGGGTCGGCGCACAGGCAACAGTGGACGGTCACAAGGTCATGGTTGTTCGGCCCAGCTACGTCATCGATCACGAGTTGGCTGTTTCCTCGACTCAGGTCGACGTGCTGACCTCGCAGGCGAAGACGGTCGTCTACGTCCTGGTCGACGGTGCTGTTCAGGGAGCTATCGCGCTGGCCGATACCATACGGCCCGAGTCTCGCGACGCCGTCGCGGCTCTGCGCCAGATGGGCATCAAGAGCATCATGCTGACCGGTGACTCCCGCGCTGCTGCCGAATGGGTGGCAAAGGACCTGGGACTCGATGACTTCTTTGCCGAAGTGCTTCCGCACGAGAAGGCAGCCAAGATCCAGGAAGTGCAGAAGAGAGGCTTGACGGTTGCCATGGTCGGTGATGGCGTGAATGACGCCCCGGCTCTTGCGCAGGCCGATGTCGGGATTGCGATTGGCGCCGGCACGGATGTTGCCATCGAGACGGCGGATGTCATCTTGGTCCGTGATGATCCCCGCGACGTTGTCGCAGTCGTACAGCTCTCACGTGCCACCTATCGCAAGATGCTGCAGAATCTCGCCTGGGCGACGGGCTACAACGTTATCGCCATTCCACTGGCGGCAGGCGTGCTCGCCGGGGCCGGCTTCGTCATGAGCCCAGCCATCGGCGCGGTCCTCATGTCCCTGTCGACTATCATTGTCGCCATCAACGCTCGCCTGCTCAAAGCGCCAGGGGGCGTAGATTCGGCTCCAGCAGCAATCGAGCCAGGAGCCGACGAGTCGAAGGGTGGGTTGTTCGGCGAATAGACGGAAACGCTACCTTGCTTTGAGCTGGCCCTTGAGGTAGTTCAGCAGGACGAGCGCACTGTTGTGTTCGGTATCCTTAGCTGCGTACAGCAGCGTGAGTGGACCACGGCGAGCTATCTCCAGCAGTGACTCGACCAGGTCGGGTTGCGTGTCGAGCTGGGTGATGTACCGCGTCATGAACTCCGGCCACTTTACGACGTCGTGCGCATACCATGTGCGCAATTCTGCTGTCGGTGCAATCTCACGCAGCCACGAGTCGGCGTGCAACCGCTCACGGGTGAAGCCACGAGGCCACAGGCGTTCTACCAGGACGCGCGTCCCGTCGTCGGAGCTGTATTCTTCGTATACGCGCTTCGCTCGAATCAGTTCGGGCATAAGTTCCTCCTGTCGCCGCGAATGTGACCAGAGCTGCTAGTTGAACGAGACGATGATGGCGAGGACTCCTGCAGCAAACGCCAGCAGGCTGAGCACCCACCAGATCGTGCCGGCACGACTCATGCGGCTTCGGACCTGCTGTTCACTCTTCCACGTCAGGACGCTGTATTCCTTGTCCTGGCCGGCGCGCGCGACCCAGAACCCGTTGACGGCCTCGACAGGGCCGA
>NZ_QXIS01000036.1 GCF_003570925.1 Candidatus Cryosericum terrychapinii | reverse complement strand
CGCCGAACCATCGCTCATACGGATCGAGGCGGACGAGGTCACGTACAACCTGCATGTGATGCTCCGTTTCGAGATCGAGGAAGCTCTGATCAACGGGAAAGTGGAAGTGGCCGACCTCCCGGGCCTCTGGAATACCAAGATAAAAGAGTATCTTGGCATTGAGGTTCCCGATGATGCCCACGGCGTCCTCCAGGACGTCCACTGGTCGGGGGGCCTGTTTGGATACTTCCCGTCGTACATGCTCGGGAATCTTTACGCTGCGCAATTCTTTGCCACGGCCAGGCAGGAGATCCCGGATCTCGACGGACAGATCGCGGCAGGTCACCTTGACATGTTGCGTGAATGGCAGCGGTCCAAGATTCACCAGTACGGCGCCCTGTACGATCCAAAGGATCTTGTCGTGCGGGTGACTGGCAAGCCGCTGGACTACCATTACTTCATGAGTGAGGTGAAAGAGAAGTATTCCAGGATCTACGGGATCGTGCCGTCGGAGACGAAATAGCGCGCAGGATTCACCCTCAGTCGCCCCTGCACGCACGGGAACGACACACGAGAAGACAATGCGAATACATGGTGAGTTCACATATTGCAACACGGGCACTTGTATCGGGGAAAATACTCCATATACTGCACTATGGCAAGATAGTACATGCCAAGTTTTATGGAGGTTTCAGTGCTTACAGGCAAAGTCAAGTGGTTCAACGCAGAGAAGGGTTATGGTTTCATTACTCGTGATGACGGCGACAAGGACGTTTTCGTCCACTATAGCGCCATCCTCGGTTCAGGTTTCAAGTCGCTGAAGGAAGGCGACGCGGTCGAATTCGAAGTCGTGCAAGGCGACAAGGGTCCGCAGGCCAAGGACGTCACGATCAAGTAGTTCTCCCCCTACACAGAACCCAATCAGCCCCGGCGAAAGCCGGGGCTTTCGTTTGTCCTGCCCTCTTGACTATGACGCAACGTCATGGTATATGCTGCCATGACAGCGAAAAGGAGCAAAGATGACCTATACGATCGGGAAGGTAGCACGCATAGCCCACGTGAGCGTGCGCACGCTCCATTACTACGATGCTATTGGGCTGCTCAATCCTTCGTACGAGACACCTTCTGGATACAGGCTCTATGTCGATAGCGACTTGGAGTTGCTGCAGCAGGTTCTGTTCTTCCGCTCGCTCGGGTTCCCGCTCGGTCAGATCAAGGCGATCGTGCAGAGCCCGGCGTTCGACCGGCGCAAGGCGCTCGAGGCACACCGCACAGCACTGCTTGAGCGGCGCAAGGCTGTCGAAGCGCTCCTTGCAGCAGTCGGCCACACCATAGAAGCCATGGACAAAGGAGAAACGATGGACACGACGACAATGTTTGACGCGTTCGACGAGCGCGCTCTGGAGGAACATCGGACGAAGTACGCAGACGAGGCGAAGCAGCGGTGGGGCACGACGGACGCCTATGTGGAATCCCAGAGACGTACGTCGAAGCATACGAAGGAAGACTGGAAGCGCATCCAGCAGGAAGGCGCAGAGATCAGAGAAGGCCTGGCGACACTCATGGACCACAGTCCAACTGATAGGGACGTGCAGACTCTGGTGAAGCGCTTCCACGAGTACATGAGCACCAACTTCTACGCCTGCTCGCTCGAGATGCTGTCTGGGCTTGGCGACATGTACGTGAGCGACCCTCGCTTCACTGCGACATACGACAAGGTACGGCCCGGGCTGGCCACGTTCCTTCGTGACGCCATCAAGATCTACTGCACGGGAAACGCCACGTAGGATCGACGAAGCACTGGACTAGCAACAAGCACCCCGGCATATAGCCGGGGCGCGCTTTCTTCAAATATAGAGCAGTTCTAGATGAAGAAGTTGATATGACCCTGGTCAGCGTCGCCCAGCATGGTCGCCACACCGCCTTCTTCAATGCCGTCGATGAGCTCTTCGCGGTGGATCCCCATGAGGTTCATCGACATCGTGCACGCGATGAATGTGCCGCCGCCATCGAGGACAGACCGCATCATTGCCTCGACAGGCGTCACGTTGTACTTCTTCATGAGGCCCAGGATCATGCCGGTACCCATACCCATCATGTGCATCTTGCTCAGGATGAGGTGCGTGGCACCACGCGGCATCATCATGCCAAACATCCGTTCGATGAATGTCTTCTTGATGCGCACGTTCTCATCTTTGCGCAGGACGTTCAGGCCCCAGAAGGTGAAGAACATGCTGATCTTCTTGCCCATAGCCTGAGCGCCGTTCGCGATGATGAACGCTGCAATGACCTTGTCCAGATCGTTGCTGAATACGATGATGGTCGCGTGGTCGTCCGCCTTGCCGGAGACGACAGCGACACCTGCTGTGGCAGCAGCATGAAGGGGCTTCCGCAGTGTCGCCGTGACCAGCTTTCCGCGCTGGCGGTCCACCACTTCCAGGCCCTGTGCCTGGGCAAAGGCTGCGACGTCGGCGTAGAAGCCTGGGTCCGAAGCGGTGACCTTGATCAGGTCACCAGGCCCTGTCTGTGCCAGCGCTTCTTTCAACTTGAGCAGCGGCCCCGGGCACTGAAGGCCACAGGCGTCGATCTCGATGGTCTTCGTCGATGCTGCTGTCGGCGGCGTCAGCAGCTTCGCCTTCGTGACGCACGGCCTGCTAGTGCAGGTCTGCTGATCGTCCGCCTCGCGTTCGGGCCGCGTCGGCTGTTCCTCAACACCATGTGTCAGAGAAGCCTCCCAGCTTGTATAGCCACCGGTCAGGTTGGCAACCTGGAACCCGTTCTGGGCCAGGATCCTCTGTGCAACGTATCCACGCAGGCCTGCCTTGCAGTAGGTAAGGATGATCTTTGTTCCCGCGGGCAACTCGCCGATACGGTTGCGCAGTTCGGGAAGAGGGATGGTCAGCGCGCCGGGAATGATGCCACAGGATGTCTCTTCCGGTTCACGCACGTCCAGGAGAATCGCACCTTTGGCGAGCTCTTCGGCAAGATGGTCGGGAGCCACGACGGGTGCCAGGTTCTCGAGGTCGTTCTGGGCTACAAAGCCCGCCATGTTGACCGGGTCCTTGGCACTGCCATAGGGTGGAGCATAGGCAAGCTCGAGGTCAGTGAGGTCGTCGACGGTGGCACCCAGACGCATGGCTGTGGCCAGGACGTCGATGCGTTTGTCCACACCGTCGTAGCCGGCGGCCTGAGCACCGAGCAACTTGCCCTCGGGGCTGTAGAGCAGTTTGATGTGGACTGGCGTGCTGCCCGGATAGTATCCGGCATGTGAACCCGGGTGGATGGTGACGGACCGGAAGGGGATGCCCAGTTTCGTCAACAGAGCCGCGCTGGCGCCGGTGGCTCCTGCGGCCAGGTCGAAGACTTTGACGATCGACGTGCCCTGTGTTCCTTTGTAGATATCATCTCTGCCGACGATGTTGTTGGCAGCGATGCGTGCCTGCCGGTTAGCGGGCCCGGCCAGCGGGATGAGAGCCTTGCTCTTCGTGACGAAGTGTTCGACCTCGATGACGTCACCGATGGCATAGATATCGGGGTCACTGGTGCGGAGGTGCTCATCCACCAGGACGCCGTGGGAGGTGCCAATCGTGAGTCCAGCGTGTTCGGCTATCTGCGTGTTTGGTCGTACGCCGATGGCGAGGATAACTATGTCTGCTGCAAGCTGTGTCCCGCTGGTCAGGGTTACCGTCAGCGTGCCGTCCACGTTCTTCGCAAACGACTTGACTCCATCACCCAGGTGCAGGTCGACACCATGCATCTGCAGTTCCTGATGAGCGTAGGCAGCAATGTCGGGGTCGAGGAACGCCAGCACCTGCGGCAGCATCTCGACCAGTGCGACGTCGACCTTCTGCTCCCTCAGGTTCTCTGCGACTTCGACGCCGATGAAACCCCCTCCGACGACGACGGCTTTCCTGGCACCAGCATGGACGGCCTGGATGATACGGTCCATATCAGGGATGGTCCAGAGTGAATAGATGCCCTCACTGTCGATGCCTGGGATGGGTGGGCGCAGGGGAGAGCCGCCGGGAGACAGGACAAGCTTGTCATACCGGTCGGTCGTCTCGGTGCCGGTGGCGAGTTCCTTTACAGTGACTGTGTGTGCGTGCCGATCAATACTGGTTACCTCATGCCCCGTCAGGAAGTCGATATTGAACCGCTCCTTCATCGACGCAGGTGTCTGGACAAGCAGCTGGCTGCGATCTGTAATGACATTGCCTATGTGATAGGGAAGCCCGCAATTGGCGAAACTGATGTAGTCTCCCTTTTCGTAAACGACGATCTCCGCCTTCTCGTCGAGGCGGCGCAGGCGCGCTGCAGCCGAAGCTCCCCCAGCGTTTCCACCAACAATGATGACTCTCACGTATTCCTCCTATTTCTTCTTGTTCTTCGTCTCACAACCTCAATACCGTCACGCACATACCAGGATTCCATGAAACAGTGCTCAATAAGTTTGTGACCATATATCACAAAGTCAATGCTACAAATTGACAACAACGTGTGGGCGCACAATAGGCTCTTGTATGAGGGAGTCGCCTTCGCCATACTGAAGCCATGACAGCGAACAGCACGGGCAAGGTATTCGTGCACGCAGGCCAACCGTTCTATGGCCGTGAAGAGTTCCCCGTATGACGCACGCTGGCATCGTCTGGCATCCTGAGATGTTCCACGGGCGCGGATGGCGCTCCAGCGGATTCGACGGGTGGTACTTCAAGGTCGTCGACCCCTCCGAGCGGCACGTGTGGGCAATCATACCGGGCATTTGGATGGACCGCGACCCGGCCAAACAGTACTGCTTCATCCAGTTCCTCGATGGACGGACAGGCCGCACGACGATGCACCGCTATCCCGCTCAGCAATTCTGGTCGTCGCGGGAGCGCTTCGACATTACGGTGGGTCAGAGCCGCTTCAGCCTGACGTCCATGCACGTGGACATCGACGACCCGGACCTGCACTTAAGAGGAGACCTGCAATTCTCACAATCGCAAGGGTGGCCGATTCGTCCGTGGGCGCCAGGGGCTATGGGGCCTTTTGCCTTCCTGCCTTTTCTCGAGGGGTATCACGCCATTACGAACGTCGACCCCCGCATCGTCGGTTCTCTCTCCGCGGGCGGCGATGAGATGGACTTCACCGGAGGGCGGGCCTACATGGAGCGGGACTGGGGCAGTGCGTTTCCCCGTGCCTGGGTGTGGACGCAGTCCAACCATTTCGACGAGGACCATGTCTGCCTGACCGCTTCGATTGCGGACATCCCGCTGGCGGGCAGACTTCTTCGCGGGTTCATCGTCGGGTTCCTCTTCGGGGGCGTGTTCTACCAGTGGGCGACATGGAACGGGTCACGGCTGGCACACTTCGCGTATGACGACCAGCGTGCCGAGTTCACGGTCATCAATGGGAAACACATCCTGGAAGTCTGGAGCGGCGGACGGAGCGGGATGGGTCAGGTGTTCGCCCCGCGCGCCGGGGCCATGACACAGATGCTGGTTGAAGAACTGAACGCTGTCGTGCAGGTCCGCCTGATCGAGCGACACGTGTACGGAGACGTCCTGTTGTTCGAGGGCCGTGGGCGCAACGGAGGACTCGAGATCAGTGGCGACATGGCTGCTGTCGTGGGGACGCCCGAGGTGCGCACCGTCCAAGGGCTAGCCCGTCCATAGAGTTGTAGAGGACGTGACGTGCCTTTCTTCGGACGTGGAAAAGCTGTCGAACGCATATTGCTGATGGTGTAACCTTTGGGTTCTGCTGACCGTACGCAAGGTGAGAGCAGGACGTGGGTACGAACAAAGGCCCGCCTGCCGCAAGCGGTTATTCCGCTTTTCTGTGGGAGGTAGTGTATGAGAGGACTGGCCATTTTCCTGGTGATTGTGCTCCTGATTGTTGGAGGGTTGTACGCGACAGGCGCCCTGACCGGCAATGCCTGGTGGGAGCCGAGGACGTGGAACAAACCGACTGCCGGCGACGTCATAACCGACACCAAGGCCGTCAATCTGCAGGGAGCGCGGATAGCACTGGTCGAACTGCAGATGGGCGCTGGCCGGGTGACGCTGAGTGGGGGAGCTTCTGACCTGATGGACGCGACGTTCGCCTACAATGTCACAGCCTGGAAGCCCATCGTCGACTACGTCGTCAACGGAGACGAGGGTCGGCTTCTGGTGCGGCAGCCCAGCGGCACGTACCAGGCCTTTAGTGGCAGCTACCGCAATGATTGGGACATTCGTCTGAGCAGTACGACACCTGTGGACCTGGACCTCAAGAACGGCGCCGGCGACATGGACATGGACCTGAGCGATACGATGGTGCACACGCTCACCGTCGACTCAGGAGCGTCCAGCACGACGGTCAAGGCCTCTCCGAAGGCCATGACCAGTCTGACCGTGAAAGCAGGCGTGGGGTCGGTCAACCTTGACCTGACGGGTGACTGGAAGAACAGCGCGGACGTGCAGGTCAACGGTGGAGTCGGCAGTATCAAGCTGGTCGTCCCCGAGAACGTCGGCGTCACCATCAACGCGCAGCGAGGTCTTGGTTCCATCGACGCGAGCGGCTTCACCAGGAATGGCAGCACCTATCGCAACGCCGCCTGGGGTACCACGGCTGTCACGTTGAGCCTCGACCTGAATGTCGGTGTGGGTTCGGTGACCATCACCCAGAAGTAGCAGGTTTTCCTCGCACGAGACTCAGGCGGGACGCGGGAGACATCTCCTGTGTCCCGCTTTTCCTATCTCTTGCATGCCCCTGCACGCCTGTCCCCGTGTTCGTCGTTCCCGCGAAGGCAGGAACCCACTCAGTGTTGGCGACTTTGTGATCTCGCTATACTGAACCGTGTGCTTGTCGCAAACAAGGGACAAGCGTCACAGGGGGTCGAATGCTCTTCGATACGCTTCTGGACATAGCGCGCCCACTGAACCGGGCTGGCGTTCATTGGGGTATCGGTGCTTCCGTACTGCTATACTACCATGGTCTGGTCGACACACCGCACGATATCGACATCATGACCGGCGAGACAGATGCAGACATGGTCGCCTCGATTCTTGACGGTCTGGGGAACGAAGCGCTCGGTGATCCCGGCAGAAGCCTGTACTCGACGAGCCGGTTCCTCGAATACGTGGTCGACGAGACGGATGTCGACGTCATGGCCGGATTCGCCATCAAGCATGCCAACGGCACTTACGTGTTTCCGTTCGATGACAGGTCTGTCGCGATGACAAGAACCGTGGATGACGTGATAATCCCATTGACATGTCTGGAAGACTGGTATGTACTCTATCAGCTGATGCCGGGACGGGAAGCCAAAGTCAGGCTGATCGAAGATCGCCTGCTGAACAGCGGCAGTGTCGACCTGTCAGTGCTCGACCGGGCGCTTGCCCGCGAATTGCCTCCTTACGTTCACAGCAGAACCGCGCAGCTTGCCGCCTTCTGTCACTCCTTCAACCGGTAGAAGACAGTTGCTTGTATGGACACCCATGGAGATATCGATGTGAACCAGGTACCTGATCGCGTCCCAAACGTGCGGCTAGTGCTCGAAATCCTGCACAGCAGGAAGGGTGCATGCGGAGCAGACTGGTTTGTCCCGGAACGCTGGAACCACGCCGCGTACCGAGGCGGCACGGCAGACCCCGGCAGACCCGGCGAGCTGCGCGTGGACCCGTGCGACTTCTTCGCCGCGTGCATCGAAAAGGCACTCCGGGAGGGTGGCACTGCACAGGAGCCTGGAGGACGCAAACGCCTTACCGAGAGCGTCATCTATGGCATGCTGGTGCGTTCGTTCACGGCCTGGCCGCATCATGACGCCGGCGAGGTCTGCTCCGGCACATTTCTAAAGACGATGGCACTGCTCCCGCTCCTTCGGCGGTACGGGGTCGACATTGTCTACCTTCTGCCGGTGTTCAGCTGCAGCGACCGATACAAGAAAGGCAGGCTAGGCAGTCCGTATGCAATCAAGGACATCTACAAGCTCGACGCCGCGCTGCACGATCCCCTGCTGGGCGAGGACACGGGCGAACTCCTGGAGGCGGAATTCCAGGCGTTTGTCGAACTGTGCCACTGGCTGGGCATGAAGGTGGTCCTTGACTTCGCGTTCCGGACGACCGCGCGAGACAGCGTGCTCATCGCCGACCACCCGGACTGGTTCTGCTGGATCAGAAAAGAATGTGCAGTGGGATTCCGGGCTCCCTCGCTGGGTGACGGCACGACGACGCGGGAGGTGAATGATGAAACGCTGAGAGAGCTGTACACGTCGTCGCAGACACCCACGTACCTGGCCCAGTTCACATGGTCTCCCGACCGCATCGACCCGGACCGCTGGGCATCGGTGCGGGCGAGCGCTGGTGACGACCTCCTCGGCGCCATCGAGGACCAATTCGGTATCACGACGGCACCTGGCTTCTCGCCTGTCATCAACGACCAGCAGCCGCCATGGACCGATGCCACCTACCTGCGATTCTACCATGACAACGCCGCTCAGGTCGGCAAATATGTCGCGGACGGCCAGGCTCCGTTTGTCATGCAGGACAGCGCTTCGCTCAGCAAATACCCGGGAGCCAAGCCCACTGAGGAGCTGTGGCGCTATGTCGAGGGTGTGATGCCGCACTACAGGACGCACTTTGGCATCGACGGAGCTCGCATCGACATGGCGCACGCCATGCCGGCCGAACACAATGCGTCAATTGTTCGGCGCATCCGGGAGGTGGACCCCAAGTTCCTCCTCTGGTCCGAAGAGTTCGATTGCGGCAAGGGTGCGCAGGCGGGACGGGACGGGTTCGACCTGATCAGCGGCTACACCTACTATGACTACAAGAGGATCCACGACGCCGACTTTGCCCGCTCCATCCTGGACAATGGGTTTCTTGCCTCACCGATTCCTGTGGTCGCCTCGGTGGAGACGCCCGACACTCCTCGATCGGCGCTGGGCCACCCGGACAAGGCCTCCCTCCGGCTGATCCTGACCCTCAACAGCTTCATGCCCAACGCTGTCCCGTTCATCAACAGCGGACAGGAACTGCTGGAGGTACAGCCAATGAACCTTGGTCTGGACAACACCGAGGACGGCCGTTTCGTTCTGCCGCCCGGGGATCCGATGGCCGGCAGGCTTGCCTTTTTCGACCCCTACTGTCTTCACTGGACAAGCGGCGACACGTGGGTGGACGCCGTCCTGCAGGAGACGCTTCGTCTGCGGCGGCACTATCTGTCCCTTCTCGGCGACCCGGGAAACTTCGTGAAGCAGGAGGATCTTTTGCACCATGGGAACTTGACGATGCTCTGCTATCATGACTCGACTTATATCGACGGTCTGGTCGTCGCAGCAAATCGCTCGCTGACGACCGAACTGTCGCTCAGACTTGCGCTGGAGCATCCCGCGACGATTCCTGTCGGAAAAGAAGTCAAAATCGTGTATGATGCACATGGCCCGTGCAGGCGGTCGGTTTCTTCAACTGACGACGTTCTGCTCAGCCCGTGCGAAGTTGTAGTAATAGAAATCGGGAAGTAACGGAGGTCTCCAATGGACAATGGAACGCCCAGAGTAGCCTACTTCTGTATGGAGTTCGGGCTACATGAGAAGCTGCATATCTACGCCGGGGGTCTGGGCATCCTGGCGGGCGATATCCTGAAAGCGGCGGCGGACGCCGGCCGGCCGATGGTTGGAATCGGGATCCTGTGGCGCCAGGACTACACCGAGCAATTCATCGACGAGTACGATCGCCCGTACGACAGCTACCACGAGTATCGGTACGACTCGCTCGAGGACACGGGCGTGGTCGTCACCGTGCTCATCCGCGACGAAGAGGTGCGGGTGAAGGTGTGGAAATGCACAGCCTTTGGCAATGCGCCGTTGTACCTCCTCGACACGTACCTTCCGGGCACCCTGAGCTGGAACCTGACGGGGCAGCTGTACGGCTGGTTCGAGGAGGAACGCATTGCACAGGAGATGATCCTCGGCATCGGCGGCGTACGCGCGCTGCAGGCGCTGGGTATCGACGTGGACATGTACCACTTCAACGACAGTCACGCGGTCTTTGCCGGCGTCGAACTGATCCGCCAGCAGATGACGAAGGGCGTGCCCTTTACAGACGCACTCCGGTCAGTGAAACAGCACATCGTGTTCACGACGCACACGCCGGTGTCTGACGGCAACGAGGTGCACACCCACCGTATCCTGCAGTATATGAGCTCGTATGACGGACTCTCCAGCGATCAGATCGTCCAGCTGGGGGGCGACCCGTTCAGCATGACTGCCGCGGGGCTGCGCCTGTCCAGAAAGGCAAATGCGGTGTCGCAGCTGCACGGGCACACGGCCCGCCAGATGTGGAAGCTCGTCCCCGGAGGCTCCGACATCCTTTCCATCACGAACGGTGTCCACAACGGTACCTGGCAGGACGACAGCATCCGGCAGGCCCATGCGTCCGGAGGGGACCTGTGGGCAGCCCACAGCGCACTGAAGCGTGTGATGATCGACGACATTGAGCGGCGGAACGGGGTCCGGCTCGACGAGAACGTTCTGACCATCGGATTTGCTCGTCGCGCCACGCCGTACAAGCGCAGCGACCTCATCTTCTCGAACAGAGAGGTGGTCGGGGACCTGCTGCGCAACCACAGGATTCAGATTGTCCTGTCCGGCAAGGCGCACCCCAACGACATGGGAGGGAAGGCGACCATCACGAACCTCGTACGCATTGCCAAGGAGTATCCCGGCAGCGTCGTGTTCCTGCAGGGCTATGACATGGCCATCGGCAAGATGCTGACGCGCGGGTGTGACGTCTGGCTCAACAACCCGGTGCGGCCGATGGAAGCGAGCGGTACGTCGGGCATGAAAGCAGCGATGAATGGTATCCTCAATCTGAGCACACTCGACGGGTGGTGGCCCGAGGCCTGTCAGCAAGGCGTCAACGGCTGGCAGTTCGGCGGGGGATACGAGGGCGGCGACTGCAACAGCGTGGACGTCGTTTCGCTGTACCACGTGCTTGCCAGCGACGTCATCCCCACCTATGAGAACCAGCGGGACGCATGGGTCGGCATGATGCATGCCAGCATCGATATGGCACAGTGGCAGTTCTCGGCTGCACGCATGCTGCAGGAGTACTACGAAAAGATGTACGTCTGACGGCGTCGCTCATCTGCAATGCCTCAACGGGGCCTGCGCCTTGCGTCACCATGTAGTGCCCGTACATACTGTAGCGGAGTGCCCAGATGATGCCGGGGACGACCAGCAGGACCATACCGACAGCGACGATAAGGCCGTACAGGAGGGTGCCCACGCTACACCATAGTCTGCAGCTGTCTGCCCTCAAAGGTTCCGTCCTGCCCTTGTTTGTCGTTTCCCCCGCGATAGCGGGAACCTACGTCCCTGGACATGCATGGACTTTGGCTTGTGCAACGGGACCGTTGCATACCCTGATCGTTCACAATTCCCGCATCGTGGAGCCGCACTTCCTGGTATCCTCTACGAAATACCCTTGCATCCGGCAGTGACGCCGGCCGCGAGGCAACGGGAGATGCGCATGGCGATGCAGATGGGAACAGCTCAGACATACATCAGTGGCAGGCTTTGTTTGCCCGAAGGGTACACGCCTGCACTGTCGCTGCGGGAGACGGAACAAGCCATCAAGTTTATCAAGGATACCTTTCAGTGCGGTCTTGCGGCCGCGCTCAACCTTGCGCGTGTCTCGGCGCCACTGTGTGTGACTGCCGCCTCCGGTCTTAACGATCACCTCAATGGCGTTGAGAGTCCGGTCCGGTTTGGCATCCGCAGTATCGGCGAGGACGCCGAGATCGTGCAGTCATTGGCCAAGTGGAAGCGTGCTGCCTTGGCTGACTACGGCTTCGACCATGGCGAAGGCCTCTATACCGACATGAACGCCATCCGACCCGACGAGACGCTGGACAACCTGCACTCCGTGTACGTCGACCAGTGGGACTGGGAGCGTGTCATTGATGCCAGCGAGCGCACTGTCCCCTTCCTGGAGGGAATCGTACGAGACATCTACGGCGTGCTGCTCCGCACGAACCAGTTTGTGTGCGAGCGCTACCCTTCAGTGCCGGCCTTGGAGCTACCTGACGAGATGGTCTTTGTGCGCAGCGAGGACTTGGAGGCCGACGACCCCGACCACACCCCGCAAGAGCGGGTGGACCGCATCTGCCGTGAATCGGGCGCCGTGTTCGTCATTGGCATCGGCGCGCCGATGCTCAGCGGTGTTCCCCATGACGGGCGCGCGGCTGACTACGATGACTGGTCGACGCCCACGGACGAGACACATCGCGGCCTGAACGGAGACCTGTTTGTCTGGAACTCCGTTCTAGGCTGTGCATTTGAACTCTCGTCGATGGGCATCCGTGTAGACCCGTCTGCCTTGCTGCGTCAGCTTGAAGCACGCGGTGAACTCGCCAACCGGGACCTCCCATACCATCGCCGCCTGCTTGCGGGCGACCTGCCTCTGACTATCGGCGGCGGTATCGGACAGTCGCGACTCTGCATGCTGCTCCTGCACACCGCGCACATCGGCGAGGTCCAGTCCGGCATCTGGTCCGGTGCAATGCGGTCTGCGTGTTTCGCTGCAGGGATACCGCTGCTCTAGAACGGACGCGTGAAGTGCTACTTGGCGAGAACGCTCCGCGCAAATTCCTCTGCCCTTGTCACATCCCGGGCATCCGGGTGATGGAGGTTGAAGAATAGGAACTTTCCTCGGCAGAAGTAGCACGTGTCTGACACGTGGATTCCCCGCCGTGCCAGCAGGCCCTTCATGATGCCTACTGCCTTGTCCTCAAAGCCGGTGCTGAAGACGGTCACCTGCTTGGCGAGGGCAGGGTCGAGCCCTGCGATGAACTTCTTGACGGATGGGTCGATGTCCTTGGCATGGATCGATGCCCCCAGGAACAACATGTCCACGGGTTCGTCAACCGTCGCCGTACCCACTGGCTCCGCCAGGCAGCCCACTGCGCGTGCGATCGTCTCGGCGATCCTCTTCGTGTTGCCTGTCGTGGACTGGTACACTACTCTGACACGCATGATACCTCCTTTACTATGTTCACATCTGGCTCCACAGGGAGCTCCACAGCTGCATCGATGGCAAGCGCTCAGGGCTGTGCCCGAATACCATCCGGTCCCCCTCAAGCGAGATACTAGGTAGTCTACAGGTATCTTCCTCGGAAGCCAGAGCCGATGAAAAGTCACGGCATGAGTGGGTTACATGTGGCGATCGGCTGGTACGCGGCACATGGTATCGCAGTATCATCGTCGGACGTGAGGAGGCCTGAGGAACTCCTGCGGAGAAGATCATGTCATATTGAAGAGACATCTGAATGTGTTCGGCGCTTCGACATCGCCCAGATGGACGTGGTGGTACGATGAGAAGAGCAGTGGCAATAATCGCATTGATCGCGATTGCGGTCTCGCTGACCGCGTGCAAGGGGCCTGAACCGATGACCTTCGAGGAGTTGCTCCGGTACGATAACCCGATTGGACACGTACGCACGTCCGACGTGGAGAGTATCACAAAGGGGATGACGTACCGGGAGATCATCACACGACTTGGTGCGACCCGAGACATGGGCAGCGGTCTCCACGTTGCGGTGTACGTTGTGGACGACAAGGAGAACCTGTACTTTTCCCTGGCCGACCCAGACGAGGTCTGCACGAAGAGTGGAACAGAGCTGTTGCAGAGTGCCCAGCCTATCGTCGACGAGAGTGACAAGATCGGCATCAGGGGCGTCGTGACGGACATCGTTCAGGGAAAGGATGGCATCACGATGCTCGTGGAAGGCAAGCTGGAACAGGATACGTCCTTCGACAAGGCAAGCGTCACGGTGAATATGAGTTCCAGGGTACTACGAGACGAGACCCCCATCACGGGCCTGTTTGCGTTCTCGGAGATCAAGAAAGGCGATACAGTCGAGGTCACGTTCAACGGCCCGGTAGCAGAGAGCTACCCCGTGCAGGGCGTCGCAGCAACCGTGCGCATCGTGACGGCCCAGTAGAAGCATCAGGGTCCTCCGCGCGGCTCAAACAAGCCGCGCGGATAACATTTGATCCGGGTGAACGTTACTTATTCCAGTGCAGATTGACCGGTGTAGAGCTGGAAGTACCGACCTTTTTCAGCGAGCAGGCTGTCGTGGTTGCCGCGCTCGACAACCTCGCCATGCTCCAGGACGATGATGGCTTTGGCATTACGGACGGTAGACATGCGGTGGGCGATGACGAATACCGTCCTGCCTTCCATGAGTGCGTCCATACCCTGTTCAATCAGGCGTTCGGTGCGCGTGTCGATGGAGCTCGTTGCCTCGTCGAGGATCATGACAGGTGGGTCGGCGACGTACGCGCGGGTAATCGCGAGCAGCTGGCGCTGCCCCTGTGACAGGTTGCCACCATCGCCTGTAATGACAGTGTCGTATCCCTGTGGCAGGCGGCGGATGAACGAGTCGGCGCTGGCACGCTTCGCGGCCAGCCTGCATTCGTCGTCCGTGGCATCCAGCCGGCCGTACCGGATGTTGTCCATAACCGTGCCTGTGAACAGGTGCGTGTCCTGCAGCACCATGCCGAGCGAACGGCGCAGGTCACTCTTGCGGATCGTCTTGACGTCGATGCCGTCGTAGGTGATGGTCCCTTCCTGCACGTCGTAGAACCGGTTGATCAGGTTCGTGATCGTCGTCTTGCCCGCGCCGGTCGAACCGACAAAAGCGATCGTCTGACCAGGTTTTGCATACAGCGAGATGTTTTTGAGGACAGGGGTCACCCCGTCATACGAGAACGTAACATGGTCAAACCGGACATCTCCTTTGAGAGGCACTAGTGTATGCCCGTTGTCTCTTGGGACACTCCATGCCCACTCATCAGTCTTGATACCTTCAGGAGTCTCGACAATGGGGCCATCCTCCGCGTGCGTGACACTCACGAGCGTGACCGTTCCACCGTTGACTTCGGCCTGTTGGTCCATGACCTGAAAGATGCGTTCCGCGCCTGCGAGGGCGGCGAGCAGAACGCTCAACTGGTTCGTGACCTGGTCGATAGGCCGGCCGACTTGGTAGGAATATTGCAGGAAGGCGACCAGCGAGCCGGTGTCGAGGTGCCCGGTGATAGCAAGGACGCCGCCAGCGATCGCAACTGTTGCATAGCAGACACGGCTGAGGTTCCCCATCAGCGGCATCACGACGCCAGACAGGAAAGTTGCGGTGGCTGCGGATGAACGAAACTCCTCGTTAAGACCAGCAAATTTGCTACTGGTCGCCTGTTCATGTCCGAATACCTTGACGACCTTTAGGCCGTCCACCATTTCTTCGATGTAGCCGTTGAGGTCACCCAGGGACTTCTGCTGAGCCCGGAAGTACACTGTGCTCTTCTTGCTCAGGTTGATGCTCAAAAAAATCATGAATGCCAGGATGACTGCGGCAACCGCGAACAAGGTGGGACTCAGTACCAACATCATGACGAGCGTTCCAACGAACGTCAGGACACCGGAGATCAATTGAACAACACTTTGCTCGATCGCCATTTCGACATTATCGATATCATTAGTAAAACGGCTCATCAGCTCACCGTGCGTATATGTATCGAAGAATCTGAGCGGCAGGTCCTGCATCATTTCAAAAAGGTTCTTGCGCATCAGGTTGGCGGTCCTCTGTCCGATTGTGACCATGATGCGGCCTTGAAAGTACGAAGCGACCACACCAATCAGGTAGATGCCGGCCAGGACGGCAAGGGTAACTGCGAGTCCTTTGAAGTTACCGGGGATGATATAGTTGTTGACCAGTGGTTTCAAGAAGTACGAGCCGGCAAGTGCGCTGCCAGCGCTGATGATGAGCATGATGCAGACGACAATGAGTGCATATTTGCTGCTTCCAAAGTATGCCAAAATGCGGCGTATTGTTGCCCCGACGTTCTTGGGTTTCTGGAACGCCATGCTGAGGCGGGTACCGCGCATGGACACGATCGGACGCTGTTGTTGTTCAGCCATTGGCGACCACTCCTTCCATCTGTGATGCACAGATTGCTTGATAGGCTGGATTGTTCGCAAGCAGCTCAGCGTGAGTCCCAATCCCGACGATGCGACCATCATCGAGCACGATGATCTTGTCGGCCTCCTGCACCGAGCTGACGCGCTGGGCGATGGTCAGGATGGTCGTATCCTTGAGATTCTCGCGGAAGGATGCGCGCATCTTTGCCTCTGTAGCCGAATCCACAGCGCTGGTGCTGTCGTCCATGATCAGGATGTGCGGCTTCTTGAGGAGAGCGCGTGCGATGCACAAGCGCTGCTTTTGACCGCCCGACACATTGACACCGCCCTGCCCGAGGTCGGTATCATAGCCATCCGGGAAGCTCATAATGAAATCATGGGCCTGGGCATTCTGTGCGGCCTCCTCGATCTCCTTCTGTGTCGCAGCTGCATTTCCCCACAGCAAGTTTTCACGGATGGTGCCGGAGAAGAGCACATTCTTCTGCAGTACCATGCCAATGGAACTCCGAAGCGTTGCAAGCTTGTAGTCGCGGACGTCCACGCCGTCCACGAGGATCTGCCCGTCAGATACGTCATATAGACGTGGGATGAGGCTCACCATCGTTGATTTGCCAGAACCTGTACCGCCGACAAGCGCAACGAACTCGCCCGGTTGGATAGTAAGGTTGATATCCGACAGGACGTTTTCGCCCTTGCCGGTCGCAGTGTATTTAAAGTCAACATGGCGGAATTCGATGGCACCATGCTGGATGGCCGCTTCCTCTGAGGGTGCTTCTGCATTGACGCGAGGGTCGGCTACTGCGTGAGGTGCCAAGACGAATTGTTTGTCGGCAATGTCTGGCGTGGTGCCAAGCACTTCGATGATGCGCTCAGCGCTTGCTCTTGCACGAGCGAGCATCATAAGGATCGTTGAGACCATAAGGACGCTCTGGAGGATTAGCATGACGTAACTGATGAAGCCGACCAGCTCTCCTGTGCCCAGCTGGTGGTTTCCGACCATGCGACCTCCAAACCAGATGACGGCAATGGTGGCCCCGTTGAGGACGAGGAGCATGATCGGCATGATGGTTACGACAAGGCTTCCGGCTCTAATAGCTGTATCGCTCAACTCGTCACTGGACTTCTTGAACTTGGTCTTCTCATGAGGCTCACGAACAAAGGCTTTGACAACGCGGATGCCGATCAGGTTTTCCTCGACAGTGCCGTTCACGGCATCGATCTTTGCTTGCACTGCCTTGAAGAATCGTTCTGCCTGTCCCACGATAACCGAGATTCCTGCTACAAGCACGGGAATAGCCATGAACAGAATGATTGCAAGCTTGGCGTTGATGGCGATGGCAAAGACGAGCGCGCATATCAGCATGAGCGGCGCACGCGTCAGAAAGCGCATGCTCATGAGCAGCGTGTTCTGAAGCTGTGTCACGTCGTTTGTGAGACGTGTAACCAAGGAGGCTGTACTGAACGTGTCAATGTTTGAGAATGAGAATGACTGAACCCGGTCAAACAGTGCCTGGCGCAGATTGGCGGCAAACCCCTGGCTCACCTCAGCGGCAAGCTTGTGGTTAAGCGAGCCAAGCAGCATGGCAACCAGTGCAAGGCCGATCATCAGAATACCGACTTGAATAATGTACTGCAGATTCAATGCCGGGATCCCATTATCGACGATCTTCCCCATCAAAAATGGCATAGAAAGCTCACAGACAACGTCGAGCATGACGCAGAGCGGTGACAGGATGATCAGCGACTTGTAGTTGCCAATGTAGCTCCAGAATTTCTTGATCACGTTGTTTCCTCCTGCTTCATGAATGTGGGCACTTGGGCGCCCATGGCCACAAGGTTTTCAATCATGCGGCGATAGCTGCCTTCCAGCTGTTTTCGCTCTTCTTCCGAGAACCCCTTGAAGGTACCTGCGTCGACATGCTGAAAGGCACGAATGCAGTCATTGACGAGGTGCAACCCCTTGTCGGTGATGGTAAGGTGGTTACGTCGCAGATCGTTGGAGTCAGTGGACTTGCAAACAAGTCCCGCTCGCTCCATGCGCTTGATCGAAACGGCAACGGTCGCAGGACTGACGCCCAGTGCCTCCGAGAATCCTTTCTGGTCACACTCGGCGGCGACTTCATGATTCCGCAGCATGAACAGGATCATCGGTTGTCCGACCTTGCCAAGACCCCGGCTGTCCATTTCCTTTTTCAGGCAGCGCCGGTGCATCTTGTTCACCGCACGAAAGAGCAGTTCCAGGTCGCCTGCGGAAGAGCTCAGTTCCTTTTCCTGTTCGTGTTTAGCATTCATAAGCCGTTTTACCTCACTATTTTCATGCCGGCTAATGATTAGCCGACATACTAATATGAAATAGTATAGACCGACTTCACCTATGTCAAAGAGGTTTGCTCCACGCAGTTTTCATACTCTGATGACGACGGTGAATACTAGAGGCCGCTTCCGTCGATGAGCTGTTGTGTCTGTCTCTTGCAGAGACACCTCAAAGAATCCGCGAAAGTAGGCTATAGTTGACGTATGGACTTGGACAAGCTTCAAACCACTTTAGAAGAACTGGGACAACCTGCGTATCGTTTCAAGCAGATCAAGTTGGCCATGTACCAAGACCTGAAGGAAGGGTTTGATTCCATAGAGAATATACCCCTGACGTTGAGGCAGGATCTGGACCGGCTCTTGTCCTTCAACGAACTCATCCTCAAGACGGAGCAGAAGTCGCTTGATGGCTCAGGGAAGAACCTGTTCTTCACTCATGACGACCTCGCCATAGAGAGTGTTCTTATCAAACACGGAGACGGCAGTCGCACGGTGTGCGTTTCCACCGAGGCTGGCTGCCAGATTGATTGTTCTTTCTGCGCTACTGGACACCTGGGTTTCAAGCGAGTCCTCTCTCCGTCTGAGATCGCTGAACAGGTGCTGTCCTTTTCCCGCGAGTTGAAAGCCAAAGGAGAAAAGGTCACCAATGTTGTCTTTATGGGCATGGGGGAACCTTTTCTCAACTACGACAACATCAAGAAGGCTATTCTGTTGTTGAATGACAAGGATGGCTTTAATCTGGGACAACGACGCATCTCGGTTTCTACGAGCGGGATTGTTCCGGGTATTGAACGTTTTGGAGCTGAAGACTGGCAGATCAATCTGGCTATTTCCCTGCACGCTCCCGACAATGCCTTGCGTTCCCGCTTGATGCCTATCAACAAGACCTATCCTTTGGAGAAGTTGATGCCCGCTCTCGATGCGTATGTCGCAAAAAACAACAGACGACTCATGATCGAGTACCTGCTTCTGGGGGGAATAAACGACAGTCCTCGACAGGCTGACGCCTTGGCCGACCTCATCCATGCTTATGGGGAGATTCTTCGCCTGAGCGTGGTGAACCTGATCATCTACAATCCCACCAAAGACAGTGATGGCCACTGGGACAGATTCCGATCCCCAAGCCTGGCGGCTTTGAGAGCATTCGAAGAGATCCTGACCAAAAGGGAGATTGCCTGGACCCGCAGAGCCAGCTTTGGAAGTGATATCAGCGGAGCTTGTGGGCAATTAGCTGGTGAAGTGAACTCTACGCATTAGTGCGGTGTCACAGTCTAGCCATAGAGCTTCTCTATGGTCTCAACCATTGTTTTGTTTCTTCTTCCAGAGATACTATTTTTTTTGCAGAGCTCCTTCACCCAGAACAAACTCTATTTGGTAACCAAATTTACTGGCGGTTTCTGTTGCAAAGTCTTTTACTTCATTCCAATTGAAGCTATAGGTATAATTTTTTCCAAACAAAACAGATTGTTCTTCTATTGTTCCTCTTCTGGTGCCATTTGTGGTATTGTATTTCTCTACCTTGAACCCAAATCCTGGAGTTGAAAATGTTTCATCATCTCCACTTCCCATAGTTATGCCAGAACCTCTTTCATCCAGGATCTCAAAGAAATAGACCTTCTTTTCACTGTCGTTCACTTTCACTCTGCACCTATAGGTTAGGACTTTTTTTGACAGGAACACCTTTCTTTCTGCTATTATGCTCGTCAGCAAGAGACTTCTGTCTCTTTGTTCCAAAAAACTGCCAGGAAAACTGAACTTCTTGCTAAGAAACTCTTCTTTCATTCCCATAGAGCACTCCTATTACCAGTATTTTGTCTCTGTCGTGCTGTCTTTTGCCTTTCCATGTGCCAAGCTGCCTTAGGCCTGGCGAGCACTATGACGTGCGGATGGCAGTATCGTGTGCAAGCGAATGCGCTACAGCATTGTCCAGGGAACAGCCACGATATGACGTGTAAGGTGCTTTATCATTGGCCCGCCGTAGATTACAATACCGCTGATACAGAGCGGGTCTTTGTCCATAAGCCATTGAACGTGTTTGGCGTCGCTCATGGTGACATCCTTGCCCTTTTTTGCCTCAACAGCAATACGCTTGTTACTACGCCCCAAAACGAAGTCCACCTCGTGTACTTCACTTGTTCGACGCGTATGCAGAAAGTGCATGTTCATGCTCCATAGATCACAGAGCACCTGCAGAGTCGTGAAAACCATGTTTTCGAAAAGGTGCCCGCAGAACGTATCATCTATTTCCTCGGGATTCCTTATCTCGAGTAGTGAGCAGAGCAGTCCGGTGTCGCAAAGATATGGTTTCCAGTGTGCCCGGACTGAAGTCGTGTCTGTAAGAGAAGCTGGGGGGAGAACAGAGAGAAGATACGTTTTTTGGAGCGCATCGACATATCTTGAAACTGTTTTCTCATTAACGTTGGTATCGTCAGCGACCTTCCGATATTCCATGAGAGATCCCGTTGCCATGGCGACGCGCCGCATGACTGATCGATAGTCAAAAAGGGACATGGTCGGCGCGATGTCTGGTACGTCGCGTTCGAGATACGTCGTCACATAGCTTCGCCAGAACACGGCTGCTTGTTCGGGCGTTGCCTCTCTGACGCCAGGGAAGAAACCTCCGAACAGAGTCGTGCGCAGGTCCGGTTCCGGAGATATGACTGAACTCTCTTCCGGAAGTTGAGCTTCAAACATATCCAGCAACCAAGATGGTTCTGGCTGCTGAAGCCATTCGGTCCAGAGGGGTTGTCGTAGAACATGGTAGGCAGCACGGCCGGCTAATGAGTCCTGAATTCGTTTGAGAAGAAGGAAATTGGCGGATCCGCTCAACACGAAGCGACGTGTCTTGTCCAAGCGAAGAGCCTCCTTCACGGCAAGAAACAGGTCCGGTTCCCTGTGTGCCTCATCGATGATCAATCTGTCTGCCATGTCGACAAATGCAGTCGGATTTCTGTGCGCTCTCTCGCGCGTATCCAGGTCGTCAAGAGTTGTGTATGCATAGTCGTGGAACATCGGCTCATTTGCAAGGAGAGTACTTTTTCCTGTTTGTCGTGCTCCAGTGAGTACGGTAACCGGGAGTATTGTCTCTGAAAGCTGTAATTGATGCGTTAGCCACCGTTCTATGTACATTGTCGTCACCTCATGTCTGTAATAGCGTCACGCCATGTCTGTATTGTACATGGCTACTCAGATAATGCAATGCAAGCGATTCTCCAGTCTGCACCACAGAAACCGGGTTCACTACCACAGGCTGCTCGAGGGAAGAGAAACCATCTCGCAGGAAAACAGGAGACGGACTGTCGCTTCTTGGCGAATATCTTTCCTGAAAGTTGCAATTAATGCGCCACGCGCCCTTTCACGTACACTGCCGTCACGCCATGTCGGCAATATCGTCATGCCGTGTCTGCTTTGTACATTGGATGAGATTTGTTCCACATCCCGGGCGGGGTCCACTATCTGGCAGCTAGCGCTACGGAGGCGAATGGCTGAGAAAGCGTGAGAAGACAGGGATGTAGGTGTCTGGTATTGGCAGTTTGCTCTGGACGGCCTTCAGCTCTTGCTGGCGAAGATCCTCTTCCACGACAGCTTTGCTTTATCCTTTATCCATCCCCAGGCTCTCTGTGGCACAAAAATATATAATATGTTCAGAACCATCCACAGCCAAAAGATGGGGAAGGCAAGAAAAGGAGGGGCGAGGAACATGAGCAATAGGAAATAAGGACCAACCATGTTTCCATAGACTACGAGGTAACTATAAGGAAAGCTGAGCAACGAATTGCTATACGCCCCTAGCCAGCGTACTGCTGGTGAAGGTTGAGCGGTCATTAAACCAAAGAGATTTGTTATCGAGCCGGGCCAGAATATCGACCGCAAGAAGTTGGTGTCTTTATGAACACCCACCATCGCCGTATCCACGAGACTGCCGTTGTGCGAAAGGGTTGCGCAGTAATAAAAGCCTCCACCCAGAATGGTTCCCAAAAAGGTGACAACAACGAATATTTTCAGAAACCGTCGTGAAATACGATAGTGACGAAGGGCAATACAAATAAAGATTGCTGCTACCACAGGAGATCCTGCATACCTCAGCCATGCCGTATATGCCACGCCCTGTCGGAAGACAACCACCTCGGCAACTGCGCACGCCATCAAGAGGATCGGGTACAAAAGGAGGTACCGAATCAATCGTCTCTCAAAAACGGTTGCTGGAAGGAAATACTGAATCAATCGTCTCTTAAAAGCGGTTGCTAAAATTGTTGATTTTGCCGGAGTGTCATATTCCGTTCTTGGAAACATGTCATTTTCCATTATGTGTACCCTCCTGATGATGCCCAATTCTCTTCCACAGCAGCTTTGCTCGATCTCTTATCCATCCCCATGTTCTCTGCGGTACGATGAGGTATATTGCGCTCAGAATCACGAGGACCACATAGAGCCAGAAGACAGGTGAGCCAGTCACACTCTCCACCCACCAGAATCCATGGTACAGTGAATCGCCATAGGCCATCACTCCGAGGTAGAGGGTTATGAGGAGAATGATGGCTGCAAGCCACTTCAAGAAACGGCGTGAGGCGGGATAGTTGCACAGGGCAATTACCGCGAGGATTGCTGTGAAAATGGTAGACCCCGTGTACGTCAGGTAGTTCGCAAACTCGCTATGTATGGCATTTGCGATATCCACGCTCACCATCAGGACAACTGGCCACAAGAACATCGCCCAAAACAAGCATTCCTCTATGTTTGATTTTCGTGCGCTCTTGCCATCCGTGGTCGTCCATTGGTGCACCGGTTTGACCGTGGTTCTCATGGGGTCTTCCTGATCACTCACGAATAGCCTCCCGCTCCTTGATCCAATAGTGAATCGAACCCGGTCATCTAACCGTCAGCGCACCGTATCAGCACGGCATCGCAGCGGAGATCGTACCCTCCACTACAAGTGGAACGCGGTGGAGATGTTTTGACTAACCTGGGCGACAGGGTGATGTGCGAACGTTGACTGAGCCAACACGTTGCCATCACAGAAAACGCTGACGATCTAGATGGGTTGATGACAAACGGAGGGCGGTTTGTGGCTGAAAGTGATAGAAACGTCAGTTCAGCAGCTGT
>NZ_QXIS01000035.1 GCF_003570925.1 Candidatus Cryosericum terrychapinii | reverse complement strand
GCATATGCACTTCCGATCATGGACCGCCTGCTGACGGGGCCACGCGGTTCGCTGCGCGCCCTTATCGTCGCCCCAACCCGAGAACTGGCAGAACAGATCGCCGAGGACTTCCGTGACCTGGGCCGCAAGGCTCGCCTCACCGTTCTCACCATCTACGGCGGCGTCGGCATCAACCCACAGATCGATGCGCTCCGGCGCGGCGTCGACATTGTCGTCGCCTGCCCCGGTCGCTTGCTGGACCATATCAGCCAAGGCACGGTCGACCTCACGAAGATACAGGTCCTCGTCCTCGACGAAGCGGACATGATGCTGGACATGGGCTTCCTGCCCGACGTCCGCCGCATCATCAAGAACCTCCCTGCCCAGCGCCAGAACCTGTTGTACAGCGCCACCATGCCGGAGGACATCCGCCATCTGGCCGACGCTATCCTGCATGACCCCGTGACGATCCAGATTGGACACTCCGCTCCGGTAGAAACGGTTTCACATGCTCTCTACCCGGTGCCACAGCACCTCAAGACACCGCTGCTCATCGAGTTGCTGAGGAACACTGACACGGAGTCGGTTCTGATCTTCACACGGACCAAGCACCGTGCCAAAAAGCTTGGCGAGAAGCTGGCGAAGGAAGGCTACCGCGCGACGTCGCTGCAGGGCAATCTGTCACAGCGCGCACGCCAGGCAGCATTGGACGGCTTTCGTGACGGCAGCTACAAGGTGCTGGTCGCTACCGATATCGCGGCCCGCGGCATCGATGTAACGCAGATCTCGCACGTCATCAACTATGACATCCCGGACACGACGGACGCCTACACCCATCGCATCGGGCGTACCGGCCGGGCTCTCCATTCGGGAGATGCGTTCACCCTCGTCACAGACGAAGACACGATCCTGGTCCGTGATATTGAGAAGGTTCTGGGAACGCCCATCGAACGGCGTACTCTCTCCGGCTTCGACTACAGGGCCCCGGCTCCAAGGCGCGAAACCGAGTTTGCCTGGGACCCCAGACCCAGTACGGGTTCCAGCCGCCCTCAGCGTTCGGCCGGTCGTGACGGTCAGTCCGCTTCAGCACCGAAACATCATGAAAATAGCATGAATCTGCCAAAGAGCTTGAATCATCGGTCAGAGACAAGAAGACCGGCCAATATCCGGACCTCTTGACAGCGTTTGCAGAGAAGTGATATAATAAGGTTGTGATAGCGCCAAACGTTATCACATGCCCTCCTTCGCAGGGGCCCCGTCTGGGGCCCCTCGCTTTTTTCCGCGACTTGTACCTGTTCCGGTACGCTATTCGTGAATCGTCTGCCCGAGCGTCGGCACATCCACGAGGACGAAGTCCGAGTGGTCGATCGCCCCCACCATGAACTCGGGCTCGTCCGCTATGCGCGCCTGATCGCCTACCTCATAGTCGACCCCATTAACAGTCAGAGCACCGCGGGTCAGGTAGAGAAATGCGCGACGGTCCGGGGTCATCCGGTATTCGATCATTTGGTAGGGTTCGAGGGAGCCGACGAAAACGGTTGCATCCGCGTTCATCGGAATCGCCCCTACCTTGTTCTGACCAGAGGCGACTGCGACCAGTTCGTTGGGGGGAGGAAGCGCTCCAAATGAAGCCTCAGCATGAGTCGGCATCAGTCCCGGCGCCCGCGGAAAAATCCCCACCTGATACAAATGGGCTTGTCCCGGGCACTCGTTCATCTCCGCGTGACGGACGCCGGTCCCAGCAGACAGGACCTGGACATCTCCTGGACGAAGGCGTACCGGAGGCTGAACCCCCTGCCGCTGTCGTATCTCCCCTGCCACGACGATGGTGACGACCTCAATCTCGTCATGGAAGTGGAGCGGAAAACCACACGCGGGGTGGATAAGGTCATCGTTGAAAAACCGGAGACCACCCCAGCGGACGTTTCCGGGCTCGAAGTAGTCGCCATACGAGAACAGCAGGAAGTTCTCGGCACTCTGCGACGCGGCGAGGTGTCGCTTCTGCGAGGCTACGCGGCGGATCATCCAGCCTCGCTGTCAAGCTGGTCCTCGGATAGAATCTCGCCAGCACCGATCATGTCGAGAAATGTCAGCCCGACTGTAGGATCGAACTGCGTCCCAAGGTGTCTTGCGATTTCCTCCCGGGCCTCTGCCACCGAGAGAGAGCTGCGATATGGACGCTGAGACGTCATTGCATCGAATGTGTCGGCGAGAGCTAGAATTCGAGAGCCGACCGGAATACGTTCTCCTGACAAGCCATCTGGATAGCCTGCTCCATCCCATCGCTCATGGTGATTGCGGATAATACCCGCAACATTGCGCAGCTGCGCGATGGGGCGAAGGATGCTCTCGCCGACCAGAGGATGCGTGTCCATGAGCACCACCTCTTCCGCCGTCAGACTGGATGGCTTGTCCAGCAGACGGTCGGGGACCGCTACCTTGCCGATATCGTGGAGACGGGCGGCCAGCTGGATCTCGGCCGCATCGGCGGCATGGCCCAGGACCCTGCGAGCAACCTTGCCGGCCATGAAGGCGACTCGGGTGGAATGCCCGCACGTATATCGATCTCGAGCCTCGAGTGCGTCGACCAGCGTGATCATGCCGTCCACAAAGCGTTCCTGCAGCGCATCCTGCAGGGCCGCGACCTGCTGCTGAAGCCCACAGAATCGCGCTTCCTGACGAGCATCCTGAAGCTGCCGGTCTGTCACGTCGTGAGATGTAACGGTAGTACCAGCATAGATACCTCCCGGCGCTTTCACGGGGACGCATCGGTGTTCATAGACCCTGCCTGTCGACGGGTTGCCCTCGACAACCGAGAACTCCGTCGCTGTTCCTGTCCGGAGTGCTCCAAGACCCTGTTCGATGTCCTCGGTCACTGAGCCTGCAAAAAGCAGGGGAAAAGCAATGCTGGCATCCGGCCGCGGACCCCTGATAAGTCGCGCCTGAGCGTTGAGCGTAACAACATGATCAAGAGCATCGGCCACGACGACGCCGTCAGGAAGCTGTTCGAGAGCCAATCGTATCAGTTCACCTTCATCCTGAGCCATATGCGCCTCCTAGGCGTCACGTACCACGTTCCTTCAAGAAAGTCTAGCGCGTTGTGGTGTCAAGTAAAACAATGTCAGCTGAGACAGCAGGAATGGGCGTCACTGCTGAGGGGAAATAGAAAAGGCGAAAGGCTGACGCCTCTCGCCATTGTAGTAAGTTGGTTGGAGAAAGAAAGTCGGAACCTTCTCATCTAACGCGTTCGTCATCATAGCGGGTTCATCGCGGCACACAAGACCAGGTCTCACACACAATCGTTCACAATTTGTGCAAGAAGCCGAAAGAAGCGCTGCAGATCAAACTTTGATATGTGCTCCCTTCCACCATACCATCTACGCCATTTTACCTGCGACAATACTGTTGCAAAAGGGGCGAGGTGGCATACCATAAAGTTACAGGCCTGCCCAGCGCTCACGTGGAACGCCGATGCCGACAATCACGGGCGACCACAAGGGGAGCACGAAATGGAGCTACGTGGAACGCTGAGGGACTTCTCACTCGAGGCCATCCTTGGCCTGATTCGGAACGGTCACAAGACAGGCACACTGCGTCTCGCAGTCACGACGCCGGTGGCAATGCTGCGCCGGGTCGACCTGTCCTTTCTGGGCGGGGAGATAGCATCGGTCCAGTGTGGCTCTCTTCGCGGGCTTGACGCTTTGCGTGAGGCGGCAATATGTGTGGAAGGCTCATTCGAGTTCAGCGTCGACAGCGCACTCTCCCCTCAGGACGAGACCGTCCCGGTTGCCATGGAAGTTGCGCTGGCGACCATCGACGAGGCACGCAACGCAATGAAATCTCTGGGCGCAACCCTTCCTGCCGCCGGCGTAGCATTCAGTCACGCCGTCCCTGCCGATGACACCATCCACATCAGTGTCGAGGAGTTCCGCCTGCTGGCCGTCACGCGCGATGGCATGACCCTGAACGATCTCATCGCAACGAATACTGCACCTACCGTAGATTCGATGCGAATCGTCCGGCAGCTCATGGAACGAGGCCTCCTCGTCGCCGGCCCCGCCGTGCCAACCGTCGGCCAGTGAGATAACCGGCTGAACTGACCCCTCCAACCGGGTGACACCAAGCGCGAACAGCATCACAGGCTCACTCTGGACCTTTCTGTTGATGGGTGCCTCATAAGAGAGACGGGTACCCGAAATCCAGAACACAGGAGGCACAGATGACCGTCCAGGACCAGGCAGGAACGATCCGCATCACGTTCGTCAGCACGAAGGGTGAGACCATCGCCTACGTCAACCCACTTGCCACAGACGCCGTCGCATACGCGTGCGCCGGACAGCTTATGACTCTGCTCACTGAGCAGACGGCCGCCATCGTACGCAACAGGCGGTCCGCATTCGTGGAGTAAGGAGGTAACCCATGGCTGATTCTCAGACCACCGTCCTTCGCCTCGTGTTCGGCACCGACACACCCGGCAAGAGCTATGCAATGGAGTTCAATAGCCCCAAGCCCAACCTCACGGATGCTCTGATCCGTCCGGTGATGCAGCAGTTCATCGACGGCCAGCTGATCAGCGGAAAGAATGGCATGCTCACGAGCATCGAAAGCGCCGGCATCGTCACGCGTCAGGTGACAGACGTCATCTCGTAACAACCGCGTATCCATCAGGGCATAACAAGAAGGGGCGCAGCCATGGCTGCGCCCCTTCTGCATTTCCAACGTCAGTCTAGTCCTTGACGTTGACTCCCGCCCGCAGGGCCACGTCGGCCGCAACGATCCCCCTGGCTACAAGGTCCTTGACGCACTTCTCCATGGTCATCATCCCCAAGGCGCCGCTCGTCTGCATCGTGGAGACGATCTGGTAGGACTTGTTCTCACGGATGAGGTTCCGGACGGCCGGTGTCGCTATCAGTACTTCCGTGGCCACGACCAGCCCATTGCCGTCCTTGCGCGTCAGCAGTTGCTGTGTCACGATGGCCGACAGGACATTTGCCAGCTGGATGCGGATCTGCCCCTGCTGTGCGGCGGGAAAGACGTCGATAATGCGATCGATGGACTGCGGAGCCGAATTGGTGTGCAGGGTCCCGAACACCAGGTGTCCAGTCTCGGCTGCCGTCAGAGCTGCCGCAATTGTCTCCAGGTCTCGCAGTTCTCCCACGAGGATGATGTCGGGGTCCTCTCGCAACACAGCGCGCAGAGCATGCGCGAACGATTCCGTGTCCTCGCCCAGCTCTCGCTGAACCACGATGCCCTTGCGGTGCTGGAACAGGAACTCAACGGGGTCCTCGACGGTGACCGTATGCACATCGCGTTCCTGGTTGATCTTGTCGATCATCGCCGCAAGCGTCGTCGACTTGCCGTGGCCGGTCGGGCCCGTCACGAGCACAAAACCCTTCTCCAGCTTGATGAGATCCTTCACGACGTCCGGCAACCCGAGCGAATCGAGGTCGGGGATGGTGAATGGGATGCGCCGCATGGTCACGGCCATCGTGCCCCTCTGGCGGAACACGTTCACGCGGAACCGTGCCAGTCCCTTGACCGAGTAAGAGAAGTCGAAGTCCAGATGCTGCTTGAACACAGCCTTCTGATCGTCGTTCATGATGGGGTACACGAGCGCTTCGATGGCGCCTCCCGACATCATCTCGGTACCAATCGGCAACAGATGCTTGTGGAGACGCAGCATGGGCGGCGTTCCCGCCTGCAGATGCAGGTCCGAAGCCCC
The DNA here is from genome assembly GCF_003570925.1 of Candidatus Cryosericum terrychapinii. Classification (GTDB taxonomy): domain Bacteria; phylum Caldisericota; class Caldisericia; order Cryosericales; family Cryosericaceae; genus Cryosericum; species Cryosericum terrychapinii. Next base: position 52,121 of record NZ_QXIS01000035.1, on the reverse strand, counting down.
TCGATCCACAACGATCTTCAGGATATCGTCCAGGCCCCTGATTTCTACGGGTGCCCTGTTGAGTTCTTCCATCAGTACCTCCACAAATCGGCCGGACAGTGAATCCTTGTACCGCGCCTCTATTTAGTATAGCAGGACACTCGTTTCTTCCAGTTATGAGACACATATCCCTGGCTTGACCATTGCCAACGTAGGCTGTTCAGCCTCCAGGTAGCTGTGCGCTTCCACAACCGGGCATGATTGACAAACCTGCTTGGGGGCAGTAGCATGAACTTATAGTCATGGAGCGCATGACCGTGCTCATCCACTGGGAGGCCTGTCATGAACATCAACACACGCATCTGGGAAAATAGCATCACAGATCTGCCACAAGGGGACCAGCAGGCTGAGCAGTTCGAGCACTACGCCCGCGAGTTCTTCATGCCCGACAGCATTGCGCCATCCGTCTATCTGGCCAATGTGGCTGCGCTGATGGAACAGGCGGTCGAGGAGAATGGAGTTCAGCCGACCCCGTCGGCGGCCAGGATGGCCTTGTCGATGCAGCATCCCACCGGTTTCCCAACATGGTTTCTCGCAGCCTATCCGGACGTTGCTCTCTGGTTCTCGTCACAGGACGGTCCGGACCGCAAGGCCGTCGACGCCGAAGTGACCAGAAGATCGGCGGCGTCTGGAGCCGCAACCAGTCATCTTGTCGACGAAAACGGGTTCTTCGCCCACGCCGTCCTGAGGACGCTCATCGACTTGTACCGCGAATGCACAACCTCTGTGCTGGAATGCACGGCTCCTGATGCTGACCTTCAGGAAGAGGGTGCAGCCGGTTCGACAGACGAACAGGCTCTGACAGCCCAGCAGGCTGTAGACTTGATGGCCGCCAACATCACTCGTTACGAGCGCGAGCTGGCAACCAGCTACGGAGACAGGTTCGCAGGCATGCAGCCACGGTTGACGGTGGCGGGACTTCTTCAGCTTGGCTACTACGTCCTCGTAGACCACGTGATCCCGTTGGCGACAATCGTCCAGGCTGCCGACGAATCAGCGTCAGCGGACGATCCAGTCGTTGAATTCGTGGAACGGCTCGAGATAGAGGTGTTCTGCGCCGAGGGAGGGGAAGGCGAACGAAAGCGCATCGAGGACACATGTCACCTCCTGCGTTCGCGCATCCTGGATGTCGTGCTGCAAACCCGCGCCGACTTCGACGAAACGCCCTCGCTCACTGCGGCTACCAGCAATTTCATGGAGCTAGCCCAGTTCGAGTCCTTGCGACAGGCCATCGGGATCCGTCCGACCAGCTAGCAAGCGATTCCGGCCCGAAGCGAGTTCCGACTAGGGAATATTCGGAGGTAGCGGTTCCGGCTCGATCAGCCCGTACGCCTCGGCAACGGGGACGACGAACATGATGCCGACACCCTTCTGGGTCATGTCCCCGACTGCGTCCAGTACGACCTTCTTGGCGCGGTCCAGGGTTTCAGAATTGTTGATGACCGAGAAAATCGTTCTGCTGCTCTCCTGCACCGGCGAACCACCGAGAAGGCGAGCAATACCGGCCACGATCGGAATGTCGGCCGCAAGCATCTGACCCATGCCTCTGCTGTCAATGACAGTTGCGCCACCGACATCAATGGCAGTAAAACCCTCAAGTACCTTACGCACATGCGCATCACTGTTCAGCACGGCAACCAGCAGGAACATCAGCACCTCCCGAAAACTTGTATCTTCGGTATCAGTGTGGCGAAGGACAGCCTCCTGTCAACTGTCGCACTATGGACTGGGGTCCAGGAGCTCCCCATCGGCAAGCGGCAGAGGCGTCTCTTCGGGCTGCGCAGGCGTTACGCTGCGATGAGCTGCGGACGCGGACGCAGTGTCCCGCGCCGTCATGTCATCCCCGAGTCCACGGCGTCTGCGCCCCTTGCCCTTCGCAGCTTCAGGATTGCGCCCAAGCAAGGACTCGGGGACGAACCCTGCGTTCTTGAGGAAGAACCAGTTCGTCGCAGGCAGGTCGAGCGCCAAGTATGCCGAGCGCGCCCCACGTTCCAGCGTCCCCTCCAGTAGCAGCGGATGGGAACCGATCTGAATGAAGCTCTCGAGGATGCCTTCACCGGGATACGTCTCGGACGCACCGAAGTGCCGCGCAGCTACGCGCAGACCGTCATGATCGGCGTAGTGCAGACGGCAGTCTGGTGAAACCGACGCCAGCAGACGCGCCATGAGAGGCGAGACATGGGCGCCCTGCGGCACACCCACGGTCACCGTGCGGCGCGCCGCGCGCGCCCGTTCGAGCAGCCAGCCCTGATGACGGGCACGTTCGCCCACAACGATACGCTGGCCGTCCACGACACGGTTGGGTAACCACTCCCGGATGTCGCTGAGAGCCCTCGGGTCGATGCGGCGCACGGCCCCCTCCTGCTCGATGATGCTGACAATATGCCTCAGGACGGAATCCTGCGCCCCACGGTCGTGCACGAAATCAAGGTCGCCCACCAGGATGAACTTGCCACGTGCACGGCTGAGTGCGACGTTCAAGAGACGAGGCGCCGGGTCGACGTCCCAGTCCTCCAGATTGCCCCGTGTCAGTGTCGACATGGACCACTGTGGTTCTCCGTCGGTCAGCGAGAGAATGACGACGTCCACCTCAGACCCCTGGTAGCGGTGGACCGTCGAGATCGTCAGTCGGTCCCGGTCCAGGGCCAGTTCGCGCGCCATGGTCCCCAGCAGACGTGCCTGGACGGCATAGGGCGTCACGACCCCGATGCTGATGTCCGGGTAGCGCGAGAGCATGCCGGCGGCCATCGTCATCACTGTGACCGCCTCCACCAGGTTGAGGCGCGAGTACCCCTTGACCTCTCGGTAGCACCGGGTCTGCAGCAGTGAAGTGTCTACGGCGGCCATGGCCTGTCCCTCGAATGGAGCAAGGCGTGCAATCGAGCTGGTATGGACGATGATGCGCTCACCGTCGTCCAGCCGGTCCTGGTAAAACAGCCGGCTCACGGCCGAACGGATGGACGGGTGCATGCGGTATTGCGTGCGCAGCATGGCCATGTCCGGCACGTCCTGACCCGCGCGCACCGCGCTCGTGATGCCCCGCACCTGATAGATGTCCCGCTGGAGCCACTCGCGAACGGCGGGCGTCGTGCCGGAGGCAATCGGGGGCAGCTGCATGAAGTCTCCCGCGAAAACGATCTTGCCCTGTGCCCTCGAGGCGGCCAGTACGTCATACGGCACCAGCGACATGCTCGCCTCGTCGATGATGACGACGTCGAACGAGCGTTCCATCAGTTCGTCCGACAAGGCCATTTTTGTCAGCGTCGTCGCGACGACCTGCGTCTCCGAGACCAGTTTCTTCAATTCCTTGTCGACACGGTGGCGCAGTTTGCCCATGTCGCCCCGCACTGTCTCGAACTCGGCGGTGTCGAACAGCTCCTCTCGCTTCGCGTGTTCCAGCAGGTCACGCCGCCTAGACTGAAGACCAACAAAGCGCTCTGCATCAACGTTGCGCCTGGCAAGGATGTTGAGCGGGTTGATGTCGGACTCGACCAGGAGGTCGCGCCTGGTGATGATGCCATACCGGATCAGGGCGCCCTGGGAAAGGTACGGTGTTCCCCGGCAGGCGTTCACCACGGCAAGCGTCGCAACGTCGACTGCCGCGTTGCTGTGTGCCAGCAGCAGGACACTCTTATGGCGCTCGATGAGTTCGCGCACGAGGTAAGCGACGGTCCGCGTCTTGCCGGTGCCCGGAGGACCCCAGATAAAGCTGACATCGCGCTCAGCGACCTTCTGCAGTGCGTCCCGCTGCGATGAGTCCAGCCACCGGTTGTCCACAAAGGCGCCGTTCAGCTCGGGTAGACTATCCCCGGGAGCGGGAGAACTGAGCAGGGCAAGGGCCCGGCCGCAATCGTCTTCGTCCTTGAGCGCGTTCAGCCTGTCTTCCAGCTTCAGCAGCAGTTCCCATGGTGTAGCAATCATGGTGGCCGCACGCACCCGGGCCCCCAGGAACTCGCTCGAGGCAATAGACACCAGGTCCCGGCCCCCGCCCACGTAGACCCCCTGCACGACACGGCCGTCCACCTCGAGCTGTACCATGGCTTCCTCGGGCAAGTTGACCTCATATGGAGTGCTGAAGAAATAGAGGAAGTTTTCGTCGCCGCTGTCCGACACCAGTGTGCCCTCGACGAGGGAATGGCGATTCGTCCGCTCGGAGGCTTTCTCGGCGGTGACTTCGTCCTCGATTGCAGCGGCGAACGCCGCGATATGGACTGCCAGTTCTTCATTCATGCGGGCTCCTGTCATCGCGGTGTTGTGCCACGCGAGTATTCATTATACCGCCACGGGGTTTCCTGTATACTGAACGCATGACACACACAATTTTCCTGGCATGCAGCGTTCCTTACGGGAGGTAACCTAGTGTACAAACCGACGACAAAACTCTCCGCTGTCCTGACCGAACACCCACGGGCAGCGGCTTATCTCGCGTCGATCAATCCACAACTGAAGCTCCTCGGTAACCCGGTCGTCATCGGTCTCATGGCCCCCCGCACCGATCTGCGGAAGGTCGCGGAACGCGCCGGCTGGACCGTAGAAGAGTTGGAAGCGGCGATGGTCCGCAGTGACACTGAGGGGGCCGCACCAGCCACATCGGGAGAGGCTCCGGCCAAGCTCAAGGAGGACCTCAAGGCTGTCCTCCGGAGACTATACTCCGGCGAAGACCCTGCCACGTGCAAGGCGCAATTCAAGGAACTGATCGCCAGAGCGGACCCCCTTCTCATCGCGACTGCCGAGGCGGAGCTGGCACGTGAGGGGTTTTCCACCGACCAGCTCATGGAAGCGTGTGACGTCCACATGGACGTCTTCCGTGACCAGCTGGCAAGCTCGCGTACCGTGGTTCCGGATGGCCATCCGCTTGAGCGCTTCATCCGCGAACAGGATGTCATCATCGCCTGGCTCGAGCAGGGACTCACCCTGACCAGGGCACTTGGCGCGCTGAACGGGTACGCAGAGGCAGAAGCTCCCCTCGCCGAGCTGCGCACCCTGATGCAGCATCTGTACGCCGCCCAGAGCCATGACGCCCGGCAGGAGAACACGCTGTTCCCCCTGCTGGAACGGTACGGCGTTGAAGAACCGCCCGCCATCATGTGGTCCGAACACAACCGCATGAAGGCGACGCGCGACGTCATCGATAAGACGATCCTGGGGGCGCCTGATGCCCTGCCTTACGCGCAGTTCGCACAGGTGCTGGCAGGAGCGTTTCAGCACTGGCTGGAAACCTTCGTCCAGCACGCAAAGAAAGAACAGGAGATTCTGTACAACGTAGCACTCGACCTGCTATCCGAGAAAGATTGGCAGGACCTTCAGCAGGAATCCCAGGAACTGGGGTTCTTCGCACTCCCAGGAGAGGAAAACCGATGAGCGATACTAGTCTCGACCTGTTCGAGGGTATGGACCTCGACATACTGTTTGCGCTGTTCGACACCCTGCCCGTCGACGTCTCGTTTGTGAACGCGGACGACGAGGTGACCTACTTTAACCTGCCTGCCGCGGGGCGCATCTTTCCACGCACACGGCTGGACATTGGGCGCAGGGTGCAGCGCTGCCACCCGCCCCAGAGCGTCGACAAGGTCCAGCGGATTCTGGACGATTTCCGTGCGAAAAAGCGCTCTACGGCGGACTTCTGGCTAGAAGCGGGCGGCAAGTTCATCTACATCCGATATTTCGCCGTCTGCGGCAAGGACGGTACCTACCAGGGGACCCTCGAGGTTTCTCAGGACTGCACCGAGATCCGTGCCCTTCAGGGCGAAAAGAAACTCGAGGGCGAACCGGGCGTCTGAGCCAGATTTGGACTAGCGATACGTTACATATTACATACGGAGGTGTACTCATGATGGGGCCGTTTGTCGTGGTTGGAGGACTCGCCGTGCTTGCGGCTGTCCTGTGGAAACAGGGAGTGTTCGGGAGCTCCGAGACGGGAGGACTTCGCACGGAGCACCGCAGTATTCCAAGGGAAGACACGCGACGCACGGACCTGCACGTGCGCATGGGGGCGGGCGTGCTGTCACTGCAAGGGGGAGCCGTCGGACTCCTGGATGCCGACTTCGTCAGCAACCAGCCGGAACTGGAACCGGAGTTCGTCTACCGCACGAACGATGGTATCCTCGAGGCCAGCATCACTCAGCCGTCAGGCCAGCTGGTTGTGCCGACGCCCCATATGCGCTATGAGTGGCACCTGCGCTGTGCGGACAATGTCCCTGCGACCATCGACCTGGAGTCGGGGGCGGGAACGACTGACATCGACCTGAGTACCGTCCCGGTCCAACAACTGCGGGTACGGACGGGAGCCGGCCAGGGTCGCACCATCATCCTCGCGTCCAGGCTCGAGCACTTCGACCTGCAGACAGGAGCGGGGCGGCTCGACCTCGAAATCAGGGGCTCGCCGACTGCACCAGCGCACGGGAGTGTCCATAGCGGCGTCGGAGCTCTGCAGATGCACATACCGCGAACCACGCCGACCCGTATCCACGTAGACAAGGCCATTGGCGGCGTCAATGCCCGGGGCTTCGTGCAGGACGGCCACAACTATATCAACTACGCTCCCGGCGCGACGCTGGCTCTCGACATCGACATTCAGGTCGGCGTCGGTGAAGTGACACTGGACACCGTAGGCTGACATTGCTTCCTCCTGGGCACAACTAGTCCCCGGAGACACGGCCGCTGCATCGAGACAGCAATCGCCCTCGCCTGAGCGGGGGCGATTCTTCTTTCTGGCGTTTACATGACTCGCTGCGTCGAGCGCTAGCCCGTGACGTGCGCGTCGAGCCAGTCGGCCGCGAAAGCCAGCACGCGCTCCTTGGCTCCGTCCGGTTCATGGTGGATGAAGTGATACAGTCCGGGCCACAGCTTAAGCGTTACATCTCCCGAGGCCCCCGCGGCAAGACGCTGCGACCCTTCGGGCAGCGCAATGACATCGTCCTCGCCATGCATCACCAGCAAGGGAACCTGGATCTCCCCGGCGCGCACAAGTGCCTCCGCATTGGCTTCCCCGATGACTGCGGCCAATCCGACGGTGATCTTTTTGTACACCAGCGGGTCGGCGTCATATGCGTCCAGCACGGTGACGTCATGACAGACCTTGTCTCGCATGGCACCCATGCCATTGCTGACAGCCATCGTTGGCACTAGGTGCCGCAGTGCTTTGACCTTGCTCATGGCAGCCGCTGACGCCGGCGGCATCACAAAGCCGCCGCTGCACAGAATAACGCCCGCCAGGCGTGGATGTCTTCGGACAAGATATGCGACACCAAGGGTCGAACCCATGCTGAAGCCGTACAGGAACAGCGGCTTGCCAGGAAAGCGTGTCCTGACCTCGTCACAATACTGGTCCAGATCGTCCATGAAGTCGTCGAGTCGTGCAGCGAACGCACGCCTGCCCTCGGACATGCCATGTCCCCGCAGGTCCCCTGCCACAAACGCATACCCCCGGTCCACGAAGCTGTGTCCGATATCCACGTACCGGCCCCCATACTCGCCCAGACCGTGTACCAGAGCGACCACGCCGCGCACGTCCCCTTCGGGCCTCCACACGCGAGCGTACAGGTTCAGGTCATCCTTGCTGCGATACCGGAACTCATCACCGTGCATCATTGCCTCCCAGACTCCGTGTCACTACTCATGACAGTATAAGGTCCACCGGGGAACTTACTCATACCATATGGTTGCCAGCAGAACATGGACGGGGGCATTGTCCTGATTGAGCAGCCTCACACTTTTTGTGGCTCCTTGATGGTCGGTCGTGAGAAGCAATGCATCCCCCGTGTTTATTCTCCACGTCTCATCGGTACCAGCACTGGCGACAATCGTGCCATCCACGCCATATACGACGTGCACGGCTTTCTTACCTTCATCGCGCTTTTGGAGTGTCTCTCCAGGTATCGCCAGACCTGATTGTCCTTGCACGCTGACAGCTTGCATCTGCCCGGTACAGGCTGCTGACAGCATGATGTTGAAATCCCTGGCCGTCCCTCTGCTTCTCGTCATCCAATCCCCAGCAAACGCATCCTGTTGAAATGGTCGTAGCCGCACGCTGTGATGATGCTCATGCCCAAGGGTCATATCTCCCTCGAGAACCATGATCAGCCTCCAGGTCCCGGGCAGTGAAGTGAATTCTGATTCCTCTGATTCGACGTTGGCCGAACTGATTCGCCACATGAAATCACGACGGCTGTAGACAGCATTCTTCGGATAAATGGCAATCTCAGTCGTTGTCCCTCCGTTCCAGGTACTGGTGTGTTGCTGATCTTGCCGCACCAGTTCCACAGCATACGCCATGTCTTCCCTCATCACGGAGCATCTCCCGTCTCTCCTGCACTACAGACCGCTGTCTGCATCGCCCATTATCCTGTTTGTTCAGTATACCACGCCAGCCACGAAGAACCGGGCTGTTCGAGCAGGCAACCCTAATCATGGCGAGTCGGCTGGCGATCCTCCTGTCATCACCCAAGCTGTGGTCGCTGGACCTGTAACGGAACTGCCCGGACGGGAGTCCCGTCCGGGCAGTAGAGAGAACGCAAGTATCAGGTTCTAGTAGATCGAATCCGGAACGTAGTACTTGGCTGCGTTGTCCTTCGTCATCAGGTCGGTCGACAGGATGATCTTGGCCGGGAACGGCCAGTTAGATGTCGAAGGAGGCGTCCACCCATGTCGCACCTTCCTTACTGCTCTTCACGCAATCGAACACGAACTTGATCCCGCGAGCGCCGTCGATAACGGTCGGGAAGACGTCTAGTGGGTCCGGGGTGCGGCCCTGTTTCCTCGCCATGAGCACATTGCAGAAGTTCCTGTACAGGTTTGCAAACGCCTCGAAGTACCCTTCGGGGTGGCCGGCACCAAGGCGTGTAACGTGCCCGGCAGCAGCCGAGAGGTATTCGCTGCCACGAGTCAGCAGTTGTAAGGGGCCGCCCTTCTTCTGGAAGCGGAGAACGTTGGGATTTTCCTGCTCCCACTCGATGGCGCCAACCGTCCCGTACGCGCGGATACGGAGGGCGTTCTCCTCGCCGATGGCCACCTGCGACGACCAGTAGCTCCCCGATGCTCCACCCTTGTACTTCAGGAGTATATAAGCGTTGTCGTCGAGTGGACGTCCCTCGACGAACGTCTCGAGGCTGGCTGCCAGCTTGTCGATTTCCAGTCCCGTAATGAAGTGCACCAGGTTCTCGACGTGCGTGCCGATGTCGCCAACGCAGCAAGACACACCGGCATACTTCGGGTCCGTCCGCCAGACGGCCTGGCGGTTGGTACCTGCGCGTTCGATGGGCTCGGCCAGCCATCCCTGCGGGTACTCTGCAGCCACGACGCGGAGAGTCCCGAGAGCGCCAGTTCTGACGAGGTTCCGGGCTTCGCGCACCATTGGGTAGCCGGTATACGTATACGTCACCATGAACTCAGCCTTGTGTGCACTGGCAAGTGCGACCAGTTCCTTCGCCTCCTCCTCGGTGAACACCATCGGCTTCTCACACACGACATTGATGCCTTGCTCGAGGAATGCCTTGGCTACCGCAAAGTGGATGTGGTTGGGAACCGTGATGACGATGAAGTCAATCTTGCCCTCGGTGCGTGTTCCCTCCTTGACGGCCATGTCATGGAAATCGGCATATGCACGGTCAATGTCGATGCCGAGGTCCTTCGCGACCTTGACCGTCTCCGACGGAACGTGGGAGAAACTTCCGGCAACCAGCTTCGCCTGGTTGTTCATTGCGATAGCGGTGCGATGCACCGGGCCGATGGAAGACCCTGGTCCCCCGCCTACCTGCCCATACAGGAGGCTGGTTCCTATCTCGTTCAGCTTGCCTTCAATCATGTCATTTCCCCCTTTCCAGAAGAGTCGATATGCGCTTGTACTGGTCCTTCACCGCTGACTATAGCTGACGGTGTTTCTCATACCACGTGTGTATTGCCGGCCTCTTCACGGTTCTGGCCGATAACTCTCGGGCAGATTGACCCAGGTGCGTGTGTCCGAACCGACTGCCTTCGCAGCCGCGCCACTTGCAACAGAGGCTGCCGGGAAATCCTGTGGACTTACCGCCACACCCGGTAAACGGTCCACTCCTGCAGGCCCCCCTACATCAGTCCTCCCCGTTCCATGACCTGAACCGTCTCGGCGAACGACCGAACACCGCTCGAAGCCCCTATAGCGGTAACACACATGGCCCCGACCGTCACGGCAAGCTGGGCGCACCGAGAGGCATTCCACCCGTGCACGAGGCCCGCCGTGAACCCAGCGACAAACGCATCGCCTGCGCCGGTCGTGTCGACGGCTGAAACGACAGGAGCAGCAACATGCTCTATCACACCGTCCTCTGTCCGCAGAAGACAGCCCCTGTTACCTAGTTTGATGATGACGTTCCGTGCGCCACGAGCGACAAACGACGCTGCCATCGCCTCCGGCTCAGTGACGCCGCTCAGCATAGCGGCCTCGGCCTCGCTTGGCAGGAAATAGTCACAGAACGGCAGACATATCTCGATTGACTTCATCCATCTTCCTGACGCGTCCCACGCCGTATCGAGCAGGGTCACCGCCCCACTTTCCCTGGCACCTCTCAGGACTTCCGCCGTCGGCTCTCCGTCCAGCTTTGGCATAAGGAGAGACCCGGCAACGACCAGGATGTCTGCCGACCGCACGAGCTCCATGTCGACATCTTCGGAAACAAACATGGCGTTGGCACCGAGGCAATGGAGAAACGAGCGCTCGCCGTCGGGCGCGACCAGGACGACCGTAGCCGACGTCTGTACACCGTCTGCACGTCGCAGACCACTGGCGTCCACCCCCTCCTGTTCCAGTGTGTGCAGGACAAAATCGCCAAAACCGTCGCGCCCGATCTTCCCCAGGACACTGCACGCTACGTCAAGTCGGGAAAGATCGATGCCTACGTTGGTAGCACACCCACCCGTGTGCAATTCCAGCTGGTCAATGGGCACCATCAGTCCGCGTTCGGGCATGCCGTCCACTGGTCTCGCAATGACATCGGCACACACAATACCCAGGACCACGACCTTGCTGCTGCTCACGACGCACTCCTGAGGGGTAGGTAGGCCGGAGGAGACGGCCTGCCTACCCATTCCATTACTGTTTCTTCCGCGTGCTGACGTCGACCGCAACAGCGATCAGCAGGACAATTCCTTTGACGACATATTGATAGACGACACCGAGGTTCATCAGACTCATGCCGTTATCCAGAGACGCCATGACCAGAGCACCAATGATGGCACCGAACACCGTGCCTTCGCCACCCATCGTCGAGGTACCGCCAATGATACACGCTGCGATGACGTCCAGTTCCATACCCGAACCCGCCCCACCCGTCGCCGCGTTCAGTCTGGAGGTATAGACAATACCAGCAATGGCAACTGCAAGTCCCTGAAGCACGAAAATCAGGAAGTTCGTCTTCTTGACGTTGATGCCCGAGAGTTGCGCGGCGTCCCTGTTGCCGCCAATGGCGTAAACGTACCGCCCGAATGTCATGTTTTGTGAGACGAAACTGAAGATGAGAACCATGGCCATGACAATGAGAATGGCGTACGGGATGCCGTGATAGAAAACCATGATGGCAAATACCAGCGCGATGACGACAGACATGCTCACTTGTATCAATATCTGCTTGCGCGGGGACGAAACCGCAAATCCGTGTTTGATACGCCCTCTGCGGCTGCGCACCGCCGAGACGTTGTACAGGATAATGGCAAGGATGCCAATGAGTGCGCTGAAATCGTTGAAACCGGCAACCTTCATGAACAACTGAGGAAGATACCCTTGGCCAAACTGACGGAACAACTCACTGTTGGGGCTGATAGTGTTGCCACCGGTGACGCCCAAGAGCCCGCCACGCATGATGAGCTGCCCTGCCAGCGTAACAATGAACGCCGGGACGCCAACGTACGCCACCCAGTATCCCTGCCATAGTCCGATGACTAGACCAAGGAGCAGTGTCACCGGGATGGCCAGCAGTGTCGGCCAACCCGCCTTGGTAATAAGGGTAGCAACCACAGCACCGGTGAAACCAACCGCGGATCCCACCGACAGGTCGATGTGGCCTGCTACCATGACCAGCACCATTGTGCACGCGATGATGGCAACTGTAGCCGACTGGAGAAACAGGTTCGACAGGTTCCTTGGGCTGATGAAGATACGCTTGGTAAGCACAGTAAAGATGCTCCACACGAGCAGTAACGCAATGATCATCGTGTACTGCCGTACGTTGATGCGCATCCGGCTGCGCCAGTTACCTCCCGGTGAGTTCTGCGGCTGCATGACCGTCTTTGAGTTCACGTTCTCCATGGTTACCTTCCTCCCGTTGCTAAGTACATGACCTTCTCCTGCGTGGCTTCCTTCCAGGAGAGGTCTCCAACCAGTCGACCCATGTGCATGACCAGAATGCGGTCACTGATGCCAAGAATCTCCGGCAGTTCAGACGAAATCATGACGATGCACACGCCCTGTTCGACAAGCTGATTCATGATGTTATAGATCTCGATCTTGGCGCCGACGTCGATACCGCGCGTCGGCTCATCGAGAAAGAGGACCTTGGGTTGTGTCATCAACCACTTTCCCACGACGACTTTCTGCTGGTTGCCGCCTGACAGGTTGCCCACCTTCTGTTCCACAGAGGGTGTCTTGATGGACAGATCCCTGACGTATTGCTCGGTGCGCCGGATCTCCTCGTTGCCGTCGATGATACCGTTCTTCCACAGCTTCTCCATGCTGGCAAGCGTCATGTTGCCGCGCAGATCCATCATGGCGATAAACCCATATCGTTTGCGGTCCTCGGACAGATAGGCCACACCCTTCTCGATGCAGGCACTTGGACTATTCGCGACCATCTTCTTGCCGTTCAACAGGAGTTCGCCAGTCCGTCCAACACCGTAACTGCCAAAGATCGACATGGCCAACTCCGTTCGTCCGGCACCCATCAGACCCGCAATGCCCAGAATCTCGCCCTTGCGAACACTGAAGCTGACGTTGTCGATGACCTTGCGCGTCGGCACGTCCGGGTCATGAACCGTCCAACCCCTGACCTCAAGAACCGTTTCGCCTGGCGTATGATCGACGCGCGGAAAGCGTTGGGTGATTTCGTGTCCGACCATGAGCCTGATCATGCGCTCCTCGGTCATGTTCTTCACATCATCGGTACCGATGGCCCTGCCATCTCGCAGGACGGTAACGCGATCGGCGATCTGAGCAACCTCCGAGATCTTGTGTGAAATGTAGATGCATGAGACTCCCTTGGCCCGAAGGTCACGGAGTATCTGCATGAGATTCTCGGTCTCGGTTTCCGTGAGCGCTGCAGTCGGCTCATCGAGAATGAGCAGGCTCGCTTTCTTGGACACGGCTTTCGCAATCTCTACCAGCTGCTGCTCTCCGACACCGAGATCGATGACCTTGGTGAGCGGGTTACGGTTCAGATGGACTTCATCCAGCACCTTGCTTGCTGCGACAAACGTCGCGTCCCAATCGATAATGCCGTTCTTCTGAAACTCACTTCCGAGGTAGATATTCTCTCGGATGCTCATCTGCTTCACAAGCGCAAGTTCCTGGAAAATGATGGAAATGCCGGCCTTCTCGCTGTCCCGCGTTCCGGCAAATTGCAGCTCCGCCCCGTTGAACATCATTGCACCAATGTAGGACCCGAAAGGATACACCCCTGCCAGAACCTTCATCAGCGTGGACTTGCCGGCACCGTTTTCCCCAACCAGTGCATGGATTTCCCCTCGCTTCACGTTGAAGCTGACGTCATTGAGTGCCTTGACGCCCGGGAATTCCTTGGTGATATGGTTCATCTCAAGAATGTAGTCATCCATCCCTTTCACCTTCCATGTTTTGATGGGCCGCACACTCGATCGGTGGGGTCTCCGCACACACGCGCTTTCGAACTTCATTCGGGGAGCGGGCTTGCCCGCTCCCCGGTTGGTACAATGGTCTACTACTTGTAAACGTCTGCCTTCTTGAGGTATCCGCTGTCGATCAGCGCAACGTCAATATTGTCCTTCGTGACAGCGATGGGGGTCAGCAGGATAGAAGGGACATCCACCTTGTTGTTATTAACGGTCTGGGTGGCATTCGCGAGAGTATAGCCACCAAACATCGACTTGGCGGCTTCGACCGCAGCATCGGCAAGTATACGAGTGTCCTTGAAGACGGTCATACCCTGGGTACCCTTCACGATACGCTGAGCGGCGGCAAGTTCAGCGTCCTGACCGGTGATCGGAACCTTGCCGGCAAGACCCTGAGCAGCGAGCGCCTGGATGCAGCCACCGGCTGTGCCGTCGTTCGGAGCGAGGATGCCCTGGATGTTGTTCTTGTTGGCCGTCAGTGCGTTCTCCATGATCTTCAGTGCGTTCTCGGGCTTCCACTCGACAACAGCCTGGTCGGCAACAATCTTGATGTCACCTTTGTCAACAAGAGGCTGAATGATGCTCATGGCTCCCTGCTTGAAGAGCTTGGCGTTGTTGTCGGTCGGGGCGCCGGAAAGAATGGCGTAGTTGCCCTTCGGAACGGCCTTGGTCAGCCACGTACCCTGGAGCACGCCGACCTGCACGTTATCAAATGAGATGTAGACGTCGTCGTTGACGGTATCCATGACCAAGCGGTCATAGCAGATGACCTTGACGCCGGCGGCATGCGCCTTGTCGACGATTGTTGCGGCAGCAGAAGCATCCTGTGCTGCAATGATGAGGACGTTGATGCCCTGAGTGAAGAGGTTTTCGCATTGGCTTTCCTGCGCAGCGGCATCCATGTTGGCGATCTGTGTCAACAGCTCGATGCCCTGGTCAGCACAATCCTTGGTGATACGATCCTTGTCACGGACCCACCGCTCTTCCTGCAGCGTGGCAAGAGAAAGGCCGATCTTCAGCTTCTTCTCCACGGCGACGGGGGCGGCAGTCTTGCACCCTGCGAGGACCGAGACGAACAGCATTGCGGCAAGCAGTATAACGATTGCCCTAGACGTTCTCTTCATGAGCCATTCCTCCTTGAACGATTCTGGCATTATTGCCAGTGCCATAAGAACTCACGCTTGGCAGAGAATCTGACCTTGCGTGCCAACACTAAGTCCAACCCCAAGAGGGCTGGTTCGTCCCGTCACTCTTGTGGCGGGACCTCGTCCTAATGCAGGCAGTTCACGATTGCCTGCGTCACGAGCGTTTCCAGGTACTCCTGCCGGCCCGAATGGCTGGGCGCTGGCTGTTTGTCGAGGATATAAGCTTCAAGGCTTGCAAAGTCCGCCCTGCCATCCACGATTTCCTTGCCGATACCTGTAGCATAGGATGCATACCGCTGTTCGACAAATCTGTCCAGTTCGCCACTTTCAATGAGCCTTGCAGCCGCTCTCAGACCTAGAGCGAAGGTGTCCATGCCGGCTACATGCCCCATGAACAGGTCGTCGAGCTCGAAGGAGGCGCGGCGCACCTTGGCGTCGAAGTTCAGTCCGCCCGGCTGAAGGCCGCCATTCTTGATGACTTCCATCATCGCGAGTGTGGAGGTATACGCATCAGTCGGCATCTGGTCTATATCCCAGCCAAGAAGGGGGTCGCCCTGGTTGGCGTCGACGCTGCCCAATTTCCCGTTGATGCGACAGTAGCGCAACTCATGCTGGAAAGTGTGACCGGCAAGGGTCGCGTGGTTGGCTTCGATATTGAACTTGAAGAAGGGGTCGAGGTCGTAGCCGCGCAGGAAGGCAAGTGCGTTCGCGGCATCGAAATCATATTGGTGCTTCGACGGCTCGAAGGCCTTGGGCTCGATGAGGAACTGCCCTGTGAACCCGATCTTGTCGGCGTAGTCGACGGCCATGTGGAAGAATCGCGCCATATTGTCCTGCTCCAGACCATTGTTTGTGTTGAGCAGAGTCTCGTACCCCTCGCGGCCACCCCAGAAGACATAGTTCTGTCCGCCGAGCCGCTTGCTGACCTCCAGCATATGCTTGACCTGGCCGGCGGCGAACGCAAAGATGTCGGCGTTGCAGGAGCTGGCCACGCCGTGGACAAAGCGGGGGTTGCTGAACATGTTGGCGGTGCCCCACAGCAGACGGACACGGCTGGTCTTCATGTGGTCTTCAATCAGTCCAACGATGACATCCAAGTTGCGGTTGGTTTCCCGCAAGGTATCCCCTTCGGGGGCAATGTCGCGGTCGTGAAAGCAGAAGAACGGGATGCCGAGCTTCTCACAGAACTCGAAGATGGCGTCGACTTTGACTTTCGCCTTTTCCATGGGGTCACTGATCGTCGTCCATGGACGCTGCATGGTCCCCCAGCCGAACATGTCGGTGCCATCGGCACCCAGCGTGTGCCAGTAAGCGGCGGCGAACCGCGTCCAGTCGGCCATCGTGCGGCCGAGGACGACCTCGTCTGCCTTGTAATATTTGAAGGCAAGCGGGTTTGTTGATCCTGGTCCCTCGTAGCCTATCACAGTAATGTCGTCGAATATCATGATGGTCTCCTTCTGGTTAGCTGCGCCGTTCCACTAGCCGGGCAGATGTCTTGAAACGTTCTCGCAATGCTTGATAGAGTTCCTTGTACTCCGTAAACCAGGGAGTATACAGGCGACCTTTCTCCTCATCCGGCTCGTAGCGCTCGACTAGCTTCACCCATCCGGTCGTGTCAATGCCTGCCGCGTTGGCTGCGAGGCGCGCCGACCCATACGCTGCGCCCTCGTCCACCAAGGGGCTCCAGACGGGCGTCCCGAGGTTGTCCGCCAGCATCTGGCACCAGACGTGTGAGCGCGAACCTCCGCCAACGACACGCACATTGGTCATCGGCGTCCCCATATCAGCGATGCTCTCAGCTCCCTCTCGCAATGCGAAGACGACGCCTTCGTGGACAGCACGCAACATGTCCCCCTGGCTGTTGAACGAGCTCATACCGTACAAGACGCCCCTGGCGTCAGGGTCGCGGTGCGGCGTACGCTCTCCGTTGAGATACGGAAGGAAGAGGACACCGTTGCTGCCCACCGGGCTCTGTCCGACCATCTCCTCAATACGACCATAGGAAAGGTTCTGAGCGAAGCGCTGTCGGAACCAGTCAAGCGCTCCCGCAGCCGAAAGGATGACCGCCATGTGATAGTAGCAGTCCTTGGTGACATGACTGAACAGGTGCACCCGACCCGTGAGATCCGGGTTCGGAGTGGCGGTAACGGCCACAACTGTCCCGCTGGTCCCCAGACTGACGACTGTATCGCCAGGCTTCTCGACACCGCACCCGAACGCTGACGCCGCATTGTCCGCTCCTCCGGCGACGACCGGAACACCATTGAGCCGAGGCAGGTCCGGGCAGGTGATCGCTCCGATGACCGAACCGACACCCACCAAGTCCGGCAGCATCGAACGCCGGACCGTCAGGACATCGAGGATGTGATCGTCCCACACACCCTCGCGCACGCGGTAGAGTGACGTGCCAGACGCATCGGAAGCTTCAATGGCGAGCCGGCCGGTCAACTTCAGGACGAGGTAGTCTTTGGGCAGGCAGAACCGCGCGATGCGGGCAAAGTTGTCAGGTTCGTTGGCGCGCAGCCACAGCAGCTTTGGCGCGGTGAATCCTGTCAGCACTGGGTTGCCGAATACCTTAATGACTTCCTGCTCGCCACCGCAGGCCTCGGTCAGCTCGTCGCACTCGTGCTGGGTGCGCTGATCACACCACAGGATGGCGGGGCGCACGACGTCACCGGCCGCATCGAGCGGCACGAGACTGTGCATCTGTCCGGATATCGACACGGCGAGGATCTCGAGATTGCGATCGACGGTAAGTGTGTCCAGGACCTGAATGGTCGCCTTCCACCAGTCTTCCGGGCTCTGCTCAGCCCAGCCGGGGCGCGGCGTCGACAGATGAATCGGGGCCGAGGCTGTTGCGACAATGGTGCCGGATGCATCGACCAGCAGTCCCTTAACGGATGCTGTCCCCGCGTCGATACCAATAATGCATTCCTTCATCTCTACCATCCCATCTCGCTCCTACCCACTGCACGCCCCGTTCACAATCATGTGCAGGTCAGACTTCGCATTTCAACAGCGATTCCAGACGCGCAATCAATGCAGCCAATCTGTTCCTAATATTGTATTAACAATCCTAGAAGGTTTCACAGGAAAGTCAACAGTTCGCACGCTGGCGGTTGCACGCAGCTTGGAAAGCGTATTTCACAATCATCATGGGAACACCAGAAATCGCTGGTATCCTCTCCCGGGTTCTTAGCCACGAGAGGGGAGTACTGGATGAAGGCCTTTCTGTTCGACCTTGACGGCACACTACTGGCTATGGACAGCGACGACTTTCTGCTGATTGCCGCTGGACGATAAACACAAAAAAACCCGGCCGAGCGGCCGGGCTCTGCTTCTTCGGCAAACCGTGAGGACTACCGTTTCTTGCTGTATTTCCGAATGTCGACCGCGACTGCCGCGACGATGATGACACCCTTGACAACCTGCTGCCAATAGGCCGAAATGCCCAGGACCACGAGTCCATTGTTGAGGACCTCGAAGATCAGGACACCAGTGAGGACACCGGCAACCGTTCCGATACCACCCATGTTCGAGACACCACCTATCACTGATGCCGCGATGGCATCCAACTCGTAGCTCTGACCATAGTTGTTCGTCGCGCCGCCCGAACGGGCCGAGAGGAGGACACCACCGAGCCCGTAAAGCATACCGGCAATGGCGTACAGGGTGACGAGGTTTTTCTTGACATTGACACCCGAAACGATAGCGGCGTTGAGGTTGCCGCCAATCGCATAGATGTTCTTGCCGAGCTGAGTCTTGTTCAGCATGACCCAGTAGATGCAATAAACGATGAGTGCAATCAGGATGATCGTCGGCATGAATCCGACCGATCCGGTCCCCAGGTTAGTGAAGTCGGTCCGGAGTCCACCAATAGGCTGTGCGCCCAGCGGCGGCCGGTCGACATAGAGCGATGCGGCGCCCCAGACGATGACCATTGTACCAAGGGTTGCGATGAAAGGCGGGACCTTCAGATACGCAATGGCAAGCCCGTTGATGATACCTACAAGGAGTCCGGCGGCGATGCCTGCAAGGATCGGGACGATGACCCACATGTATGGAAGGTTTGGAAAGATCTTGCTTGCATAGTCTGGACGCTGGGCGAGCGACGCCGCAACAACCGCAGCAAGACCGACGGTACGCCCTGCAGAAAGGTCGACACCGCCACTAATCAGGACACCGGCGGCTCCAAGTGCGATGATGAGACGGACCGAGGAAATCCTCATGATGTTGACGAGATTGTCCGGCGTCAGGAAGCCGTTCTTGACAATGCCGATGACAAGAACCAGTGCCGCAAGTACCAGAATGATAGCATTCTTCGTCGCGAACTCACGGATGGAACGCGCATTGATACGCTTGCTCCAACTTGTCGATGCAGGATTCTTCATGTTCGTCTCCCTGTTACATGAGCTGCGTCGCGAGCGTCATGATGCGCTCCTGCGTCGCTTCTTTTCCATCAAGAATGCCGGTGACCCTGCCTTCGCACATGACCATGATGCGGTCGGACATCCCGATGAGCTCGGGCATTTCCGAGGAAATCATGATGATCGTCTTACCCTTCTTCGCAAGGTCAGCAATGATCGAATAGATCTCGTACTTGGTCCCGACGTCGATCCCGCGCGTCGGTTCATCGAGGATCAGAATATCTGGCTGCGTAAGCAACCATCGTGCAACGATAACCTTCTGCTGGTTTCCGCCTGAGAGGTTCTCGATGAGGGTCGCCAATGAAGGCGTTTTGACCCTGAGCGTGTCAATAATCTTCCCCGCATCACGCCTGCCCGTTTTCTCGTCAAGAAGACCAGACTTGTGCACATACCGGCCAATGCTTGCCATGATCGTATTGTCCAGCACAGAAAGCACTGGGAAGATACCAGTCGCCCGCCGCTCTTCGGTCAGGAGCGCCATCTTGTATTGTTTAGCCTGGATCGGGCTCGTAATGACAACCTTCTTGCCATCAATACTGACCGTGCCGCTCTTGACGCTGCGCAGCCCAAACAGGGCTTCGACCAGTTCACTCCGCTGCGCACCGACAAGGCCGCCGATACCGAAGATCTCACCCTTCTTCACGTCAAACGTTATGTCCCTGAAGGAGTGTTCAGTCACCGATGTAAGGTTTTCGACCTTCAGAACAACACCGTCCGGCGTATTCTCCCGCGGAGGAAACATGTTTGTCAACGTACGGCCCACCATTTGTTTGATGACAAACTCGGGAGTAAGTTGCTTGGTAGGATAGGTACCAACACACTTACCGTCACGCATGATAGTAACTTCATCCGAGATTTCGAAAATCTCCTCTATCCTGTGGGAGATATAGACAATGGCGATACCTTGGTCCTTCAGTTTCCTTATGATCGTAAAGAGATGCTCCACTTCGTTCTCAGTAAGAGACGATGTCGGCTCATCCATGATTATGACTTTTGAATGGTGGGAGACTGCCTGCGCAATCTCCATGGACTGGATCTTCGAAGCCGACAGGTTGAACACTTTGGTCGCTGGATCAATATTCAGCCTAAGGTCGTCAAAAACCGCCTTGCAGTCGGCGTACATCTTCTTCTCATCGACGATTTTGATGATTCCGTAGTTCTTCTCGGGAAAGCGACCCAGCCAGAAGTTTTCCATGACGCTCCGCTGTAGAACGGGTAAAAGTTCCTGCTGAATCATGGCGATACCCGCATCGAGAGCCTGCTTGGTGCTGGCGAACGAGACCGGCTGACCGTTCAGGATCACTTCCCCATCATCGGCCGTATAAAGCCCGAATACGCACTTCATCAGGGTCGACTTGCCGGCTCCGTTTTCGCCTACTATCGCATGAACCGTTCCAGGAGCCACCTTCAGCGTAACATCGTCGAGGGCTTTCACCCCGGGGAAGTTTTTGGAGATGTTACGCATCTCCAGAACATATTCGCTGCTGCTCATCGAGAGGACACCTCCGTAGCAGAAATATACAGACGGAGGGCGTACACCTTAGCGCGCACGCCCTCCTCTGTCTACAAGGAAATCAAGCTTTTCCTTGGAAGTCGAGCACCACTATTTCGCGAGGAAGTCCTTGTAGTTGTCCTTCGTAACCTTCACGTACGGAACCCAGATGTACTTCCCGGTTGAATCGACTGTTCCATCGGCCAGAGCAAGTGGGGCCACGTCGGACTTGACCTCTGCGCCTGTAGCAAGCGCGTACGCGAGATCAAAGGTAGCCTGACCCTGCTTCACTGCGTCGTTCAGGACGGTTCCCAGAAGAGTGCCCTGCGCCAAAGCATCAAGAGCAGGCGGTGTAGCATCGACACTGACAACAGGCATGTACTTGCCATTCTTGAAGTAGCCAGCAGCCTTGAGAGCTTCGATTGCGCCGAGCCCCATGTCATCGTTGTTGGCGAGGACGACTTCGATCTTGCCCGCGTTGGCAGTCAGGAAGGCAGCCATCTTTTCCTGCCCCTTGACGCGGTCCCACATGGCAGTGTCTTCGGCGAGCTTCTGGACCTTGATTCCTGCTGCTTCAATGGCCTTAATGGAGAACTCGGTGCGGTACTTCGCATCGGTGTTGGACGGGTCACCCATCAGCATAACGTACTGAAGAATGCCATCTTTGTTGAGATCTGCTTCTGGATGAGCCTTCCAGTACTCAGCGACGATCTCACCCTGATAGGTGCCAGACTGCTGCGCCTTGGCTCCAACGTAGTAGACCTTGTCCCATGCCGCCATGTCAGCTGCAACGGGCTCACGGTTGAAGAGAACAAGCGGAACATTCTTGGTCTTGCACTTGTCGATAATGACGGACACGGCAGATGGGTCAACCATGTTGATGGCGAGAGCAGTGTCGCCCTCTACAAGGAACTGGTCAACCTGGTCATTCTGCTTCGGCTGGTCGTACTGGCTGTCCTGGACAGACAGCAGGATCTTGCCATTTGCAGCAGATTGAATCTGGTTGCGGACATAGGACATGAAGGTATCATCGAACTTGTAGATGGCCACACCGATTTTCGGGGTTACAACAGCCTTCTTCGCGCAACCGCCGACCGAGAGAACAAGCGCAGCAACGAGAAACAGCATTACGATCTTCTTCATTGTCAATCCTCCTTGTCAAGATTGGCGCTACCACAAACGCAACAATATTAATGTCACATAACGAATCGTAGAAGTATTCGCAAGAAAGTCAACAGTTCGCACACTGACGGTTACGCCGTTCTTGGAATGCACGTTTCAGAATCATCATGAGAACGTCGGAAATCACTGGTATACTCTCCCGGGTTATTAGCCACGTGAGGAGAGTACTGAATGAAGACCTTTCTGTTCGACCTTGATGGTACACTGCTGGCCGCAAACGAAAACGACTTCATGCACGCGTATTTTGGTGAGCTTACACATGCTTTGCACGGCCTCCTGCCCGCGGAGGGACTGGCCAGGAACATCCTCACCGCGACGGCGCGCATGCAGGCAGACACAAGCCCGGGCAGCTGTAACCTGGTGAAGTTCAGGAGAGAGTTCGAGGCCTTGTACCGTGGCGTCGACCAGCAGGCCGTCTGGGACCGCATCATGGAGTTCTACGCGACGACCTTCGACAACGTCCATGACGTCATGAGACGCAACGAGCCCCTCTACCGAAGTGTCGTGTACTTGCGCGAAAGGGGATACCGCATCCTGCTGACCACCAATCCCATCTTCCCACAGCTGGCTACGTACAAGAGGCTGGCATGGGCTGGATTCTCTCCGGATACGTTCGAGTATGTCAGCACGATGGAAAATTGCGGCTACTGCAAGCCCAATGCGGCATACTGGCAGCACGTTGCTACCATCATGAACGTCGATCCCGCCCAAGCGCTCGTGGTGGGCAACGATTGCACTGAAGATATGTCAGCACGTCTGGTCGGCATCGAGACCTACCTCGTGACCGACTACGTTATCGGCGATGCGGCGTCATCGGGGGCGGACCACATCTCCGACGGCCTCGGCTTCGAGCGCTGGGTTATGGCGAATTACTGAGTCTGGAGGCGAACGACGCAGTACGCCGTCATAGCGAACACACCGCTCCCTGCCACAATGATGCACCGTACATCGAGGTCGGGCAGACCACGGAACACCTTCCCTCTGCATTCATGCGAGAAGATGCCCGCTCTCATTTCTTGACCTCCACATTGTTCAGTCTTCTACGACGCTACGCGGCGCTCAATCTTCTATGATCTCTGGCATTCTCTTGATGCGTGGATCAGTGAAAACATCATTCTCATCGGTACTCGTACTGGAGAATTCTGAGATGACTGCCCCCTCGGGACCTGATTGGAACCAATGGAGAGTGTTCGGAGGAATGGTATACTGGTGGCCGGGAAGCAGCTCGACTTCGTGGAGCACTGTGTAGTATGCCTCGCTTCCTTTTGGCACCGTCGCCTTCAGATGACTCACGGGCTCTCCCTCGACGTACAGCCAAACCTTTCCCCATCTGCAACGGAAGGTCTCCATCTTCCCCGGCCTGTCCTCCATTGGCGGATGTTTATGTTCCGGACAAGTCTGACCGGGAAACAAGGTCATTTCCTTTGCGCAATACCGGTCCATGTTTATGTACACTACGAGTTCCAGCCCCTGATGCTCAAGGTCATCCAGACCGAACTCGGCAACTTCGATGGTTGCCTTCTCACTGGGTGTCAGGACAATACCTGCCTGCACGTATAGTTCGACAGCTCGGTCCTGTACCTTCTTCACTTGACTTCTTGTTATCACTGCGATACCTCCTCGCGTTCACCAATTTCCTCTTACGGTCGCTCTGATGCGCCATCCTGCACATTGTCATTCTGGTGAACAGAGAGGAACCTGCCGACTTCTCGAGGACGCGGCATGGCATTGGCTGCTCCATAGCGTGTACCAACAATCGTAGCTGCAGCATTTGCGAAGGTCACAATATCTGTCAGTTTTGACATCGAAAGGGTCGTCAAGCTGCCACTGTTCAACAATCCAGATATGATTGCCGCCATGAAAGCGTCTCCGCAGCCAGTTGTGTCTTTGACTCTTACTCTGTTGAACGTAGGGACATGTCTGGATTGACCCTTGTAAGAGGCTATAGCTCCATTCTTGCCAAGAGTAACAAGGGTCAGAGCATTCGCTCTGTTTGGTAGCATCCTCAAACCCTCTCTTACATCTGTCAGGCCGGTAATGTATTCCAGATCATCATCACTCAGCTTCATGATGTCAACCATTTCGGATATCCTGTAGAACATGTCCAGAAACGATCGTCTATCATTTATTAGAGACGGCCTTATGTTGGGATCAAAAGAAGTGAGTACTTTCTCCGCACGAAACACATTCAATAGCTCCAGATACGCATCCGAGGCCGGTTTCTCAAGCAAGGCGATTGAGCCAAAATGGTACATGGAATAGTCTTGAGGATCTATGCGTTCGACTTCGGAGACAGTCAACCTGGTGTCGGCCGCATTCTCTCTGTAGAACCTGAACTCGGGCTTTCCTTCTTTGTTCAGCGCCACGAAGGCGAGAGTCGTCTTCAGGTCGGGATCTCTCATCAGGCATTCAGTATTGATCTTCTCTTCCGTGATGACACTCATCAGCCCTTGACTAAACTCATCGCCTCCAAGTTTCGTCAACAGAGAAGCTGGGACTCCCAGTCTTCTTAGACCGACAGCAACATTGAAAATAGAACCCCCGGGCCTCTTTTCAAAGAAGATACTATCGGCAAGTCCTTTGCCCATATCCTTTGAAAGAAAATCAAGCAGGATTTCTCCTCCACAGAGAACGGGTTTCAGCATGTTGATGCTCCGTCAGTCATACTGTTGACCTCCAGCATGCTTGTCAGCACGCCGATCGGGCGGAGATGCAAAAGCAGGGGGAACAATGCAGCATTCTACTCAATGGTCCTGCTGCTGATAGTGTCTCTGTACCACAACGCACTGTCCTTCAGGGATCTCTCCTGAGTCTCGAAGTCGACATGCACGATCCCGAATTTCTTCGAGTAGCCATATGCCCACTCAAAATTGTCGAGCAGTGACCACAGATAGTACCCGCGTACGTCTGCCCCTTGCTCGTTTGCCCCAGCTATCTTCCTCAGATGCCCTTTGATGTAGTCTATGCGTTCAGTATCATGCACCCGCTTTCCCTGGGAAAGGACATCGTCAAACGCAGCACCATTCTCCGTAATGTAGATGGGCACCCGTGTGTATTCCCTCCTCAACCTCAGGACAAGATCGTACAGGGCTTCTGGACAAATCTCCCAACCCATTGCGGTAACGTTCTTCTTCAGGTTCCCCTGAACGTCCTGGTAGTTCAACCCTGAGTCCTGAACAAACTTAGTTTGAACACGTGTGTAGTAGTTGACTCCCAGAAAATCATTCCTGGCCGATATCGTCTGTAGATCTCCATCCTTTATAAAGTCAAACCCGCCCGCAAACCTGCCAAGTGCTTCCTTCATATCCTCGGGGTAGGAGGACCTGAAAACAGGATCCAGAAACCACCTGTTAGACAATCCATCAGATCTGGAAGCTGCCTCCACGTCTTCCTTGGAATTGGACGCAGGATATGAGGGCGTCAGATTGAGCGTTATTCCGATTTTGCTGTCTTTGAGACCACATTCCCTGAATGCCTCAACTGCAACTCCATGAGAAAGTAAGATGTGGTGAGCTGCAATTAGGGCTTCTCCCAGATTCTTGTGACCAGGCGCATGAATTCCTAAGTCATATCCCAGGATCGACGCGCAGAATGGCTCATTGTGGGTTATCCAGGACTTCACGGAGTCATTGAGTTCCTCAAACACTTTTGTAGCGTATTCTTTGAACCATGTGACTGACTCTCTATTCAGCCATCCTCCTCGCTCGTAAGCCCACATCGGCAAATCCCAGTGATAAAGAGTGACCATGGGCTCTATGCCATTCTGTTTCAGTTCGCGTATCAGGTTCTTGTAGAACTCCATCCCCTTGGGGTTGTAGACCCCATATGCCGGGAACACCCTGGACCACGAAATCGAGAACCTGTATGAATCGACTCCCAGCCCCCGCAATATTCCGACATCTTCTCTGTACCGGTGATAGTCATCACAGGCGATGTCGCCGGTCTGCCCTTCATAGACATTGCCCGGCGTCCTGCAGAACGTATCCCAGATAGAAGGGGTCCTGCCGTCTTCTGCGGCCGCTCCCTCGATTTGATAGGATGATGTCGCCACGCCAAACACGAAATCCTTTTTGAAGCTTACCATTTTAGCCTCCGCGTAATATTGGTTGGACGCCGTCTTCATTGCTCGAAACCGTATTCACCCATGCCTTTGAGAGAATATGCCCATACCGAATGCCCTAGTTCTCGCGGGCTTTGTTCAGGTAATTGTACAGGCTTCTTACCTCTATCCTGTTCGAAGAGCATGTTACCCTCTTACTTGCCGAGGGCACCAACGTAAAGAAATCATCCGAAGGGACACATTCTTCTTCGGTAACTATATGAACGCCAAACGCCGGTCGTATGCACTGGAATACCAGACTGTCGCCTTCTCTGACGTAAGATACCTCTGGATCCGCCAAATGCATGTTCCTGAAATCATCAAACAGAAGGTAGTTCTCGTATTCTTGTTCATCACATCGTACTGAAACATGCATCACCATATTGGATAGCGTCTTCATGGGCATCTCATCCACATTGACGATGTCAATCGTAGAAACAGAATCTCTTAGAATCTGCAGCCCTTCGTACTTCTTCTCCCAGATCTGTTTTCCTCCAGTATCCCAGATCTCCAGCAACATGTTCACGATCTTGTCTTCATATCGATCATTCACAACCATGACTCTGACAGCCCGGTCTGAACGTTCGTAGTGTGCTATGGGCAAGATATCGGCGTAGAATTTCTTCGTATAGTAGTACAGGGCTTTGGGCCTCTTGAAGTAGTCGACAGATGACCAACTGAACACAGGCCAGCTATCATTGTACTGCCAGTAAAGCGTGCCTGCCGTCCGGTATTTCCTCGCTCTCCAATGTTCTACGCCAAACTTCATGGCTTCTGCCTGATTGAGCTGTGAAAGATAGGCAAAAGCGTCGAATTCCGTCGTCAAGCCAAAGTGAGAGTTGATGAAACGGAGTATCCTTTCTTGCCCGTCAACTTGTTTGTTGTGGTTCAGTACAACACGGCCAAGGATGTCTTGCTCTTCCTTCCTGGCAAAGAAGTCAATGGTTCTTGAATGAGGCGCAGACTGGAACCCGAATTCGCTGATGAATCTGCCGTTGTCGTTACCATAGCTCCTATAATCCGCCCAGGCTGACCAGACATTCCACACATGATGATCGCCATATTTGGCCGAATTCGCCCTATCTCCCCCATATGGGCTGGAAGGCCAATAGGGTCTCGAGGGATCTTCCTGAGCACATATCATAGGAAAATCGTGCAGATATAGTCTGTTACCTGGATGTTCGCCGTTGACCTCGTGCGTCATCATTGGCCATTCATCGAATCCCCAATTGTTCTCATTGTTTCCACACCACAAGACGATACTCGCATGATAACGCAATTTCCTGACTGTCTCTCTAACTTCCTCATTGCTCAGCCGTCTAAACCATTCGAGATGATCGGGGTATTCAGCAGAGGCGAACATGAAGTCCTGCCATACCATTATTCCAAGTTCATCACATAGGGCATAGAACTGCTTGTCTTCGTATATCCCTCCACCCCATACTCTCAGCATGTTCATGTTCGCGTCTCTTGCCATATGAAGAAGTCTACTGTAGTCCTCCGGTCTTATCCAGGTCAAGATGCTGTCGGCTGGTATCCAATTCGCGCCCTTTGCAAATACATGTTTGTCATTGACAGTAAATATGAATGATTCGCCTTCAGCATCCTCTTCTCTCGTCAACTTGACAGTGCGTAGGCCTACCTTCGTCTTTTCGCTGCATACATCGACACCTTCGTACTTCAATGTGAACTCAAACGCATACAGATATTGTTCGCCCAGGCCATTTGGGAACCATAGGCGGATATTTTCCAAGGGGAACGTGCCTTCGAACTGCACTCCATTCCCGACACGTTCTATGGGAAACTCTGAAATGACTGCGTCATCTACCCTTACTTCTACCCTATAGTTCTGAGGGTCACCGACCCCTGCGCTGGATACAATATATCCTGAAACTCTAACCATTCCATTTCTGTCGTGCTTCTCTCCCAAGTACGCCGTGCATCCCGTCAACCTTGCTCTGCTATAGGACTCTACATAGACGGGTCTCCAGATTCCCGAAGTTGGCAGACGAATACCCCAATCCCAGCCATATGAATACTGGGCTTTTCTGATGTAGGTCCTTATGGATTCTTCTGCGGCTCCGAGCTGGCCGTATGCTCGTTCAAGAGTCCTCGCTTCTTTTACCGGAGACTTAATGTGCACTTCCAGTACATTTTTCCCTATCTTGAGCACATCTTTGATGTCGAATCTGTACTCCAGGAACATGTCCTCTGTACTGCCAAGGTATCTTCCGTTCAGGCGAATATCCGAAAGCGTATCTACACCTTCAAAGACCAGTTCCACATTCTCCTCTGTCGGCAAGTCATCCATTTCGAACTCTTTGACATAGGTCCAGGACCTATTCTCGAGATCTCGCATGTATTCTTCATTCAGACCCACATATGGATGCGGCACCAATTCCTGCCGGACAAGGTCTCCCTGTACCGTTCCAGGCACATTCCCAGCGAATGCATATTCGCCTTCATCATCATTTATCTGCCATTTTCCTTCCAGAGCCACTATCAACTACATCACCTCTTTGCAGTCCCCTTACCTTGTTCCACTATGCATCTCCGAAAAATGTCAAATGCCTCAAATCGAAAAGAAACTCGTGCGAATATTCCCCTATCAGGCCAATTGCAGCCAATGTATGATACACGCCAAGACTCATTCGGTTTCGGAGCGTGCTTAGTGAACTCCTTAGCAGGAGGGGGTTCGGATGCATAGACAGAGCCTTCGCCTCTCCTGTTTCAACGATTTCTCCTTCCTCTAGTGCCAGCACGCAACGAAGTGACCGGGTTCTGCCTCCACCAACGATGGTGATGTGCCACAATCTCTCTCTTTGCCGGCCTGGGAACACCTGTCATAGTAGGCACAGCCACTGGAGGGCCCTGAATGCTCTGCTATCAGGTTCGTCTCTTCTATGTCTCTGCATTCCCATTTCGTCCCCACCCGTGGAACACAGGTCATGAGCATCTTCGTATACGGATGCAGCGGATGATGGTAGACCTGCTCTGTCGGGCCCATCTCTACGACACATCCCCTGTAGAGGATCACCGATTTCTCGCTTATGTAGTAGCCCAGCGAGAGGTCGTGGGTTATGAAAAGGATGGACAGACCGCGGGACTTGAGCTCTGCAAGCAAGTTGAGAACACCCACTCGCGTGGATGCATCAAGCATGCTGATGATCTCATCCGCTACGAGAACCTGAACGTCGAGCAGCAGAGCACGCGCGATGAGAAAGCGCTGCAGCTGTCCACCGCTCAGCTGGTGGGGAAACTTGTTCACGACCTCGTCGGGGTTGAGGCCAACGGCCCTCAACGAACTGTCTATCTTCGTGTTCCATTCGCCGCCATCGATCCCAGGGAAGAACTCTTCTCTGATCGTTCTGAAGATCCGATCGGCCTTGAAGATCGGGTTGTAGGAACTGAACGGGTCCTGAAAGACACCCTGGACCTTCCGATAGTACTCCTTGAGTGCGTTCCCCTTGAGCTTGGAAACATCAACCCCGTCCAGTCTGATCGTGCCCGAGCTTATCGAGGCGAGATGCAGGATCATCTTCCCTATTGTGGTTTTCCCGCTTCCACTCTCGCCTATGAGTGAGACGACTTCACTGTCCTGCACATCGAAGCTGACATTGTTTACTGCGAGGAGTCTCTTCCCTCCGAACGTTCCAACCTTATAGACCTTCGACACTCCATCGAGTTTGAGCATTCCCCTCAGGCACCTGCCTTCCAGCACGCAACAAAGTGGTTCTTCCCGGTTTCGATGAACGGTGGCGCCTCAATGCATTTCTCAAAGGCTAGGGGGCACCGTTCCCTGAACCGGCATCCCACGGGAGGATTCAGCAACAATGGCGGTCCTCCGGGAATGCCCGTGAGTCGCTTGTCGGCATACCTCACTCCAACTTCGGGCAGCGTTGATATCAGCATCTTCGTATATGGATGCAGGGGAGCAAACATGATGATGTCGCTGGAGGCTTTCTCCGCTAATTGCCCTGCATACATGATCAGGATAGTGTCGGCGATCTCATACAGTACTGAGATGTCATGCGTGATGACAATGACGCTCTTGCAGTATCCCTTGTTCCGAAACTCCACCAGCATCTCTGCAACAGCCTTCTGACTGGATACATCGAGTGCCGACGTAATCTCGTCAGCGATGAGCAGTGAAGGGTTCAATAGAGTAGACAGGACCATCACCATTCTCTGCTTCATGCCGCCGGAAAGCTCTATGGGGTACATGTTCAACACGTCGTATGACAGTTTGACCAGATCCAGCCGCCTCTTCAGCTCAGGCAGGAGAGTCTGGAAGTCCACGTTTCTCGACATGAGCAATTCAGCTGTCATCTTCCCGATCTTCCGCGTCGGGTTCATCGCATTCATGGCGTATTGCGGGACGATGGAGATCTTCTTGAACCGAAAGTCGTTCATTCTCTCCATGTCCCCGATCGGCAGCTCCACATTGTCGAGTGTCACCCTACCCTTGACAAGTTTCATGGGGGGGTGCAAGAAGATCAGGCTTTGACCAAAAGTGGTTTTTCCGCAGCCCGATTCGCCAGCCAGCCCCATGATTTCTCCATCCACGATGCCGAACGATGCACCCTCGAGTGCATGGACGTCGCCTTTCAGGGTCTGGTAGTAGACCGTGAGGTTCTCTACTTGCAAGCTCATGTGTTCACATCTCCCTGAGTTTGGGGTTAAAGATTTCGTCCAGCCCAACGTTCGTGATATACAGGCCTCCCACGATAGCTGTGATCGCGAGGCCCGGTGGAATGAACCACCACCACATGCGAAGAATGAGGGCACCGTAGATGACAGCGTTGTTCATCATGAGACCCAGTGAAACACCATTCGTTGGACCCAGGCCGATGAAATCCAGCGTGGCAGCTGTGAGGATCGCCCCACCAAACTGAAGGATGAAGACCAGCAGCAAATAGGACATCATGTTCGGCGCAATCTCCGTGATGATGATTTTGAGTGGCTTCATACCGCTCAGACGGGCCAGATCGACAAAATCCCTGGAACGCAATGAGAAGGTTTGGGAACGGATGGCTCGAGCCGCCCAAGGCCAGGCAAAGAATCCAATAAAGACGCTTTCGAACAGGAGGCCTCTCACTTCAAGATAGGCGGCTATGATAAGAAGGACGACCAGCGATGGAACCACCAGAACAATATTGGTGAACATATTGAGTATCTCATCAACAATACCACCCCGATAGCCAGCAATAAAACCAATGAGAATGCCAATTAGGGTCCCCAATCCTCCACCTATGAGGCCTACAATGAACGTTGCCCTGAGACCGTACACAAACTGCGTAAAGACATCCTCCCCAAAGCTTGTGGTCCCGAACCAGAACTCAGATGATGGTGGTTGAACACCCGGAGCCACGTAATCTCTTGGCTGGTATTTTGTCAGCAGCGGGCCAACGAGTGCCAGCACCACAAAGAGGAACACGACAGCTACGCCAATACGGAGCTTGGCGTTCCGTAGGACAAAGTAAAGTATTTCGTTCTTCTTCCTAGGTTGCGGCATATTGCTTCACCCTTCCCCTTGCATCCCAGCACGCGTTCGGGGGTCCAGAAGAACATAGGCGATATCAATAGCAAAATTGGCAAGCAAGACGCCGATGATGACAAAAAGGAAACACCCTTGGAGCAGGAAGAAATCATGATTCTGAATCGCCTGAAGAGTCAAGTACCCGATTCCGGGGTATGAAAACACTATCTCTGTGACGAGAGCTCCTCCGACGATGACACCCAGCTGAAGTGCCAGCCCGGTGATCTGAGGAAGGAGTGCGTTGCGGAACGCATAATTCCTGACCAGTTTCCTTGGCGCCCCGAGCGCTTCGAGATAGTGCGAATAATCCGCTTCGAGTTCATAAATGATCATGTTCCGCATCCCAATCGCCCAGCCGCCGAACATTACCAGAAATAGGGAGGCGAAGGGCAGAATCCAATGTTGCAGGAGACTCCCAACGAAGGCCCAGGAGAAACTGGGCATCATTGAGTAGCTGTACGCGCCTGAAAACGGAAGAACATGCAGAATGACTCCAAACAACCAGCCCAGCATGATCCCGAGCCACATATAGGGAGTCGCCGTCAGGATATACCCGAGTGGTGATATGGTGTTATCGAGCCACTTTGATCGCGCCGCGTAAGCACCGAATTTGTTCCCCGCAAGCCAGCTTAGCAAAATTGCCGGGAGCAGTAGTAGAACATCAAATGGTACAGCCCGCATGATGATCTGGATCACCGGCTGTGGGAACAGCCATATGCTGATTCCAAAGTCCCCATGAAACAGCGCTATCCAGAAGTTGAGGTACTGCCGCCAGACGGGCACATCTAATCCAAAGGCTCGCATGTAATAGGAGTACAGGAGTTTGGCAGATTCAGCCTTCAAACCAGCCCTCGAAATGAGGATCTGAATCGGATTGCCGGGCATGAAGCGTGGAATGAGCCAATCGATGGTCACTGCGAGGACAAACGTCAGGATATAGATGAACAGTTTTCTTTCGAAGTATCGCCGCATCGTCCCTCCTTCCCGTGAAACAAAGTCTCAAACAACAAGCGCCCCCTCCCCTTTTGGAGGTGAGGGGGCGTTGAATGCTTGGACCCCTACGGTGTTACGGGTTTCAACGAAGTGAGCATGAGGATGCCGGTCATGTTCCAGTATCCGTTCCACGCAACAGGCAGATAGTGGTTGTCATTGGCTGCTGCAGACGGCCACTTCGTCCAGTACGTGCTGTTCATCTGAGCCCACATACCGTTATACCAGAGCGGGATGATAGGCAGATCAGTGAGCTGGATCGTTTGCAGTTTCGAGATGATGGCCTTCATACCTGCCAGATCATCGGTTTTGACCTTGTCCAGCTGGGTCACCAGATCAAAAGCGGCCTGGTTGTTGTACCTGCCGTAGTTGCCACCCTGGGTGGTTTCAATGTTCTTGAGATCGTCATAGAAGATGAAATGGTAGTAACTCCAGGGCGAGTTGCTTACCTGTTGTTGGTTATCAATAGCCAAGTCGAACGTCCCCTTCAAGCGCGCGTCCAGGTATCCGTTGTAGTCCGGGTAGTCGGGTACGATGTTGATCCCCACGGCCTTGGCGCTCTTGGAGATCATCTGAACTGCTGCCATCCAGTCCGACCATCCATTGGGCACAATGATCTTCAGCGCGATCTTGGAGCCATCCTTGTTTTCGACAAATCCATCACCATCGACGTCCTTGTATCCGGCAGCGGCAAGCACCGCCTTGGCCTTGGCGGGATCATAGCTGATGCCCAGCTTGCTGACGACGGTCTGGTCGACATACTTGTTCCAGACTGGGAGCAGGCCAGTCGGGTCGGAGGCCTGCACCATGTCGTTGTAATCCCTCGAGACGATATCGTCTACATTGATTGCGTAGGCAAGCGCCTTCCGGAACGCCACATCATCCATTGGCTTCTTCTGGAGGTTGACATCCAGCCAGGCTGTGTTGGCAGCGATATGGTATGGGGCAGCCGGATAGTAGGTGTGGATTGCGTAACCACCAGTCAGCAGTGTGGAGATACCCGGCAAATAGTTGTTGTTCAGATCTTCCTGCCCCTGGAGCACCAGACCAAGGGAGTTTTCATTGCTGCTGTTGACGAGGTCAATGACGTACTTGGGAGCGACCGATAGACCGAGCGCCGTGGTTGCCCACCAGCCGATGTTCTTTGTCCAGACCATCTTACTTTGGTCAGACGCAAAGGCCAAGTAAGCGCCTGAGCCCACAGGGTTCTGGTTGGCTCCGGTAGCGACCTCAGTCAGGCTCTTGCTCGCCCACAGATGCTGTGGAACTATTGGCACAGTGTACAGACGGTTGTCCCATTCCTGATAGAGGGCAGTTTTGAACTTGAAGTCCAAGGTGTAGTTGTCAACCTTCGTAATCGAGCCAAGCGAGCCCCACAGGCTACTGAAGTTGAGCGCAGTCTTTTGACCAAGCTCAAAGGTGAACTTGACATCGTCAGCCGTCAAGGGCTGGCCATCGGACCATGTGATGCCTTGCCGGACCTTCAGCTCATAAGTGATGGCATCGGTCCATTGTCCACCTGTAGCAAGCCACGGCTTGAACACATCCGTCAAAGGATCATACAGGAATAGCGTTTCGTAGCAGAGACCAAGCGTTCCTGTCACATAGCTTGAGAACGGATTCCAGTTCGACGGTGGGCCCCACGCCGTTCCAGCCATGTACAGGGTTTCTGATCGCTTGAATACAACAGGTGTTGGGGCCACCGTGACCGTGACCATCCTTGTCGTAGCGTTCCACTCGACCTTCGCCCCCATATTCTCAGTAACGAATCTCAGGGGAACCACTGTTCTATTAGTGGGAAGGATCTTGGGTGCAACATCAAGAGTAACCTGCTTGCCATTAACAACAGCAGTTGTTGAACCAATGATGAGGACAATGCTCACGTCCCCATAAGCGTAACTGACCATCTTGTTAGTAGGATTCCAGGCTACCTGGGCTCCGATTGCCTCCCCGAGAAACCTGAATGGCACAAGTGTTCTGTCATTCTCTATAATAGGAGGCTGATCAAGAACAACCTCTTTGCCGTTTATAGTCGCTTTTGTGCTTCCAACCGTTACCTGGACGATAACACCCTCAGCTGCTCTTACAGGGGTAAATCCCAGAGTTCCAGCGAGCAATGCTGCAACCAGCAGCATGACTAGTGCTTTCTTCATCTTGTTACCTCCTGTAAATCTCTTACCAGAACGTCCCCGTTTTGTTCTCTGTCTCAACAGAACCTTAGGCAAAAGCAAAACCTTCTTTCACCCCCTTTTCGCCTATGATTGACTCTCCTCCTTTTCTAATAGCACGTTCCGAATTAATGTCAAGTTTAGGAACATCCTCACCGCGACGGCGCGCATGCAGGCAGACACAAGCCCGGGCAGCTGTAACCTGGTGAAGTTCAGGAGAGAGTTCGAGGCCTTGTACCGTGGCGTCGACCAGCAGGCCGTCTGGGACCGCATCATGGAGTTCTACGCGACGACCTTCGACAACGTCCATGACGTCATGAGACGCAACGAGCCCCTCTACCGAAGTGTCGTGTACTTGCGCGAAAGGGGATACCGCATCCTGCTGACCACCAATCCCATCTTCCCACAGCTGGCTACGTACAAGAGGCTGGCAATGGCCGTGACGGGTCCCCCAAAAAGCCCCTTGTCCGATCGCACCCAGACCGTCCCCTCGGGGATGCTTGCAGCATTGGTGAAGACACGCCGCATGACGATGGCCTCGCCTGCTCCGGCATACCAGACGACACCTAGGACAAACACAACCAGAACCACTGTCAGGATGCGACCAACGTGTTTCATCACCGTCTTCCTCCACCACTGGAGCTCTGTTTCTCCATAAGAAACAACGCGAACGGGAACAAATGGTTACGCCGCCCATGCACTATATCCGTTCGGATTGCAAACAATTCGGGGGCGGTTACACTGAAATCATATCACGATGCCGAGGTGAACCATGGAAATTGGACAGCAGTTTCTGCACGATACACGTTACGTAAGCGACAACCTGTCTCAGCCGTCTGATCAGGAAAAGGGTCTGCCGCAACCGCCCCTGGAGTTGCCATTCGATGACAGTATGCCCATCATCGACCTGCCGGACCCGAAAACCCTGGTCATCCCGTCTATTGACCTTCGGACCGCAATCGACCGGCGTCACAGCATCCGCCTGTACCGCGACGAAGCATTGACGCTGGAGGAGCTCTCGTTCCTCCTCTGGTGCACGCAGGGGGTCAAGGCTGTTACAAAGCGTCCGTGTACTCTGCGCACCGTACCGTCGGGGGGCGCCCGCCATGCCTTTGAGACCTATCTCATGGTCCGGGCGGTCACTGGACTGGAGCCCGGCATCTATCGGTTCCTTGCAATCGAGCACAAGCTGCAGCTCGTCAAGCCCGGGACGCAAACCCTGCAGGACGTCACCGATCTGTGCGGCGACCAGAAAATGGTCGAGTTGAGCGCGGTAACATTTATCTGGGCAGCCGTACCCTACCGCATGGTCTGGCGCTATAACCAGCGCGCATACCGCGGCCTGTTCCTCGACGCAGGCCATGTTTGCCAGAACCTGTACCTGGCCGCGGAGGCCATTGATTGCGGCGTCTGCGCCATCAACGCGTTCTTCGACGACGAGTTCAACGCCTATCTTGGCTTTGACCCCGAGCAGCAGTTTGTCATCTACTGCGCGTCGCTGGGAAAGAAGCCGACCGGCATCCACAAGTAGTTCCAGCCGTGGAGAACATGCCGGAGCACTGTCCGGCTGTCCTCCCGACCGTTCCTGACCCAGCCATTATATCGTTAACAGGGTTTCACTTGACACATGGATACGCAGAACTAGTCTGGCACTAGAGAGGTGGACAATGCCCAATGCACTGATCGTGTTTTATTCGCTGGATGGTGATGTCCGGTTTCTAGCACGGACGCTTGCCAAGGAGCTCGTGATGGACTCCATGGAGCTGGAGCTAGTCAAACCACATCCGACACACGGGTTCATGAAGTACTTCACCGGCGGGTTTCTTGCTGCCACCGGCGCAACACCCCCACTCCGTCCGCTGGCACACGACGCCGCGGACTACGACATTGTGTTTATAGGAACACCTGTATGGAACAGTCGCCCGACGCCGGCTGTGCGAACATTCCTGAAGGGCGCCGACCTCGAGGGAAAGCGAGTTGCTTTCTTCACCAGCTACGGCGGGAGCGACGTGAAAACGCATCGGATTCTCAATTCGCTGGTGCCAGGAGCCAAAGTTGTCGGCAACATCGGCTTCAAGATGCCGCTCAAGATGGACAAGGAGCAATGTTCTGCCGACTTGGTCCGCTGGGCCAAGGAACTGCTGAACAACTGACGCTGCGGTCTGACGGTTGACGTGGCCCGCCAGGGCGCTATCCTGCCCGTATGCCCCGACGAAAAGCAGCAGTCATAGCCGCACCTAGAGACACGTCATCCGACGAGGTGGCACTTCGCGCCCTCTACCACAAGGATCCGTTGCGCATCCTGCCAAATGCACTGTGGAAGACCGTCGCGCGCCTGCAGTCCCTGGAGTGCCGGTTCATTGATGACGCCGGCTCGGTGACGGGTGTCGAACTGCGAGAGCCTGGGAAGCTGCTCATCTATGGCACACGGACACAGGACCCCCTGAAGGCTGCGTCGGTCAAACTGGATGGTGTCCCCACGGTGTACATCCACAACGACTTCGTGGCTCCACTTGCCCCATGGTTCGACCGCAAGGAGGCCTTCTTTCGTCTGGTCCATACCGGCAGTGAACTACCGCTGCGCGCTACGGTCCCCGGCTACACCATCCGACAAGTTGACACGACAACTGAACTCCCACTCGTGGCGACCATCCTGCACGCCTGCTACGATACCTCTACGCCGGGCACCAACGAGATCGCAATGTGGACGAAGCGTCCGGTCTTCGCCCCGCGCGCTTGGCTGTGGATCATCGACCGCAAGGAAAAGCGCCCAATCGCTCTCGGCATCGCTGAGACCGACAGGCTCACTGGAGAAGGGTCCCTCGAGTGGATTCAGGTCCTGCCTGCATTCCGCAGTCTCGGACTGGGCACCATGCTGGTGCAGGAGCTTGTCTATCGCCTGGAACAGAAGGTCGCGTTCACGACGGTTGTCGGCCAGATGAAAAATCCCTGCGAACCGGAGCATCTTTTCCGACGCTGCGGCTTCGCCGGTCGCGACGTCTGGTGGGTCCTGCACCGCTAGCCCCACTTCTTCGTCCTAGATCGTCAGCATTCCCCCATGGTCCTTCAGCCAGCGCCTGCACACGTCGTAGTACGGCAGGACCGACGCGACAACCACCCAGA
This sequence comes from Candidatus Cryosericum terrychapinii, assembly GCF_003570925.1. GTDB lineage: Bacteria > Caldisericota > Caldisericia > Cryosericales > Cryosericaceae > Cryosericum > Cryosericum terrychapinii. Next base: position 14,087 of record NZ_QXIS01000035.1, on the reverse strand, counting down.
ACCGCGCAGAGTGGTTCATCTCGCGCTGATGCGCCAGCTCGTGCACAACCACGTAGTCGACCACATCCATGGGAGCCATGATGAGGCGCCAGGCGAAGCTGACGGTGCCGCTCGTACTGCACGAGCCCCAGCGTCGCTCGGCGCCAGTGATACGCAGTCGGGGGAGGCTCACGCCGACCAGGGGCGCATAGTGATGGACGCGCTCAGCAAGAAGCTCACGTGCCCGGGCGCGGTACCACTCCTCGAAGACCACTTCCCCGCGGTCGAACGCCGCCATGTCCAGACTGAACCCTGTCTTCTCGTCGAAGGCCAGCGGCATTTTCTGGAACGCGAGGACCACGAACGGCCATTCTCGCCCTAGGTAAGGGAAGCGTTCTCCCGTCAGGAAGTCGTGGCGTGGCAACCGGGACACGTGGCTGCGCGCCTTTGCAAGCTTGTCCTCGATCCACCCTGCCTTCTCCCGCAGCAGGGACTCCACAAACCACACGGGCGTTCGTGCAGGAGCCCTCACCACTAGCGTCGCGTCCGGCCGTACCTCAAGTCCCACAGTCCGGCGACGGGACCTCACCAGCACGTATGCCCCCGCGACGGGACTCGTGCGCTGTTCCCCTTCCGGCTTCTTCACGCCCATGAATTGTGATTCTCTTTGGGGTCAGGCACTATGATCTTCACATTCCAGTTGTCACTGTCGAGTGCTCCTCGGTTCCAAGTTCCCACATTTTCCATGCGAGTATTGTGCCCCCATGTCGCAGAAGCGCAACCGGCACGTCTGGGAAACTTCACCCACGTGGAAACCAGACGGAACCGCAGACACCTAGTCGTATGCCAGACGGATCTCCTCGGTAGCAAGCGTGGGCTGGATCAGCTCCTGCCATATGGGCGACTTCCACGAACCCAAAGCGTCATGGATCTTGAAGTACTTCTGAGGGATGGGGTGAGTTCCGACAACCACAGGGATGCCATATTGCTCTTCGATGAACCGTCGGAAGTAGTCGATCCGCGTGCACGGTGGATAGCCCACAAGCATGCCCGTGGCCAGATGGATGACGGTTACCCCGTTCTTCTTCATTTCGGCGGGAGCATATTCGATATTGCCCCCAGGACATCCACCGCATGTGGTACAGCCAACAAGCTCCACTTCCTTCCCCGCGTAAATGCTGAAGCCACCCTCGCGATTCTTCATAGCCCTGAAGCACTTCCCTCCTGCACAGGTATGGTACCTGTTGCACATGATCATCCCGACACGCATGATCTCGCCGCTCATTGAACCTCCTCATCACACAACAAATTCACGCCAGTCAGTCTAGCCTCATTCGGCCTAGCAGGCCAGAGCAAGACGCAGACCGACGATGCAATGGCGTGCTTGCAGACACAAAGAGATCCCCAGGCGATAGACCTGGGGATCTGACTCACATGCTGGGAAGGGGCTTGTGCTGTTTCTCTATCAGATGATATCTGGCTGACGTCAGCCGTCGCCGGAACACGGCGTTTATGACGCCTTGGGAGAAGGTGCAGGATTCGCAGCGGCAAAGACCGTGGACGGGGTGGTAATATACTCCGCCAGAGCCTCGGTGACGGGTGCGAAGGCTGCCATCTTCACGTCCTCCACATGTCCCGTGTCGGCAAGAGCGGTCACCGTGGGATCGATGGGCAGCCGTGCAAGGACGGGAGCTCCGATGTGGTCTGCCAGTTCCTCGGCATGACTGGGCCCAAACACCTCAAATATCTCTCCACAGTGAGGACACGTGACCATCGCCATGTTCTCGACGATGCCCAGAATCCGCTTGTTCATCTGCTTCGCCAAGCCTGCAGCCTTCTCGACGATCATGCTGGCAAGCTCCTGCGGCGTCGTAACCATGAGGATACCATCGACAGGCAGGGACTGGAACGCCGTCAGGGGGACGTCGGCAGTTCCAGGTGGCAGGTCCACGATGAGAACGTCCAGATCTCCCCACGCCACATCTGTCCAGAACTGCTTGATGGCGGATGTGAGCAGTGGGCCGCGCCAGATGACCGGCTGGCCGGCATCGTCCAGGAACAGGTTCATGGAGATGATTTTGACACCGGTTGCTGTCTCGGGAGGGATGATCCCGACCATTGAGGACTCGGGTCGCGCGGTCAGACCGAATAAGCGCGGGATGGATGGGCCCGTAATGTCCGCATCCATGATACCCACCTTCAGTCCGCGTCGTGCCAGCTCAACCGCCGCCATGGCAGACACCAGGGACTTGCCTACGCCGCCCTTGCCGCTGGCGACTGCAAGCACGTGCCGCACGTGGTTGATCTGTGAGGTCATGCTCTCATTTTCTGCAGTTGTCATGTCCCTCTCCTTCATGATGACAGGATACCTTTCCAGCCAGATTGACAAATGTCCCTGCACGGTAGGACTCCACAATCTCATCCAGGTTGCTCATGTCCGTCTGCATCACGGAGTAGCCTGCAGCAGTGAGTGCGTTCATGGCGCCCGTCCCCATTCCACCAGCAATGATAGTGTCGCAGCCGTGTGCTGCGTCGGCCATGCGGCCGTGCACCTCTTCGTGGCTCACATCTGATTCTCCATGATTCTCCTCTCCATGAACGTGCGCAAACTTATCACGCAGTTCTGATGCGGTCACCTTGCCGTCCGTAATCTCGACGATCTTGTAGTAGTGAGCACGGCCGAAGTGCTGACACAGTGCCGTGCCATCGTCGGTCGGTAATGCGATTCGTGTGATCATGCCGATACCTCCTGGTTTTTTTTCCTGGCGCCTGTGGACTGGTACGCCGTTCATGTCCGCGTCCCACGCCCGGGCGACTGTCAACGGATAGCCACCGACGAGCGACGCAGCGACCTTGTGGCGAGCGCCCGCAAGGATGCGATGGAACGTACTCTGGGAGATGTCCATACGGTGCGCCGCTTCCGTCTGGTCCAAGTCCAGCAGATCGCTGAGACGCAACGCCTCCATTTCGTCGGCCCCAAGGACGTGCAACGTCCCTGGGGCCTCTGGACAGAAGGGCTGCGCTCGGTCATATGTACCGCACCTGCGGGCAACCTGTCGTCCTGGCATGTCATCTCCTTGTATGATATGAATATATATTCATTTCGTTTGAATGTCAATCTCCGCGTGGAGGCTGAAGCCCTTGCATCTCATGGCCGGGGATGTTCGCCGGACGGTGAAACGAAAACCCCGGGATGTTCTCCCGGGGGTACAACTTTCAGAGATGGAGGGGTCAGCCTGCGACGCAGCTGTCAACGTAGACACGACGGCCACCCGGGCTAGCGTCGTTGCTGCATGACCTTGTCCTGCGCCGCGACTGCCACAGCCAGTCCCATGCTACGGCATGTGGATGCGTTCCCAGGGCTCTAGGGACTGGATGACAGCGCGCTCACCTTCCAGGCACCGGCTCCCTGCGGAATGATGGATACCCAGCGAACGTTGCGGCCGTTGTTCCATCCGTACTTCTCCTGTAGCTCAGATGTCTGCACATCCAGCGTCACCTTGTAGAACTCGCGCTCGGCCGTCCACAGCTCGAGGCTCGCCTGCTCCACGCTCACGACGGTCAGTGCACTCAGGCTCTGGAAGTTGGCCAGCCACTTCTGGGCAGTGGCTTCGGTGGATGATGCCGCACTCGCAAGCTGACGTACAGCCCACTCGGGTTGCCCCGTGCTGATGAACCCGAAAAACTGGCGGAGGTCCTTCTCGTGGTTGTCCGTCCGAGGCTTCGACAGGGCTTCGCGGTCTATGGGCAGCTCCATGGGCTCATTCCGGTCGTTGACGGCCCGGAGGACGGCGCCCGTAATACCATCGACGAAGAACCAGTAAATCAGCGTACCTCCGGAGGCAAGCGTCTCAGAGAAGGAGAACACCCACCCCGGCCGTTGGCTGCCGTCGCTGGCATGGTCGTAGGTGAACTCCGTCCAAGTGAGAGCTGAAAACTCTGCACCCTGAGCGGCTGCGGCCTTTGCAGCATCCTTCATGGCCACGGCGGGACGCTCTCTCGGCCAGTCAGCGCCCATGGCCATCTTCGAAAAACTCCGTGTCCCGATGTCTCTGCTGGCTATGGCCGTACCTTGGATGCTGAACATCATCCAGTTCTCGCCGACGGGGTCGGCATACCAGACGAACCAGGCCGATGACCGGTCGCTGTCCTGCCAGTCGGAGGCAAGGCACATCGTGAGCGACTCACGTTCCTCGACGGGCGCAAGGCGCCACAGCACAGCATCACCGAAGTTTTTCTTCGCCTCCGGCCAAGCGAGTTCGGCAGCCTCGACGGAGGTCAAGCCGACTGTCTGTGACGGACCCCCGGACGTACGACCCTTGCATCCGACCAGCGAGCAGGAGACGACACACAGCAGAAGACAGAGTACGACGAGACGACGAGTGGTCATAGCCACCTCCGGTGGACGATGTCCTTGAGTCCTGCCCTTAGTGTGAACAGAGGAGGCCCGGTGTCAAGGAAAGGTATTGCCTCATCTATTCTGTACTCGAAATCGGATCGTTGCCTCACGAGTAAACCTACTCCAACACACTTGACTGAGGAGGAACCATGGAAGAGGGTGAACAGAGGAGAGGAGAGGTGAGGAGATGGGGTTAACGGTGAAGCAACGACAAGCCGTCATGAAGGAACTGCGAGGACAATATCTCCATACGCCCCCGCACGAGAAGTCGAGGATCCTGAATGGGTTCGTGGACCTGACGCATCTCAACCGTTCGTACGCACGCAGCACCCTGCGAGCGAGGGCAACGCAGGGAACAGGTCCCGTGCATCACCCTCGGGCATCCGTCACCATGGCGGCGGTCCTCCCTGCGCTCACCGAGTTCTGGCATCCATCGGACAGACTCTGTGGCAAGCGTCTGGTCCCGTTCCTGCGGCGCATCATCCCCTCCCCTGACCCAGGGACAGCTTGACCTCGCTCCTGCTCTTCGTGATCTCCTCCTCCACATGATTCCGGCCACCTGTGACCGGCTGCTCCAGGACGTGCGCACCAAGGAGGGACCCTGGGAACACCCGCACCCTCGTCCCGGCATGCTCCTCCTGCGGCAGGTCCTTGTCAAGACTGCTGCTAAGTGGGACCCTCCCCAGCCAGGGTTCGTCGCCGTGGACCTGGTGACCCATGAAGGCAGTGTAGCCGGGGGAGAATATGCCTGCACCCTGGACGTCACCGACGTCGTCACGGGGTGGACCGAGACCAGGGCCGTGCGGAACAAGAGTCAGGAGTATGTCTTTGCTACACTGAGAGGCATTCGCGGCGACCTCCCGTTCCCGCTCCTGGGCATCCATTCGGATAACGGAAGCGAGTTCATGAACGGCCACCTGATCCACACCTGTCATCAGCAGCACATCACCAAGGCACGGTCACGTCCGTACAGGAAGAACGACAACTGCTTCGTGGAGCAGAAGAACTGGAGCATCGTCCGCAAGACGGTCTGGTATCTCCGGTATGACACCGAAAAGGAAGTCGGGCTCATGAACAAGATCTGCCAGTCTCTTCGCCTGTTCACCAACTTCTTCCTGCCGGTGATGCAGCTCACCCACAAGACACGACAGGGAGCCAAGGTCACCCGCTCATATGATGCACCCTGCTCTCCGTATGAGCGTGTCTTGGTGTCCCCCTGTATCACCAAGGAAGCAAAGGAGGCACTCAGGGCTCAGTACCAGCATCTTGATCCCGTCGCTTTCCATGATACGTTCCTTGAGGATGAACGGCATTAGCGGGAGCTTGTCCTCACCAGGAAACAAGACCAACTCCACATCATTCCGAGGAAAGCTAGGGACTGGCAACTTCACACGGTTTCGAGTACATTCTGATGTGAGGCAACAACTCCCCGTTCGAGTAGGTCTATCTGTGAGGCAATAGGGGACACCCGAACCTGTCTGACCTCAGTGCACGCCGGCGAGGAACGTCGGGATGGCAGTACGGTACGACTGGTCCTTCGGACCGCTACCGTCGCCTTGAACGACCATGTGGCCTGCGTCATCCACCAGGTCAAGGTGGACGTTGTCTCCTCCGACGTCCTCGAACAGCGGTGTGTTTTCGACCGAGATCTCGCTGGCGGCTGTCCCATACATGAGGACGATGCTATGTGTCTTCTCTGACAGGATCCAGAAGTCCGCCAGTTACCTGATGAGGAGCGCGACGACGAACAGCACGACCATCAGAGCGGAGGCGATGAACAAGATTTGGCGCTCCTGCTCCGTGGGTGTGGGGATGGAACCCTGCCACCATGAGCGCGCAGGGAACCGGGCCGGCTGGAACGCAGACCACGAGGTGCCCCGGCTCGTCGTCGACCACGAATCCCGCGGAGTGGAGCGCACTCTCGTCCAGGAACGCTGCCCGGCGCGCACGACGGCGTTTCGGACGCACACCAGCACCGGACGTGCGCCGGCCGGCCACCACGAGGTCAGCTGCGCTGGTCGCGGGATAGATGAAGGCGTCTTCGAGGAACTGGAGCCCACGTGTTCGACGAGCACGCACCCGCAAGACGGGCATCGTTCGGACTCCCATGGAATGACGACATGGCAGAAAGGACAGGGACGGTATCCGGTGGGCATGTCTCCATATGAGCCATTCATACTCTGCCACAAGTTTGGCTGCGTCTTGTCCGGATGTTCCTCTTCCATAAGGGACCTCCTACTCCGAAATGCATTCCGCCTGAGCGGCGTGAGCACCACCCAAGGGTATGCAATAAAGGCTGCCGGTCCCTCTTGGCCAAAGGAACCGGCAACTTGTTTCAAACCTGCTCTGATGTTTTCTACTTCCTGGTCAGCAAATGACAGGCGACGGTATGTCCGGGCGCAACTTCGATCATCGCGGGCTCCTGCTCTTTGCAGATGGGCATCGCGTAGGGACACCGCGTGCGGAAGTGGCAGCCGGACGGAGGGTTTATCGGTGAAGGGACATCCCCCTGAAGGATAATCCGCTCTCGTTTGACGTCAGGGTCAGGAACAGGCACTGCCGAGAGCAGAGCCTGTGTGTACGGGTGAAACGGGTGGTCGAACAGCTCATCGTTGTCTGCAGTCTCGACGATCTTGCCAAGGTACATGACCGCAACGCGGTCAGACATGTGGCGCACGACGGCAAGGTCATGAGCAATGAAGAGATACGTCAGGTTCAGCCTTTGCTGAAGCTCCTGGAGCAAGTTGATGATCTGCGACTGAATCGACACGTCCAAGGCCGAGATGGGCTCATCCAAGACAAGCAGTTCTGGATTGATAATAATCGCACGGGCAACCCCGATACGCTGACGCTGACCACCGGAGAACTCATGAGGATAGCGCCTCTCGTACTCGGGGCGCAAGCCCACAGTCTCCATCATCGTGGCAACGGCCTGTTGGCGTTCCTTGCGGGTGCCGATGCTATGTACATCCAGAGGTTCCCGAATGATATCACCCACAGGCATACGTGGGTTGAGTGAACCATACGGGTCCTGGAACATGATCTGCATGTTCCGACGGAGGGGCCGCATCTGGTTCGGAGTAAGCTTGGAGATATCCTTCCCTTTGTAGATGATCTTTCCACTAGTGGGTTGCAAGAGCTTCAGCATGGTGCGTCCGGTGGTCGTCTTGCCTGATCCGGATTCTCCCACCAAGCTCAAGGTCTCGCCCTGATCGATGAAGAAACTCACCTCGTCCACAGCCCTGACTGAGGCCACGGTCGTAGAGAAGACTCCTCCCTTGATGGGGAACCACTTCTTGAGTTTCTGGACTTCTACGAGTCTGGTTGCCATGGTCATTTCTCCTCTCTACCTATGGCTCGATGGGATGGAAGCAGCGTACTAGATGACCGGGGGTAAGCTCGAGAATCTCCGGCTCTTCCTCTCTGCACTTCTCCGTAGCAAATGGGCAGCGCGGGTTGAAACGGCAACCCTTGGGCATGTGGTATGGGGAGGGGACCATGCCCTCAATAGCGGGCAATGGCTCGTTGGTCCTCTTCTCGGTGAATTTCGGAATAGACTTCAACAGACCGTACGTGTACGGATGACGTGGAGACTTGAAAACCTCTCTGGCAGAAGCACTCTCGACAATCTTGCCGGCATAGGCAATGTTAATGGTGTCTGCCATTTCCGCGACGACGGCAAGGTTATGGGTAATGATGAGAATGGCCATGCCCAGCTTTTTCTGAAGTCCGCGCATCAGGTCAAGAATCTGAGCCTGGATCGTGACGTCGAGCGCCGTCGTAGCTTCATCAGAGATCAGGAGCTCAGGGTTCGAGGACAGTGCCATGGCGATCATGACTCTCTGCCGCATGCCGCCGCTCATCTCGTGAGGGTACTGGCTGAAGCGCTGCTCCGGCTCGGGGATACCGACCAGGTGAAGCATCTCGATGGTACGCTTCTTCGCCTCGGTGGCATGGATCTTCTGATGGAGGGTAATGGCTTCACTGATCTGATCACCAATTGTGTAGACAGGGTTGAGCGATGTCATGGGTTCCTGGAAGATCATGGAGATCTTGTCACCACGTATCAAGCGTATCTCTTCTTCGTTCTTCTTGAGAAGGTCTTCCCCGTGGAAGAAGATCTGGCCTCCGATGATCTTTCCAGGAGGATTAGGAATGAGGCGCATGATCGAGAGGGCTGTAACGGATTTTCCGCAACCAGACTCGCCCACCAAACCTACAACCTCTCCCTGGTGAATCGTCAGATCAATGCCGTCCACGGCCGGAACTACGCCGTCCTCCGTATAGAAGAACGTGCGCAGGTTCTTGATATCAACAAGTACCTCTCGGTTGTCCATGTCTCCCCCCTAGAGCTTCAGCCTTGGATCCATTGCATCACGAAGACCGTCTCCAAGGAAATTGAAGCTAAGGACCGTTATAAATATCATTATACCTGGCCAGATGACCAAACGAGGCGCAATGAAAATGTCCTGCTGAGCATTAGTGAGCATGTTGCCCCATGTAGGTGTAGAAGATGGAACACCTAATCCAAGGAAACTCAAACCGGCTTCAGATAAGATAGCTCCTCCGACAGTTAACGTAACAGAAACTAAGATGGGAGCCATTGCATTTGGCAAAAGATGCCTGAACATAATCCTCAGATTGCTTACGCCTATAGCTTTAGCTGCCTCAGCATATTCGTTCTCCTTCAAAGATAGAAACATTCCTCTGACTAGCCTTGCATCTACCATCCATCCTAAAAAGGAAAAAACCAGAATGATATTAATAACTCCCTGCCCCATTACTTTTGCAAGAGCCATATAAATTGGAAAAGAAGGAACAGAGAGAAAAGCATCTGTAATTCTCATCAGAATGTTATCAAGTACCCCTCCATAATATCCGGCAAATGCTCCAACTATAATTCCAAATATAATAGGAAGAATAGCAGCTGAAAAACCGACAATCAAAGAGATTCTCCCCCCATACATTAATCTTGTGAAAGTATCGTGACCCAAATTATCAGTACCAAACAAATATCGAGAATTTGGAGAACCATATAGATAGGAAAAATCACTGTAAGTAGGCTCGTACTTGAAAAACAAGGGAACAACAAAACAAAAAATCAAAATAGAAATAAGAATTCCCAGTGAAATAACTGCCAATTTATGCTTTAGAAGTCTTCTAATGACCATTGAGAAATAGCTCTCCGGCCCCGATCCTGCAAGTTGAACCTCAGTTTCAAATGGACTCATAAGCCACCCTTAACTATACTTTATTCGTGGATCTGCTATAGCATAAAGCAAATCTGCGGCAAAATTAAAAATCACAACAAGGATAGCAAGCACCATTAAAGTACCCATAGACAAAAATGTGTCAGATGTTGTTATTGCGGTGTATAGCAACCTTCCAATACCAGATATTGAAAAGACCGTCTCTGTTAGAACAGCGCCTCCAAATAGTCCCGGAATGGCCAACATAAGAAGCGTTATAATAGGGATTAAAGCATTTCTTAATGCATGCTTGTATATTACTGTTCTTTCGGACAAGCCCTTGGCTCGCGCTGTCCTAACATAATCCATCCTGAGAACTTCTAGCATAGACGATCTCGTATATCGCGTCCAAGATGCCATCTCCTGTAAACCTAAGACTATTGCAGGCATAATGAGATATTTAAGATGGTCCAAGAACCTCATAAGAAAATTGGCTGTGTCCATTCCTTGTGAAGAATACCCACCAAGAGGCAACCACCCGAGCTTAACGCCAAACAAAAGCATTAGCATTAGTCCGAACCAGAAAACAGGCATTGCCATTCCAAAAAAAGCGAGAGCAGTTGCAGCGTAATCAAGCAAAGAATATTGCTTCAGTGCTGAATATATGCCAATTGGTATAGCTATAGCTACTGAGATCAAGAATGAAAGTCCCATTAGCGCTAGAGTGACAGGCATTCTTGCCTTGATAAGCACCAAAACAGCGTCATGGTATTCCCTTGAATATCCCCACTCTCCCGTAAAAAAGGCTTTGAACCAATAAACAAATCTTACTAACAAAGGCTTATCCATCCCATAGATTCTCTCTAATTTCGTAATTGTTTCAGCCGTAATTCTTGGATTAGAAGTAAGAAGTGACCTCAAGCTGTTCCCGGTTAGAGAAAGAGTGATAAAGATGAAGAAGGAAATTATCAACAAGAGTGGTACTAATTGCAGCAGCCTTCTAATTATATAGTTCCGCACTTGATCCTCCGTTATGAAAAGGTTAAAAACTGCCAGCAGGCTCATGGCCTGCTGGCATACAAAACAATCTTTTCTTTAGTCCCTGCTATTGTTTATAGGTAAACGGAAAATCATCTGTCCAAGTCTTAAAAGGATATGGTTTGTATGACTTTACATTGGCACCTACATAAGTATGATCTACCCAGTTAAGCAAGAAAATAGAAGGCTCCTGGTCTGTCCAAATCTTCATTGCAGCTTTCAAATTCGGAATCACTGTCGCCATGTTTGCACTATTATTCGCAGCCGTAATTGCTTTATCAAAATCAGCATTGCTCCATCTAGCATTGTTGCTTGTATTATAGTCGTTTTCTGCTGTTGGAATCATTTCAGTGGTCCATATCTGATCTGATGCTGCGGTTAAATCAAATGGTGAACCTCCTCCCCAAGCATAGACTGTAGCTTGGAAGTCCCCCATAGGAACCGTCTCGGTCATTGCAACACTCCAGGAAATTGATTTCGTTGTAATTGATACACCTACTTGTTTCCACTGTTTTATCAACACTTCAACCGTTGATGCTCTTGCTGGCTTTTCTGGAGAAATTGTAATCTGGATTTCAAGCTTTTTTCCATCCTTGTATCTATAGCCGTCCGCTCCCAATATCCATCCTGCTTCATCCAACAATGCATTTGCTTTAGAAACACTATACGGATACATTGTCACCAACGATGGATCCCAAACTGACAGGTTATCAAACCAGTCATAAGAGGGAGTGTAAGTTCCCTGATAAACAACTTTACTAATTTCATCTCTATCTGTAGCATAAGCCAAGGCTCTTCTTACTCTTACATCAGACAGAATTGGGTCCTCGGTATTCAGACATATGTGTTCACGATACGTTGATGGAACAAATATCACATTTACACTACCCTTCATTTTGTCCCGTATCATGTTAGCTTGTTGGGCTGTAGAACCTGTATTGACAGCAATATCTACCTTTTTTGCAAGCAAGTTGGCCATAATTGTATTAGTATTTGGAATTGCATACTGAATAACGGTCTTTGAAACAGGCTCACCGTAGAACCAATTGGTGTTTATTCCGAACTCAAGTCTTTCACCTTTTACCCATTTTGTAAGTTTATAGGGCCCAGTTCCCACTGGATTATCCCAATAAGAGTCATTTGCCAATTCTCCAGGGTTTGCTTCAAACTTTGCACGAAGTAGATGCTCAGGATACAGTGTAGAACCATATGTGAATCCCAATAAATCGGCTACGTTGAAGTAATAAATAACCGTATAGGCATCTGGGGTTTCAACTTTCTCTATCTTTAAGTCCATAGTGTTATCGACAATAGGGACATCAGGATTCTTTCTCACTTCCCATGCAAATTCCAAATCCTTTGAGGTAAACGGTTGCCCATCAGACCATTTAAGGCCCTTCCTGAGCCTATAAGTGACGGTCATTGTTTCTTTTCCATTTACATCATTAATTTTCCAAAGACCATTTGCCTGTGAGGGGACTTCTCTCGCCATTCTTGGATAATAAACTGAAGGACTTTCATCTAATCCAATTAAGCCATCGTAAATAAGATCTGCAGTATCAACGCTTACTGCAAAATTTGCAAACTCTTGGCCCGCAAGATCAGCAGGTTCCTGAGATTCTGCAAAAGTCAACACCGGCGTGTTTTTTGGAGGAACAACCATCATATATATACTATTTGCACATTCAGCACGAGTAGCACTAACAAGCGGTGCTATCAATCTTCCTTTCCTGTAGTTCATCATTTGAACTTCTGGGCTATAAGCTATAGTTACAGCGCCATATGCCCATGTTGCAACTTTTTGCTCATCATTAGCCATTGCCATAGGCTGTTCTAGAGTTTTGTTCAAATTCAAGGCTTGACTCTCTTTCCCAACAACTCTCACACCAAGAACAGCAAGCTCCTGCCTGGTAATAGAGCTTGCAGGTTTAAATGTTCCACCTGGATAACCTTTGATATACCCAGCCTTGGCAGCTGCCTCGACATAGCCGAATGACCAGCGGGACGCTGCAACATCGGTGAACGTGGGCCTAGAGGGTTTCACCAAGGCAAGACCCTTGGCGACAACGATCATCTTGGCGAACTCTTCACGAGTCACCAGGCCCTCAGGCTTGAACGTGCCATCGGCATACCCAATGATGACCTTCTTGGCGGCCAGCGCGGTGATCTGGTCATAGGCCCAATATGACGCTGCAACGTCCTTGAAGCCAGCGGCGTTCGCGGTCAGTACTGGGGAACAGACGGCAAGCAGCATAACGACTGCAAGAACAATAGACAGGAATCTCCTCATGTAATTCTCCTCCCTTAACAGAGTAGGTGCTGTAAACAATTTCAGGTGGAACGGTGGTTGGCTAGCACCTCCTTCTTCGCAAGCAGTTATCGCATTCATTGGACTCATTCACTCAGTCACGGTTACCAATTAGAAAGATGCGTCCCCAGACCTACACACATAGCGCACCTTCTTGTTGCGCCACGATGCATGGAAAAACACGTCAACAACTATTTCAACATTACACAAACGGTTTTTTTTGTCAAGCAAGGAGCGATGGGGTTGGGCGCCAAACGAATTGTGTCGGCAATCATTCGGACACCTTGATGCGGCAGCGCGTTCTTGTGGCGAATAATGAAGGTGACGAGCACCCTCCGTGGACGCGCCCAGGATGTGAAAAGGGGCCTTCTCACGAAGACGCCCGACAGCTTGCGGGACAGAAAACGGTCGATCAAACTTTGTTCTCCTGCTGTTCCTTGCGCCACTTGAAGAAGTCGAGGGCCACCTGAGGGAAGATGGCATACGACAGGACGTCTTCCTCCTGCTGGGTATATTCCTTGATCTCTTCGCGGAACTTGGCCATCTGGGGTTCAATCAGGTCTGCAGGACGGCAGTTGATGGTCGGTTCGTCACCAATGATCAGCTGCTTGATTTCGTCGGAGATCGGCACCGACGCACGGCCATACTCGCCCTTGACGAGTGCCTTGGTCTCCTTGGTGCACTGCACGTATCGGCCCATCATCACGTTGAACACGGCCTGCGTTCCGACGATCTGTGAGGTAGGGGTGACGAGGGGCGGGTAGCCCAGATCCGCACGCACCTGCGGCACCTCCTTGAGGACCTCCTGGTACCGGTCGAGCATGTTGGCTTGCTTGAGCTGGCTGACCATATTGGAGATCATGCCGCCGGGCAGCTGGTAGATGAGCGCGTTCACGTCGACCCCCATCACTTTGGCGTCCAGCAGACCCGATTCCAGTGCCTTCTCGCGGACTGGGATGAAGAACTGCGCCACTGCGTTCAGAGCTTCGAGGTCGATACCCGTGTCATACGGTGTACCCTTGAGCGCGGCTACCATCGTCTCCGTACAAGGCTGGGAAGTCGCCATCGCGAAGGGCGAGATGGCGCAGTCGACTATGTCGGCGCCCGCCTCGATCCCCTTGAGGTACGACTGTCCAGCCAGCCCGGTCGTGTAGTGGCTGTGGATCTGGATGGG
>NZ_QXIS01000034.1 GCF_003570925.1 Candidatus Cryosericum terrychapinii | reverse complement strand
GCGTACCTGGGCAAGATTGTCGAGGTGGATGAAAGCAATGATATTTACAAGCATCCGTTGCACCCGTATACGAAGGCTCTGCTGTCGGCAGTGCCCATTCCCGATCCACGGGTTGAAATGCAGCGCCAGCGTATTGTGCTCAAGGGAGACCTTCCCAGCCCGATCAATCCGCCCAGCGGGTGTCACTTCCGAACGCGGTGCCCCATTGCTCAGCCGATATGCTCTGAGCAAGAACCCCAGCTGCGTGATATGGGTTCCGGGCACATGGTTTCCTGCCACTTCGTGAGTTAGGAGTTTTTCTGGCAAGTCTCATGGGGCCGACCGAAAGGCCGGCCCCTGTTTGTTCTGGATCCAGCCATGCTCGACGAGGTTGGAAAACCAGAGAATTCGCATATAACTCAAGGGAAGCGGCTTCTGACAACCTGCAGCTTACCTGCGTGTGCCGTTGGGTGCCCAGTAGAGCATGATTGGACAGGTTGTTGACAGCAATCATCGAAAGTGGGAGGAACAATGGAAGAATTTGAGAAGACCTTGACCCGGCAACAGGCAGCCATCGAGGCCGAGCGCTGTCTCTATTGCTACGATGCGCCATGCCAGGCGAAGTGCCCTGCGCACGTTCCGGTGCCCGAGTTCATACAATCGATTCGCAGCGGGAACTTGCACGGTGCGCGGACTCTCCTGCAGAGTGCTCATCCATTCATCGAGACGTGTGGCCGCATTTGTCCCGAAGAAGCGTTTTGTCAGTCTGTATGTACGCGGTCGAAGATAGATGCCCCTCTGCGCATTCGGGAGCTGCATCGTTTCGTCACAGACTCGACCGATCCATCTGATCGCATGGAGCTGCCTGAAGTCACCTTGGGCAAGGTTGCCATCATCGGGGCTGGTCCTGCGGGACTTGCCTGCGCCCGCGAGCTGAGGGTCAGGGGATTTTCCTGTGACGTGTTCGAGACTCGGCAGGTGGGAGGCGTGCCTAGTCAGGAAGTGTCCACGCATCGGTATCCGCGCGAGGTTGATGAACGGGAAGTCCGCTTCCTGACGTCCACATTCGCTGCGCATGTCCGTACAGAGCGCGTGACAGACCTGAAACCTCTGGTTGCCGGCTATGAGGCTGTTTTTGTCGCAACAGGACTGCCTTCTGAGAGTGACATGAATGTCGAAGGCACTGAGCTGGTGGGAGTGTATCATGCCCGCGAACTCCTGCGCAAGATGAAATCTGGCGCAATCAGCGGTGCAGGAAACCGCGTGGGGGTTATCGGCGGAGGGAATGTCGCAATCGAGGTAGCCTCCATGCTCCGTGAGGAAGACCCGACGCGAGACGTCACCGTGGTCTATCGTCGTGGCATCAAAGAGTTGAAGGCGTTCAAGAAGGAGATCGAAGAAGCCACTGAGATCGGCGTGACCTATCAGTTCCTGGCAATCCCCGACAAGATTGTCGGCAGCCAGCATGTGGAAGGGCTACAGGTCACTCAGGCTCACCTGTGTGGAGAGGACGAATCCGGCCGATGCAGTTTTGAACCCTTGCCAGGGTCGAGCTTCATCATCCCACTCGATACGGTGGTCGTCGCTATCGGACAGCGGGTCGACGAGGGCGTGTTCCCTGGTCTTGTTCGCAGCGACTCAGGACTCATCAGCGTAGGGGAGAACATGCAGACCAGCATGCCGGGCGTCTATGCCGGCGGCGACGCCATTCATGGTGCTCAGACTGTTGTGGAGGCTGTGCGTGACGGCAAGAAAGCGGCGGAGCAGATTGCCGCGTTTGTGGCAGGAGGCAAGTGATGTATCGAGAACATGACCTTTCCTATGATTTCCTGGGCATACATCTTGAGAACCCCTTCATTCTGTCTGCGGCTCCGCCCACGGATGAGCTGGATATGGCGATTGACGGACTGAAGGCTGGATGGGCCGGAGTGGTCCTCAAGACTACTTCTGTCGAGAGCAATCCCGTTAACCTGAAGTACCCGATGATGTCGTCGTTTGGCACGGCTGCGCACAAACTGTGGGGATTGGGCAACATCGACCTCATTTCGCAATATCACATCGGCGAGATCTGTGAGCGGGTTACAGCACTGAAGCGCATGTTCCCCACCAAGATGATTGCAGCTTCTATCATGGGGTCAAGAAAGGAAGACTGGCAGTCTCTGGTGTGGCAGCTCAAGAAGGCCGGTGTCGACCTTGTCGAGTGCAGTTTCAGCTGTCCACAGGGAAGCATGGGCGAAGCCGCCGGCCGGATGCTTGCTCAGAGCGTCGAGGCGACAGAGAAGGTTGCACGCTGGGTAAAGGAAGCTGCCGAAGAGACGCCCGTTCTCATCAAGATTACGCCTCAGGTCACGGACATCGTCGAGATCGCCAGGGCACTGAACCGGGCCGGTGTCGACGGTGTCACGGCAAGCAACTCGGTGCCCGCGTTGATTGGAGTCGATGTGGAGACGCTTGAACCACGCCCCTCTCTCTTTGGCGAGGGGGCATATTCAGGCATGACAGGCATGGCGATCAAGCCCCTCACTCTCCGCACCATTGCAGAGATTGCCCGCAACGTAGACATCACTATCAGTGGAAACGGTGGTGCCTACTCGTGGAGTGACGCGGTGGAGCTGATGGCTGTTGGAGCTTCCAACGTGCAGTTCTGTACGCTCCCAATGCACCATGGGTTTGGCACGATAAGGGACCTCAAGAGCGGTCTTGCAGATTATCTGGACCGCAAGGGATGTGCATCGCCGCTGGATATTGTTGGCAAGGCGCTCAAGAACATCAAGGGCCAGGAAGAGCTGGTCGCGCCTTGCTCTCATTCGGACATCGACCTTGACAAGTGCATCGGTTGCGGCAACTGCTTCCGCGCCTGCAGCGATGGAGCTCATAGAGCGATTCTGTGGGATGCCGAGAAGAGGCAACCCTCCGTGGATGCCGAGAAGTGTCCTGGGTGCGGCCAGTGCATGCAGGTCTGCCCGGTGAACGCTATCCGGATGAAGGAAGAACTGGACGGCAAGGTCCACTACTTCGAATTCAAGGGAGCTCGCTAGGCCTGATTCAAGCCTCTCCGTCCCCTGTGGCATACGCCACAGGGGACATTCGTATATGCCGTCGGTTGAGTGCTTTCATGAACACGGTATACTTTTCAAGAGTGTTTGTCGCGTTCATTTACCAGCCGAAATCTTGAGGAGGCAGTATGAGCAATGATGAACGGTTCTCGGCCTTGCGGTCGAAAAGAGAGCAGATCATCGCAGGTGGAGGTCCCGATCGTGTCAAGAAACAGCACGAAGCCGGTAAACTGACTGCACGCGAACGCATCGAACTCCTGCTGGACCAGGGGTCATTCCAGGAAGAAAATGTCTTCATCAGTCACCGGAATACCGGATTCGGCCTGGACAAGCAGGAATTGCCCGGCGATGGTGTGGTCACAGGTCACGGGTACGTCGATGGTCGCCTGGTCTTCGTCTATTCTCAGGATTTCACAGTCGCAGGGGGTTCGCTCGGCGAGATGCACGCAGCCAAGATCGCTCATGTTCAGGACCTTGCCGTGAAATATGGAGCTCCCATTGTGAGCATCAGTGATTCCGGCGGAGCTCGCATCCAGGAGGGAATAGACTCGCTGAAGGGCTACGCCAGCATCTTCTACCGAAACACGATTAGCTCAGGAGTCATTCCCCAGATTTCCATGATAGCGGGTCCCTGTGCCGGTGGCGCGGTGTATTCACCGGGTATCATGGATTTTGTCGTCATGACCGAGCAAGCCCGCATGTTCATTACTGGTTCCAAGGTCATCCAGAGCGTAACGGGCGAAGAAGTCACAGACGAGCAACTTGGGGGTTTGACCGTGCATGCCGAGAAGAGCGGCAACGTTCACTTGGCGGCAGCCAATGATGAGGAGGCTATCAAGCTGATCCGCGAGCTCCTGTCCTATCTGCCTGCGAACAACAGCGAAGACGCGCCTGCGGCGCAGAGCGACGACCCCATCGATCGAAGCACGGCGGAAATCGGGGACATCATCCCTGCGGAAGCGAACAAGCCGTACGACGTGCGCAAGGTCATAGGGAGTCTGGCGGATGAAGGCAAGTTCTTTGAGATAGCTGAGGGTTTCGCGAAGTCGATCTGCGTTGGCTTCGCGCACATGGGCGGGCAAGTCGTCGGAGTCGTCGCCAATCAGTCCAGGTCGATGGCAGGAGTCCTGAACATCGACAGCTCAGACAAGGCGGCCCGGTTCGTCCGGTTCTGCGACGCCTTCAACATTCCGCTGCTTACGCTGGTGGATGTCGGCGGATACCTTCCAGGTGCCGACCAGGAGTACGGGGGCATTATACGGCACGGAGCAAAGCTTCTCTACGCCTTCTCGGAGTGCACCGTGCCCAAGGTAACCGTTATCCTCCGCAAGGCATATGGCGGAGCATATATTGCGATGTCATGCCGGGATCTTGGTGCAGATTTCGTGTTTGCTCTTCCATCGGCCGAGATTGCTGTGATGGGGGCGGATGGCGCTGCCCAGATCATCTTCTCGAAGGAGATCCGCGAGGCTTCAGATTCGGAGGCCACCCGTCAAAAGCTCATCGCCGACTACAAAGACAAGCTCTACAACCCGTACGTGGCTGGAGAACGGGGTCTCGTCGATGACATTCTTGAGCCATCCCAGCTTAGAAGCCGTATTATCCGTTCCTTCAGAGCCGCTGCAAACAAGCGCGAGGAACGACCAACGCGCAAGCACGGGAACATCCCGCTCTAGGAAGAGACAACATGATTCGCATGGATTTGCACGGACAGGATGTGACCGACGAGGAGTTGGCTGTTGTTGTGGGAGCAGCATTGGCTGCGGTCGAAGAGAACGAGAGCCCTGCTTTCCTGTCCGATTTGTCCACTCTTGACGACGCCTCTGCAGCAGCAGTCATGGCTGCGATGGCTGCTGCCGGAGTGTCGTTCCAGCAGTTAGAACCGCCATTGCCTCCTGAAAACGCGGCATGGAGACGACCACCGTATGAACAATCAGTCAGGCCGCGCTGGCGCTGACGGGAGGAGAAACCGTGAAAAAGTACAGGATCACCGTAAATGGCAAGACGTTTGACGTCGACGTAGAAGAGGTAGGCGCGCAGAAATCCGGGCATTCGCCAGTGCCAGCTCCGGCGGCCGTTGCTCCAGCTCCGGTTGTAGCCCCTGCTCCTGCGCCTGTTCCTGCACCCAGGGCAATGTCGGCTCAGGCACCTGGCGCGCCAAGACCCGCTGCTCCAGTAGGCGGTGCGACAGCCATGAAATCGCCGCTGCCCGGCAAGATCCTGAAGGTCATGGCAACGCCCGGAAGCTCTTGGAAGAAGGGTGATACCCTACTTATCATCGAAGCCATGAAGATGGAGAACGAGATTCTTGCTCCGCGTGATTGCACGGTCGAGGAAGTCGCCGTCAAGTCCAACCAGACTGTCAAGACCGGGGATCTACTGCTCAAGCTTGCCTGACAGACGACAGCCTGCGCGGGCGGGACACTCCTCGGAGGCGCTGGCACACGAGGAGTGCCCCGTATTCTTGGAGAACTTGTCTGGTCTTGTACAATGACTACAGGAAGCACAATTCGAGGAAGAGTGGGGTAGCGTATGACAGACTTGCTGCGTGGTATTGTCGGTATGTCAGACTGGCGTGTATGGGCGATGTTTGGCGTCGGTCTGGCGCTTATTTGGCTCGCAGTGAAGAAGGAGTATGAGCCGAACCTCTTGTTGCCTATGGGATTTGGCTGCCTACTGGCCAACATCCCGTTTTCGTCAGCGGTCGGTGGTGGCTTCTTGGACGTCTTGTTCAAGGGCGGTATCACGACTGAGCTGTTTCCCATCCTCATCTTCATCGGCATAGGAGCAATGATCGATTTTGGTCCACTCCTGCAGGATCCCGAGATGTTGTTTTTTGGAGCGGCAGCGCAATTCGGAATTTTCTTTACGATAATACTGGCTCTGCTGGTCGGACGTATCCCCGGCGTCACGGGTATTCCAGGTCTCAAAGAGGCTGCTGCGATTGGAATCATCGGGGCAGCCGACGGACCGACGTCGATCTATGTTGCTGCGCGGTTTGCTCCAGCATTGCTGGCCCCGATCACCGTAGCTGCCTATTCCTACATGTCGCTTGTTCCAATTATTCAACCACCGATCATTCGGATGCTCACGACCCGCGAAGAGCGCATGATTCACATGGAGAACCCTGAACACGAGGTCTCGAAGACGGTGAAAGTCATCTTTCCCATTGCTGTCACCCTTATCGCCGGTATCATAGCGCCCATGTCCGTGGCTCTCATCGGCAGCCTCATGTTTGGCAACCTGCTGCGTGAATCTGGGGTAACGGAGCGTCTTTCCAAGACTGCTCAGAATGAGCTTTCCAGCCTGGTGACCATCCTGTTGGGCATCACGATAGGGTCGTCTATGGGAGGGAAGCAATTCCTGAATCCGACAACGCTCCTCATCATCGGGATGGGTCTCATTGCCTTCGTGTTCGACACGGCGGGTGGAGTGCTCTTCGCGAAGTTGATCAATCTGTTCCGGAAACGAAAGATCAACCCGATGATCGGTGCGTGTGGCATATCGGCGTTCCCGATGTCAGCTCGCGTCATCCAGAAGATGGCGCAACAGGAAGATGGCAGCAACTTCATCATCATGCATGCCGTCGGTGCCAACGTGGCAGGGCAGATCGCCTCCATCATTGCAGGTGGTCTGATTCTGGCACTGGTACGATAGGAGGTGGCCATGGATGCTGTTGTTGGAGAAGGTCTGCGCGTCAGTGGACTGAGCTATGCTCTCATCTTTGTCGTGCTGGGAATCTTCTACGGTCTCATCAAGCTTTTGTTGAAGATACTCCCTCCAAGGGATGAGTCGGCGTAAGCGTTGACACGAGTTTCGGCCAGCAATGGACTCGTGAAGGAGGCTGGAGTGAAGAAGCTTCGGATGATCCTCGCCTTCACCATGGTAGTGACGATGGCAGTGTCCGGTTGTGGTCCGCGCACCGTGGTACGGCCCACGATCATCTCGGGGACGATCAAGCCGGTGGCGCTGATCGCTCAGGCTATCGCCGGGACGGCGTTGCAGGTTCAGGTCCTTGCCGGAGACGACGGAGCACCTCTCCTGAATGCGCGAGAGCTTGTGTCCGCGAGTGCTGTCGTTTTCCAGGCCGGAACCCCTATCGATGCATGGTCCAACGAGATGGAACAAGGGGGTGTGCGCTTCGTCAGTCTCTCTGCCGCCTTGGAGAAGGGCACGCCGGACGGTCCGTGGCTATCTTTTCGGGATTCTGCAGAGATGGCTCGCCTGATGCGTGATACGCTGGATGCCCTGTACCCGGAGCTGAAGGAGCAGTTCGATTCGCGATATGCAGTGTTCATGGATCAGTGCAGCCAGGCGGATGGTCGACTGAAACGGCTGGTCTGGAGCGCTGGTACCAGGGCATTCCTGGCAGAGGACACAACGTGGTCAAGCGCAGCCGGGGACTTCGGATTGCGGGTTGTGGTTCAGCCGGGACTGAAGGGTCTTGACCTCTCGGGGGCAGAGGCGGCCTTGAGAGTTGCTGACTGGGGTTCTGGAGAAAAGACCCAGGTCGTCGTTGTGAATGTCGCTCCTGGAGGCAGCACCGGAGTCAGTCGGCAGTCAAACGGCATCATTGCTTGCAGTCTGGACGCTCTCGGCGCAACGGCTGAAGGTGCCTTTGTGCCTTGGCTCGAACAACAGCTGACGCTGCTTGGGTCGGCGATCGGGAAGTAGGCATGCGCAGGCCGTGATACAGGAGCCCAGCACTTTCCCGATAGGTCAGAGGTACCGTTCTGGACGGTGACGGTTTCTTAATGTTCCGTTGCTTTTTGCCCCTGCACATTCTATAATGTTAGCGCAGGAAGGGTCGCTGTGCGTCGTCTAACACGGTGCAGTTCTGACCAGATCAGTCTTACATAGTTGATTCTAGGAGAGGCTCTGCAAATCTTGCAGTGCATTCTGCACGAATGTATGCCATGGAATTACGAATCTGCGGTTGAGGTCTGGAAAGAGGAGGAAACATGAAGGAAGTCTACGAAGTCAGAATGCATGGCAGAGCGGGCCAAGGGGCCAAGTCGGGGTCCCAGTTGCTGGCTGAGGCGGCGTTCAAGGAAGGCAAGTATATCCAGTCTTTCCCCGAGTATGGGTCTGAGCGTCGTGGGGCTCCGACGGTCTCTTACACCAAGATCGCCGAGAAGGTACTTAAGAGCCATGAGCCGATTGTGACTCCTGATGTCGTCATGGTGCTCGATTTTGGTATCATGCGCTCCATCCTGGTTGCAGCGGGATTACCCGATACGGGCATCCTCATCGTCAACACCAAAGTCTGTTCGACGGAAATCAAGAAGTTGGCGCAGTTCAACGGCACCCTCTACGGTGTGGACGCTACGGGCATTTCACTGGAATTGCTGGGCATGGACACACCCAACGTGCCGATGCTCGGGGCACTCGTGAAACTGACCGGCATTGTCAAGATGGAGTCGCTGGAGTATGTCTTGCGCGAGCACTTCCTGCCAAAGATAGGCGAAGAGAAGGTTCAGAAGAATATCAGCATGCTCCGAAGGGGCTATGAGGAGGTCTTCAAATGACTGAAAGAAGAACATGGCAGGAGCTTGAACTCGGCGTGGAGCTGCCGGCAGCTACGTCCCTCGGTTACAAGACCGGTGGGTGGCGCGTTCTCCGTCCCATCTTCAACGCTTCTGAGTGCACCCATTGCATGATTTGCGTGAGCTACTGTCCTGACATGGCTATTCCGATCGCCAAGAGCGAGGAAGGCGTCGCCGGCAAGGGCGGACGGTTGTTCAAGGGAGTCGTACGATTGGCGACGAACCTCGACTATTGCAAGGGATGCGGTATCTGCGCTCATGAGTGCCCGTCCAAGGCTATCAGCATGGTTCGCGAAGAAGAGGCAGAGCAGGCCTCTTGCAAGTTGTAGAGGAGGGAGCAGATATGGGAGTCAGGAAAGCAATAACCGGTGCTCAGGCGGCTGCGGAGGCGATGCGACAGATCAATCCCGATGTTGTCGTAGCCTATCCGATCACGCCTCAGACACCAATCGTGGAAGAGTTTGCAAAGTATGTCGCAGATGGAATTGTCGATACAGAGATGGTTCCGGTCGAGTCAGAACATTCAGCTATGTCTGCGACGGTTGGTGCCGAAACAGCTGGTGCTCGTGCCATGTCGGCGACCTCGTCCCAGGGACTTGCCCTGATGTGGGAAGTCGTGGCGGCTACCCCGGGCCTGCGGTTGCCCATTGTCATGTCGCTTGTCAACCGGGCGCTGTCCGCGCCGATCAACATCCATTGTGATCATTCGGATGTCATGGGAGTGACCACTGTGGGCTGGATTCAGATCTTCAGCGAGAACGCCCAGGAAGTCTACGAAAACACGCTGCTTGCAATTCGTGTGGCTGAGGACAATCGTGTTCAGCTACCGGTCATGGTCAACCAGGATGGATTTATCACCAGCCACGCGGTGGAGCCGGTCGAGATCTTCGATGACGCTCTTGTACAGAAGTTTGTCGGCGTACGGTCCCTGGACCGTGCTCTGCTGGATGTTGAACATGCGAAGAGCGTTGGACCCCTGGTCCTTCCGGACTACTATTTCGAGTTCAAGCGTGCTCAGGAAGAGGCAATGAGCAAGGTGTTCGAAGTCTATCATGAAGTCGGCACGGAGCTCTCGGCAATAACGGGCAAACAGTACCCGTTCTTTGAGACCTATCGTATCGACGATGCGAAAGCCGTCGTCGTCGTCCTGAATTCGGCTGCAGGCACTGCAAAGGCTGCCGTCGATGCGATGCGCGCACAGGGCAAGAAGGTGGGTCTGCTCAAACCGATCCTGTTCCGGCCGTTCCCTTATGCTGAGGTCCGTGAGGCGCTCAAGGACATTCCCGTCATCGGCGTTCTTGATCGATCGATGGATTTTGGCGCCTGTGCCCCAGTCTACTCCGAATTCCGCAATGCGCTGTGGGAACTCGAACGGCGACCGGCGATGCAGAGCTATATCTATGGACTGGGTGGTCGCGACATCATGACCACTGAGATCGAAGCCGTTTTCGAGGAACTGCTGTCCGGCAAACTCGACCCAGAGCATCAGCGGTACATCGGACTGAGGGGGTAGCAGACATGCCTACACTGCAGGAAATTGCTTTAAAGACGACTGGTGCTGATGCCCGAATCGTGTCCGGCCATCGGATGTGCTCTGGTTGCGGCATTGGATCCATCGTCAAGACTGTTCTCGCGGCCTCCGACAAACCCGTTGTTGTCGTCAGTGCGACAGGCTGTCTTGAGGTTGTAACGACGATCTATCCGTTTACGGCTTGGAATACACCCTGGATGCACCTGACGTTCGAGAACGCCGCTTCAGTCGCTTCAGGTATTGAAGCCGCGTACAAGGTTCTGAAACGTCGTGGCAAGATTGACGAGGAGGTCAACATTCTTGCGGTCGGAGGCGATGGCGGCACCTACGACATTGGATTTCAGGCTCTCTCCGGAGCTCTTGAGCGCAGGCACAAGTTCATGTACCTCGTCTATGACAATGAGGGCTATATGAACACTGGCAACCAGCGTAGCGGTGCCACCCCATTTGGCGCCAACACGACGACCGTTCCGGCGGGCAAGGTCAGCTTCGGCAAGCCGCAGTGGCGAAAGAATCTGGTAGAGATTGCAGCGGCCCACCGTATCTCCTATGTTGCCCAGGCGGCTGTGAACAATACGATGGACCTGTACAAGAAGGCGCAGAAGGGTTTCAGTGCGGACGGTCCGGCAGTGCTCGCCGTTCTGCAACCCTGTCCAAGCAACTGGTCTTTTGATTCTTCACTTACGATCCAATATTCCAAACTGGCCGTCGAAACCAATTTCTGGCCACTGTACGAGATTGAGAACGGTATCGTGCATATCAACACCAAGCCCTCCAACCGCAAACCGATTGAGGATTTCCTCAAGGGTCAGACACGGTTCAGGCATCTGTTCAGGCCCGGGAACGAACACGTCATCGTCGAAATGCAAAAGATGATCGATGACGAGTGGGCCCGTTTGCTCAAGCTCGAGGAGTCCGGCATCCAGTTTTAGATCGCCTGAGACTCGCGTTGTATTCGTCAGCCCACCGGCTACAATGGCGGTGGGCTGATTGCGTCAGAGGAGCAACTCAATGACAACGAAGACGGTGTTCTACTCTGTTATGGGGCATTCTCGAATGGTAGCTGAAGGCATAGCGGCTGCACTGGCTGCCCCGCTCTTTGGTCTGACCGATCGTTTCACGGCTCTACCTGCGAGATGGAAGCGTTCAGCGAGGCGGGCAGTCCGGGGCTTTGACCTGGGCGTACTGAGCACCCCCGGTGTGTCGTTTGGCCGAGGGGACAGGCTCGTTCTCGTTTTTCCCTACTGGAATGGAGCCGTCGTGCCTGCAGTATCGGGATTTGTCCGCTCGGTCGGGCTGGCAGGCGTCACCGTATTCCTGGTGATGACGCGTCGATTGAGCGGTGGTGATGAGCTGATCTCCCAGCTTGAGGATGACATTGTCAGGCAGGGAGGAACGATTGGTGGGGTCTTCAGCCTTCGCACGCTGTGGCGGGCACAGCAACGTCTTCGGTCGCTTGGAAGTCGTGTCGGACAGCACATTGCGCGGGAAGCGCAAGGAGCGCCGTTCAGTCTCCAGGAGTTGCTGGAGGATGCAATCGAGGATGAGGTCGAAACACGTGCTCGCTACCTGCAACTCATTGAGATGACCCCCAACAGGCGTCTGAAGGCAACATTCAGCTCGCTCGCAGTCGGCGAAGTCGCCCACGCTCAGCTGTTGCAGCAGTTGTACCGTGCATACGCGGGCGTTGTCTATGAGCCGCACAGGGAAGCGATTGCCTCCCTGAAGTCAGGGCAGGTTCTCGACTACAGTGCTCTGCTCCAGGGACTCGGCATTGTCGTGGAAGCCGAACGCAAGGCTATCATGGGATACCGTGCCATTGCTGAGCGGTACTCCAGTCAGCCCGATGTTGTTCGTCAGACACTGGTACTGGCTCGTTCTGATTTCCAGCACTACAGAGACATGAGAGGCATGTACAACATGTTGAGCCGTCGTCACTCTACTCGCTGACGCGTATTCACCGCTTTTTCGCGTGTTGACTTTGCCCCGTTTGTGATAGGCTGAAAGAAGTAATCCTGCATTCGAGCCTGTTCTTGCCCGCTGTAGGAAAAGGAGGTAGGCAATGGTCTATCTTGACAACTTTCGCAGTACGATGGTCGCGCCTGAGGTCTGGGCAGCGATGCGCACTGCTGCTATTGATGAATACGCGGTACCGGCAGCATTCACGCAGTGCGGCACTGGCGCTGCGGAACTCGTAGAGAGAGCACAGAACCGGCTTGCAGCCGCTATTGGAGCGTCGCAGAATGAGGTCGTGTTCACGGGAAGTGGCACTGAAGCTATCAACATCGCCCTGTGGGGCTCGACGTGGGCGCAGGCAGTCGACAAACCTGAGATCGTGACCAGCGAGATCGAGTACCCTGCTACGCTCGCGGTGTACAAGGCACTGGAGAAGGAAGGCTACCAGGCTCACTACATCAAGGTCGATGGTGAGGGAAAGTATGATCTCAACCAGCTTTCCTCGGTCCTGAATGAGCACACGGCGATGGTCAGCCTGATGGGTGTCAACCACATGATCGGTACGATCGAACCTCTTGCCGAGGCAGGAGCAATCATTGCCGATGCGTCACAGCACGTGGGCCGCAGGATTCCATACCATGTGGATTTCGCCAGTGCACTACAGACGCAGCGACTGGATGTCGACGCGGTGAAGGCAGATCTGGTGAGCTTCTCCAGCAACAAGATCCATGGCCCCAAGGGTGTTGGCGCTCTCTACGTACGCAAGGGCACGAAGATACGCCCCATTACCTTTGGCTCGGAGTCGTACTCTCCGCTTGTTCCGGGTACACCGAATACGATGGGCATTGCGGGATTCGACAAGGCCGTCGAGTTGCTGTACGCGACCTTCGACAAGGATGTTGAGTACATGCTTGGCCTCATGAACCGTCTTGCCACTGGCATCCGTGAGCACATTCCATATATTCTGCTCAATGGGCCGGATGGCGCCGGAAGGGCTGCGTCGCATCTGTGTTACAGTTTCCTGTTCATCGAGGGCGAGGCGATCATGATGTTCCTTGACATGGACGGGATCGTGGTCGACACTGGTTCAGCCTGTGCGGCCGCGACGCTCAAACCAAATTACATTCTCATGGCGATCGGGCGCAACCATGAACAGGCGCATGGCTCCATCCGTTTTACGCTGTCTCGGTATAACACTGAGGCTGATGTTGATACTGCGCTGGCAAAGCTCGTTCCGATCGTGGAACGCTTGCGTGCCCAGAGTACGATCAGGCCGGCTGCGCAATAAGGAGGCACCATGGCAATCAAGTACACTGCGAAAGTCATCGAGCATTTCAAGAACCCGCACAACATCGGCATCATCGAAAACGCCGACGCCTGTGCTACTGAAGGGTCGCCCGCGTGTGGCGACGAGATCACGGTCTACCTCAAGATCGACAAGGCAACCGACCGTATCGAGGATGTGAAATTCCAGTCCTACGGCTGTGCCTCCAACATAGCCACAGGTTCCATCATCACAGACTTGGCCAAGGGCAAGACGATCGATGAGGCTGAGGCGATCACATGGAAACAAGCTGCCGACGAGTTGGGGGGCCTCCCTCCCGTGAAGATGCACTGCTCGGTTCTCGCTGTCGACGGACTCCGGTCGGCCATTCGTAAGTACAAGAAAGAAATGAAGGGTATCGACTACGATTCCACGCTTGACGTCAAGACCGTGACCGAGGAGCTGAAGCATGTGCTGTGGCCGCCAGTTGGGGTCGATATCATCACGCTCAAGATGGTCAAGTACATCGGCATTGACCAGGGTGCGGTGAGGGTCGAAGTCAGCGTTGGCTCTGACGACAAGTTCCTGGACCCGACAGTCAACGAGATCATCGAGCACGTGAGCAAGATTCGGGGGGTCAAGTCGGTCAACGTCGAGAACGTCTAATCGTTATGCGCATCGCAGAGGACTCAATCCACTTGGAGGGGAACAATGATCGATTTTCGTTCTGATACTGTTACGAAGCCTACGCAGGCCATGCGCGACGCCATGGCGACGGCGGAGGTCGGCGACGATGTCTACCGCGAGGACCCTACTGTCGTCAGACTGGAAGAACTGGGCGCAAAAATGCTGGGCAAGGAGGCTGGTCTGTTTGTGTGTTCAGGCACGATGGGCAATCAGGTCGCCATTATGACACACACACAGCGTGGGGATGAGCTTATTACGGAAGCCGAGAGCCACATCTTCTACTATGAGGTTGGCGACATCGCGATGCTGTCAGGCGTTCAGGCTCGGCAGGTTCCAGGCAAGCGGGGCGTCATGGACCCTGATGATGTCAAGCATGCGATCCGCGACTCGGACAACATTCACTTTCCACGGACGTCCCTTATTGCTATCGAAAACACTCACAATCGAGGTGGGGGCAAGGTATGGCCTATCGAGTACGTGCGTGAGATTGCGGCAGCGGCACGTGAGCGTGGCATTGCCGTGCATATGGATGGAGCGCGGATTTTCAATGCATCGATCGCCTCTGGCATCACACCGGACGTGTGGGCATCCTATGCCGATTCTGTCATGTTCTGTCTTTCCAAAGGCTTGTGTGCTCCTGTCGGATCATTGCTCGTGGGGTCCAGAGACTATATTGAACGGGCACGTAAGAACCGAAAGCGCCTGGGAGGCGGACTTCGTCAGGTTGGCATTCTGGCGGCTGCGGGTATTGTGGCTCTTGAGACGATGGTGGACAGGCTGGCGGAGGACCATGCCAATGCGAAGCTGCTCGCATGCGAGCTGGCCGGCATCGGATACGGAACTGACCCGTCTGAAGCCGAAACCAACATGGCTATGGTCAACGTCAGTGCAAGTGGCAAAGATGCGCCATCGTTCGTGGGCGCGCTCAAGGAGAAAGGCGTTCTGTGCAATGCTGTCACGCCGACTACAGTTCGACTGGTCACGCACCACGATGTAACGACCGATCAATGTCGCGAGACCGTCGAGGTTTTCGGATCGTTGTTGCACGCTTAGGCATCTATCTTCGTCAAGGAGGATACAGTGTTGGAACCCAAGCATGTCGAAGGAATGCACAACAAGCATAAGGTCTTCCTCTATGCGCTGACGACCTGCGGCTGGTGTCACAAGACCAAGGCGTTGCTTCAGGAGCTGAGCGTGGGCTACGACTACATCGATGTCGACGACCAGGAGGGTGGAAACAAGGAACTGGCCAAGCAGGAGGTCCTGAAGTGGAACCCAGCGTGCTCGTTTCCGACCATCGTCCTGGATGGCAAGGATTGTGTCGTAGGTTTCCAGGAAGACAAGATTCGGGAGCTCGCGGCTGAATGAGCAGGATACCGGACGAGCGTGTGGCTGAGGTCTGGGAGAGACTGGTCCTCGAGGCACGGGACGCAGGATACTCTGTCAACCCTGACGACGCTTTTGCCAGGGATCTGGTCCGGGGTCTGCTGGAGAATGAGGCACGCTACGGATATCGTGCCTGTCCCTGCCGTCTGGCGTCAGGAGTGAGGGAGCGGGATGTCGACCTCGTCTGTCCGTGTGACTACCGAGACGCTGACCTCGACGAATACGGCGCCTGCTACTGTGCGCTGTATGTCTCGCCCGAGATCAGCCGTGGCGAGAAGACCGCAACATCCATTCCGGACCGGCGTCCGGTCGGCGGGCCAACTGCCGGAGCGACGGAGATGGAACAGGTGCCTGTGGCTGGGCTCGCGTTTCCGGTCTGGCGATGCAAGGTCTGTGGATACTTGTGCGCAAGGCTGCAGCCTCCACTGGTCTGTCCAGTCTGCAAGGCCGGCAAGGAGCGTTTCGAGCGCTTCATGTAGCCTGACAATATCATTGTCACCGCAAGCCGCCTTGTCCGCAAAAGGGACTGGGCGGGTTTCGTTGTTCCTGAGGACTGGATGACTCGCTGCTCATGCGACATATAACCATTTGACAAATCAGTCACGCTCTGGTATAGTCTCAAAATCAGGCTTTGAGGGCGCGTATAGACATTCGTGCATGTGGAGGCAGGACAATGACAGAGAACAGGATTTGCATCAACTGATGACAGGGGCGCCGTTGATTGGACAAGCTGCAGACAAGAGTTTGCCACAGTAAACGCAGGACCGTCAATTCCTCAGTCACTGACTCTCACAGAGTCCGTCAGTAATCTCCCCTGCCATACAGTTCGCTTTTCCCCACACTCGTTCTGGAGGTAGCACTGTATGCATACAGCTATTCAAGTAGAGAACCTCAGTCGTGTCTTCAACCGCAGGGGCACGGCACCTTTCCATGCGCTGCGGGGTGTCAGCTTCGACGTCTCATATGGCGAGATCTTCGGTCTTCTGGGCCCGAACGGCGCCGGCAAGACGACGACCATCAAGATCATGTCGACATTGCTGCTTCCTACGTCCGGGCGCGTTACAGTGGCCGGATTCGACGTCGAGAAGGACTATACTCATGTACGTCCGCTCATCAGCCTTATTTCCGGGGGCGAGACCTCGGGGTATGGCATTCTTACGGTTGAAGAGCAGCTCTGGATGTTCAGTCAATTCTATGGCATGGAGACGCATGTGGCACGTGCCCGGATCGAGGAGTACCTCAAGGTCGTCAGCATGTGGGACAGCAGGCGTCAGCAGATGAACCGCCTTTCCACCGGCATGCGTCAGAAGGTCAACCTGGTGCGTGGTCTCGTCACCGACCCCAAGGTACTGTTCCTCGACGAGCCGACGCTTGGCGTCGATGTCGAGGCGAGTGTCATCATCCGCAACATCGTGCGCGATTGGGTTCGGGAGAAGCCGGAACGCTCGGTCATTCTGACAACACACTACATGGCAGAAGCCGATGAACTCTGTTCGCGCGTGGCTATCATCAACCACGGGCTCATTCTTGCGAACGCAGCTCCATCGCAACTTAAGCAGGACCTGGACAGCAGGGCGCACTACGAGATTACGGTTGATCGGCTCGATGGGGAGCAGCTTGACCATATCACTGCATTCATGGGGGAGGGGAATGATCTCGTGCTTGGTTCCGACAAGGTGGCGAAGAGTCCAATGCTTGTCGCACATCTGATGCACGAGAGTGACATTGCCCGCCTCATCACGGCACTGGCAGAGCAGGGGGTGACCCTCGAGTACATGCGCAAACTCGAGCCTACTCTGGAAGACGCGTTTCTCAAGATGGTGGGCAAGAGGTTCGAAGATGAAGAAGAAACTTCTCCTGTTTCTTAGGACGCTCAACGCGCGCGCCTACGTGCGCATTTTTGGACAGATGCGCGAGGCGACTTGGGTCGTCGCGAGTGTTCTGGGTGGTTTTTTCACGATGACGACCTACATCTATCTCTACCGGACGCTTGGCACCGGCTCTGAGTTTAGCGGGCTGGTGGTTCTGGGAGGGTTCATGACTCCCTTTTTCCTGAACGTTCTATGGGGTGTTGCGACGCAATTGTACTGGGAGAAGGAAATGGGGAACCTGGAGCTGATGCTCGTGAGTCCTGCCCCACTGTCTGCCTTCCTCGTTGGCCTGTCCGTCGGCGGTGCCATGCATACGATGCTCCGTTCTCTGGCGGTGTTGTTTTTTGGCATCGCTGTGTTCAAGGTGCAGTTCACGCTTCTGCACCTGCCCCTGGCCTTGCTTGTCTTCTTTGTGACACTGTTTTCGATGTATGGACTGGGCATCGTGTTCTCGTCGCTGTTTCTTTACCACGGACGCGACGCATGGCGCACTGCCGACCTTGTCATGGAACCGACGAACGTTCTCTCGGGATCCTATTTTCCCGCCAGATACCTGGGATTGGGCTTGCTCGGCATCGCGGCCCTCATCCCAACGACACTTGGGCTTGACGCACTGAGACAGCTTCTGGTCCCTTCGTTCACAGTGAAGGTGCTGGACTGGCGCTGGGAGTTGCTCATCCTCATCGGGCTGGGGCTCGTGTTTGCATTCATCGCATCGTGGGCGTTGCGGTCTGTCGAGTACAAGGCCAGGCGTGATGCGCGCCTGACGCTCAGGTGGCAGTGATGAGGGGTTTCCTTGCTTCCATGTACATCGGTCTGCAAATCGAGAGCAACTGGACAAAGAAGTGGGTGTGGCTGCTCTACCTTGCGGCATATCCGATCGGCAGTTTTCTCGCGGTCATCATCCTGTATAGGGTTTTCGGCCAGAAGACGGGGCTGCTCCCATACGCACTGTACGGGACCATCTTCTACTACTCACTGAGCATGGTGTTCTTCGATATGGCGTTCAGTGTCCACGATGACCGGGAACACTATCAGACGCTGAAGTACATCTTCCTGTCGAGCACCTCGTACCGGACCTACTTGTGCGGCCGTGCCGCAACTCGGTATCTTATCGCACTCGCAGGAATCATCATCAATCTGTGCTGGCTCATTCCCGTGCTGCGTCTGCCGTTCCACCCCAACTGGGGTTACCTCATAGCGGGCACTATCCTCGGGTATCTTGTGGCTGCCGGCCTGGGGTTGGCCGTGGCTTCTGTGTTCCTCCTGACGATCAAGCTGGACGTCGACGTTGTCGATGCGCTCTTTGGGGGCATGTTCGTGCTCAGTGGGGCGCTGTTTCCTCCAACTGCTTTTCCAGCGGTATTTGCAAAGATCGCCGAGTTCGTCCCCTTGAGTCCGTTCATCGAACTCATGCGCCGGGCGATCTCAGGGAAGATCCTTACCAGTTTTCTTTCTGACATGTCGACGTTCCAGTTGCTGGGGAGAGTTGCCCTGTCGGCAGCGGTCCTGTTTGCACTCGGGTGGGTTCTGGTCTATTTCGGCAGTCGCCAGGCTCAGCGAAAGGGCTACATCGATGTGACCACTGCATTCTAGGCCAAGAGGAAGGTTGGTAGTTCATGTCCAGTCGTACCCCAGACGGGTACGGCTGGACATGAACTTAGGGAGGCTTCAGTCGGGGCGTCAGGGGTTCTGGTCTCCTGGACGAAAGTCGGGTGTCCCTCCACCAAACCATTTGGCGTAGATGGTGTCGTATGTGCCATCCTTAACAAGGTCCTGAAGGGCCTTGTCGACAGCGGCCTTCAGTTGCTTGTCTTCGAGGCGCATGGCGATACCATACAGCTGTGTCAGGTCCTGACCAGCTATCGAGGTGGTACTGAAGACCTTCAATGTAGGATGCGTACTGGCATAGAAAACGCACACAGGAGAGTCGTTTACTACAGCGTCGATCCTGCCATTCTCGAGGTCCTGGGTGGCAAGCTGGATGTCGGGGTACGAGTTGACCTTCACGCCGGTGATCAGTTTGGCAGACGCCTCGCCTGTCGTGCCAACCTGAACGCCAACCGTCTTTCCCACGAGGTCCTCGGGTTTGGTGATAGTGTTCTTGGCCGGGTTGTACATGATGCCCATGTCCGACCGGTAGTAGGGAATGGAGAAACTGACCTCTTTCTCGCGGTCGGGGGTGATCGTCATGGACGAGATGACAACCTCAAACTTCTCCGTCTGGAGGGCAGGGATGATGCCATCCCAAGCTGTGGTCACAACGTCCGATTTCAGCCCAAGTTTTTGGGCGACGGCGGCAATAAGGTCGATGTCGAAACCCGTCGGCTTGTTGGTACTGTCGACGAACTCGAACGGAGCGTATGTTGTGTCGTTGCCGACAGTCAGAGCGCCGTCCTGTTTGACGCGGTCGAGGTCGGAGGACGTAGCTGCAGCGTGACAGCCCGAAAGGACCAGAAGACATAGAACGAGTGCGACAGTGAAGACCGCACCCCACCGTGATGTACGAGTTTTGCTCATATCTGACTCTCCTTGTTGCCAGAGTATAAAGATACGGCGCGACCTACGTCGGGTCGTTACCAAGGGGCTCTTCAGCTGGTTGGCTTGTAGCATTGGTTGGGTGAAGTATAGGGAAGGGTCAGAAAATGCAAGGAGAAATGTGCATAGAAGATGAAGAGAATAGGGAGACGGGGATGTCGATCAGTCCGATGTCAGGGTTGTTTGTGTTCAGAGTTTGCCATGGACATCACTGCCAATCTGGCGTAGTCCTGAGCTTGACGATGGAGTTCCTGTATCTCCTCGTCCGCAAGTGACCGTACAGCGCGTGCTGGGACACCCATCGAGAGTGACCGGGCAGGCACGACCCTGTTCTCAGGGACCAGCGCTGCTGCGGCTACCACTGCCTCGTCACCGACAGTGGCTCCTGTGAGGACGGTGGCATGCATGCCCACCATGGCATGGTGACCGATGGTGCAGCCATGCAAGACGGCGCTGTGGCCGACAGTGGCCCCCTCGCCGACAATGAGAGGGATGCCGCTATCTACGTGCCCCACCACGTTGTCCTGGACGTTCGCGTTGCAGTGCACGACGATAGGTGCAATGTCGCCACGGAGGACCACCCCATACCAGATGCTGGCACCTTCCTCGATGGTCACGTCTCCTATCAGGACGGCCGTGTCGGCGACAAATGCTGTGGATGCTACGGTTGGGATCTTTCCGTCGAACGCACGAAGAATCCCGGACATCAGTATTCCTCCTTGTGATGCAGTGGCTTTGCACGAGTCTCAGCAAAATCCGCGATAAAGCTTGCACCGGCCAAGCCCAGCGCACTCATACTACCAACAACTGCCAAGACTAACCAACCCGGTGGTCTGTCGACGAGGCGCATAACAAAAGCTCCCACGGAGGCAGCGCAGGCGACCAGAACGAGACCGATGTCTGCTGCGCCCGCCAGATGAGCCGGCTCGCTTCCATGCTTTACTTTCCTTGGGGATTGCACAAAGTATAGGGTAGCACTGTTCTTCGCAGTGCAATATAGGGTGGCTCGCTCAGTCGACGGTTGCCAGAAA
Source organism: Candidatus Cryosericum terrychapinii (assembly GCF_003570925.1). Classification (GTDB taxonomy): domain Bacteria; phylum Caldisericota; class Caldisericia; order Cryosericales; family Cryosericaceae; genus Cryosericum; species Cryosericum terrychapinii. Next base: position 50,530 of record NZ_QXIS01000034.1, on the reverse strand, counting down.
TCTGAATCATGCAGGAGGAGAAGGATGAAGAAGACAGCATTTACCAGTATTGTCGTCTTGATAGTTGTTGCTGCAGTGATCGTCACTGTCTTGACAGGGTGCAAGACTCAGACTGGGACACTCAACTGGGGGACTGACCCGACGTATCAGCCATTCGAATACGCCGATGCAGCCAACAAGCCCACAGGGTTTGACGTCGAACTGATGGAAGCCATCGCAGCGAAGATGGGCAGGACCAGCAATCTGACCAGTGAGGCTTTTGATGGACTTCTCCTTGCCCTGGAGGGAAAGAAGTTCGACGCTGTCTGTGCCGCCATGACGATTACCCCCTTACGCGAGAAGGAGGTCAGTTTCTCCATTCCCTACTACCGGTCGGACATGGGCATCATGTACAACCCGGCCAAGAACAATATCACCAAACCCGAGGACCTCGTGGGAAAGACGGTTGGCGTTCAGGTTGGCACGACAGGCGAGATTGATGCCAAGCTGATCACCGGCGTGAAGGTCAACTCGTACCCCGACATCCAGCTTGCCACCCAGGACCTCGAAAATGGCAGGATCGACGCAGTGGTGAACGACTATCCCGTGTGCACGGCCTATGCCAGTACGCATCCTACATTGAAGGTTATCGATACGACTTCGATAGCTGGCCAGGATCTGACACAGCTGTATGGTATCGCCGTGCGGAAAGACGACACTCAACTCAAGAGCGACATCGATGCCGCCCTTCGCAAAGTGGTTGCGGATGGGACGTACGCGACCCTCTACCGCAAGTACTTCTTTGCCGACCCGCCATACCTGCCCAAGTAACAGTCGAGGTCGGGGTAACGAAAAATGATTAAGTGGTCGATCATCTTCGACAACCTGCCGTTCCTCCTGGCAGGTGCATGGACCACGCTTACACTGACGGTCGCCTCGATGATCTTTGCGACTGTCGCTGGGCTTCTGGTGGGGCTGTTGAACATGTTTGGTGGAAAGGTCATCGGCGCCATTACGCGTGTCTACATCGAGGCCATTCGCGGGACGCCGGCTTTGCTGCTGATTCTGATCGTGTACTATGCTCTCCCGAGGATAGGACTGAACCTGCCTCAGTTCCCTGCCGCCGTGGTTTCTCTTGCAGTATGCTATGCAGCCTACATAGCGGAGGTCTTCAGAGCGGCTGTGGAATCAATTCCCAAGGGACAGTCTGAAGCCGCTTTCTCGCTGGGCATGAATCGGGCGCAGGCACTGCGCCATGTTATCCTCCCGCAGACGTTCCGGCGAGTTCTGCCGCCGCTTGCCAATGAGTTTGCGGCATTGATCAAGGATACTTCCCTGGTCAGCGTCATTGCGATGCAGGATCTTCTCTTCAATGCGAAGATCATCGGCGCCCGCACCGCCAACTTTTTGTCGCCGCTCATCGGCGCAGCACTCATCTACTTGATCATGACTACTCCGGTCATGCAGTGGTCCCGAAATCTCGAGAAGAAGGTAGAGTGAAATGGCTGGCAGCATGATGTCACAGGGGAAATTGCTCGTCGTCGACGACCTGCACAAGTCGTTCGGCTCTCTCGAAGTCATCAAGGGGGTCAGCTTCGACATGGATTTCAAGGAACGGCTGGTCCTGATGGGGCCCTCAGGTTCGGGAAAGAGTACACTGGTGAGGTGCATCAACTGGATAGAGCCCCCGTCGGCCGGCCGCATAACATTCGACGGCAAGCTCGTCGAGCCAGGCAAGTGTGACATTCGCAGATTGAGAGAAGACATCGGCATGGTGTTTCAACAGTTCAACGTGTTTCCTCACCTCACCGCTCTTCAGAACGTCGCTCTAGGCCCTATCGTCGTCAAGAAGACGGCTCGCAAAGCGGCTGAGGTTGAGGCAATGGAACTTCTGGCGAAGGTCGGTCTGTCGCATCGCGCCGATCACAAGCCTGGTCAGATGAGTGGCGGTGAGCAACAGCGGGTGGCCATAGCACGTGCGCTTGCCATGCACCCGAAGCTCATGCTGTTCGACGAGCCGACGTCCTCGATTGACGTGGAGTTGATTCATGAGGTCCTCGACGTGATGGTCAGACTTGCGGATGAAGGCATGACAATGATTGTCGTCACACATGAGATGGGTTTTGCGAAGGAAGTCGCGGACCGCGTGATTTTCATGGATCAGGGCCTCATCATTGAGTCCGGATCTCCTTCTGAGGTATTCGAGCATCCTCAGCAGGAGCGTACACTGAGTTTCCTGAGTAAGGTGCTCTTGGCCTGAATGTGCCAATATCATGAGGAGGGGCGCCGAAAGGCGCCCCTCTTTTTCTTTTCATCGGACGTCTTTTGACTACACTTGAACATGAGGTCTATGGGATATATGAATACAATTGTCTATCCGGGCACGTTTGACCCGGTCACCAGAGGGCATGTCGATGTCATTGAGCGTGGAGCGCGTTTGTGCGACCGGCTCGTGGTCGGCGTGGCTGGCATAGCGTATAAGAGTCCAATATGGTCGCTGGACGAGCGCGTCGACATGGTCCGCAGCGCAACGCAGCATATCCCGAATGTGGTGGTGGAAGGCTTCGACGACCTGGTCGTTCATTTCATGAAACGCATGGGCACCAGCATCATGCTGCGCGGATTGCGGCCCGTCTCGGACTTTGATTATGAAGTACAGTTTGCCTGGGCGAACAGGCATCTCGACCCGAATGTGGATATCATCTATCTCATGAGCTCGCAGGAGCATTTCTTTGTTTCCTCCACACTCATCAAAGAGATGTACGAAGGCGGCGGGGACATTCGTGACTTGGTGCCTGCGAGTATTGCAGACAGGATTGTGCTTGGCCTGTCTCGGGCCAGGGGAGGAACGCATGATTGAGAAGCTTACGCTACAGGACATCATCGACCGCATCGATCAGGTGAGGGAGCGGAGCCCCAGGTTGTTTGGCTATCGTATCATCAAAGACGAGGAGCTTGCAGATGGCATCGCACATCTCCGCACGGCATTCCCGGAACAGGTCCGCAATGCGTGCGCCCTGCTGGAGCAGCGTGACGCCCTGATGACCGATGCCAGGCGACAGTGCAGCCGGATGATAGAAGAGGGCCAGCGCTCGCACGACGACCTGGTTGCAGACAACGAAATTGTACGTTCCGCCGCCGCCGAACGAGAGCGCATGATGGCCGAGGTTGTGGCCGCGCGAAAGATCGCTGAACAGCAGGCTGACGACTACTCACTCAAGATGCTGGAGCAGCTGGAACAGATCCTGACGAAGCTTACTGAGACCGTCAAGGCGTCGGAGATGCAGTTCCATGTGGAGGAGAACAACGATGAGACTCGAACTCCAGAAACTGAACATCGAGCAAGGGAGTAGTCAATCGTTTGCGTTCGAGGAAACCTCAGTTGGAGACCTCCCTGGAATTGCGCTTCTTGAACCGGTGACGGGACAGTTCGTCTTGAGCAATCTCGGCATCGGTTATCAGTTCTCCGGGTCGTTCAGTGCGAGGGTGAGCCAGCTCTGCGTGAGGTGTCTGGACCCGGTCGTGGAGGATGTCGAGTTCGACGTCAATGAAACATACCTTCTCAATGGGGAAGAGGATCCTGATCAGGAAGACATGTTTGCGCTTGAGTCGGACGTACTCGACGTTTCCGACGTCGTGCGCCAGAACCTGCTCATCGAAGTCACCGAGTTTCCGCTTTGCAAAGAGGATTGCAAGGGGTTATGCCCTGAATGCGGGGCGAACCTGAACTTGACCGTGTGTCCGCATCAGAAATCGCTGGAGGAGAAGTAATCATGTACATCGACAAGGCAGCAGACTACGTCGGGCAGGTCCAGACCATCAACGGTTGGGTCTACAACAGCCGGAGCAGCGGAAGAGTGGCGTTTGTCCTCGTTCGGGACGGCAGCGGCATCATGCAGTGTGTCGTCGCCAAGGGTGACGTCGAAGAGTCGACATTCGAGGCGGTGCGGCACCTTACGCAGGAGAGCAGCATCAGTATCACTGGTACGATCCATGCCGAAGAGCGAGCGCCCGGTGGTCACGAAATGCATGTTCAGAAGATCGAGGTCCATCAGGCAGCTATGGACTACCCGATTACGCCCAAGGAGCACGGCGTCGACTTCCTGATGAGCAACCGGCACCTGTGGCTCCGCTCGAAGCGCCAGTGGGCGATCATGCGCATTCGTGCCACGATCGTCAAGAGTATCCGTGACTACCTCGATGACAACGGCTTCCTGCTCATGGACGCCCCCATCTTGTCCGCCAATGCCTGTGAAGGATCCTCGACCCTGTTCTCGACTGACTATTTCGGCATACCCGCTTACCTGTCGCAGAGCGGCCAGCTCTACAACGAAGCGACGGCCATGGCTTTTGGGAGAGTCTACTGCTTTGGTCCTGCGTTTCGAGCCGAGAAGTCCAAGACACGCCGGCACCTGACCGAATTCTGGATGGTCGAGCCCGAAATGGCGTACTGCAATTGGTCACAGAACTGCGATGTCCAGGAGGAGTTCGTCACGTACATCGTGCAGCAGGTCTTGGAGAAGCGTAGAGAGGAGCTTGCTATCATCGAGCGGGATACTTCTCCGCTTGAGAAGATCGCTACGCCGTTTCCACGTATCTCCTACGATGAGGCAGTGAAGCTCCTGCAGCAAGCCGGTTCGCCAATACAGTGGGGCGACGATTTCGGCGGGGACGAGGAGACGCTCATCTCGAACCAGTTCGAACGGCCGGTCTTTGTGTGCAGCTATCCCAAATCGTTCAAAGCGTTCTACATGAAGACGAATCCTGCCAATCCCCAGACGGTACTGTGTGCTGACCTGCTGGCTCCCGAGGGATACGGCGAGATCATCGGAGGCGGGCAGCGCGAAGACGACTACACGCTGCTTCTCGAACGAGTTCGCGCCGAGGGGCTTGCCGAAGCAGACTACCAGTGGTACTTGGACCTCCGTAAGTACGGGTCGGTCCCGCACAGCGGGTTTGGTCTTGGTGTCGAGCGGACAGTAGCGTGGATCTGCAAGCTGCCGCACGTGCGGGAAACGGTCCCATTCCCTCGCTTGCTCGAGAAGATCTATCCATAGACCGGGAGCAATGACTGCAGCAAAGGGATACGTGTCAGACTCCAACGAGGTCTCAGTGACGGAGGGTCTCACAAGCCTCAGGGGCAAGAAGCCGGCGTCGCTCTATGTCTTCGCGCCCGGAGACGACTATTTTGTTCCACAGGCGAAAGAGGCAGCGCGCTCACTGGTAGCGAAAGCTTTTCGAGACTTCGATTATGCCGAGTTTGAGGGTAGCGACGACAACGTGGACGGTATCCGCGAGTTCCTCGGCAGCGAGAGCTTCGGGTCCGGGCGCAAGGTTCTCATCATCAACGGCCTCGAAGACAAGGGAGCCAAACATCTGGGTACCATGGCCTCCCTGTTTCTGTCTGGCGGCACCACCACTGTCATATTTGCGGATCTCGCCAAAGTCCCTTCAGAGCTGCTGAAAAAGGCGTATGTAGTTACCAGCTACGCTGTGCCCCCGAGTGCGGTTCGCTCCTGGATCAAGAAGAGGTTCGAGGGGCGCGCAATAGAGGACCAGGCGGTCCACGAGCTCATGGAGCGGACGGCAAGCAGTTTCTTCCTTATGCGAAGCGAGATCAACAAACTCCTTGCGTATACCGGCGCAGCCGTCACGGTCACAGATGTCCGTGAGGTCGTGCCTCGGTGCCACATTGCGGCGGCAGCTGATCTCGTCGAGGCAATCTCTCTCAGGAAGTACGACCGTGCAGCAACAGCGTTCTATGACCTGGCAGCTTCCGGGGCGACGGACACGACCATTCTCTATGATGTGGAACTCGGGTTTGTACGGTTGCTGAACGCAAAGCTCGTCTCGAAGTCGAACCGGCCCAAGGCTGACCTCAGGGCCTGGTGTCTGCGCACCCAGCATCAATACCTCGACGATTATGCGCTAAGTGCTCTTCTGACAGCGGCAAGTCATATCAAGCTGCGTGAACTTGAAACTATGCTGGAGCGCCTCGAGGAAATTGAGTATGAAACGAAAAAAGGGCTCACCAGCAGTGCGCTGGCAGCCCTTGAGCGGTTGCTTTCAGCAGTAGCTCTTACGAAGCAGTAGCCTTGGTCACGACCTTGGCGGCATTCGCCTTCTTCATCAGGCGAGACTTCTTACGGGCAGCCGTGTTCTTGTGGACAATACCCTTCTGAGCGAGTTTGTCGAGTTGTTTCACGGCGTCGACAACTTTCTCGGGGGCATAGTTGGACTTGCGAGCCATATCCAGGGCCAGTTTTGTCTTAGCTGTATGCTCGGTGTTGTATGCCGTCCGTGTCTTGGTCTTACGGACGTCCTTAACAGAAGCTCTCTTAATTGGCATGAAACTCTCCTTTGTCTCTTCGGAACTTATCACGTTTACTGTACCCGTTTTTCCCGTGATGTCAATAATTGTTCGCTTCGCCAGCCAGGAGGTGGGAGCCCTCCACACAAAGCGGCTTGACCGTCGAGTCGGTTCAGTGTAAACTATTAATGAAGATTCCACGACAGGCAAGTCCGAATCAGGAGGAGCGAGTGAAGACAACCAAGTACATTACGAGAGCCGCCATTGTTCTTGCATTGACTACAGCTCTCCAATTCGGAATACGGGAGTTCATTCCATCTACCCCTCCGTTCAATTTCGTCAGCCTCTTCCTCGTTGGCAGTATCGTAAATCTCGGTCTGCTCCTTGCGACAGAGACAACGGGACTATGGGCTGGCGTCATTGTCGCGATTGCGGCACCTGTCACTGCGTGGCTCCAGCAGCATCTTGTTTCACCCGTGATGATACCGGCAGTCATGGCGGGAAACCTCCTGCTTGTCGTGCTGTTCTGGCTGGTGACGCGGAAAAGCGGGTCAGCTGATTCCTGGTTGCGCTGGATCGGTCTTGGCATGGGCGCGGCCGCAAAAATGGCGTTTCTGTATTTTGCCATAGGCGCCATTGTCGGGACACTGACGAAATTTCCTGTGGCAGTAACTGCGTTCATCCGGTTTTCGTTCAGCTGGCCGCAATTCGTAACAGCTGTAATAGGTGGGGTCCTGTCCTCGCTGATAGCACGTCGCATCAAACCGATTTTCTGAACTGCTGCTCTGGGTTTGCCACAACTCCTGCCGAATTTCCCGAACGGTTGAATCCGTGGTCAGCATGGCGGGGAGTATTGTCTTGACTTCATACTGTCCTGTTATACAATTCACATGATACCATGAAATCAGTGAGGGAATCCGGGTATTCGTATGTGTATTGATGGAAATGTCCGTCGATGCATCATACCTGTGTGGGAAAAAAAGGAGGCACTGCGTTGGAGTGTCTTTCACCTGCGAAAATCGCTGAACTGACGACGGCCAGCGGAGAGAGGAAGGTCGGGCTCAGCTTCAGACGATTGGCCGTGCTTGGTGTTCTTGCTGGGGCATATATCGCATTCGGTGCTGAGGCTTATCTCCTTGTGCTCTCAGATACGGCGGTATTCCTGGGCTTCGGTTTGTCCAGGATCTTGGGGGGCCTGGTCTTCAGTGTCGGCCTCATCCTCGTCGTGCTCGCTGGAGCCGAGCTGTTTACGGGAAACAGTCTCATTGCCCTGTCCGCCTGCTGTCACCGATCTTCCTGGCGAGGAGTCCTGCGCAATTGGGTGCTGGCGTACTTCTTCAACATGGTTGGGGCGGTTCTTGTGGCACTGCTGATTTTTGGTGCACGGCAATACATGCTGGGAGACGGTTCCATCGGCGTCGCCGCGCTGCGACTGGCCGCAACGAAAGTCAGCTTGCCGTTCTGGACGGCGTTTTTCAGGGGGATTCTCTGCAACTGGCTCGTATGCCTCGCCGTGTGGATGGCTACGGGCGCCATGGATACAGCGGGCAAAGTACTTGCAATTATCCCACCGGTCACGGTATTTGTTGCCTCCGGATTCGAACACAGTGTTGCCAACATGTTTTTTGTCCCCCTGGGCCTGTTCCTGAAGAGGGTTCCATCTGTCGTAGCTGCTGCAGGAAGTGTACCCGGGTTCCAGCAGCTCACTTGGGTCCGTGGGTTTCTGCTTGGCAATCTTCTCCCCGTGACATTGGGGAACCTTGTAGGTGGAGTGCTGTTTGTTGCCGTGCCCTATTGGTTGGCGTACGCACGGTCGACGGAGAATCCTTGAATCTTATTGTCCTTGCAGGCGGTCGAAGTGAGCGTATGGGCCGCTCCAAGTGCTGTATGGAGCTTTCGGGAAGGTCGCTGTTTGAGTATCCGTTGTTGGCACTTGGCAGACTGTATTCGCAATGCATCGTTGTCGAAAATGAAGGCTCCATCAATTCTTGCAGTGTCCCCTGCATTCTGGTGCAAGACCGTATTGCTGGCGCAGGGCCACTCGGAGGCATCTATACGGGACTGGCCGCATCCGATTCCTGGTTGAACTTCGTCATTGCTGCCGACATGCCATATGCGTCTCCGCAGCTGGCAGGGGCCATGGGGGCGTATGCGCTGCGTAACAAGCTCGATATCGTCTATCCAAACATCGACGGCCTGCTGGAACCGCTCTTCGCCATCTACTCACAACGAGTGGTCAGCGTCGCTCGTGCCCTTCTCGATGCTGGGCGCCATTCTGTGCGGGAGCTTTTCGCAAGCGCGCGGTTGAGCGTTGGCGCTATCGACAGACAGTTCGCCGTGCGGTATGACGAGAAGTTGATGTCTTTCTTCAATGTGAACACACCCGACGACCTCATCATGGCAAGGCTGATGATGCACGCGAGGGAAAAGTCTCTACAGGAGGAACGTGTATGAAGATGAACCTGGAAGACCGTCTGAAAGAGAACCCTGAGCTTAAGAAGCAGTTTGACGTACTCGACGCGTACATCGGTGAGCTGGGAACCCCTGAAGGCAGTCTCATCAATGTTCTCCATCGCGCACAGGAGATCTTCGGGTATCTCCCGGATGAAGTGCTCGAGTTCGTCTCCAGCAGACTGAACGTGCCGCGTTCCACCGTATACGGTGTCGTTACCTTCTACCACTTCTTCTCGCGTGTTCCGAAGGGACGTCATACTGTCACCGTGTGTCTTGGCACGGCCTGCTATGTGCGAGGCGGGAATGCAGTCTACGAGAAGGTCATGAGGACCTTGGGCATCAAGGCTGGCGAGACCACTCGGGACGGCCGGTTCAGTCTGGATCTTGTTCGTTGCGTTGGTGCCTGTGGTCTCGCTCCAGTCGTCGTCATCGATAAGGACACGTACGGGCGTTCCACGCCCGAGAAGGTCGCGATGTTGCTGAACAAGTACGCTTAACCTTGGAGAATGGGGAGGAAAGAATGAAATCATTAGAAGAGCTGAAACGCATCAAGGAACAGACTCTCAAGGAGATGGACCTTCGCCAGGCCAAGGAGAGAGGCAAGGTCATCGTTGCAATGGGGACATGTGGCATTGCAGCTGGGGCGAAGGACGCTCTCATGGCCATCATCGAGGAGCTCGAGAAGGCGGATATCCATGACGTCAAGGTTGTTCAGTCTGGTTGCATGGGACTCTGCGACAAGGAGCCGACAGTCGAAGTGGCCATGAAGGACCAGCCTGCAGTTATTTACGGCGATGTCAACGATGCGAACGCGCGCAGGATTGTCCGCGAGCACGTCCAGGGTGGCAATGTCGTGGCTGATCTGGTCATCAAGCGGGAGAACATCTAACCCAAGGGGAGAAGGGAAAACGCAATGATACGAAATCAGCTGTTGGTCTGTGCAGGCGGCGCCTGCATCACGAGTGGCGAAAAGAGCGTCAAAGACGTTCTGGTTGACGAATTGAAGAAGAATGGTATTGAGGATGAGGTACAGGTTATTGAGACCGGCTGTATGGGAGCATGTGACCTGGGCCCGATCGTCGTTGTGTATCCCGAGGGGACGTTCTATCAGAAGGTCACGGCCGAGAACGCGGGTCTCATCGTAAATGAGCACCTTGTGAAGGGCCGTACTGTCGACGGGTTGCTGTACACTGAGCCGACCAGCGAAAGGAAGGCTCAGACCAGCGGCGATATTCCCTTCTACACACGTCAGGTCAAGCGCGTTCTCCGTAACTGTGGCGTCATCGACCCTCTTTCTATCGAGGAGTACATCGCTCGTGACGGGTACTTCGCTCTTGGCAAAGCACTCGAGATGACGCCGGACGATATTATCCAGGTCCTTGTCGACTCGGGTCTGCGCGGCCGTGGTGGAGCGGGATTCCCGACCGGTCGCAAGTGGAAGGCTACCCGAGAGGCGAAGGGTTCCCCAAAGTACGTGGTCTGTAATGGCGACGAGGGTGACCCGGGAGCATTCATGGACCGCAGCGTCCTCGAGGGAGACCCACACTCTATTGTCGAAGCGATGGCGATCGCAGGATATGCGATCGGCGCAGAGCAGGGCTACATGTACGTTCGTGCGGAATATCCGCTTGCCATCGAGCGATTCGAGTATGCGATCGGCAAGGCGCGTGAGTACGGGTTCCTTGGGCGGAACATCCTCGGTGCGGGGTTCAACTTCGACATTGAGATCCGTATCGGAGCCGGGGCGTTCGTCTGTGGCGAGGAGACTGCTCTCCTGCGGTCCATCGAGGGCAAGCGCGGAACGCCGAGCGTCAAGCCTCCGTTCCCTGCCCAGTCCGGGTTGTGGAACAAGCCAACGCTGATCAACAATGTCGAGACGTATGCCAACATACCCCAGATCATCACAAACGGCGCGGAGTGGTTCCGCAGTGTCGGAACGCTCAAGAATCCCGGCACCAAGGTCTTCGCTCTGGTCGGGAAGGTCCAGAACACGGGTCTCGTCGAGGTTCCAATGGGAACGACGCTCAGGGAACTTGTCTTTGATATCGGAGGAGGCATCCCCGGAGGCAAGAAGTTCAAAGCGGCCCAGACCGGAGGCCCGTCTGGTGGCGTGATCACCGCGGACTACCTGGACATGCCGATCGACTTCGATTCGGTCAAGGAGATTGGGACGATCATGGGTTCCGGCGGACTCGTCGTGCTCGACGAGGACAACTGCATGGTCGACATTGCCAAGTTCTACCTCGGGTTCACCGTGGACGAGTCGTGCGGGAAGTGCACACCATGTCGTGAAGGGACCCGGCAGATGTACCAGATGATGGAACGGATTTGCGATGGCAAGGGTCGTGACGGCGACATCGAGAGGCTGAATAAGCTGGCCAACATGATTGAGGATACGTCACTGTGCGGACTTGGACAGTCGGCTCCCAATCCGGTCCTTTCCACCATCAGGTTCTACGAAGACGAGTATCGTGCTCACATATACGAAAAGAAGTGTCCGTCGCATGTGTGCAAGCACCTGCTGACGTACTCCGTCACGCCCGACAAGTGTGTTGGGTGCACGGCATGTGCACGGCAATGCCCCGTCCACGCTATCACCGGCGAGGTCAAGAAAATCCACGTGATCGACCAGAGCAAATGTACCAAGTGTGGTTCTTGCTATGAAATCTGTCGTTTTAGTGCGATTCGCAAAGAGTAATTGACCCGGAGGGACTTCATGGAGACGAGAATGTTAAACGTGAAAATCAACGGACGGGACTACCAGGTGCCGGACGGGACGACAATCCTGAAGGCCGCCAGGGAGTATGCAAAGATTGACGTGCCGACTCTCTGCTACCTTGAGGGAATAAGCGAGGAAGGCGCGTGCGCCATCTGTGTCGTCGAGGTAAAGGGTGCCCGCAACCTCCAGCGCGCATGTGTAGTCAAGGTCACTGAGGGCATGGAGGTCTGGACCAATACTTCGCGCGTTCGCGAGGCCCGCAAGCTCAATGTCGAGTTGCTGCTGGCCAATCACCCGAAGGATTGCCTTACGTGTGAGAGGAGCCAGAACTGCGATCTTCGTGAGCTGGCGTCTGAGCTGGGGGTGCGGGAAGTGGAGTTCCCGCGAACCCGCACAGAGTGGCTGCCGATTGACAACACCTCACTGTCACTGGTACGCGACCCCAACAAATGTGTGCTCTGCAGACGGTGTGTAAACGTGTGTGCCAAGGTGCAGTCCGTCTACGCCATCGATATCATGGGGCGCGGCTCGAACAGTACTGTCTCAACATTCCTGGACGAAGGCCTGGGGAACGTCGAGTGTGTGAACTGTGGGCAGTGCCTGCTTGTTTGCCCGACTGGTGCCATCACCGAGCGTAGCGAGATTCCAGACGTATGGAAGGCGCTGGGAGACCCGGACAAGGTCGTGGTTGTTGAGACAGCTCCAGCGGTGCGCGTTGCCATCGGTGAAGAGTTTGGCATGCCCGATGGGACGCAGGCGACTGGCAAGATGGCCGCTGCGCTCCGGAGTCTTGGCTTTGACAAGGTCTTTGACACTGACTTTTCAGCGGACTTGACCATCATGGAGGAGGGATTCGAGCTCATCGGGCGTATCAAGAACGGAGGCGTCTTGCCGCTCATTACGTCCTGTTCACCAGGCTGGATCAAGTTTGCAGAGACGTTCTTCCCAAAGGTGCTGGACCACGTTTCTACCTGCAAGTCGCCTCAGCAGATGTTCGGTACGGTGACGAAGACGTACTGGGCCGAGAAGATGGGGATCGACCCGAGGAAGATCGTTGTCGTGTCTGTCATGCCGTGCACTGCCAAGAAATTCGAGAAAGAGCGGCCTGAGATGAAGACGGCATTCCATTACTGGCAGGAGAAGCTGGGACTCAAGGACGAGGAGGCGTTCAAAGACGTCGACTGTGTCCTGACAACTCGCGAGGCTGCTCGGATGATCCGCGAAGCGGGCATCGACTTCGCAAACCTCCCAGATGAAGATTTCGACAAACCGCTGGGTGAATCGACTGGCGCGGCCGTCATCTTCGGGGCCACAGGTGGCGTTATGGAAGCTGCATTGCGGACTGCCTATGAAGTTCTCACGAAGAAGTCGCTGGCGAAGCTCGACTTCGAGGATGTGCGTGGACTTGAGGGCATCAAGACCGCCGATGTAGACATCGACGGGATGATCCTGAAGGTCGCTGTGGCGAACGGACTGGGGAACGCACGTGTCCTTATGGAACAAGTGCAGAAGGGCGAGTCGCCCTATCACTTCATCGAGATCATGTGCTGCCCTGGTGGCTGCCTCGGTGGTGGAGGACAACCCATTTCGGACAATCCGGACATCAAGAAGAGGCGTGCGGAGGCCATCTACCGGGAGGATGCCGGCAAGCCTATCCGCAAGTCGCACGAGAACCCGGAGATTACCGAGATCTACAAGGACTTCCTGGGTGAGCCGAACAGCGAGAAGGCACACCATCTATTGCATACCGAATACTGCGATCGTAGCTGCAAGTAGAACGGTAAGACAAGGAGGCGTCCGCCTGCTGCGGGCGCCTCCAGCGCTCCTTAGGAGCGAGGGGAGGTACGTCAATGGATAGCACGAAGCATGTTGGAGTCATTGCCATCATCATCAGCAAGCGTGAGACGACGGCCCCGAAAGTGAATCAGATACTCACGAACCATGGAGAGCTCATCATTGGACGCCTGGGGCTGCCATACGGAGACCATGGTCTGCATGTCATTTCGCTCATCGTCGATGGTGAGAAGGAGCAGCTGCAGGGCCTGGCTGCAGAGTTGACCGCTGTACCGGACACCATTGTCGAGTCGACGATGAGCCCGGTCTGCCTCGGATAGGTCGGAGACTGTGGAGACAACGTAGGACCAATCTCTCTTGCTGGCGAGAGTGCTTCGGAAAAAAACGATCAGGGAGGAAACCATGGAGTTGGACAATATCACTCGACCAGCGGGGCAGGCGCAGCCGCTGAGCGACGAAGACAAGCGTTTTCTGCGTGAGCTGGTGGAAACAAATCGTGGTGAGCATCACGGCCGGCTGTCGTACATGGACATCATGTTTGAACTGGAACACCACTATGGTAATTCCCTTCCGGGACCTGTGCTGGGTGAAGTCGCTCGACTCCTCGGGACCTCGCCTGCGCAGCTCAACGGTTTCGTTACGTTCTACACGATGCTGTCGACCGAGCCACGGGGACAGCACGTGGTCCGTGTCTGTACAAGTGGGCCATGTCATGTGACCGGCGCTCCATCCATTGTGGCAGAGCTCAAGCGACTCCTTGGGGTTGAATTGGGCGAAACAACTTCGGACGGGATGTTTGCGCTGGAGGCTTCCAGCTGCCTGGGCATCTGCGGGGTCTCCCCGGCACTCATGATCGATGACGACGCGTACGGAAACCTCACACCGGAAGACCTGCCACGAATCCTCGACGCAAAGCGTGCGGGAGGTACACAGTGAAGCTGTTCTCAACCCAGATTGTCGTTCCTGTTGACTCCAACTCTGTCCTCCAGGGGGCTCTTGAGGTGAAACACGTCCTGGAAGAGACGATTGGCAAGTACAACCTGGGCAGTCAGGTATCGGTGGTCGAGACTGGTGCTCTTGGTATCTATGACCAGGGTGTCGTTCTAGCAGTCTTCCCCGACGATGTCTACTACGGCAACGTCATGCCTTCAGACGTTGAGGAGATTGTCACGGAGCATCTCCTCAAAGGGCGTGTCGTCTCACGCCTCGCCATCGACAGAAATCTGTCGAGCAGGCGTCTTGTTGAGAAGGAGACAGGGAAAAGCCAGCAGAAAATCGTCCTGAGAAACGCAGGACTCATCGATCCACAAAGCATTGACGAGTACATTGCGCGTGACGGTTATGAAGCGCTGGCGAAGGCTCTTGCGATGCAGCCCGGCGAGGTTATTCAGATCCTGACCGACAGCAAGCTCCAGGGACGAGGGGGCGCGGGGTTCCCGACAGGACTGAAGTGGGGAATGGTCGCGAAGGAGCAGAGCGACGAGAAGTACATTGTGTGCAACGCTGACGAAGGTGAACCCGGCACCTTCAAAGATCGCCTCATTCTCGAGGGAGACCCACACAGTATCGTCGAAGCGATGACCATCGCCGGCTACGCTACCGGGGCTCACGTCGGTATCGTCTATGTCCGTGGCGAGTACTTCATGTCGATAGCACGCCTCAAGAAGGCTATCAAGGACGCCACTGAGTATGGACTACTTGGCAAGGACGTTCTGGGGACGGGGTTCCAGTTTGATATTGAGGTCTATCGTGGTGGTGGGGCCTACGTCTGTGGTGAGGAGTTTGCGCTGCTCGAGTCCATCGAGAACCGGCGGGGGGAGCCGCGGAACAAGCCTCCGTTCCCGCCTCAGCAGGGACTTTTCGGAAAGCCTACGGTCGTCAACAACGTAGAGACCTTTGCTAACGTACCACCGATCTTGTTGAATGGCAGCGATTGGTTCAAGTCATTCGGGACACCGTCGAGTGCCGGCACCAAGGTCTTCTCGCTCTCGGGCGACATTGTGAACCGTGGCATCGTCGAGGCACCTCTGGGTGTCACGTTGCGGGAACTCATCTACGACTTTGGTGGCGGCGTCAAGGGAGGCAAGCACATCGGCTTCATCCAGACTGGTGGAAGTGCCGGGACTGTGCTTACTGACAAGTTCCTGGATGTCCCGCTGGACTTCGCCTCAATGAAGACAAACAATGTTTCCATCGGTTCCGGAGTCATTCTGGTAGCGTCTGAGGATGTACCGCTCCTTCCGTTCCTTGCGGAGGTGGCACACTTCTTCTGGCATGAGTCGTGTGGCAAATGCACACCTTGCCGGGAAGGGACATTGCAAGTCAAGACGATCATGGACACGCTCGTCAACCGGACGGCGGACCCCGCTTCCTTGCAACACCTCGGCAAACTGCTCAACACGCTGAACGACACGTCGTTCTGTGGACTGGGACAGGCTGCCCCGCTTGCATTTGAGTCAGCACTGCGCAACTTTCCCGAAGTATTCGACCAAGCACTTGCGGAATCACATGTACCAGAGGTCTGTCAGGAAGAAGTGTAGAAGGGTAACGTCTGGAGAGGAGTAGTCGACTTGAAACTGACTGAAGTTCTTGAGATTACCGGTGCAACGTGTGTCGTGGGCGAACAACTGGCGGATATCGAGGTACACCACGCGTTTGCATCAGACCTCATGAGTGACGTACTGGCGATGAGCCGTCCCGATACGCTGCTCATCACCGGGTTGACTACTCCTCAGATTATTCGAACGGCACAGATGCTTGACCTGCCAGCCATCCTCGTGGTAAGAGGCAAGGACGTGCCCCAGTATGTCGCTGATTTGGCACGCACGACAGGCATTGTCGTTCTGACGACACATGACATCATGTACGTGGCGTCGGGAAAGCTCTATGCCCGAGGTCTCTCTGGATAGTAGATGTCTCTTGAGCGGAGTGTAGAAGCACTGCGGTATCTGGAGCTGTTCAGCAATCTGGACGCTTCCGGTATCATGTCTACCACCGTGCATGCTCTTCACCCTGAGGATCGTGTTGCAGCAGCCCGCATTCTCATGCGGGAAAAGTCGATTTCCGGAGTGCCTATCGTCGATGCCGACTTTCGGTTGGTGGGGCTCATTTCGGTCTCGAAGATCATTGAGGCGCTTGCCGACGGGCGTCTGGCTGACTCTGTTGACTCAGTCATGGTACGCGATGTGATCTCTCTGCATGCTCATGACACCTTTGAGACAATCCTGTCCTGTTTCCAGCGCTTCAAGTTTGGGCGTTTTCCAGTGGTCGAAGAAGATGGCAAGCTGGTGGGCATGATCACGGACACCGACGTCCTGTCGGCGATCATTCGCAGTTTTTACTCGGTGTACGTCCACGACCAGCGACGCACGATGACCCTCGGCAGCTTCTCGGCCCTCTCGAAAGAGTTCGAGAACAGTGCAGACTTTGTGTATGACATAAGCTGTATAGGGCTTGAGAATGCTGGCGAAGGCTCGGCTCGGCTCAAGGTGTTCCTCCAGACCAAGGGTTTCGGTGAGTCCGTTGTTCGACGGGCGAGCGTCTGCGCCTACGAAGCAGAGATGAATGTTTGTATCCATGCGGGTGGTCAGGGTTCACTCCGGGCCATTGCTCGCAATGGAGAGATCATCGTACGCGTGGAAGACGAGGGACCTGGAATCGAGAACATCGATCTTGC
Source organism: Candidatus Cryosericum terrychapinii (assembly GCF_003570925.1). Lineage (GTDB taxonomy): Bacteria > Caldisericota > Caldisericia > Cryosericales > Cryosericaceae > Cryosericum > Cryosericum terrychapinii. The sequence goes on along the minus strand of NZ_QXIS01000034.1, from coordinate 33,598 downwards.
GATGAAGGAAGGCTGGTCCACCGCGACTGATGCAATCAGAGAGATGGGGTTTGGTGCAGGCATGGGTCTAGCGAATATCCGTAGGTTCTCCGACCACCTCGTGATTATCTCAGGCAAAGACAAGCCCACCAAACTCGAGATGATCTTCCTGGCGGGCAAGGAATAGGAGGCAATATGACAGTCCATGACGTTATTGATTCAGTGGGTGCGGACGTCGCAGTCGATGGTGACACAACACGGCTGGTAACGTCAGGGTATACCTGCGACCTGCTCTCGGAAGTCATCGCCAAGGCTGCTCCGGGATCGGCCTGGGCGACCATCCAGACGCACGTCAATGTCATCGCTGTTGCAGCGATGGTCGGCATCAGCGTCGTCATCGTCTGCGAGGGACGAACTTGCGAATCCGACGTGGTCGAGCGTGCCGCAAAGGAGCACCTGACGATCCTCTATTCGAAGGATTCAGCGTATGTCGTTTCTGGGAAGCTCTACGTCCTTGGGCTGAGGTAACTTGTGCTGGAGGTAGCCGGAGACCTGCACCTGCATTCGTGTCTGTCACCGTGTGCAGATATTACGATGCTGCCGGGCGAGGTGACGGGGCGGCTCGCTGCGCGCGGGATACGGGTTGCCTCTCTGACCGACCACAATGCGGCGTGCAACGTGCCGGCATTTCAGCGGGCATTTCGGCGGAGTGGTATCCTGCTCGTGCCAGGGATAGAAGCTACCACTATGGAGGAAGTCCACCTGCTCTGCTATTTCGAGACGATGGATGTCCTCTGGAAATTCAGTCGCAGACTGCTGGCATCGTACCCGCGTATCGTCAACGACCCCGAACGTTTTGGCTATCAGCTTGTCTGCAATGAACGGGACGAGTTTGTAGGCCAGTTTCCCTTTCTGCTTTCTGTGGCGAGTCTGTTGAGTCTCGAGGAACTGAGAGGGCTTGTCGAACAGTTGGGCGGCGTCGTCGTGCCGAGTCATCTGGATCGCCGTTTTGGGCTTCTGTACCAGTTGGGGATGGTGACGCCAGACATGGAGTTTCCCACCTATGAGATCGCCCACAAGGTCAACATCGAGAGAATTGCGTCACAGCTTCCTGGTCACCCGCAGTTCGTCTCGAACAGCGATGCTCACAACCTTGATTCCATCAGCCCTCCCAGGTATGTCCTCGAAATCGAGGAGTTGACTGTTCATGAAGTACTCATGGCCCTTCGGCACGAGAATGGAAGAGGAGCAAGGCTCCTATGAGGACGATAGCGGATCATGTCCTGGACATTGCTTCCAACAGTGTGACGGCTGGAGCCACCCATATATGGCTCGACATTGACCATGACCCAGCTGACCACCTGTTTGTCTTTACCGTTCGGGACAACGGCTGTGGGATGGACGCCGATAGACGCACACGTGTGTTTGATCCGTTCTTTACCACGCGACCGCACAACATCAGGAGGTTCGGCCTTGGATTGCCATTCCTCAAGGAAAACACAGAGTTGACCGGTGGAGGAGTCGATCTAAAGAGTGTTTCGGGTGAGGGAACGACACTCAGGGCAACATTTCATACGGACCACATTGATTGTCTGCCGTTTGGAGACCTGGCATCGACCATTTTTGCTTTGCTCATCTCTGACGGTGCAGTGTGTTGGCATATCCATCGTGCAGAAGGAGATATGGCATATTCTGTTGGTACCGAGGAACTGCGAGCAGTTTTTTCGTCGGAAGAAATGTCTGATCCTCAAGCGCAGATGCTACTTCTGGAGTTCTTGCGCGAACAGGAGCGCGATGTGGTCCAAGGCAGCAGTGGCGGATCCGGTCAGGACGGTACGTGAGGGTGCTGGTGGTGAAAAAATACGGATTGGAAGACGTATCAAAGGCGACCGTTTCGCGTATGGCCACGTATCTGCGCTGTCTCACATACCTTGAGCAGCAAGGCGCGTCGACACTTTCGTCGCGGGAGCTGGCTTCGCTGACCGGGGTGAGCGCTGAACAGGTGAGACAGGACTTGTCAGTCTTTGGTCGATTTGGCAAACGTGGCACCGGATACGATGTCGCTCATCTGAAGACCGAAGTCGAAGCCATCTTCGGGCGTGGCGTCGAACGGTGGAAGTGCTGTATCGTTGGCGTAGGCTCCCTCGGCACAGCGCTCATGTCCAGCCGTATGGTTCAGAAGTGGGGATTCAGGTATGTCGCAGCGTTTGATAGGGATCCGCGCAAGATCGGAACGCACGTAGAGCGCATACCTGTGTACTCCATTGATGAGTTGAAGACTATTGTTCGCCGCGAGCACATCGCCATCGGGGTTATCGCCGTTCCTGCGTCCAGTGCCCGAAACGTCGCCCGGATCCTCTGCGAGGCGGGGATTCGCGGTATCCTCAACTTCGCACCTCAGAGCATCAAGGTCCCGGAGAAGGTTCCAATGCTGTCGGTTGATCTCTCGCAGGAGTTCCTCAAGCTGTCATTCTATATCCAGAGTGCTGAGCAGCGGGCGCGGGAGGAGCAGATCCAGATTGATGCCGCGTCACACAACGAGTAGGGGACTGCTTGGGCACTACTCGTTCCGGGTGTGTGTAGACATTCATACGTCCGGCTCGCACAAATGCGACGACGGTGATGCTTCCAACCCTTTTCGCGAGGGTACAATATACAAAAGATTATCAGTGCTGTTTGCGAGGAGGCCCGCATGGGCAGAATCACCCAGTACTATCATGCAACATCCTTGGAGGATGCTTTCGCCAAAGCGAAGCAGCTGGGCCCTGTCGCCGCGTATGTTGGCGGTGGCGTGGAGCTGGTCCTTCGCCGGAACCCGGAGATCACGACCCTGATCGATCTGTCTCACTGTGGTCTCGACTATATTGCAGCAAGCCGGGAAGGGATCGAGATCGGTTCTCAGACCACACTCACGACGATCAGTCGCAGCGCAGACATCAGGCAGTATGCTGGGGGTTCGCTTGCCTGGTGGGCGGGCCATATCGCTCATAATAACCTGCGGGACATGATCACCGTCGGCGGAGTCATTGGGCGCAACCAGCCGTGGAATGACGTCGTGCCCCATCTCGTTGCCCTGGGTGCACAGGTGCGACTGTTTGACGGTACTGAGCGCATCACGCCTCTCTCTGACTACATCGAAGCAAAGCAGCCGGGGGCGATCATCAAGGGTGTTCTGCTGTCGGCAGGGAATGCCGGATCGAGGGGATTCCTATGGCGGTTCACACGTACCCAGCAGGACATTTCGACGCTGCACTTCTCAGCGCTTGTGAACTGTGACGGCAAGGTCATGACAGCGGCCAACCTGGTCTTCGCCGGGCGCCCGGGTCATGCTGCTCTCTACCCCCGACTCTCTGAAGAACTTGTCGGAAAGTCGTTGTCGCATGAGACGTTCGCGAGACTGGCGGAGATGGCTCCTGATCTTGTCGAGGTCGGGACTGACCTTCGTGCGACGGGCGAGTTCCGGCGTGAGCTGGTGCGAGCGGCTATCGTAAACCTGGATGAGCACATGACGGGAGTGGCACAATGACTATTTCGATAAATGTGAATACTGTTGAACGTTCTTTTGATATTCAACCGGGCGAGGTCCTGCTCGATGTCCTGCGGCGCGAGGGTTACCTCGAGGTGAAGGGCAGCTGTCACTCGGGGGACTGCGGCGCGTGCACCGTCTTGCTGGACGGGCGGCCTGTCGCTTCATGCTTGATACTGGTCGCCAAAGCCGACGGACACGCCGTGACGACCGTGCGCGGCATTGGGGATCAGGCTCATCCGCACGTCCTTCAGGAAGCGTTTGTGAAGAACGGCGCTGTCCAGTGTGGATACTGCGTGCCTGGCGCCATCACATCTGCCAAGGCGTTGCTGGACGAAAATCCTGATCCCACCGAAGAAGAGATCCGGTTGGCGATGGACAGCAACTACTGTCGATGCACTGGGTACGAACAGCAGGTCGAGGCAGTCCTCGATGCCGCCGCGCAGCTCCGGAAAGGGGACAAGAAATGAGCATCGAGAGAAAGGGTTTCCGTCACCTGACCGAAGGGTCGTACCCGGCGACGCATGTAGTCGGCAAGTCCGTCGACAAGGTTGATGGCTACGCTCTGGCCAGTGGAGCCCCGATGTACACGGACGATATCGCGGCACGTGATTTTCCGAACCGTCTGCATGGAAGGATTCTGACCAGCTCGATCGCTAATGGTGTTATTATCTCGATCGATACCAGTGCTGCAGAGGCACTGCCTGGTGTTCGCCTCGTACTGACCTGGAAGAATACGCCGCGTACGTTCTACACGACGGCTGGACAGGGTTGGCCAGAGCCTTCGCCGTACGACAACCAGATGTTCACGGAGCGTGTGCGCTTCGTGGGTGACCGTGTGGCTGCTGTTTTTGCGGATTCCATAGATATTGCAGAACAGGCGCTCAGGCTTATCAAGGTGAGCTTCAAGGAAGAGCCTGCTGTTCTTGACGCCGACGATGCCATGAAGCCGGGAGCTCCGATCGTGCATCCTGAGGATCCAAAGGGTGCCTATGATTCGGCGCATAACGTTGCAGCGCATTTGGACATCAACGTTGGCGACGTCGACAAAGCGTTGGCGGAATCCGAGGTGACCATCTCTGAGACGTTCCAGACGCACTATGCTCAGCACACCCCGATGGAGACGCACACGGCGTTCGCTTATACGGACGACATGGGGAAGGTCGTTATCGTTTCGAGCACACAGGTCCCCTGGCACGCACGCCGTATCGTCTCGAGGGTTCTTGACATTCCCATGAGCAAGTTGCGTGTTGTCAAGCCTCGGATCGGCGGCGGTTATGGCACCAAGCAGGAGATACTCATTGACGACCTTGTAGCCTACGGAACCATCAAGACGGGTCTCCCGTGCGAGATCGAATTGACCCGCAAGGAGGAGTTCGTCTCGTCCAGGACCCGTCACCCGATGAAGATCGACATGAGCATCGGTTGTGACAAGCAGGGTCACTTCAGGGCTCTCAAGATGTACGTTCTCAGCAATACCGGCGCCTATGGCAGTCACAGCCTCACGGTCATGTCCAACACGGGCAGCAAAACGCTGCCACTCTACAACAAGGCGACTGACGTCCGGTTCTTTGGTGATGCAGTCTATACGAACCTTCCCGTGCCGGGGGCATACCGAGGGTATGGAGCGACTCAGGGATACGCTGCTCTCGAGTGCACAATCGACGATCTGGCCGCAAAACTGGGCATGGATCCCATCGAATTGCGCAAGATGAACATGATCAGAGTCGGAGAAGGTTCGCCAATCTTCGAGGCTCTCGGCGAAGGCCGTCAGGGAGTCGCCCAGACGATCAAGAGCAGCTCACTGCCGACCCTTATCGACCTGGGAGCCGAAGCAATCGGCTGGACAGAGAAACGCGGCAAGCGCACGCGCAACGGTCACAAGGTTCGTGGCGTCGGCATGTCGATGCACATGCAGGGCTCTGGGATCCCGCTGATCGACATGGCTTCTGCTTCCATCAAGCTCAACGAGGACGGGAGCTACTTCCTGACCATGGGTGCCACGGATATCGGCACGGGTTCCGACACTATTTTGTCCCAGATGGCGGCTGAAGTCCTGGGGGTCACTATGGACAAGATCAGCGCTCTCTCCAGCGACACTGATCTGACACCGTTCGATGTCGGAGCCTATGCCTCCTCGACCACGTTTGTCTCGGGTGGCGCCGTCGTCAAAGCGGCCAAGGCAGTGCGCAATCAGATTTTCTCAGTTGCAGCCGAGATGCTGGGGGAGGAGCTGGATCAGCAACTTGTCATTGCAGAGCCCAAGGTTGAATGGGACAACACCCAGCCGGACCCTATCCTGTCCTTCTATCGTATGGACGATGGAAACGTCGTGTCGGCGCGGAGCGGGAAGAAGGTTTCTGTATCTGATATTGCCTATCGCGCGTACTACGAAATCAATCAGCATCAGATTGCAACGACACAGTCGTTCGTGTCCCCATACTCTCCGCCGCCCTTTGCGGCACACTTCGTGGAGATCGAAGTGGACGAGCTCACAGGAAAGGTCGAGGTTCTCAAGTATGTGGCAGCCGTCGACTGCGGTGTTTCTATCAACCCCGACCTGGTGCGCGGGCAGATCATGGGAGCGGTGGCAAATGGTATAGGATTTGCGCTGACCGAGGAGTACCATTTTGGATCCCACGGCAACATGACCAATTCCTCGCTGTTCGACTACAAGATTCTGTCTCGCCGCGACATGCCGCCGACCGAGGTCATCGTCGTCGACAACTATGAGCCGACTGGACCATGGGGCGCCAAATCGGTGGCCGAGATCGGCATCAACGGTGCCATCCCTGCAATCGGCAATGCAATCTTTGATGCGACTGGGATACGCCTCCACCGCACGCCCTACACGCCGGACAAAGTTCTGGCGGCGTTGCGCGGCAAGAGCATCTGATCAAGCTTCGGGAAGTGGAACGCAAAAGGGGTGCCTGACTGGCACCCCTTTTTTTGCTGGTACGATGTCTGTCAGGTCACGCCACAGTCGCTGATCGACTCGCAAACGCTTCCGCAATGCCAACGATGACCTGTACAGCTTTCTCCATGGATTGGATGACGATGTACTCGAACGGGCCGTGGTAGTTGCGGCCGCCGGTGAACAGGTTGGGGCAGGGAAGCCCCATGTAGCTGAGCCGTGCACCGTCAGTTCCACCACGAACAGGCTTCACCAAGGGCGCTATGCCCAGCTTCTCCATGACATCGCGGGCGACATCGACGAGGATCATGTTCTGCTCGATAACCTCGCGCATGTTGTAGTAGGAATCGCGCACGTGAACTGTAACCGTGTCCTCGCCATACTTGGCGTTCAGGAAGTCGCAGGTGGCATGCGCCATGCTCTTGCGCTGTTCGAAACGGTGTTTGTCGTGATCTCGGATGATGTACTTGACTTCGGCTTTCTCGCACACGCCATTGATGCTGGTCAAGTGGAAGAAACCCTCGTATTTCTCAGTTGATCGAGGCGTTTCGTCGGACGGGAAGAGTGCGGTCAGTTCTGCAGCTATGAGAGCCGCATTCTTCATAATGCCTTTTGCGGTACCCGGGTGGATGCTCTTCCCGGTGATCTCGAATTCTGCCGATGCGGCATTGAAGTTCTCGTATTCGAGACTGCCGAGTTCATCGCCGTCGAGGGTGTACGCGTACTTCGCGCCGAACTTCGGTACGTCGAACCGATCGACGCCCTGGCCGACTTCCTCATCCGGTGTAAATGCAATCTTGATGGTTCCGTGTTTCACCTCGGGATGCGCCAGCAGGTATTCGACAGCAGTCATGATCTCGGCAATACCTGCCTTGTCGTCGGCTCCCAGCAGAGTCGTGCCGTCCGCCACAATGAAGTCCTCGCCCTTGTGCAGCAGCATGTCAGGAAAGTCGGCGGGGCTCAGGACCATGTTCTTCTCCGCATCGAGAACGATGTCTTTGCCGTCGTAGGCAGTGACGATACGCGGCTTCACGCCCATGCCCGACGCGTCGGGAGACGTGTCCATATGCGCGAGGAATGCAATGACTGGAACAGCGTCCGGACTCTCGCAGTTGGCGGGAAGAGTAGCGCTGACGTAGCCATTCGCATCAACAGAAGAATCTTTCAGGCCAAGCCCTTGCAGCTCTGTGTCCAGCTCGTGGGCAAGGACGAGTTGTTTCTCGGTGCTGGGAAACGTGACTGAATGCTCGTCCGACTGTGTGTCGAATGACGTGTAATGCAGGAATCGATCCACCAGGTTGTTCATTGACTCCCCCTTCTCGGGCGCACGTTTGCGCCCAGCATCTGATAGTGACTGACTCACTTGCTTGAGCTTCTCCAGTGCGGCCAGCGGGTCATCGATGCCGGATACCGCTGCCTCCATCGGACACGGCCCCGTTCCGGTTCTGTTGAGCACATCGACGATGACTGCGTCGCAACCGAACAGAATACCGGCTGCGCGCAGGACGTCTTGTGCGCCGGTGCTCATCGTCAGGGCGAAGACCGACCGGGGACGCACCAGCGTGAACAGGAGTGCAGCAGCTCGTCCCACCAGTTTGTCCCCCCAGTCCAGCGGGCCGTGACTGTCCGCACGTTCCTTCTCGACCGCCGTGACAAGCGCGCCGATCCCTCTGCCCGTCAGCCTGTATACGAGTTTCCCGTCCCCGGCGGCACAGAGAGTTGCGTCTCCCGACCGTATCGTTGTCTGTACAAGTTGTTCGCCTTCCGTCATGAGCTCCTCGTTTCGCCGCCTTGGAAGCGGCTATGTCCATTGTATCCGAAACCGTTCGGTCGTACATACCAACGGATGAATGGCCTTAATCACTGTTTACGGGTTGATGTCGTCCTCGCGCGAGTATACTAAAGGTTATCTTGCTGCAAATCATTTGCATGTAGAGAGGAGATTGGTCTGAGGTGAAAGTTATTCTGGATGCTCTCAGGGATACGCTCAACATGGTGCCAATCCTGTTTGGGGTCTACCTGGTCCTGGAATACGTTGAGGCGAGGTGGCAGCAGCGAATCGTCGATGCTGTCGAGAAAGCGGGACACGTCGGGCCTCTTATCGCAGCGGTGGGGGGCGCTATTCCCCAATGTGGTTTCTCGGTCATGGCAAGCGCACTATACACGCAGCGACTCCTCACGATGGGCACGATCATCGCGGTGTACCTTGCCACATCTGACGAAGCCCTGCCCATCCTTCTGTCGAAGCCTGATGAGGCATATATTGTGCTTCCACTTGTCGGTGTCAAGGTCCTCATGGCTCTCGCCGGAGGATATCTTGTTGACGCACTGATGCGCACCGAAAATCGCAGACGTATGCAGGAATGCCAGGACCGCCGGAAGGCCGAGCAGGATGCGATGAGGATCGGTGAGCAGAGCTGTTCGTGCGACGGCACTCGTGCATCATGCACGAGCAAGGAGACCGGTAGCATTGACTGGAAGGAGATCCTGTGGTCTGCGACGAAGCGGACAGCTCAGATTATCCTGTTTGTTCTGGTGACATCACTTGTCATTGGCCTGCTTATCAATCGCGTCGGGCAGGAAAACCTGTCGCGTCTGTTCTTGAGTCACACGATCTTCCAGCCTGTTCTGGCCGCGCTCATAGGGCTCATACCGAATTGTGCCGCCAGCGTGGCGATCACCGAACTGTACATCGCCGGTACCATCAGCTTTGGATCGACAGTTGCTGGTCTGGGGGCTGCGGGTGGGCTAGGACTTGTTGTTCTCTTTCGTGAGAACCACGATACGAAGAATACGCTGAAGGTCGTTGCCTGGTTGCTCGGTATCAGCATTGCTGCCGGCATCCTCATACAGTCTCTGTCAGGGAAGTAACGCCATGGACTCAGCAGACAGGAACGGTACGGGCAGGCGTCGGCTCTCTGGACAGCTGAGAGGGTTCCGGATGACCAGGGATCGTCGCACCATTCTGCAGGTCCTGGGTAAAGTCAGTATTCCACTTACAGCCGACGACGTTCTCAATAGGGTGAACACAACTCTGCCGGGCATGGCGCTGTCAACGGTCTATCGTACCCTCGATGAACTCGTCAGTCGCGGTAGCGTGCAGCGGACATTGTTGAGCAATGACGGCCGTTCATTCTTTGAATTGATGGGCAATGCTCATCGGCACTATATGGTTTGCCTGGGGTGCCACCACATGTTTCCGATCAGCAGCTGTCCTGTAGAGGATTTTGCAAACAGTGCGGCCAAAGCGCTGGATTTTGAGGTCACTGATCACAGCCTCGTATTGTACGGCTACTGCCGTCATTGCCGTTCAGAACGACAATCTCCAGGATCGGAGTAGAGAATCAGCCGAGTTGCTCAGCGACGTTGGCCAACTGATCGCGAATGGAGATGTGCTGTGGGCACTTATCCTCACATGCTCCGCAACGGATGCAGCTGTCAGCCGACGAACCTTCGCTTTTCATCTGGCCGTATCTCTTGCGTTGCACATCCCAGCTTCCGAACATCGATCCCTCATTGACAAGCTGGAACATGCCCGGGATGTTGACACCCTGTGGACAGGGCATGCAGTAGTTGCAAGCTGTACAGGGGACACGGACAAGGGCGTTGTAGGCATCTCTGACACGTGCGATCAGGTCCAGGTCGCCGGGAGCCAGCATGCCGGTTGCCGACGTGCCGGCAGCGTCCAGATTCTGCTGAACCTGTACCAGTGTGCTCATGCCACTGAGCAGCAGCGAGACCTCGGGGTGGTTCCATACCCAGTCCAGGGCCCATTCAGCCGCCGACCGTCTGGTCGAGGCTTCGCTCCACATTGCTGAGATCTCTGCGTTTGGCACTGCCAGTTTTCCACCGCGCAGAGGCTCCATGACGACGATCCCCAGTCCCCTGGATGCTGCATAATGTAGCCCGTCGGTGCCCGCCTGCGTCTCTTCGTCGAGGAAGTTGTACTGGATCTGGCAGAATGTCCACTCCTGAGAGGCGTCGACGATCTCCCGGAAAGCTGTGTTGGTGTCATGGAAGGAGAAGCCAAGATAACCGATGCGCCCCTCTCTGATACGTTCGTGCGCCCACTCGAGAACCCCGGCATCGTGCAGTTTGTGCCAGCGCTCCGCGTTGAGGGCATGCAGCAGGTAGAACTCGACGTGGTCGGTCTGCATGCGCTGCAGCTGCTCTTCGAAGCGGAGAGTCATGTCTGCCTGTGACTCGATGAGCCAGGAGGGCATCTTGGTGGCAAGGTGCACCTTGCCACGGTAGCCCTCCTGAAGGGCTTTGCCGACGAGCGTTTCACTCTTGCCCCCGTGATACGGGTATGCCGTATCGACGTAGTTGATCCCTCCGTCGATGCCGGTACGAAGCATAGTAATGGCCTGCTGCTCGTCGATGGCCGAAGGGTCTTCTCCAACAGTAGGCAGTCTCATTGTGCCAAATCCGAGTGCAGACGGTTTCCAGTCCAGCTTTCCGAATGACCTGTAATTCATCTGGCCTGTCCTTTCAAAAGCAATTGTTCGTATTCCAATATATAACGTCGGGCGTCTCTGTCAAATTCGTTCGGTGCGTTGCAATGCGGTTCAAAGGGAATAGACTGGATGTGCATGAAATCAGCAATTCACGGGCTTTTCAGCGAACATCTTCCCTGCGGGGCCGGTGCAAGGAGCTATGGATGAAGAAGAGAGTCGCCGTTGTCTTCGGTTCGCGCTCAGTGGAGCACGAGGTCTCTATCATTACCGCCGTTCAGGCGATGAATACTCTGGACGAGGAGCAGTTTGAGGTCGTCCCGCTCTACGTGTCCAAGGAGAGCGTCTGGTTCACGGGAGAAGCCCTGAAAACGATGGATGTGTTCCGTGATCTCGTCAGTCTTCCGGGCAAGGCACAGCGCGTGCAACTGCGACCCTTTGCTGGAAAATGGACCTTTGCGGTGCAGGCTCCGCGCAGAGGCTTCATGAGCCATGGTATGGATGTGACACCGCTGGCTGTCGACGTCGCATTGTTGTGTAATCACGGCACCAACGGTGAAGACGGGACGATGCAGGGCATGTTCGAACTCCTGGGGATCCCCTACACGAGTGCAGGCGTGACCGGCTCTGCACTGGGCATGGACAAGGTATTCCAGAAGCAGCTGTTTGCGGCAGCCGGAATTTCCGTCGTTCCGTACGTCAGTTTCAGCAGGCGCACATGGCGTTCTTCGCCGGATGACTGCCTTCGTCATGCCGAGCAGCGCCTTCAGTTTCCCATGTTCGTGAAACCAGCCAACCTGGGTTCTAGCGTTGGCATCACGCGCGCGACGGATCACGACACGCTGCGATATGCACTCGAGGTTGCGAGTCAGTTCGACCGCAAGTTGCTGGTGGAGCAGGCCGTTGTCGATCATCGCGAGGTAAACTGTGCCGTTCTGGGCAACGACGATCCAATACCATCGGCGTGCGAGGAAGTCTTCAGTTCGCGCGCCTTCCTCGACTACGACACCAAGTACAAGGTGGGATACAAGACGACGGCTGAGTCAAATAGTGGCATCCAGAAGGCGCAGGCACGCAAGGTGCCGGCGAATCTCGGTGATGACCTTACCCGTCGGGTGCAGGAACTGGCGTGTCGTGCATTCACCACTCTTGATTGCCGGGGTGTCGCCCGGGTCGACTTCCTGATCGATGGATCTGGAGCCGTCTACGTCAACGAGATCAACACTATTCCGGGCGCCCTGTCTTTCTACCTATGGGAAGCTGTCGGCATGCAATACCGGGATCTGCTCACGAAGTTGATTGATCTCGCCTGCAAAGCATTCGAAGACCGCAGGTCGAACGTCGTCAGCTACGATGTGTCAGACCTGCTGAGGCTAGGTTCAAAGGGCAAGTCTGGAACCAAGAACGTCTGACGGAGTATGATGGCTACCACGCTCGTCCACGGCATCACGCTTGCATATGTAGACGAAGGGTCTGGAGACCCTGTCGTGCTCCTGCACGGCTGGGGAGGCCAGGCGGTTAGCATGACGCCTCTCATCGTGGGATTGCGGGACCGGTATCGGGTTCTTGCTTTCGACCTCCCAGGTTTCGGTGGCAGCAGCCCTCCTCCGGTTCCCTGGGGCACGCCTGAATATGCTGCCTTCGTCCAGGAAGCGGTGGCGTCTCTGGGGATTCCACGCGCGACATACATCGGACACTCGTTTGGTGGCCGTATCGCCATATGGCTGGCGGCGCACGCGCCTGAAACTGTCCAGGCTCTTGTCCTTGTCGATGCAGCCGGCATCAAGCCTCCGGCGACGTTCAGACGGCGCATGCGGCGACTTTTCTACAAGACCGCCCAGACAGTCCTGCGTCTTCCAATTCTCGGGGCGAAGGGACCCGCGCTGCGAGAGCGCCTTGCCATGCGGTTTGGAAGTGCCGACTACAGGGCGGTCTCCGGCGTCATGCGGTCATCTTTCGTCAAGACCGTCAATCTTGATCTCAGCGAGTGCATGCGAGCTATCGCCGCACCGACACTGCTCATCTGGGGCGAGAAAGACCAGGCGACACCGATTACCGACGGGCGCACTATGGAACGGCTGATACGGGGGTCGCGGCTCATCGCCGTTGCCGGCGCAGGACATTTCAGCTACCTGGACAGTCCGTCATTCGTGAATGCCGTGGTGAGCGCATTCCTTCACGGAACGCGAGAAGGAGCAAAGGGATGAGAGGTTTGGCCGCGCTGCTTGCAGTACTAGCCGCTGGTACTGCCCTCGCTCTCACCCTGGTAAGAGTCCTCTATCTTCTTCATATGCTGCAACTCGAGGAATACGATACGCGGCGGTTCGTCCACTGGGTTGTGCTCCACGTCGACCGGCTGGCTGCCAATCCCATGCTTGACCTGCTCGGGTTCCTTGGTATCGCTGCATTGTTCGTGCGCCTGGAATCGGCACTTTCGATTGTAATTGTCTGCACGGTGTCGATCGTTGCCGGTCTGACAGGACTGTTGTGGGAACGGCGTCTCGGGGTACGGAGTCCAGTGAAGAAAGCTCTGGTCATGACTCCGCGTGCGCGACGCCTGCTCGTCTGCACGGCGATCCTCAGTGCAGCGATCTGTCTGCTACCGCTCATTGGAAAGGGGTGGTTCGCCGGCGCCACGGCCTGGCTGATGCCGTTGATGGCTCCACTCGTTCTGGTTGTCGGCCGCACGATCATGGAGCCCATCGAGGCGTCGATACGAGACTGGTACGTGCGAGACGCCCGCAGAATCCTTGCCGGATTTGCTCCGACCGTTGTCGGCATTGCCGGGAGCTATGGCAAGACGAGCACCAAATTCTTCACGGCGCACCTGCTGGAATCACGCTATCGTGTTCTGATGACGCCCGAGAGCTACAACACGGCCATGGGCATCTGTCGGGTCATTCGCGGACAGCTCGGCCCAGAACACGAAGTGTTCGTGGTGGAACTGGCCGAGAACGAGAAGGGTGGATTTGAGCATCTTCTGCGTCTGGTCCCCTGCAGTATCTCGATCGTGACGTCGGTCGGTCTGCAGCACCTCGAGGAGTTCGGTTCCGAGGCTGCCATCCGGCGTGTCATGAAGGGATTCGTCAGCATGCCTGGGAGCGGATCCACGGTCGTCCTGAACGCCGATGATCTTGTCCTTGCAGAAATCGGGAGTGTACGGGGGAAGAGAATCGTGAGCGCGAGTGCAGGCGGATCGTTGTCATCTGACTTGCATGCCGAGAACATCGTGATGAGTGCTGACGGTCTGTCCTTTGATATTCTGATGAGTCAAGATGAGCGATTCGCGTGCTGTACGAAGCTGCTCGGCCGGCACAACGTTGAGAACATCCTGCTCGCGGTCGCAGTGGCGCGTGAACTGGGTGTGTCCTGGAACGCTATCCAGGATGGTGTCGCCACACTGCAGGCACCTCCTCATCGGCTACAGGTGATGGCCGGCGCTGGCGGCGTTCGCATCATCGATGATGCTTTCAACTCGAATCCTGCCGGGTTTGCCATGGCGATGGAGGTGCTGGCCGCTTTTCCTTCGCGACGGGTCCTCGTCACCCCCGGGCTGGTCTCGCTGGGCAAAGCGGAGGACACGGAAAACATGGAGGCGGGCAGGCGGGCAGCTGGATCGGCTGACACAGTGATCCTTGTCGGCCCGAAGAAGACTCAATCGGTCCGCGAGGGGCTGCTGTCAGCTGGTTTCCCGGAGGCGAACATCCTCACAGTTCGTTCCCTTGAGGAGGTCACGGGGCTTATGGGAAGCCTGCTGACACCCGGTGACACAGTGATGTTTGAGAATGACCTCCCTGACACCTACAATGAGTGATGTAATGTCCGCGAGAGCGGTGGCCAGGAATGCGGGTGGTCGATCGCGGCGCGTACCGGAGGCCTGAACCAAACTCAGGCAGGTCGGCTTGTGAAATGCCGGCACTGGTGCCGCCCAATCGAGGCCTGCTGGTTGTCAACCTTGAAGTTTGGATGCTTCAGAACACAATGGTAGCGCTTGCAGGCGAAAATCGGGGTTTGGAGGCGTGGATGGGAATCAAATCTGACACCTGGATCGCGGCCCATGCATTGGCTGGCATGATCGAACCGTTCGCATCAGACTGTCCCAAGGGCGTCGTCTCATATGGCGTGTCGTCTTATGGATACGACATGCGTGTGGCGGACGAGTTCAAGGTCTTCACCAATGTCTTCAATGCCATTGTCGATCCAAAGGCATTCACCGGGCGAAGTTTTGTGGATATGAACGGTGACTCTTGCATCATCCCGCCGAACTCCTTCGCTCTAGCACGCAGTCTCGAGTACTTCCGGATTCCCCGGGATGTCTTGTGCCTTGTCATTGGCAAGAGTACATATGCTCGAGCGGGAATCATCGTAAACGTAACCCCTCTAGAGCCGCAATGGGAGGGATTTGTCACTATCGAGATCAGCAACACGACGCCGCTCCCCGTCAAGGTCTATGCCAATGAGGGGATTGCTCAGGTTCTTTTCATGGGAGCCGATGAACTATGCGCCGTCTCCTATGAAGATAAGAAGGGCAAGTATCAGAACCAGACAGGTATCTGGCTGCCGAGGGTAGAGTAACATGAGGGAAATAGCGCGGAAGCTCGGCATTTCCACAAGCACGGTATCGCGGGCGTTCTCGAAACCGGAGATGGTGCGGCCAGAACTGTGTGAGCGCATCCTGGAGATGGCCAGGGAGTTGGACTACAAGCCCAACCCTATCGCACGCGCCATGGTCCTCGGCCAATCCGATCTCATTGGACTTGTGGTTCCAGACATCACCAACCCCTTTTTTCCAGCTATCGTGCGTGGCGTGGAGGATGAAGCACGCAAGCATGGCCTGAACCTTATCGTCTGTAATAGCGACGGTCATGTGGCCAAGGAGAAGCAGTACCTGCATTCTCTGCATGATCTGACTGTGGCGGGAGTCATCGTGGCCAGCGCTTCCCGAAGAGATGCGTATGTGGCGGAGCTGGCGGCCGGTATTCCCGTAGTTGTCATGGACCGTAGACTCTCCGGTTCCCTGGTGTCACAGGTGAATGCCGACAACTACAGCGGGAGTAAGGCTGTAGTTGACCACTTGGCGGGACTGGGGCACCGTAAACTGTTATATCTTTCGGGCCCTCCAAGGATCTCTACAACCGAAGACAGACTCAGAGGGTTTCGTGACCAGTGCCGTCTGCACAATATCGACTTCAATGTCGTACGCGCGGGTTTTGGGATCGATGACGGGTACGAAGCCATGAAGCAGGTCGAGTCCAAGATGGATGGCACGACGGGTGTCGTCTGTGCCAATGATTTATGTGCATTTGGTGTTCTGGCGAGACTTGCAGAAGTGGGTATCCCGGTGCCAGGAAGAATATCAGTCACTGGTTTTGACGACATCGCGTTTGCGAGGATCTTTAGTCCATCGTTGACGACGGTACGACAGCCCACCTATGAGATGGGACGACGGGCAGTGAAAGCAATTCTCGACATGAGACGCGGTCATGCGCCACGTCAGCCGGTGGTTCTCCCGACGGAGCTTGTGGTCCGGGATTCGACGGCGCTCCGGAATATTTCGGCAGAGCATTCTTCGGCAACTACCCTGTAGTCGTGGTCGTATCATTCGGCAGCATCAACATGGACCTGGTTGTCCGGTGCGAGCGTGTGCCGGATCACGGTGAGACCATTGTCTCGACTGGATGGCTCACCAACCCGGGCGGGAAAGGTGCGAACCAGGCGGTGCAGGCTGCCCGGCTGAGAGCGGAGAGTGTTCTGGTGGGGCGCGTGGGATCAGACACTTTTGGGCGGGACGTGATGAATGGGTTGTCGGCCTCTGGAGTGAACGTCGCCGGCGTAACGGTGGATCCCATCTTGTCGACAGGGGTTGCGTGCATCCTGGTGGAAAGAGGCGGCGAGAATCGCATTGTGGTCGTCCCGGGCGCCAACGGTGCCGTCGGTGCCGCCGAACTCAAGACGCTGGACGGTTTGCTGCAGCCCGGGGTCGTTCTCCTGCTGCAGTGCGAAATCCCGTTTGCGGTCGTTCGGGAGGCTGCTCACGTGGCGCACCTGAGAGGAGCTACCGTCATCCTCGACCCTTCGCCCTGGGGGTCCGTCACACTGACGGCAGGAGTATTCGCCGATGTGGACTACCTTATGCCGAACGAGGGTGAGGCACGTGCTCTTGCCGGAACCGCCGATCTCAAAGAGGCCGCAGCAGTCCTTCTGGGTTTGGGTGCGAGGACCGTCGTCGTGAAGCGGGGAGAAAAGGGTGCATTTGCGGTTGGCGCGTTCGAGAGCCCTGAGGTGCCCGCATTTTCGGTGGTATCGGTCGATACGACGGCTGCAGGGGATTCTTTCCAAGGGGCATTTGCGGCGTCGTTAGACCAAGGGCTTGACCCCGACACGGCGCTCTACCGTGCGATGGCGGCGGGGGCACTTACGGTAACGCGGCCCGGCGCTCAGCAATCGATGCCGGACGAAGCGGAAGTTACTGCGTTTCTTGAGGCAAGGCTGTGCAGGGGAGACCATCCCCCAAAGCGGCAGATCTGAAGGACAAAGGAGAAGAGTCGACATGAAGAGAATGCTGTGTATGCTGCTCGCGCTTATGATCATCAGCATGTCGTTTGCCGGCTGTAAGCCGACAGTGACTGGTCCCAAGACTGACAAGGTCGTCTACCTCATCAATGGAGCTCTTGGCGACAATGCGTTCTACGATTCTGGTCAGAAAGGTATTGACAACATCAAGGCACAGTATGGTGTGGAAACAAGCACGATTGAGTGCAACTTCGATGCAGGCAAGTACGAGCCTGGCCTCGAAGCAGCCACACAGTATAGTGACGTCGTGTTCGTCATTTCCTATGCGTTCGAGGACAACCTGAAGGCGATGGCCGACAAGTACCCGGACAAGATCTTCGTCAACATCGACACGATTGTGGAAAACAGCAAGAGCACGATAACCTCCATCAAGTACATCGAAGAAGAGAGTGCATTCCTCGCGGGCGTCTGTGCCGGTCTTACAACTACAGATATGAGCATCAAGAATGTCAATGCCGACAAGGTCGTCGGCGTCGTCGCCGCGGCGGATGACCCGGTAGTGATGGCTTTTGTTAAGGCCTATGAGGACGGTGTCCACTACATCGACAAGACTATCAAGATTGAGCGCGTCGTGCTTGCCGGCATCTGGGACGACCCGGCCAAAGGCAAGCAGGCCGCTCTCAGTCTCTATGACAAGAAGTGCGATGTTGTGTTCCAGGTTGCCGCCGCTACGGGTCTGGGCGTGCTCCAGGCAGCCAAGGAGCGTGGTCTGTACGCAATCGGCGTCGACACGAACCAGAACGATATCGAACCCGGTTACGTCATCGCATCGGACATCAAGGACGTGGGTAAAACTATCGAAGATGTCTACAAGACGATCAAGGACGGCACCTACAAACCGGGTCAAGTCATAAAGTACGGTCTGAAGACTGGTACTGTCGATCTGGTAACCGAGGCGACGGTGCAAGTCCTCCCGCAGAGCATTATCGATCGCATCGGCGCAGTCCGTCAGCAGATTGTCGACGGTACGCTCGCCGTCACCAAGTACCAGTAGGACGAGCTGTTTGTGGCACGTGACGTCCTGATCGACCTGCAGCACATCACCAAGGTGTTTCCCCCGGACACCGTCGCACTCTCTGACGTGTCGGTGTCGTTTGAAGCCGGCGAGATTCACGCGCTGGTCGGAGAGAACGGAGCCGGGAAGAGCACGCTTATGAAGGTGTTCTATGGCCTCGAGCGCCGAGACGCAGGGGACATTTTCTTCAGGGGTGCCAAGGTCGAATTCAGGACGCCACGTGAAGCGATTGCTGCCGGGATAGGCATGGTACACCAGGAGATCCTGCTCATTCCCGAGTACACGGTGTGGCAGAACATCGTCCTGGGCGCCGAGCCTGTCCGTGCTTTCGGGATAATCGATGTTGATAGGGCGCGTGAAGTGGTGCGCCAGAAGATCGAGGAATTTCAATTCAACTTGGACCCTGACGCACTGGTAGGAGACATCTCGGTAGCTGCACGCCAAAAGGTCGAGATCCTCAAACTGCTCTACCGGAATGTCTCCGTGCTTGTTCTGGACGAGCCGACGGCGGTTCTGACACCTCAGGAAATCCCCCAGCTGTTTGCCGAATTGGCGCGTCTCAGGGACAAAGGACACACGATCATCTTCATATCTCACCGGCTGGACGAGGTCCTTACCTTGAGCGATCGGGTGACCGTCATGCGGCGCGGCAAGATCGTCGGTACGTCCGCTGCGTCTGAGCTCACGAAAGAGGATCTGGCTCGACAGATGGTGGGCAGAGAGGTCCTGTTCACATCGCGGCGCCAGCCTCAGGAACCCGGAGAAATCGTCTTCCATGCGCAAGGGCTGAATTGCAGCGACACCGAGCATCGTGCAAGACTGCATGACGCGACCGTCGAAGTGCGTGCCGGCGAGATCGTGGGAGTGGCCGGCGTCGAGGGGAACGGCCAGTTCGAGCTGGTGAACGCAATCATGGGTCTGGCCCCAATGACATCTGGGACACTTGAGGTGAAGGGGAAGGACATTACACATGCCGACATCCTGACCAGACGGACACTGATTGCGTTCGTTCCCCAGGACAGGGAGAAGATGGGCGCGAGTGTGGCGGCGTCCATTTTGGAGGATGCGATTATGACACACCACATCCTTGACCCACGGTTTCGCACGTGGAGGGGGCTTGGACTCAACTACCGGCATGCAGCCGAGTTTGTTGATCAGATTCGAGACCAGTTTACTGTCAGCATGGGGCACTCGTCGGATCCGTTCAACTCACTGTCGGGCGGCAACCAGCAGAAGGTGATTCTTGGTCGCGAACTATTGCTGGAAACGCCGTTCGTCCTTATGGACCAGCCGACGCGAGGCCTGGACGTAGGTTCCATCGAGTATGTCCATCAGCTGCTCCTGGACCTGCGAAGCAAGAAACGGGCTGTCCTGCTGGTATCGGCCGATCTCGACGAACTCTTCATGGTGGCCGACCGCATCGTCGTCATGTGCCAGGGCGAAGTGGTCGCGGACCTTGCCACGGACGCGACGAGTCGTGAGGAGATCGGGTACTACATGCTCGGGGGAAAGGAAGTTGCACATGCGGAAACAGGCTCTTAGCGGGATTCTTGGCGTACTGGCGGCGTTCGCTATTGGAGCGCTCGTGCTGGCGCTTCAGGGGTTCAATCCGGTTGCGACCTATGGTGCACTGCTCCAGTACTCGTTGTTCAGTGGGTCGGGATTCACTGCTACGCTGACGCGGGCCGTTCCTCTTATTCTGACAGGGCTCTCGGCATCAATCGCGTTTGCCTCCGGACCCGTAAACCTTGGACAGCCGGGTCAGCTCGTCATGGGAGCTCTGGGTGCGACACTGGTGGGGTTGTTCGTCCATCTGCCCTCGGTATTTCTTGTCCCGCTGTGTATCCTGGCATCTCTTCTCGGTGGGGCGCTATGGTCGGGGCTTGCAGCACTGCTCAAACGTGCTTTCGCCATGGATGAGTTCATTGTTACGCTCATGCTCAACTTCATTGCTGACTACTTCGCATTGTGGGTCATTACGTACCCCTTGTTCGACCCCTCTGCTTCGACTCCCATGACCAGGCCCATCAGTACGGCTGCATGGCTGCCGGATCTGGGAGGCGTGAACACAAGTGTCCTGTTCATGGTGCTTGCAGCAGTCGTCTGCTGGCTGATCATGAGCAGAGGCCGCAGTGGCTACGAATGGCGCATGACCGGACAGAATTCGCTGTTTGCAAGAATCGGCGGATGCAAGGTAGATGCCAACTATGTTCGCGTCATGCTGGTCACCGGAGCTCTTGCGGGGCTTGCCGGAGGGCTGATGATCATGGGCGGCCCCCATCGCTTTGTGAAGGGGCTGGGCGCCAACTATGCCTGGGACGGTATCATGATTGCAGTCGTAGCCAGCAATGGCATCTCGGGAACCTTCCTCTACGGGTTGCTCTTCAGTGCGCTGCAGCAGGGCGCCATAGGCATGGAACTCGTTACTGCTGTACCTTCGGAGTTCATCGATGTGCTGCAGGCAGTCATTGTGCTGGTCGTTGTAGCTGGCAGGGTTTCTCTGAACATGGTGTTCGACCGTCTGGCGACCAGGCGAAAACTGAAGGAGAATACGAGGTGAACGTTCTGTTCGGGCTTGTCTCAGCCATGGTTGTCGGCGCCACGCCGATTCTGCTGGCGGCCATTGGTGGAACATTCACCTTCTATGCCGGCATCTTCAACATCGCCATGGAAGGGATGATGCTGGTTGGTGCGTTCTGCGCAGTTCTCGGGTCGTTCTTCCTGCACAGCTGGTTCCTTGGCATTTTATGCGCGGTAGCCGGGGCGCTGGTCATGGCCGGTATTTTCATTCTGTTTGCCGTGAAACTTCATACGGACGAGTTCCTGACAGGCATAGCACTGAACCTGTTCGCGGTGGGTCTGACGACGTTTTTGTTGCGCGATATCTTTCACGTCAAAGGAGCCTTCACCGATGCCGGTATTCGGGCAATTCCAGCCGTGAAGCTGCCGCTGATCAGCGGCATCCCCTATCTGGGCAGCTTGCTCAGTGGGTACAACCTCATCATCTACGTTGCGGTTCTGGTGACTGTGCTGTCCGCGTTCGTCATCTTCCGGACTCGTTTCGGGCTCCGGCTGCGCGGTGCAGGCTATAACGCTGCGTGCCTGAGTTCAAGCGGCGTCCCGGCATCGACGATACGTATCTGGTCGCTCATCATCTGTGCAGTATGCTGCGGTCTGGCAGGCGCGTATCTCTCTCTTGGGTATGTGCGACTGTTTGCCGAAAACATGTCGGCAGGGCGTGGCTGGATCTCGCTGGCAGCCGTCATTCTGGTCAGCGGGAATCCCTGGGGCATCGGCGTCATCTCTCTGCTGTTTGGGTTCTTCGACGGCCTGACGGTATTCCTGCAGGGCGGTCGGATTCCTACCCAGTTCACGGCCATGATCCCCTACGTCGCGACACTCGTTTCCCTGTACCTGTATTCCGTTCGCAAGAAGAGGAGGCAGGCATGAGAATCAAGGCATGGCAAGCGGAACGTGACATACGGCGTTCTGCCGTTCCGCTCGATCGGCGCCTGCATCCAAGCAGCTGGTGTGAGCAAACCGCTGCCGAGAAGGGGCAGGACGAGGTGATGTTCATGCTCTGGGAGAGTTCTGTGCCGGGATCAGGCGCTCCGGAATGCCTCTATCGCGAGGCAGCTCAGTCGATGGAGAATCAGGGCTTTGACGAGAGTGTGGCGGTATCGCTTATCCCAGAAGGCTTGCGCCTGGCTCGTAGTGGAGATGCTCCTGCGCTGCGCATACTCACCGCCCATTACCTCGATGCACTGTTTTCTGCACCGCAGGATCCCTCGTGCTCCTACCTCGGGTTCGAGCACCCTGCTTCGTGGGACGAAGTCCTCTCTCGTTTGCCCGCGGCTCGCACGCCACAGGAAGAGCAGCCGGTTGGCGTCGAGGAGAAAACGTTGGCAGGATGGGTCGGCCAGCTTGCGGGCGGTGCATTTGGAACTGCCATCGAGGGATACACGGGCCAACGCATCTCAGAGGTGTATGGTGATGTCCGTTGCTATGTCACAGATCCTGAGACGATGAACGACGACGTTGTCTACGAGCTGGCGCTCCTTGACGCTTTCGAGTCACATGGACGCGGTCTCACGTCGCAGGACATTGCCGATGAATGGTTGCGGCAAATACCTTTTGGCTGGTCGGCAGAGTGGATTGCTATCCAGAACTTGCGTGCTGGTCTCACTCCGCCCGAATCGGGGAGCTACCGGAATCCATATTCGGACTGGATTGGTGTTCAGATGCGCGGGATGGTTTGCGGCATGCTGGCACCGGGGCGACCACTTGAGGCGGTAAGGCTTGCTCATCTCGACGGGGTCGTGTCCCACGCGGCAAACGGCGTGTATGGGGGCATGTATGCGGCAGCGCTCACGGCCCTCGCTTATGTGCGCGATGATCCGCGTGTGGTTGCGGTCGAAGCGGCGGGATATGTTCCTCAGGGGAGCGAATACGCCGCCGTTCTGCACGAGTGCCTGGACATGGTCACGCGGGAATCGGACGTCTCTTCGGCGCTTGCATGGGCCGAGCAACGGTTTGAGCAGTACAACTGGATCCATGTCTACCCGAACATGGCGGTGGACATCATCTCACTGTGGTATGGTGGTCGGGACATCACGGAATCATTCGCTCTGCTGGCGCGTGGCGGGCTCGACATTGACTGCAATGCCGGTCTCGTTGGAACGGTCCTGGGCGTGATGGGTGGAGTTCCTGCCGTGTGGGCGGATCCCATCGGCGATCGGCTCGAAACGTATATTCCGGGCAAAGAACGACTCTCGATCCACGCCCTGGCGGAGCGAACGGCGCGGCTGGCTCGTGGCATGCTTTAGTATCCCAGGGAGGTAGATTTCATGGCACAGTTTCACTTGAAGTTTGAGACAGAAGACCTTGCGCCGCACGTCATGCTGGTCGGCAATCCCCAGCGAGCCGAGCAGGTGTCGAAGCTGCTCCAGGGTGCTCGCCTGGTCAATGAGTACCGGTACCTGCTTGTCTTCACGGGGATGTATGAGGGCGAACGGCTGTCGGTTGCCACGACGGGAATGGGGGCTCCGTCGACAGCAATCGTCGTGGAGGAGCTGTGCAACCTTGGGGCGCGCGTGCTGCTCAGGGTTGGCTCGGCTGGGGGCGTTGCGTCAGACGTCGACGCCGGCGACCTTGTCGTTGCCACGGGGAGTGTCCGTGACGATGGAACGTCGCTCCAATACCTTCCATTGTCGTTCCCAGCGGTGCCGGATGCCGACCTCCTTCGCGTTACCATGGAAACAGCCCGGGAGGTTGTTCCGACGGCGAAGCACGGAGTCGTTATCAGCAGCGACGCATTCTACCGCAACTACGACAAGGACAAGATGAGCCTGATGATGCAGTCGGGTGTCAAGGCCATCGAAATGGAAAGCGGGTGCCTCTTCATCGTCGGTCAATTCCGCGGCGTCCGCACGTCCGCCCTTTTTGCTGTTGATGGTAGCGTCACGAAGGACGCAATCAAACCGAAGAGTGCCGAGGGTCTGTTCAAGACAGCCGAGGAGCGGAGCATTCGCATCGGTCTCTCTACGCTGGTCAGGGCATCGAAAGCGGGATTGTAGACGCCTGACGCCTGGTCGACAGCAAACGCCCCGACATATGGTGCCCGGGGCGTTTGCTCTGAATCGTCGTGCCCAGCCATGAATCGACTACCAGCGAGCGTAGTGGTCCTCAGCAGCTCCCACGAAGTCTGTGATTGCTATTGGATCTGAACTTTCTGGCATTATGGTACCACTGTACCGGCCCACGAGTTGATGGATATGACTTTGGAGGGGACCGGCGTCTGTGTACGACTGACGGTCCACCATCGGGACGAACGACAGATCGACGCGCTCATCGGGACGGTTGACGTGCCAGGGTTGCATGATGTGAGCCTGGTCGTACGTGAAGGAGACGAGGCCCAGCTTGGTGAGATGCCCATCGACCACCACGGCGTTCTCGTTGTCGCCTCGGTCATGAAAACCACTGCACAGGTTGAAGCCAACCGTCTGGCCCTGCCGTGTCCGGCCTGAAGCTGTCGCCCACTTCCATGGCGTGACACTCTCGAGGAAGCCCCGACTCCAGTCCAGTTCGCCCAGTGCTTCTGAGCGACCGCACTCCCATGTCTCCTGTCCAACGCGGATAGCCCCCATGGCAGGCATACAGGTTACCTTGGTCGTATAGGCGAAGCGTCCGTTCCTCAGAGGGTCGACAACACTCAGGGACTCGAGTTCCTCGGGCCAGCCGAGAAGCAGGTCGGCGTGGAGGTCCTGTGGCCCGTTGAATCGGGGCCAGTCGACGGTCACGTGTTTGCCTTCTGGCGTCATCTCAAACTGGAGGTACTTGGAGGTCCCTGCGCGGGCGCTGGTGGTCCCCTGGCGGGGATGGTTGGCCAGGACGACGCCGGTTCCGAAGGGGATATTCGATGTGCGCTCCAGCAAGACGTTGCGTTCGATATCATACAGGTATGCGGTGAGGTTGGCCAAGTATCCCAGGTGAGCAATCTGTGCTGCGAAGAAGACTATTGGCGTCGCGACGTAGAAATATTCCCACCGCTTCAGGCGCCACGCATGGAAGATATGTCGACGCACCGACGTAGCTGCTGCCATGTTCACGTCGAACAACGGTTGCCTGGCCCACCCGAAATTGACCAGGCCATCGCCCTTGACCATCAAGACTGGCTGGGTGTACTCGCCCACGATCTCCTCCTGTCTCGTCTGAAAAGACTATGCCGAATAGTGTAGTCTCGTGGCTTCTTCCGGCAATGAGGCTTCGGCTATTCCATCCAGGAACGGATTTTCTTCTCTGCGTCGGCCAGTCGGTCGCGTTCACGTTCGTCGGTCGTATAGCTCGAATAGATGTGCAGTACCGGGCGGTCTCTATCAGGTAGCACAAGGGTGTACCCGTCTTCCTCGCGTTCCTTGACCCCTTCGACGAACTCGGCAGTGTCACGATGGAGCTCGCTCATGCGACGCATGATAGTCCCCTTGGACTCCCACGGGCATGGCAGTTCGATGTGACTGGGGTCACGGGCTGGTGTCTCCTGCTTCAGCGTGACAAGGTCTTGTCCTGTCTTGGCAAGCGTCTCAAGGAGAAAACCGATGGAGAGCATACCGTCGTAGAAGGGGAGAGCGCGGGAGAAGATGAAACCTCCCAGAATGTCCGCGCCAGCGTCGGTGTTTGTCGCTTCGCCGATAATGTTGCGTGGCAGGGTTGAGCACCAGTGTACATCGACACCCTGATCCCTGATGTACCGTTCCAGTTCGATGGATGCCGTAATGGGAAGCGTTACTGAGTTCAGGACCCCGGACCGATGCCTGGAGCCAATCATGAGTGCCGTGGTACGAGTGTCCGAAAGGATCTCACCGCTTCGGTCCACGATAAAGACCTTTTCGCCGGAGGCGTCCAGAATCACGCCAAATGCTGTTCCCAGTGACTTCACCATGGAAGACAGTTTTCGCTTGGCGTCCCGGAAATCAGACGCCGTCCTCACTGCCCTTCGCCCGTCAGCGTAAGCGTGTAGTGAGATGATCTCGAGGCCAAATTCCCCTGCAATGGCAGGAAAGAGCTGGACGGGAGTGCCATACGAGTAGTCGATGACGAACCGGATGCCGGACGACTGGATGGCGGCAACATCCAGAGAGCTTAGAAAGTAGTCACGGTATGACTCTACCACACGAGGCGGAATGTCGATGGTTCCCACTTCTTCGACGTCGGCGCGGGCAAATTCTTCCCGGAAGAACAGACGCTCGATGGCTCCTTCCTGCGTGGTAGAAAGATCGAACCCTGATCGATCATAGAATCGTATGGTCGTAAGCCGACGATCGAATGGCGAGCGTATGACGTGAACGCCACCGCTGCCCGCGAACGACTTGACGGCGAACCGTGCCAGTGGCACTGGAGCTGCCTGAAGGTCCATGACGCGTACGCCGGCGCTCATAAGGCCTCCGATGAGCGAACGTTTGAGCATGCGTGAAGACTGGTGGTCGTCGCGCGCAGTGAAAACGATCGAACCCTTACCAAGGAACGTACCATAGGCGCAGCCCAGCTTGGCACACATCTCCGGAGTGACTTCGACGTTGTTGACACCGACGATGCCATAAGAGCTAAACAGGGCTCTTGACCAGGCCTTGCCCCAAACGACGTTGCTCGTAACGGTGGAACCTGGTTCGACAGTCTTGCCCGGCCAGATTTCGACCTGGGACTTGAGGACAGATCCTTGACCGATGATGCAATCGTCAGCCACGGTATTGTCGCCCTCGAGAAGGACGTCCTTGCCGATGTGGACGTTCTTGCAGACGATAGAGTTGAAGATACGGGCTCCCGACTCCACGACCACGCCGTCCCACAGGACTGAGTTGTCGATGTTTGCTCCACTCTGGACAACTGCATGGTCGCCGATGAAGGAACTGCGCACGCGTGCTTCGCCGATAGTCGTGTCCTTGCCGATAAGGACTGAGCCGTCAAACCCCTTGAAGCTCGAGATCTGGCTCCCTTCGCCGACCCAGACATCATTGCCGATGCCACCGATGCGTTCGCCTTGGGCCTCAAGGTCGACCTTTCCTTTCAGCACGTCTCCATGCGCGTGTTTGTACTCGCGGATGTTGCCGACATCGCGCCAGTAACCCGGAGCGATATACCCGAACAGCGGCTGATTGTGGGCAAGCAGCGCGGGGAACAGGTTCTTGGAGAAGTCGAGCTCCTTGTCCTCAGGAATGTCATCCCAGACGGACGGCTCCAGGACATAGATTCCCGTGTTCACAGTGTCAGAGAAAACCTCTCCCCATGATGGTTTCTCAAGGAAGCGTACGATGTGCCCTTCGGAGTCGGTGATGACAATGCCATACTCCAGAGGGTTCTCCACTCGCGACAGAGTGATTGTCGCAGCTGCCTTGTGTTCGCGATGGTACTGAACTGCCTTGGTGAGGTCGATGTCAGTGACGATGTCGGCCGCAATGACTAGGAACGTCTCCTGCAGGCTGGCTCGCGCAAGCCCAACGGCTCCGGCGGTTCCAAGGTCCTCCTGACTGGTGACATACTCAATCTTTACACCGAAATCGCTGCCATCACCGAAATAGCTGCGTATGGCATCGGGCTGGTGATACAGGATGACAATAAGGTCATCGAACCCGTGCTTCTTGAGCAGTCGCATGATGTGTTGCATCATGGGGCGGTTGGCGAATGGAACCATCGGTTTTGGAAGATTGACTGTCAATGGGCGTAACCGCGTACCAAAACCTCCTGCCAGAATGACTGCTTTCATGAGGACGCCTCCATGGAATGGTACAATGCGAGATATTCGCGCGCGCTAGCTTGCCATGAGAAGTCGCAGGCCATGCCAATGGCCTGGATACGTCGGAACGCGTCGCCGTCGGTGTATAGCCTAACGGCACGTCTCACGGCGTCAAGGAACTCCGACGGTGTCGCGTCATCGAAGCTGATGCCGTTTCCCGTCCCTGTCTTGGGATGGACATCCTGGACCGTGTCCTTCAGTCCACCCGTTCTTCGTACCACTGGGACGCTTCCATAGCGGAGCGCAATCATCTGCGACAGGCCGCACGGCTCGAACCGCGAGGGCATAAGAAAAAAGTCTGATCCGGCATACATGCGGTGTGCCAGACCCTCGTCGAACTTCCGGGTCAGCACGAAACGTCCGGGATAGGCAGCAGCCTTTGCCACCAGAGCGGTCTCGATTTCGGTGTCGCCCGTGCCAAGGACCATCAGACTTATGGAAAGCGACATCATCTGGTCGAATGTGCCAAGCATGAGGTCGATTCCTTTCTGGGCAACCAGGCGTGACACCATGACGAACAAAGGACAGTCGGGCTCTGCCGCGAGTCCGGTTTCCTGCAGCAGACTCTCCTTGTCCTGTACCTTTCCAGCAAGCGATGACGGGCTGTACATATGCGGCAATGCTCCATCTGCGGAAGGATCCCAATAGGAGTAGTCGATACCATTGAGAATGCCACTCAGGTGCCCCCGGCGCGTGGCGAGAATGCCGTGAAGCCCGAAACTGTACTCGTCGGTCTGGATTTCGTGAGCATACGTCGGAGAGACCGTATTGACTTGATCAGCCCAGACGATACCTCCCTTGAGATAGTTCACGTTGCCGTAGAACTCAAGGCCATCCTGTGTGAAGACAGATTCTGGCAGACCAATGTCGGGCAGGATCTCCGGCGAGAAGAGTCCCTGATACGCGATGTTGTGGATGGTCAGAAGAGTTTTCTCGTGGCGATCCGGATGAAACACGTGCAGGTAGAGCGGAAGCAGCGACGTCTGCCAGTCATGGACGTGGATCACGTCTGCGCCGCCCAGGGCGATGATCGTCTCGAGCGCAGCACGGGAGAAGAAGGCGAACCGAAGCCAGTTGTCTGGGTGGTCACCCTCGCGTGTGCCATATAGCCCGTCGCGCAGGAACAACTCGTCCTGCTGGATGAAGAGTGTCTGGTGATGGCGCAGGACCGTGAACGGCAGTGTTCTGCCTCCCATGGTCAGTGTACTGGTCATGACGTGTTCCATCGAGAGGTTCCCGGCCTTGACGGTAGCATAGAACGGCAGGACAAGGCTGACGTCAGCCCCTAGACGATGCAGAGCAGAGGGAAGACTGCCCGTGACGTCCCCGAGACCACCCGTCTTGACATACGGAAGCGCCTCCGAGGCGACGAAGAAGACCTTCACAGTCTCACCTCACCCAGGAATTGAGCGCTTTCCTCGACCATACCTTTGCGTTCAGCCAACTCCTGCTGGACGAGGTCGCAGAAAACACAAGGGTCTCTGCAGTCATAGTACTGACGAACTCCGTCCAGTTCCTCCCGTACGTGTACCGGAACAGTGGGCGGTTCGATGACATGGTCTTCACGCAGTTCCAGCACTACGCCCTCCTGACGTCGTTCAAGTGTACGTACTTGAACACGGGATCATCCAATTCCGTCTGACTCGCAGGAAGCTGTCCCGTGCCGTCGACGGCCGCAAACAGCGCACGTACCTTGCGGTGGTGCTCGAGGAATCTCGATGTTCCGTACGTGCGGGCTTGCCCAGTGGTGATGAGGAAGGACCAGTCCGAGCTCTCCTCCAGAAGGATCTCGCGCAGCAACATGTCTCCCGTCTGGCCGTGGAGCTGAGGCAGAAGGTCGATGAAATGGCGCTGGTCGTCGTGGATGTTGTCCCAGATCCACGCGGTTTCAGGGTTCATCCAGTTGTTGTGTCCACCCCCGGCGCCCCAGCTGGACTCGCGCAGCTTGCCTGGAGGAAGGATGCGGGAGTTAAGGATGTCCATCGGGGCAGTGGCCGTCACGGAGGCCTGGTCGGCCAGTGAGCGTAGCATGTCCACAATCCACGTTGGGCCCTCGTACCACCAATGGCCGAACAGTTCAGTGTCGTAGGCTGTCACGATGACGCCGGGGTCGCCCACGGCCTGTTCATGAGCAGTTGCCATGTCCCGGAGCAACGAGGCGAAGTCTGCGGCGTCTTCCCTGGTGCGGGCTCGGGCCTCCGCTGGTCTGTAGAGCTCCTTGCTGCCGAGGTCCGTCTGTTTGCTGGTAATGCGCCAGTACTGCCACCCTGAGCCTTCGCACCGCTTGTGGAACTCGCGGTAGACGCCGTCACCAGGATAGCCGAGATCACGTGACCAGACCCGCTGGCTCGTCGCGGGGTTGCGCAGAAAGACTGCGACGCCTGCGCCGATATCCCACGGTTTCCATGGAGCCTCGGCGCTCGTTGCAACAGGAATGTGCCCGTTGTTGTACTCCTGTCCAGGGCCCGTATCGAACGCGGCTGCATCCGCGATGAAGTAGCGCAGTCCCTCCTCGGCCAAAAGACGTTCGACGCCCGGGATATAGCCGCACTCCGGCAGCCAGAATCCGTTTGGCCTGCGTCCCATCCAATGCTGATAGGCCGCTGCTCCCGTGCGGATCTGCAGTCGCCGGGATTCGTCGTTGCCAAACAGCGGCATGTATCCATGTGTGGCACATGATGTCATGACTTCAAGGCGACCGCGCTCCTGCAGGCTTGCGAACGCCCCAACCACATCGCCTCCCAGTGCGTCGAATTGGGACCGGCGCCGCTCGAGTTCGTCGCGGTAGAAAATGTTTAGCTCGCGAACTTCCGGGGTATCGGGAAGACGAGAGACGTCTTCCTCCAACGCGGCGCGCTTGGCGTCGGTCCATGTCCGGAACTTGGTGACAAAGTCGGGAGACTTGAGCTGTTCCATGAGGATGGGGGTGAGGCCGATTGCGATTGGGGCGGGTATGTCGTCGTGTGCAAGGCATTCCAGTCCCTCCAGCAGGGGAAGGTACGTCTCCAGTACGACCTCGTGCAGCCACTCCTCACCGAATGGCCAGCGCCCCTTCCCGAGCACGTAGGGAAGGTGCGAGTGCAGAACCAGTACGAATCGGCTACCCATGTCAGCCTCCGATTTCAAGAGTAAGGTGTCGTGACGTCTCAAGGTCAAGAGTAAGCAGCAGCGTCATGCCCTGGTAGATTGTTTCGATACCACCTTCAGAGTTCGACACTGTCCGTATCGGACTGAGTTCAACGTGGACGGGGGGACTGGCGCGTAGCATGAGGCGGTGTTCAGCGGTACCGACGGTGAATGTGGTAGCATCGAATTCCCGTTCCCTGTCCTCCCACCATGCCGCCAGATTCAGTTCACAGACATACCACGGTTCCTGCGTGTGCAGGTCGATCTCCACTCGGAGCCCTTGGTCTGTCGGAGTGAAGGTCTTCGTAATCACACCCGGTGCTTCACACCGCACAGAGGATTCCTCAGTTGTGACCTTGTACTCCTGCGTGAGCGGTACTGCGTCTGTGGCTGTTTTCTGAGACGGCCCGAAGCGGTCGATGAAGCTGACACGTGTGTGATCGTCGAACTGGAGTGCGCCGAGCGCCTTGGGATCCTTGACCCGAAGGGTCTCATGGATGTTGGCTGCTTCCGGACCCTGGTCTCCTGCAGTGCATGCAAGCAGGCGGTCATGGTATGCTTCGTGATACCGCGTCATGACGTTGCTCCACGACCAGGCATGGTCGAGGTCGTCCCAGAGGACCAGCCGGCCTCCGCAGCGATGGACAAACAACGTTTGGTGAGCAGTAGCAATAACGGCTTCTGACAACCCGTCGGCATCGGTATCCTGAAGCCACGTGCCGAGGCGGCGGTTGGGGCATAGGCGCTCTGCTGTCAGCAGTTCGCGGTAGATAGCTTCGCGGAGGTGCGGAAGGTACAGCCCGCCAAAGATGCCGTGCCAGTAGGCGCAGTTGCACTGACTCCGCAGGTAGTGCGTGCGGGCCTCACCGTCCGCATTTCCCAACTCAGACCCTACGAACAGCATGCGCTTGTGCATGCGGTTGGCCTCGGGGTATCGGGCCAGAAAATTGCGAAATGTGCCGCCGCTGAGGAAAGAACGGTCCTCCAGACTGGTCTTCTGATACAAATCGGCGAACGTCTTCTGCCGTGACGCTGCCAGGGACCACTCCTCCATCTCAACATATGAGCAGGCCGGCAGGTAGACGCACGCTCGTGGTTGCAGGGAAGACGCAGCTTCGGCGACCGTCACGGTGGTCACGTCTTCTGCATCTGTCAGTGCCTGGAAGAAGCGTTGCAGCCACCCCTGGGTGTAGACGTGATCGTACGTTCCAGGCCACAGGCCGAATTTCTCGCCATCATCGCCGTAGACGAATACCTCAGCGTCTTCCCCGAACTCGCGGATGAAACGTAGTGTCTCTTCCGGTTCTGACCAAGGGATCTTGTAGCGCAGGCCCTTAAGGATGGGGAAGACAGTAAGTGTCTGACCCTGGTCTTCGGTGACATAAGCGTGGGTCAGGTCCGGTCCCCGGAGACCAATCTTCTCGAATCCATTGTCGTCCACGAGTGTCCACTGGACGCCTGCTCGTGCCAAGCTGCTTGCGAGGCTGGGCTCCCAGACCCGCTCCGCCAGCCAAAGACCACTGGGGCGACGTCCAAACAGCCTGAGCAGCTCGTCACTCATCAACTGGATCTGCTGGATGCGATCACGCTCGGGAAGCAGCTGCAGAATTGGTTCGAAGTAGCCGCCCCCGACCAGCTCGAGCTGGTCGGAAGCCACCAGACTGCGCACGAGGTCCAGGTACGTTGACGTGGAGTCTCGTTCGATGAACTCCAGAAGAGGTCCCGACGTATGGAGGGAGGCCTTGATGCGAGGGTACCGAGAGAGTGTTTCGAGGAACGGCACGTACGATCGGTCGATGGCGTCGCGGAAGACGTAATCGAAGTTTCCCACCGGCTGATGGTTGTGGATACATAGGCACAGTCTTTTCGTGTCACACCTCCTGGTGTTGCAACTCGTAATCGGCAGCAGGAAGTTCGATGGACATAACACCGTGGGCGGGGACAGCTGACATTAGGCGCCCTTCTCCCAGGACCACGATGGCAAATGTGATGGTGTCCCCGCGTCGGGCCCGTAGAGACTCAAAGGGCAGGCGGATCTGGAGAGTCTCCCCCAGGGCCCACGTCATTGGTCCGCAAGGTTCTATCGATGCTTCGGCCTCGCCGTTGTCGCGGCGGATGATCAGACGGGTGGTGCCACCGGGCGACGTGCAGCGCACCTCCACTTGCAGGTCCTTTGCCGCGACCGCGTGAGGCCCAAACTGCATCAGAAGGTACATGTCCGAGAGACTGTAGCCGATCCGCACCGACGTGACGACCGGCACTCCCGAGTTCATTGCTCCTCCCCCGCTGTCGGGCTTGACATGGTGTGCAGATGCCCAGTCGAGGTCTCCAGGGGGGCCGCCATCGATGCGAGGGCTCACGAGGCCGACGGGCAGGATGGGGACCATCGTTGGACCGCCATCAAGTATTGGAACGAGGAGGCGATCCGGGATCTGCTTCCCTGCCTGCGTGTAAACGTTGGCGAGGTGGCGCCGATACAGGTCGTCGAACTGCACAGCCGTCTGGGAGGTGCGATCGCGCCCATACCACCAGTTCCAGTCTGATCCCTCGGCTGCAAGCAGGGACATGCGTGACCGTTCCTGTTCAGTCGGGTCAAACCGCGCCCAGTCCTCCCGGGTCTCCCGGAGGTACTGCCACGCCCTGTTATCTTCATCCTCGCCTATCCAGATACGGAAGTTACCATCGATCCACGATCCGGGACGGAAGTCCGGCATGGGCGTCGCGG
>NZ_QXIS01000033.1 GCF_003570925.1 Candidatus Cryosericum terrychapinii | reverse complement strand
ATACAATCATCGTTGCGCGCCCGTAGCTCAACTGGATAGAGTGACGGTCTACGGAACCGTAGGTTACAGGTTCGATTCCTGTCGGGCGCACCAGTCCTGACATGGCTCTCACTGATGTTGATTGCATGCTCCTTGCACTTGACGAGGCCAGGCGTGCCCTTGATGAAGGAGATATCCCTGTGGGATGTGTTGTTACAAGGACTGGTGAGTTGCTTGCTTCCGCACACAACATGCGAGAGAGCGCCAAAGACCCAACGGCACATGCTGAGATGCTTGCGTTGCGCTCCAGTGCCGAGCGTCTGCAAGATTGGCGGTTGGACGGATGCGTCCTGTACGTTACTCTTGAGCCGTGTCCAATGTGTGCTGGCGCAATAGCTCTTGCGAGGGTACAGCGGGTAGTGTTCTCAGCGTACGATTTCGACAATGGAGCAGTCGGCAGCAATGGCAACATGCTTACGCGGTCAATCTTTGGATATGCTCCGGAGGTGGTTTCTGGTTTATTGCGCGCTGATGCCGAAGCTGTCCTGCAGCAGTTCTTTGTACATATCAGGTCCA
Source organism: Candidatus Cryosericum terrychapinii (assembly GCF_003570925.1). Lineage (GTDB taxonomy): Bacteria > Caldisericota > Caldisericia > Cryosericales > Cryosericaceae > Cryosericum > Cryosericum terrychapinii. Next base: position 165,638 of record NZ_QXIS01000033.1, on the reverse strand, counting down.
AACGGAGAGGTGGCTGAGCGGTTGAAAGCGCCTGCCTCGAAAGCAGGTGACGGGGTTCCCTCGTTCGTGGGTTCAAATCCCACCCTCTCCGCCAGCATGACACAGATGCTGGAGTCATTGTTATCTCGCACATTTCTCCGTGCTCTCAAGCGGCCATGAACCCAGGATATATGCCCAAATACAGCATTGGTTTCACTTCGCTCCTCGATGAAGTGTCCAGCGTACCCCTCAGCGTCACGGGGATTATTCCTCCCGGCCTCGTCGGCACCATGTACAGAATCGGCCCCGGCAGGTTCGAGATTGGGGGTCACACTGTTGGGCATTGGCTGGATGGCTTTGCCCTCCTCTCATCAGTAACCTTCGGACCACATGGCGTCACCTGCAGCAACCGCTTTCTTGCAAGTTCCTGGTATCATCGAGCCCTGCTGGAAGACGCCCTGCCGGCTGGTGGTTTCGACTCCCCGTCCGTCCACTGGCGCAGTCATCTCTCCGACGACAACACCAACATGAACATCATGCATTGGAGAAACGAGTTCGAGGCTCTCGGCGATACGCCACAGAGCATCTTGATCGATCCCATGACCCTGGCGACAATACGCACAAGGCGATGGGCCCACCTGCACAGATGCTGTGCCTCCTCGCCACACCCCGTCTTCGACCGGCTCACCGGAGAGCGCTTCGACCTGTCGCTCTGCAATGGGGATCCTGCCGCATACGTCATTACAGTCACCAGTCCTGAAGGAAGGACGCGACGCCTCTGTACTGTCCCGTCTTCGCGCCTTGGATACATGCACTCCTTCAGTGTAACGCCACGATGGGTCGTTCTCGTCGAAGGACCCTTCACGGCATATCCGCGCTCCCTGAGCTCATCCAGACGTCCGTACCTGCGAAATTACGTCTGGGATGCGGGGCGAGGAAGCAGGGTCCTGGTCGTCGACCGAAGGACAGGTGCACTGAAGACGACACTTTCCACGCGCCCACTGTTCACACTCCACCACATCAATGCCTGGGACGATGGAGATCAGATCATCGTCGATCTTGCCGCCTATGCGGATCCGAGTATCCTCGACGCTCTAGCTTTCGACCATGGAGAGGTTCCTGCAGGCGACTTTCCCGCTCCGCTGGCGACTCGTCTTGTCATCGACGTGGAGCACAAGCGGGTCGTCTGCTCACCACTGAGGTGCCCGCCGGGAGAGTTCTGCATGATAGACGCCCGGTTTTCGACGCGCCCGCACACCATTCTGTTCGCGGCGGGACCAACGAGAACAGGCGAACCGATCGACCGGCTGTGCCGTTCCGACGTGATGACCGGGCGATTCATCGAGTGGTCATCCGACAATTGTTTCCCGGGCGCTCCAGTTTTTGTTCCCGCTGCTGCGGACGGTCCAGAAGGAGAAGGCTGGCTGCTGGCTATCGTACTCGATGTCCTGGCAAAGCGCTCGTTTGTCCTGATTCTGGATGCTGCGACAATGACCGAACAAGCCCGCGCATGGCTTCCCTGCGCGCTACCGTTCGGACTACATGCACTCTTCGTGCCGGAGGAGGCAACAACATGACTTCATCGAAACACGTGCGAGCGTCGTCGTGCGGAGTCCCCGCCGAGGGTCGCTACGAACGTCAACTATGGATGAAACAGGTCGGTCCTCAGGGACAGGAGAAGCTGGCAAAAGCGTCTGTTCTGGTCGTGGGAGCCGGAGGACTCGGCTCCCCGATCCTGCTGTGCCTCGCTGCCGCTGGAGTGGGTACGATAGGAGTGGTCGACGGAGACATCGTGAGCCTGTCCAACCTGAACCGGCAGGTGCTCTACTCCACGGGAGACATCGGTCAACCCAAGGCTCTTGTCGCAAAGGAACGGTTGGTGGCACTGAACCCGGAAATACGTATCGAGGCTTATCCCAGTCGACTGGATCCAGACAACGCCTATGCTCTCTTTAGCGCCTACGACATGGTCGTCGACGCCACAGACAACTACAGCACGCGATATCTCGTTTCGGATGCTGCTGTCCTTTTTGGCAAGCCGTTGTTTGTCGGTGCGGTAAGCAACCTCCACGGCATGGCATTCACGGTCATCCCGCGAACAACAGCCTGCTTCCGCTGTCTGTACCCCAAGTCTCCTACTGCTGCCATGGCACGCGAGGAGAGATCTCGCGGCATTCTCGGCACCACTCCCGGCATCATCGGTTCCATCGTTGCACAGAACGTGCTCAAGTACATTGTGGAGTGCGGAGACTGGCTGGCCGGCAAGCTGCTGCTCATGGATGGAGAGGACAATCGCTTCGAGCTCGTGCCACTTGAACGCGACCATCAGTGCCGAGTGTGCGGTGACCAACCAACCATAACCGAGTTGTTCTCGATGAAAACAGACCCCCGGCAGAGTTCCTGCTGAAGACAGGAAACTCTACCGGGAAAGCGAACGTGCTGCACCTGCCGGAACGCCCTTACTGTTCCAGGCAGCAGGCTACTTTCGAACCTTCAAGCTCCAAGGCCTCGACGCCGTCCTCGACCGGACCAGTAAGCACCGTCACCGCGTTTGCGAGGACTTCCTGGGCTATGTCGTGCGCCGCAGCGGTGAGTGCGGCCGTCACTGCAGCATCGGTACACGTCAAAGCAAGTCGTACACGATCCGTCACCTGATAGCCCTTTTCCTTGCGCTGTCCCTGAACAAAGTGCTCGACCTCGCGCACATACCACTCAGCTCGCAACTCCGGCGTGACAGTAGGGTCAACCGCCACGACAATGTTTGCCGTCGACGCTGCGAACAGTCCACCTTTCCCTGAGACCGCGCTGATGACATCATCCTTCGTCAGCAGGAATGCCGTTCCATCCAGATCCAGAGAAGCTTGGCCAGTGCTCTCAAGTTCGGCATAGACTCTCTCTGGATCTACAGCCAGTGCCTTCTGGATGGCGGGGATCGATGTCCCGGCCCTCCTGCCGAGGACTGGGAGGTTGGGCCGGAGCGTGAACTCGGCAATGTCCGCAGCGTGAGTCGCTTCGGCAATAGACTTGACGTTCAGCTCATCGCGGATGATGTCGGCATGGGAAACCAGCGCTTCATGAGCCTGCACGTCGTGGACGTAAACAGTCACTGCACTCAGTGGCTGCCTGGTCTTGACGCCCGCCTGCTTCCTTGCTGATCTTCCCAGGGACACGACGTCCATGACCGCCTGCATCGCACCCGTAAGGTGTGGGTTGAACATAGACTCGTCAAATTCCGGCAGGTCGAGGAAGTGCACAGAAAGTGGGGCCTCGACATCGCCCGAACGGACGAGGTTCTGGTAGATCTCCTCCGACATGAAGGGAGTGAACGGCGTCAACAGTCTGGCAAGGTCGACCAGGACCCTGTAGAGCGTCTCGTACGCCGACAGCTTGTCAGCATCGTTTTCACTTTTCCAGAAACGCCGCCTGCTCAGGCGCACGTACCAGTTGCTGAGCTCCTCGACGAAAGCTTGGATGAGCTTCGTCGCCGGATTGATATCATAGGCCTCCATATCTGCATGCACATCCCGGACGAGCACCTGGAATCGGCTCAGAAGCCACCGGTCCAGTTCTGGCCGCTGGTCGAATGGCAGCTGGGCAACCTTCGAATCGAAGTGGTCGATATTGGCGTACAACACAAAGAAACTGTAGACGTTGCGAAGTGGTATGATGAAGTTCTTCAGAGCGTCGGCAACTACGTTTGGCCCGAACCGTCTCGGGTACCAGGGTGGAGTGCTCGTATACAGTGACCATCGGAACGCATCTGCCCCCTGCTTGTCGAGAATACTCCAGGGGTCGATGACATTGCCGACATGCTTGCTCATCTTGTGGCCCTTCTCGTCCAGCACCAGTTCGAGCACCATGCAACGCTTAAACGCAGGCCTGTCGTTGAGGGCTGTGGAGATAGCGTGAAGGGTGTAGAACCACCCACGTGTCTGATCAATTCCTTCAACGATGAAGTCGGCTGGATACATCTTTGCGAACTCGCCCTGGTTCTCGAATGGATAGTGCCATTGTGCATATGGCATCGAACCAGAGTCGAACCAGACGTCGATGACTTCTGGGACACGGTGCATGGTGCTACCGCATACCGGACACCGCAGTTCGATCTTGTCCACATAGGGACGATGCAACTCGACCTTGGGATCCGGATTGACAGCCATCTCGTTGAGTTCAGCAATGGAACCTACCGCATGCTGGTGTCCACAGGAATCGCAGATCCAGATGGGCAATGGAGTTCCCCAGTAACGTTCGCGGGACAGCGCCCAGTCCTTGATGTTCTCCAGCCAGTTGCCAAATCGCCCGTCCTTGATGTGGTCGGGGTACCAGATGATCTCCTGATTGTTCGCAATCATCTGGTCCTTGAACTCCGTCGTGCGGACGAACCACGAGTCCTTGGCGTAGTAGAGAAGAGGTGTATCGCATCGCCAGCAGAAGGGGTAGTCGTGTTCGATCCTCTCCGTCTTGAACAACTTCCCGTCAGCTTTGAGCTGACGCCGGATATCCGGGTCGCTTCCCTTGGCGTCCTTGCCAGCCCACGGTGTCACTTCAGACGTGAATTTTCCGGCAGGATCTACGAGCTGCACGAACGGAAGTCCTTCTTTCAGTCCAATGTTGAGGTCGTCTTCGCCAAACGCAGGCGCCAGATGGACGATGCCTGTGCCGTCCGTCGTCGTCACGAAGTCTGCGGTGACAATGCGCCATCCACGTACCTCTTCCCAGGGCTCGACACTGGCATAGTCGTAGAGACGCTCATATCGAATCCCCGCAAGCTCGCTTCCGAGATATGTGCGCACAAGTACCACATGTTCAGCATCATAACCAAACACGGCAGCCAACCGTGCAGAGGCCAGCAGATACCGTTCACCTTCCAGTTCGACGACCGAGTACTCTACCCCCGGGTTGACCGCAAGCGCGACATTGCTCGGCAGAGTCCACGGCGTCGTTGTCCAGACCAGCGCCTTGACACCCTCCAGTCCATCTGACGTCAGCGAGAACTTGACGAAGACTGTCTCCTCGGTGACGTTTTTGTAGCCCTGCGCGACCTCGTGCATCGAGAGAGCCGTTCCACAGCGCGGACAGTAGGGGACGACCTTGTGCCCCTGGTACAGCAACCCCTTGTCGTAGAAGGTCTTGAGGATATGCCAGACCGATTCGATGTAGTCGTTGGTGTAGGTCGCATACGCATGTTCAGTATCCAGCCAGAAACCGATGCGGCTGGTCATCTTCTCCCACTCCGCCTTATATGTGAAAACGCTGCTCTTGCACTCCCGCACGAATGCTTCGACGCCGTATTCCTCGATTTGCTGCTTGCCGCTGATGTGGAGTCGTTTCTCGACCTCGATCTCCACGGGCAGACCCTGGCAGTCCCAACCACCCTTGCGGGGGACATAGTAGCCTGTACCTGCCTTGTACCTCAGAACCGTGTCCTTGAAAACACGGGCCAAACCATGATGCACGCCGGGTCTTCCGTTGGCGGTCGGCGGCCCTTCGAAAAAAACGAAGCGCTCCTTATCCTTGCTCAGTTCGAGCGACTTCTCGAAGACATGACCGGTTTCCCAGAACCGGATGGTGGCCACCTCCTGTTCGACAACCTTGTCGGCAGGTAGTACGGGTTTAAACATCAGGCGTCTCCTCGTATGAAGGTTTCACTGCGGAAATCAGCATATATACTATCTGGCCGGGTAGTGTTGTCAACCAAGCGACAATCACTGACCCCGTCTAGAACAGGCTTTCGAGGCACGACTTCACGGGAGCGAAATTCACCTTCGCGACCGACCGAAGCACGTCCTTGCCCTTGTCTGACGCCAGGCGCCTCATGAACGTCTGCGCTTCCATCGAAGCTCCCTTTGGTAGCCTGACGACTCCACTGTCCCTTGCCGTACGTTCGAGACCGTCAAGAAACGCGGCCCTGGCAAGTACGGAAGCGGCAGCTACTTCAGGATACCGTTCTGCATGCGTTTCCACCACGAAACGGAAACTCTGCGGAGCCTTCCAGAGTGCCATTGCTCGTCCACCGTACTTGTCCAGGATGACTGTGTGAGCCTTCGACGCGGTTGCCAATTCGAGCAGTAACTCGGCATAGACCTCATTGAGCAAGACATTCACATTGCGCACACGCGCGTAGCGCGAGTTGTACTCCTGGGGCATGAGGATGCGGATGCTCGATACACCGATACTGTTCAGCCTTGTCGCGACGGTACGCACTTCCGCATCTGTCATGAGCTTACAGTCCCGTGCCCCCGCTTGTATGATATCCCGTCGCTCTGACTCGTCGCAAGCGGCAAACGCAGCGACGACAAGCGGACCGAACAAGTCCCCCTTGCCAGATTCATCTCCTCCGACGATCGGGAATTCGAGACCCTTGCTCGCCGGTTCGTCACAAGCCAGAATTTCCTCAGCCAGACGAACCTGCTTTTCAGAGGCCTGCCCCTGGAACAGGACCTTGCCGCTGTGATAGGCAGTGACGACCGAACCCTCGCTCCTGGTGAGGAAAGACGCTCCTGCGGGCAACTCGGTATCCTCGATGGCCCCACCAGCAGTCAAAGCGGATCGAAGACGTTCCAGCTGCTCATGTGTCATCGTCTTCACTGTGTTCATGAATGGATTGTCTCTCCTTTCGGCAGATGTGCAACACTCGTCAAACACGGGGGGCCGGCGACTGCCGGCCCCCCTGACGAATCAGTCGATAATCTGCTACGGCTTGACGACAGTGATTCGACCGTCGACCGTCGCAGTCATCTCCGGGTTCGCCTTGATGTAGGCGACAAAACCATCCCGGTTCCATTCGCTGGTCTTGTAGACGATCTTTGTTCCGACCAGCATGCTATATCCATCACCGCCAAGCGCTGTGTAGTCTTGTACGCAGAGCTTGTATATGGCGTCCATGTCCATGGGCTTGCCGTCTTTCGTGATGCTCACGACACGCGAACCCACTGGCTTGGACGGATCAAACGTGAAGCTGAATCCAGATATCTGGGCGAACCAGCCCCCTTGGGCAGGATAGGAGCTGACGGAATTCTCCAGAGCGAGCTTGAGTGTGGAACCCTTAACCTCAAGAATCTCCAAGATGTTGTCGAACGGAAGCACGTTGTAGACGGTACCTACCGTGACATCACCGACAGGAATGCTGATACGAATACTGCCACCGTCTTCGAAAGCGATATCTGCACCCGTGGAGATACGCATCCAATCGGCGACGTAGTTGCCCAGATTGGTTTCCTTCGTACGAACGTCAGCCCGTTCTCCGTCAAGCGTCACAAGAGCTTTGCCGATGACAACGCTCAGCTTCGCTGTCAGCTGGTTGTTGTATCCATCGACGATGGCCTTGATAGCAGGGTCTTCGGGAACAGAGGTTACTGTTGGCACAAGCTCATATGAGACGCTCTGTCTAGTAACCTTCCCCTGATATGTTGTGAAGTCGATGACTTCCTTGCCGACGTATGCACCGGCTGTGCCGGTCTGAGTAATCATCGTCTTGCCGACCATTGCCGCTGTCTTCAGGACCGTGTGGGAATGACCGCCGATAATCAGGTTGATGCCGGGGGCACCCGCAGCGATAGCAGGGTCCAGTGGGGCGCCGCCGTTCTCATAGCCACAATGGCTCAGGGCAACGATGTACTGCGCTCCCTGCCCCTTCAGGTCAGCAATCTGGTCCTTCGCTGTCGCTATCGGATCCGCGACACCGACGCCGGTCAGGCTTGAAGGCGCAACAATAATCGGAAGGTCGGATGTTATGACACCGAACAGCCCGATGTTGATCCCGTCCACATTCTTGATTACATTCGACTTCCAGCCAAGGTTCACGCCCGTCACGTTGGCATTCACATAGTCGAATTTTGCTTCTGCAATCCGGTCCTTCAAGACCTGCTGGCCGTAGTCCCACTCGTGGTTGCCGAGCGTCGCCACGTTGTAGCCCATCGCGTTGTAGACCTCAATCACGTTCTTACCCTGGAACATGTTGGCTATCGTGACACCCTGGATTGCGTCTCCAGCGTCCACAAGCAGAACGTGGTCTTGACCAAACGTGCTGCGCACACTATTGATGATGGTAGCCTCACGAGCCGCCCCAGCGACGCTGTTCTTGTTGGCATCGATCACTGGCACCAGGTTGCCGTGGAAATCGTTGGTGTGCAAGATGACCACCGTCGGGAACCGCATCTTCACGACCATGTCGGCCAGTTCGCCCCTCGTAAGCTGATGCTTCGGGGCAGTGGCCTGCTCGGCCGTAATGAATCCCTTCGATTCCGCAAACGCCACGTATGGCAGAGCCCAGTCCGAGATGATAAGGTTCATATTGGGCACTTGGCCGGACTTCCCGCCGGTGCCGGCGGTCGGGATCTCCTCGAAGTTGGCAAGATCGTAGATGGAGATCTGGTCATATTCCCTGCCCAGTGTCACGGCGTAGTCTCTCCACGGGATCGTCGTACTCACGTCGATATAGGTCTTGCCCTCGTAGTACCATGTGCCGAGGGCATACCCTGTGCGGTCCAGCAGCCACTTGGCATTCTTCATCGTAAATGCCTTGAGATCGCCACCGGTAGGATAACCGTTGACGACCATTCCAGGGGCCACGGGAAGAGCGATAGCGTACATCTCCACACCGCCGAGAGACTGTCCAGAACGCATGTTGATGGTCGCTCCACCATTCTTCTTCGTGTCTGCCGCCAGGGCCGCCCAGTTCCACGTGCCGTCGACGTTGCGGAACAGGTTCGGAACCTTGTCAAGAGGTTGCGCGCAAAGATCGTACCTCGAAGCTTCGTATCCATATCCACTTGCTCTCATGAGCGTAACGACTGCCTGTTCGGTCGTGACTGGAGCATCGGGCGCGAACGTCCTGGCCGACGTCCCGTTCATCAACTTGAGAGCTTCAACAGTCCCGACCGCTCGGACATACCAGCTATCGCCGGCTACGTCGACGAACGAACTTCCGTGAGTGCGACTGCTGATCGAGACGTAGGACCCGGTAATGATCGCTGCGAGATCACCGCGAGTAGCTGTGGAATTGGGCACAAATGCCCCTGCTGGGAACTCGCTGAGCGCGCTCTGCCTGTTGAGTGTATCGATGGCTGCACGGTACTGTGAATCGAGATAGTCCGGCACGAGCTGCCAGTTGTTGTCGACCGTCGGGTCGATTGTCCCCGCATCCTTGACATACTGGATCATCAGGTTGCGGATCTCATCGCTGGACTGGTAGACAATCGGTGAGCCCTTGAACCCAAGGAATCCGCCCCCGCCCGCGCGGTAGTTGTTGAGAGCCAGCGTGTATGTTGCGGTCATATCCATGGGCTTGCCATGATACATCAGGCCACTGATGCGCTGCCCGACCGGCTTGGTGATATCGATCACGTAGTCGGCTCCCTGCAGCATGTCATAATTGTAGCCTGGCACAGTGGAGTTGATCAGACTGGTCGCTGTCTTGCTGTAGTCGTAGGTGTTGAAGTACTTCGCAGACCATTCAAGCTCATCCTTGATCTGCTGTCCGGTCACGCTGATTGCAAATAACGTGTTTTCGTAGATATAAAGTGAATACATGTCGCGGACCGTCAGGGGGCCGCTCTTGAAACTGGGGGCAACGCCCGGCAGCATGGCTGCGAGCGAGAGATCGGTGTTGGCGTACTTCATCTGGACCTTCTGAATCAGATCCACGATGGCACTGTCCTCAGTCCGAGACGTAGCGCCGGTGAAATCTCCTGTCGCTTCGCCAATCGGCTGCTTCATATAATTGACAGCCGCTTCATGTTGTGTCTTGGTCGCGTCGAGAATGGCCTGATCAGCCACGGTGGCCGAAGTCACAGGAAGATTGATCCCGGTCTTCGTGGCGACCTTCCAGCCGGTGTCAGTTTGTTCCATCGTAATGTCTGCCTTGCAGATCTCCACGCCTGCATTCTTTGGCTGCATGACAAGGACACCGTTCAGCGTCTTGCCCGGAATGGACAGGTGGGTATGCCCGGTCAACATGACGTCGATACCGGGGACCGTCGTCGCAATGGCATAACACTGGTTTTCGATTGACGTGCCAAGGTCCTTGCCCGTGTCGATATCGTTCTCGAACCCCTCGTGTGCCAAGAGCACCACAAGGTCGACCTTCTCGGTGTCCTTGAGAACCTTGACCCACTTCTGGGCCTCTTCGACCGTATCCTTGAAGACCAGACCCTTAATAGTCGCGGGCACTTCCCAGTTCGGAATGTTCTTGGTCGTCAGGCCCAGAATGCCAACCTTGACGCCGGCAACCGTCTTGACGATGTACGGTGTGAAGTAGTTGGTGCCATCTTCCTTGTAGATGTTGGCCGAAAGCCAGGGAAACTTGGACTCGGACCGGGCTTTGTCGATGACGGAGAGCCCATAGTTGAACTCATGGTTGCCCACTGTCATGGCATCGTATCCCATGATGTTCATGGCTGCGATCATCGGGTTCGGCGAGGTAGTGTCGACTTTATTGAAGTAGTATGTGAGCGGTGTGCCCTGCTGGTTGTCGCCGTCGTCCAGGAGCAGCGTATTGGGGTTGTCAGCTCTGACACCTTTGACCAGTGTGGACAGTTGTGCGAGTCCGCCATTCGCGGGCGCATCCTTAAAGTAATCATACGGGTAAATGGCCCCGTGTACGTCACTTGTCTCGAGCAAGGTTATCTTCACTGTCGTGGCAGCCATGGCTACCTTGAACGGGAAGCTCGCAAACACCAGGCCCAGTATGAGAATCACGCTGAGCAGAACTGACAGGCGCTTCTTCATTCCATTCCTCCCGACTTACAGAATAGACATCTTGACCATTATTATTGTAGTCCCGACGCAGGAGAATACAATTTGTAGGCCGCGGTTGAGATAGATCAGTCGCGACGGAAAGGAGCGACTGTGGAACTCTCACTCTTGCATATGTCGACCATTGAGCAGGCTCATGATCTTTTGAATGCTCTGGGGTGCTACTCTGCCGGGGCCGATCTCATGGCAGGCAAAGCGGTATTCCTTGTGATACGAGTGAACGGCCTGCTCCCGCAGGCTGCCAACATCCTGAAACAGGAGATGCTTGCCAAGGGGGGCGAGGTCGCCGTTCCATCCGGGGCTCTGCGCATGGAAGCAGGACGCGTGGACTGCATTGTGATGGGAACACTCTCCCAGTACGCTCGACTTGCCGACATCCTGAAACAGCAGCCGTTCGAGCTGTCAGACCTTGCGAACCAGCTGAAGCTGCTTGCAGGACTTGCAGCAGCCCACCCCGCCAGGAGCTGGTTTGGCCCACGTGGCGACGTAGCTATCGGAGGCCTGGTCGACTGCGACCTGCAACCGCCGGGGGTCCACGATCACGCGGCTAACGCCGTTGCTCTCGCGTGGAATCTCCTCGAGCAGCGATCGGACTTTCTCGTGGTCATGGGTTCCAACATCTCCATGGTACAGGACGTGGCCCAACGACTTGTCGGCACTGCTGCGTGCCCCGTTGCAGCGTGGGTCCCGAATAGCCAGCCTATCACGCTGGCACCTGGAATGCCCGTCATTGCTCAACAAGGCTGCGGGCCGCCCAGCAACGATGGACCGGTCCTGGCTATGTGCACCGACGAAGGGGCAGCAGATTTCATTGAGGAACTCGTGTCGGCTGGTGTTGGCGCTGAAAGGCTGTTCATAACAGCCATGCTTCACCACGGTCCCTCCGACACAGTCTCCGGACCCCTGGTTCTAGTCGGTCTTCCTCGGCTGGATGCCGTCCTTGTGCGACAACAAGACATCGCCATGCTTTCCATGAGCACGAGAGCAAGCGTGTTGACCCGTCTCGTCGACCGTGGAGCAAGCGTCTTCATCACGGACGCGCCCCGCCACGTCGGTGAACTCCTGGACGCCATCCGCGAGGATCCATGGAACTCCTCACCTACGTGAACATAGTGTCGACGCAGGACACTGCGCGCCAGATCGCACTGGATGGTCGTTTGCTTCCATTCGCCGTCATTGCCGAGACACAGTCGAAGGGAAGAGGGCGACGTGGCAAGAGCTGGGATTCACCACCAGGAGGTCTGTGGCTCACGCTGGCCCTAGCCGTACCGTCGGCGGAGACCGTACGTCAGTCCGCAATGGCGGCAGCTCACGCCGTGGCAAGCGTCGTGTTGACCGAAACCGGCGTTCACACACTTCTGAAATGGCCCAATGACCTGCTGGTCAAACATCGCAAGGTTTGCGGAATCCTTGGTGAGACGCTCGTTCAGTCTGAAACGACAACCCTGCTGGTGGGCATCGGCATCAACGTCAACAATGTCGTACTCCCGGACCAGTTGCCGCGCGCGGCTTCGCTGAGAGAAGAACTGGGGCATAGCATCGACTTGCAGCACCTCTGTGCAAGCGTCCTGAACATGGTGGAACTGGACATAAATACACTCATTCTGCGTGGCTTTGACACCTTCAGTCCCTGGATGGACGCCAATCTCGCCTTGCGGGACGAACTCGTCACGGTGGAATTCAACGATCAGCGCGAGTCGGGCCGGGTGGCTGGGCTGTCAAGAGCCGGCGCCCTCCTTCTCAAGAACCCTGACGGGTCGCTCACGGAGGTGGACGCCGGAAGCATCTACGACTGGTAGTCAGCTCTCGCCGAGTCAGTGCTTGTCGCTGTTGAACCGAGCCGCCTTCAGGACATTGTCGAACAGCATAAGGGTCGTCAATACACCGACTCCACCAGGCACTGGTGTGATCAGCGATGCCTTTGGGCGAACGCCCTCGAAATCGACATCACCTACGATTTTCCCATTGACGTCATTGATGCCCACGTCGATGACGACAGCGCCTTCTTTGACGTAGTCAGCCGTAATCGCTCTGGGTCTCCCCATTGAGACGATCAAGATATCTGCCTCACGCGTGTACTTGGCAAGGTCGACGGTCTTGGAGTGGCATACTGTAACAGTAGCGTCACGCTGAAGCAGCAGGGAGGCAACTGGCTTGCCCACAATGTTGCTGCGACCCACAACGACCGCGTTCTTGCCCTGGATGCGAACGCCATAGTTTTCCAGGAGGGAGATGATCGATCTTGCGGTAGCCGGGACAAAGTGAGGCTTGCCAATCATCAACTGCCCCATATTGAAGGGGTGGAAAGCATCGACATCCTTGTTGGGACTGATAGCGTGCAAAACCGAATCTACATCATATTCCTTTGGCAAGGGAAGCCCGACTAGGATACCGTCGACGTCCTTCGAGTCGTTCAGTTTGTGGATGAGCTCAAGTACCTCGCCAGCTCCGATTGACTCATCGATCTTCCGGAGCTCAACATAGAACCCGAGTTCCACGCCCTTGTGTGACATGTTCTTGAAGTAGACCATTGTCGACGGGCTGTTGCCAACCACAATCACGCTCAGTGAGGGGTTGTGTCCTTCTGACTTCAGGCGTTCGACCTCCTTGGTGATCTCAGCTTCGATCTTACGCGTGAATAGCGATGCTTCCATGATGGATCCCATATCCCTCTCCTTTTCGAAGTGACCCGCCGGCTACTCGACCGGTCCGGGAGTGTAGTGTTCACCAGCCATATCCAGGCAGTACCTCGGCACCGGGACAGGCTTCGTCATCCCCACTTGTTCTTGTTCACGTGCACTCTGACCTCCGCGACTGAGAACTGCCGAAGGTGGGCTCTCCCCCCTCGTACAGAAGCCCACAAACAGTGCAACGCCACATCTTCATGAAAACCACCTCCGTCACCAGTGTAGTTGGAACGCCGATGCAATCAACAAACTACCGTTTGCTCGCCGGCAATGCTTATTTTGCCATCAGAAGAGGCTTCAGTTGATCCACAGTTATATGTGTGTCGACCTTTCCCTGAACGACTCTTCCCGCACCGCCCAATCTGGCGCCGAAGAACTCCTTCATCCGCGTACCGAAGGTCGCCAGCAAAGCCTCGCTTCCGGTTGGCACCGAGCAGACGAACTGCCCGTCAGTGCCGCCGCCGGGGTAGATGAGGACGCACAGTGGACCAGGGGCCGAAGTCAACTTGGCTGTCACCATGCGAGCGAGTTCGGCAGGGACCCCGTCGAGAACCATCACGGCAACACCATGTGAGGCGATTTCGCCCAGAGCCTGGTGAGCAACCTCGTCCGCAGCCATAACCAGCAGACCTTTGACCTGCCTGGCCGCGTCATGGTCGCGCTGCTGCAACCTCGCAACCGAAGTCGAGATATCGTCAAGTCCACATGTCAGCTGCTGTTCGATCTCCCGAAGCACAGCTTCGTTTCGCCGGTAGCAGGCCGTCGCTGTTCGCCCTGCAACAAAGTAGAGGCGAGTGTTGCCACGCACTCTGTCCGTTCGTACGATGGCAAACGCACCGATCTCGCCGGTCGACGCAACGTGGGTCCCGCCACACGGATTCGTGTCCAGATCCCCGATTCGGACAAGGCGAAGCGGTCCACCTGCAAGCTCTGGCATCTTGCGCACGTCGTAGGCAGCGATGTCGGCCGCTTCGACGAACAACGTTTCGACGGGAAGACATCGCCAGATGGCACGTTCTACGGCGTCTTCGACCTCCATCAGGACGCTATCGCTGATTGCTGTGGCCTCGATCTCGATGCTGGCTTCCTCTTCGGTCATGTGAAAGGACAGCGTCCGGATGCCCTTGTCATCAAGCAACCTGCTCAGAATGTGCTGCGCGGAATGCAGTTGTGTATGCCGGCCACGTCTCTCAGCGTCGACGACACAGAACAGTTGCTGACCGACGTCCACAGAGGATCCTGGAGGCAGGAGGACATATGGGCCCACATCATCCTGCTGCGCGTCCAGGATGGTCGTACCACAGACCGTTCCTCCATCCGCGAGCTGGCCACCACATTCAGGATAGAAGTACGTTTTTTCGAATCGGACGACAATGCCATGCTCCGTCTCCGCGGTTGCCGTCACGATTCCGTCAAATTGAAGCTTGCTGCCATCCTCCCAGTATCCTTTCTGCATATCGGACTCCTCTGTGCCTATTCCGGCTTTTTCGCACGAAGCAATTTCAAGTACCCGACGATCACACGCTCGTACCCGGCTCCGGTGGGCAGATAGATGGCCCGATCATGCACCTCGTCAGGAAAGTACTCCTGATCCACCCAGTTGCCCGGAAAATTGTGTGGATATCTGTACAATGCCTGGCCTGTACGACTGTTCTTGAGTTGAATTGGCGTATCAACGTTTTTCGTCTGCTGTGCAAGGTCCCGCGCACGACGCATGGCACCCAGTACCGAATTGTTCTTGCGGCTCCCCGCAAGGTAGATAACAGCCTCTGTCAGATTCAGCATTGCTTCAGGCAACCCCACCGCGTGCACGGCATCATACGCCGCCGTCGCCATCACAACGGCAAACGGATTCGCCAGGCCGACGTCCTCTGCCGCGAAGATGATCATGCGCCGAGCCACGAAGAGAGGGTCGTCTCCTGCGTCGATCATGCGCGCCATGTAGTACAGCGCAGCATCCGGATCAGAACCACGCATCGACTTGATGAATGCAGAGGCGAGGTCATAGTGTTCCTGCTCGAAGTTCTTGGCTACTGGAACCTCTTTCAGCAACTCATTCAGATCTGCTCCGTCTACGAGGCTCCCCGACTGGTACAACCATACCAGAGCATTGATGGCGACGCGCGCGTCCCCCGAACTGAAGGCCGCCACGCGACTTAACACGGTCGCACTCACCTGCATGCCTGCTTTCTCACATCCCTGAGTGAGAACGTGGGTGATCTCGGCCGTGGTCAGTGGTCCAAATCGCAACATGAAGATCCTCGAGCGCAAAGCAGGCGACAATGTAGCGTAGGGACTCTCCGTCGTAAGGCCGACAAATGTCATCAGTCGGTTTTCCAGCATGGGCAGAAGGAAGTCCTGCTGAACCCGATTGAACCGGTGAACTTCGTCTACGACCAGAACGAAGGGACGCCCTGCATGGCGAGCCACAATCTGACGCAACTCAGGTACGCCCGCCGAGACGGCAGTCACGTACTCCATCACCTCGCCCAACTGTGCAGCCACCAGCCGCGCAAACGTCGTTTTCCCACACCCCGGAGGACCCCAGATGATCGCACTGAACGGTACGCGATCACTGACGAATTTCCGAAGCGGTGTACCAGGCCCTGCAACCGCAACCTGACCCACGAACTCATCCAGGCTCGACGGTTCAAACCCCTGGAATATGCGCTGCGTGTCTTCCATACTTGAGGTTATAGCACCGCAAAGCGGTCAACGCAACGCGAAGGTTCAAATCTGTGTCACATACTCCTGTAATAGATTCTTGGATTGAGCGCGTCGACTACTCTGACATTCTTGTATCCTTCTTCCTGCAACTCTTCAACGATCCTGTTGAAGATCTTCTCGATGAGTGTCCAGGCAATAGCCTTGCAAAAAAAGCAGACGGGTGTGTTACTGGTGAAGCTCATCCATATCTCGGTCACCAGTTCGTTGGCCGTATAACCGTAAACCAGTCTTTCCGTTACGATATCCACGCCGGTTTCGGGGTCACGTACCCGTTTCAGTGTCGCAATGACTGTTGCTCTGTCATTCATAATGGCCATCTCTAGAATTGTTGTGCGAACTTCCACTGATCTCCGTGATGTCCCCTTTGTATTCAATCGCGTCTTGCATCATCACGAGTCGAGGCGAGTTAGACTAGCAACTGCACTATTTAGCAGTATAATCCCGATGTCGCAGGCTCACAAACCAACAAAGGAGAAACCAATGCATCCCATAGCTCTTGTCATTGGAAGCCTCACTATTCGCTGGTATGGTATCATGATCGCTGTCTCGATCGCCATCAGTATCACCGTCGTCTACATCGAGTCACGACACCAGGGCATCAACACTGATGATGTACTGGACTTGGCCATCGTCGCCGTCATCGGCGGCATTCTGGGAGCTCGCATCGGCTGGATTATGACGTCTCCGAATGTCGTGTGGTATCTCGCCCATCCCCTCCGTATCCTTGCGATCTGGGAAGGGGGGCTCTCCTATTTTGGAGGCATCCTTGGCGGTGTCGTCGCTGCTCACTTCTTCATTCGGCGTCGACGGATGGGATTCTGGCGCATGGCTGATCTTGTGGCACCGCTGCTTGCCCTGTCCTTCGGTATCGGCAAGGTCGGCTGCTGGCTCAATGGTTGCTGCAACGGAACAGCTACGACATCGTGGCTTGGAGTCATCTTCACCAACCCCTCGTCCCAGTCCGATCTTCTCAATCAGAGAATCTGGCCGGCCCAGCTGTTCAACTCCGCTTCCGGCTTTCTCGTGTTTGCCGTTCTGTTCTGGGTCGTCCGAAAACACAAACACTATGATGGCCAAGTCTTCATCTGGTATCTCTACCTCTACGGCGCTGCCAGCTTCGTCGTAGAGTTCTTCCGCTACATTCCCGTCCACGTGTTGCGCTTGACCCCAAACCAGTGGACGGACATCACGATTATCTTATTGGGGATCATCGCCTCAGTGATTCTCAGGCGCCGGCCTCCGGTCCGTTCCGTGCCTCCCGAACGGTCTGAGACACTCCCTGAAACGACGCAGGATACTAGGGAATCTGACGGTTGACACGACTCTCCACAATGCATTGCTTTTCAATGCTAACAAAGTGGGTACACTATGGTTATGACTAAAACACAATCGCAACACACCGAACACACGACCCGACACCACGACATCATCCGCATTACTCCCCTTGGAGGTCTCGGGGAGATTGGCAAGAATATGACCGTTTATGAGGTCAATGATGATGCAGTAATTGTTGATGCGGGCTTCAAGTTCCCCGAATACGACATGCAGGGGATCGACTATGTCATCCCCAACATGGACTACCTCGACCAGATCAAGGACAAGATCCGCGGAATCCTCATCACTCATTCGCATATGGATCACATCGGAGCACTCGGTTACACACTGGAGCATGTCCGCGCACCAATCTATGCCAGCAAGTTCGCCCTCGGAATCATCGATGACGTTATCCCTGGCCGGATGAAGCCCTACGAAACCAGAGCAGTACAGGCAGGCGACCGCATCAAGATAGGCAACATGGACGTAGAGTTCGTTCGCGTTACCCATTCGGTGCCCGAGAGCATGGCCATTGCCATCCGCACGAGCGAAGGAATCATTCTTCACACGGGCGACTACAAGATCGATCAGACCCCAGTCGACGACAAGCCCATCGATCTTCAGAAGTTCAGCGCCCTCGGGCGCGAGGGGATACTCCTGCTTCTGTCGGACTCGACGAATGCCGAGGAATCGGGTTTCGCGGGTTCGGAACGCGACCTGCGGTCAACATTCGACAGCATTGTACACGAATCCAAGGGCCGTATCATCTTCAGCACGTTCTCCAGCAACATCCACCGCATTCAGCAGATTATCGACGCGGTTGCCCCTCAGGGTCGCAAGGTCTTTGTGGACGGTCGGAGCATCATCAGTTCCGTCAAGGTAGCCCGCAAGGTCAAGATCATGGAAATGCCTGAGAACATATTCGTCCAGCAGGATGAGATGGGGAGCGTCCCCAAGGACAAGATGCTTATTGTCACGACCGGAACTCAGGGCGAGCCCATGAGCGGCCTGTCGCGTCTTGCTCGCGGCGAACACGACTTCGTGAAGATCACGAGGGGCGACACCGTCGTTCTGTCTGCAGATCCGATCCCGGGCAACGAGGAGATGGTAGCTCGCACGGTCGACAACTTGTTCCGCCGAGGCGCCAACGTGTTCTACCGCCGAGAGGACAAGGTCCACGTGTCCGGCCATGGCGCTCAGGGAGACCTCAAGCTGATGCTCTCGCTGACGCGTCCCAAGTTCTTCGTGCCAGTTCACGGGGAGTACCGGCATCTTCTCTGGAACAAGCGCCTTGCCGAGAGCGTCGGTATCCCGGGCTCACACGTCTTCATTCTCGAAAACGGCCAGTGCTTCACGGTAGACAGTGAACACCTGACCACGCTCAAGCGCATACCCGCCGAAGGACTGCTGATCGACGGTCTCGCCCTGGGGTTGCCCGATAGTCCTATCCTCACTGACCGCGCCCGCCTGGCCAAAGACGGCATTCTGGTCTCAGTCGTAAGCATTGACAGGATGACAGGAAAGATCCTTGCCGGTCCGGAAATCGTGACGAAGGGTGTTGTGACCGACGACGACGCAATCCTGATGGACCTGACTCGCGAGATGAAGACCTACATAGTGACCCATCGCAATAAGGATGCAGGCACGACGCTTGATTTGCAGCTTGACTTACGCAAATTCTCGGCTAAATATATATACGACAAAACGCACCGGCGGCCTATCGTCATCCCGGTCATTCTGGAGCGCTAGTCTCAAGCCCTTCAGGCGGGGGTGGCGAAATGGCAGACGCGCTAGGTTCAGGTCCTAGTGATCGCAAGGTCGTGAGGGTTCAACTCCCTCTCCCCGCACCACTTGGCGAGAAGACATCCTGTTTCTTGCGCTGTTGAAGCGCTTCTTGGACATTGTGGGCCCCGCAAGGGGCCCTTCTGATTTACCTGTCGTTCCGGCCTCGTTGCCATCAGGCCAATGCTGTCTATAATGGGAGTCACTATGAAAGCTTACCGTCGTTCGCTTTTCTTCTGCATTGTAGCCCTCGCCGTGGCTCTTGCCGTTGTGGCCATACCGTCGGCCCGAGGCGCCACAGCCAGTGAGGTTCTCGTCGACAAATCATTCCACATCACTCTTCTGAGAACCGTAGACGGCACTCTCGCATTCCCGAACGCGACCGGAACCACCGGCGAAAGCGCCACACCCATCGGCGTATATAAGGTGACTCAGAAGCAAGTCGACCCGAACTGGCACTGGGAAGGCAAGGTGCACGCCCCGTACCTTCGCGATAAGACGAACGGCCTGGGGATTCGCTGGATCGGCATTTCGCTCCCTTCATATGGGTTACACGGAACGAACGAGCCGTTCAGCATCGGCAAGGACGTATCGCACGGGTGCGTACGCCATCAGAACACCGACGTGACAGAGGCCTTCTCAATGATCGCGACAGGCACCCCTGTCAGGATCATTGAGACTCCAATTTCTCAGCAGACCGAGGGAATGGTTACCGACTTCCTGGAACTGTACGATCTTCTCACAGTCATGGGGGGCTCCCGCTAGGAACCGAAATCATTCAACGCCGACGAAGGAGGCGGGAGGCTGCACGCTCGACAACGAGCGAGTCTCCACTGTAATGGAAAGACTGTCGAAGCATCAGATAATCGTCCTGATTGTCGCTGTTCTCGCCTTGGGAACGGGAGCCGGGTTGTTTGTCGGCTCGCGCCTCTACAAACCTACGCCCAACCCGCTCCCACAGATTGTCAATGACCCGACGATAGCGGATGTCGCGCCCACCGTCCCCGTTTCCATCAACGTGTATGTGACTGGTGCCGTCCTCCATGCAGCTGTCTATATGCTGCCAGAAGGCTCCATTGTCCGGGACGCAGTGGCGGCCGCCGGAGGTGCCACGAACGACGCTGATCTCATTGCGGTCAACCTGGCAGCTCGCCTGGAGGATGGTGAACAAGTCACTGTCCCGGTCAAGTCACCAGATGGCGCGAGCACCGTCGTGTCTTCCACGTCACCCTCCTCAAGCGTCCATGCACGAATCAGTATCAACCACGGAACACTGGCCGATCTCGATACCCTTCCTGGCATTGGGCCGGCGAAAGCGCAAGCCATCCTGGATTATCGGGCGCAGCACGGCTTGTTCAAGCGACTTGAAGACCTTCAGAACGTCAAGGGCATCGGCACCAAAACCTACGAAGACCTGAAATCCCTCATCACCCTTTAGTCGTCGTGATAAGACTGCGACTCGTCACGCTCGTAGCCCTGACGGTCGTAGCCGGGGCTCTGTCGGCTGGAACCAAAGGAGCTACGGCAATACTTACCTTTGCTGCTCTGGCTGGTCTGGGAGCAGTCTATCTCATACAAACTCGACACCCGCGGCTCAATCTCATCCGTGTCATGCTCGCACTCTCTCTCTTCTGGCCGTCGTTTGCCATGGCAAGGAGAGCCATTCAGTCTTCTGCCTCCGGGCAGGTCCCCCCTGATACCTCGGTTGTCACAGGCACAGCCCTTACGCCTTCTGTAGCACGAAGCACCGGAGGCACGACGTTTGAGATGTCGGTAGTAACGGCAGACGGCATCCCCATTGGCCGCCCGGTAACCGTGCAGGTACAGATGCCTGATCGACGCACTGGTCCAACATTTGGTCAACGAATACGTGTCTCGGGGAAAATCGGCACAACCAGTCCAGCTCTCAATCCTGGAGAGGAACGGCTCGGTCCGCCACCACCGGCGCTGTATCTCGGACAAGACATCCAGGCCCTTCCCGGCCATTCTCTTGCATCATGGTGGGGTCGATTGACGGGACGCGCACGAGACCTCATCGAGCTCCGCGCACGGCCGGTGTTGAGCTACAGAGCGTTCGGATTCCTCGAAGAACTTCTCCTTCACCGCAGACTCTTCGGAACAGTGGACCGCCATCTCTTCTCCATCACTGGTACCAGCCATCTGCTCGCCATATCCGGGCTTCACCTCTCACTGGTTTTCGCCGTAATGTCGATCCTCCTTGGTCTGATATTCTCGGAGAGAAGTATCGGCAGGACACTGGCTCCACTGGTCGCCACTTTCGTCTACCTGGCATTCATTGATTTCCCCCTGAGTGCCGATCGAGCGTTCGTGATGCTGTGTGTTTTCACGGTGACCCGCATGTTCGGCGGACATACTGGCAGGCTCGCATCGCTTTCCTGGGCCGCACTCATTCTCACGGTAATTGATCCTGCCTCCGTTTTCGACATCGGACTACAGCTGTCGTTTGCCTCGGTCGCGGGCCTGTGCTTTATCGGCGAACCTCTGTCCCACCTTGTTCGAGCCACTGGCCGCTTCGCCCGGGGACTCCTCTCATCTCTCTGTTCGACGATCGGAGCGTCTCTACCCGCAGCGGCACTCGCCGTGTCAGCATTTCATGTCGTCGCCCCGATTGCCCTTCTGGCAAACGTTATAGCTATTCCTGCGGTCTCCCTGCTGCTGATAGGCCTCCTCGCATGGTCGGCGCTACTCCTTACGATCCCGTCGTTCGCGGCACTGCTCGCACCCATCATCAACGCCGTCTCAAGTGTCCTGTTTGGCTGTCTTGAGCTGCTCGGGCGCTTCCCCGGGTCACACCGCAATGTCCCTGCACCTTCACCATTCCTGCTCCTTTCCCTGGGGATTCTGTTCGGGGTCATCATCCTGTCCGTGGACAACCGGCCAAGACTCAGTCGGCGGCACCACGCGGGAGCCCCCGTGGCTGTGGCGGCCATCCTGGTCTTACTTGTCTGGGTGTTCGGTGCTGTCCCGTTTGACACGCGTGTGACCTTCCCTGTCGTTGATCAGGGCAGCGTCATCCTTGTCCGCAGCCGGGGCATTGGCACGTGGCTCTGTCTGTTCGACACTGACGCCAAAGCAGCGGACCGGGTGGCTCATGCACTCGCAGCACTCGGTGTAAACACGCTGGACGTCGTCGTGGTCGCAGGGTCTCCTGCAGACCTCCCAGACCAGCTGGACGCATTGTTCGGACTACTAACCCCGAGCCACGTCTATCTTCCCTCCCAGTACGCCCGCACCCCCATTCCTGGGCTCGACACTCGCTTCCAACAAACTATTGCATCGCTCGATAATGGTAAGATGGTCTGCGTCGAGGTGGGTGGCACGACCATCCAGGCAGGAAACGCCAGCCAGTCTGGCCCCTCAATGGCGCTGGTCACAGCCGCTCTTGTCGGAAGGTCAAGCCCCACAACGCCGCTTCCACCCAACTCTCCCGGATTTGCGTATGACACTTCTACCGGGACGGTTCAGGTTCTCACGACAGATTCGCCATCGAACCTGTCTCTCAATCAGACCGGCTGTATCTCCATATTCACTCGCGGCTCACGCTGCTGGGTTGCGCCCGACCCGAGACGTTGATACAATGAGCATATGACGAACCGAGTAGTGCTTGTCGACGGGAGTTCGATTCTGTACCGGGCTTTTTTCGCTATGCCCCATCTCAGCACCGCCACTGGCGTCCCTACCGGAGCGATTCTGGGGACCATGACGATGCTGCTGACCATCATCGAGGAGCTTCAACCACAGTACCTGGGTGTCTTCTTTGACCGCAAGGCAGCGACCTATCGCCACGAGATGTTCGAAGAGTACAAGGCCAATCGAGAGGCCATGCCCGACGAACTCGTCAGTCAGCTCGTCAACCTCAAGCAAGTCATCCGTTCGCTGGGGATCGTCACACGCGAAAAAGATGGGTTCGAAGCGGATGATTTCATTGGCATCTACAGCAAGGTCGCTGGCCAGGCGGGGGTCCCTTGCATCATCTATTCCGGAGACAACGACCTGCTCCAGTTGACAGATGACAACACGTCGGTGCGCATTACAGTCAAGGGAGTGAAGGAGATCAGGGAGTATACCCCCGCGACAATCCTCCAGGAGTTCGGACTCAAAGCCCCACAACTGATCGATGTCAAAGCGCTCAAAGGTGACTCGTCCGACAACATCCCCGGGGTCCGCGGCGTCGGCGACAAGACCGCCCTGAAACTGGTTCAGGAGTTCGGTTCAGTTCAAGCATTGCTCGACAACGGAGGTCCCGAACGCTACAGGACCCTGCTTGCCGAGAATCGGGACCTCATCCTGCGCAACCGCTCGCTCGTTACGATCCAGTTGAACCTGGACGAACCGACCAAACTCGCTGACCTGGCGCGAAGCGCCCCGGACGCTGAGCAGAGTGCTCAGCTGTTCCAGACGCTGTCGTTTGTGGCACTGAGCCGGCGTGCATCGAAGGTCCTCGGCATGCCATCGCTTGCGGTGGCGCCGATACCGGACCATCGCGGCGATCTTTTCGGGCCCAGCCCTCGCCGCGAACTGCTCGCTCCGCGTCCTCCACAAGCCACAAACGCAGTCTTCGATGACCGAACGGCCCTGGCTGTCGTGCCCGATGTCGAAGGACAGGGGTTCACGGTGGCCCGTCGAACAAGGGACAACGCTTCGTCGACGCACATCGACGCCATGTTCGGCTCGCCTGCCGATGCCCTGCATTCGGCCGGTCTGTCCATGACCTACGTCTACGATTACAAGAGACTCTGTCACACCCTGGCACCATTTGGCCTGGTCGCTCCTGCCCCCATCCGTGACATCATGCTTGCGCAGTACCTGCTGGATCCTGACCAGAAAGCCTGGGGCCTTGACCGCATCGGTGACGCATGGGGACTAGCTGGAGATACCTCCACTGCCGATGGATTGGCCGATCTTGTCTACCGGGTCTCCTACCCCATCGACACAGCTCTCGAGGAATCACGTCTCACGAGTACCCTGAACGAAATGGAGATTCCGTTTGCAGCGGTGCTCGCAGACATGGAAATGGCAGGCATACGCACAGATACCGCTTACCTGCGAACCTTCGGAGCAAAGCTCGGCCTTCGTATTGCTGAGCTGGAGCGCCGAGCGTACGAGCTCGTCGGAACGCACGACTACAGCCTTCAGTCTCCAAAACAGCTGGGCACGCTCCTCTTCGACGTGCTGGGACTTGCACCGACCAAGAAAACCAAGACAGGTCTGAGCACCGACGTCGAATCTCTGGAAGCAATCCAGAACGAACATCCAGTGATTCCCCTGATCCTGGAGCTCCGTCAGTTGACCAAGATCAAGGGGACCTATGCGGATTCGCTGGTGCGATATGTTGCGCCGGATGGGAAGATCCACCCCACCTTCCTCCAGACCGGCACCTCGACGGGACGTATCAGCTGCGTCGACCCCAACCTGCAGAACATCCCGGCCAAAACCGAGGTCGGTCGCGAAATCAGACAGGCGTTCATACCCAGTCACGACGGCTGGGTCCTTGTCTCGGCAGACTACTCCCAGATCGACCTGAGGATGCTTGCGCATCTTTCTGCGGACGCGAACCTTTGCAACGCATTCGCCCAGGGCGAAGACATTCACCTGCACACGGCTTCGCAGGTCTTCGACGTTCCAGAATCAGCCGTGACCCCCGAGATGCGAAAGCGTGCCAAGACCATCAATTTCGGCATCATCTACGGCATCTCACCATATGGTCTCTCACGACAGCTCGGCATCGGTGGCGAAGAAGCTCGACAATATATCGAACGCTACATGGAACGGTTTCCCGGCATCCGGAACTACCGTGACCATGTCGTCGAGGCAGCCCAGCGCGATGGCTATGTAAAGACGATCCTTGGACACCTGCGGAGAGTCCCGCACATCAACAGTCGCAACAACATGGAGCGACAGGAAGCCATTCGGCAAGGGTTCAACGCCGTCGTCCAGGGGAGCTCCGCCGACGTCATCAAGATGGCCATGATATCACTGAGCAAGGACCTTCAGCCTCTCAAGGCACGCATGGTCCTTCAGGTACACGACGAAATCGTCGTCGACACGCCACCCGACGAACTCGAGCGTGTCCGCGGGATGATGCAGAGGTCCATGGAATCAGCGATACACCTTGCGATCCCCCTCGTGACTCACCTTTCTTGCGGCTCGAACCTGCGGGACCTCGAATGAGTATCGACGTTGGACTCACCGGCAACATTGCCTCTGGCAAGAGCATGATCTCCGGCATGTTACGGGAGTACGGAGCAGCGGTGCTAGACGCGGATTCAGTGGGCAAGAGCGTCCTTGCCGAGAACGTTGAAGGGGCGCTTGAGCAAGTACGGTCTGCCTTTGGCGATGGTATCTTCGATGGAAACCAGCTGAACCGCCACCTCCTCGGCAATCTTGTCTTCGGACACCCCGATCTCCTGAAGGAACTCAACGATATCATGATGCCCATTATGACGAGACTGGTCGCCAATGAGATCGCAATCCTTCACCGAACATCAACCGTCGTGGTCCTTGACGCGGCGATTTTGATCGAGGCCAGCTGGCAGAACCTGGTCGATGAGATCTGGGTTGTGAAAGCATCGAAGAATGAACAGCTGGAACGCCTCATGACGCGCGATCATCTTGCACGCGACGAAGCCATCAGCCGAATTGAAGCACAGATGCCTCTGGCTCAGAAACTGGCGTACGCCGACGTCGTCATCGACAACACGATGGACGTCGAGCAGACTCGAAAACAGGTGGAGATGCTTTGGAAAACGCGCTTACAGAACCGCTGAGTTACTCAAGGGTATCGACGTATAACGAGTGCCCCAGGAAATTCGAGCTCAAGTATGTTCAGAAGATCCAGGAGCCTTCTCACTGGTATTTCAGCTATGGCAAGAGCATCCACGCGGTCCTCGAGAAACTGCTGTCATGTCACCTGGGAGAAGACGGGCAGCTGTACGGAGATGATGCAGCCCTCTTCCCCACTTCTCTTTCCCGGCTTCTGGACGAGAACTGGCTGACAGAGGGGTATGCTGACCCCGGTGATGAAGACAGGAAACGGTGTCAGGCCCTGCGCGTGCTTACGGCATTCTTCCCGGTTTTCCAGTCCACGTGGCAACAAATGGTTTATGCGGAACACCTCATCAACACGGAACTTGACGGCATCCCGTTCACGGGTATCGTGGACCGAATCGATCGAGTCAATGATAGTGTGCTGCGAATCGTCGACTACAAGTCCGCGAGGCCGAGACAAGCGTCGGCACTGACATCTCATCGGTTTCAGGTAGCGTTGTATGCTGCCGCACTGAGTCAGCTGGAAGAGTTCCAGGGCAAGCGGTTCATCCTTCAGACGTACTATCTCCGCGAAAACCTCAAGGCGGAGATGGACGAAGGAGCAGAGAACTGCATTGCCAAGTCCCGAGAGGTTCTGGCAACAACCGCCCACAGGATTCTTCAGGGTGATTTTCGTGGAAGACGAAGCAGCAAGTGCTTCTCCTGCGACTACAGAGACATCTGCCCCGTTTTCCGCCACACCTAGTCCTGCCTTCCGCAGAAGCTAAACAACCCCTGCCACGCGACACGCGGGCAGGGGTTGTTGCACGTCTGCTTCGACCGGCTGCTAGATCTTCGACTTCAGCAAGTCACCCAGGCGATGGACCCCCTCGGTGATGTGCTCGGGATCCACGGCCGAGAAGTTCAACCGCATATGGCAATTGTCGTCCCGATGAGGGTAGAAGGCAATGCCCACAACATACGCAACCTTGGCATTGATCGCCTCGCGGAAGATCGCAGCGGTGTCGATACTCTCCGGTGCCTTCACCCATACAAACAGACCGCCCTGAGGGTCAGTCCAACTGCTGCCGGCCGGGAAATACCGTTCAAGAGCGGAGATCATTGCATTCTTCTTCCTGGGATACTCGCGCCGAACGACATCAACATAGTCATCCAGCCACCCACGACTGACAAACTCATACGCTATGTATTGAGTCATGGCCGGAGAGCAAAGGTCCGCCGCCTGTTTTCCAACGATGATCTTGCTCATGATGTCTTCGCGCGCAACGATCCACCCCAGACGAAGCCCGGGGAAACTGATCTTCGAGAACGTGCGCAATGCTACGACACGATCCTTGCCGCCCAATGCCAGCAGCGAGGGAATTGACTCACCCTCAAAGCGAATCTCCCCATATGGATCATCTTCGATAATGAGCAGATCATACGTGTGAGCCAGCTCGATCAGCTTCTTGCGCCGTTCCAGCGTCATGGTGACACCGGCAGGGTTGTGGAAGTTGGGCACCGTATAGACGAACTTTGGACGGATGTGCGCCTTCTGCAGATCCTTGAGCCTGTCCTCAAGGATGTCCATCTGCATGCCGTCCTTGTCTAGCGGAACTGTGCAGAACTCCGCCTGCATGCTTCCAAAGGCCTGGATTGCTCCGAGATAGGATGGCTCTTCCACGACGATGGTGTCACCCGGATTCACGAAAACCTGTGCCACCAGGCTGAGACCCTGCTGTGAGGCGGTGGAGACGATAACGTTGTTCAGATCGATGCCTTTGACACCCTCGTTCTCCATGCGATCCATGAGTAGAACACGCAGCTTCTTGATACCCTCGGTAGACCCATACTGGAGAGCTTTCTTGCCATATTCCCTGAGCGCAAACGTGCTTGCTTCGATAACTCGGTCGATGGGAAAGAACCGATCGTCCGGCATCCCTCCGGCCAATGAGATGATTTCCGGACTGTCGACGAGTTTGAGGAGCTCCCGAATCTCGGATGGTCTAAAACCAAGCGCCCGTTCTGAGAACAACTCTTCTGCGTTCAACGACATCGATATGCCTCCGCATTGTGATGACATTTCGGCAAGTGTCCGTTGCACAGAACATACGAGACTACTTACCAATGAAGTATACCCCTATTGGGTATAACAAAAAGCCCGCCGTAAAGGCGGGCGTCGGTCGTCAATTGGACTGGTGAAACTACTCTAGAGGCCGATTTCTGCGGCGATCTCCTTCATGGAAATCAGGCCGATGGCAACGAACTTGTATAGATCGAGTCCCATCTCCTGACAGGCAAGCATCTGGTCACGGCTTGCTCCAGCGGCAAAACGCTTCTCCTTGAAGCGAACCATGACAAAGTCCGTATCAATCGGTGCAAGCTTCTTCTCCGGTTGAATGAGAGCACACGCGACAATGAGACCGGACAATGGGTCCGCAGCGTACAATGCCTTGTCCATCATGCTCTTGCGCGGCAGACCATGCAGCGCGTTATGAACGCGCACCGCATAGCAGATGTCCTCAGACACTCCCATCAGATGCAGCTGCTCTGATCCGACAATACTGTGCATGTTTGGCTTGTCCTTGGTCTCAGCATAGTCGATGTCATGGACGAGCCCGGCCAGACCCCATTTCTCGACGTCTTCATGGAAGTGCACTGCAAGGCCACGCATAATGGCCTCGACAGCGAGCATATGGTTGATCAGGTTCCGCGACGGTGTCCTCTCGACGATGATCTGATACAGCCCCTCGCGGTCCACGGACTATGCTTCGGGACCAGGAACGGACGGTTCGGCGGGAGCAACACTGTCGCCGGTCGTCCCGGACTGCTCGACATCCAGAGCGGATTCGGAGGTCAGCTCCTCAGGACTCGTTTCCTCGGGACCCTGAGTAAGGACAGTACTCTCTGCACGAGTCTTGCTGACTGCAAACCAGGCAGTCAGTACCAGCGTCACGATAAACGCGTAGTTCAGAGCAGTGAACAGGATGGTCAGATCCAAGTTCACCCATGTGGCCAGTTGGAAATCAGGATGGGATGCCGCATAGTTGCTGACATAGAAGGAAACGAAGCTGCTCAACAGCCACTGTATGGTATAGTATGTGGCTACCAGCGCGGTCGTCAGCAGGAGGAACAGACTAACCTTCCCTTCCTGAGATCGCCTGTAGGAGATTGCCAGCACAAGCCCCGCTATCGTCAGGACCACGTAGCCAAGACTGAAGAAGAAGTCGACACTGAAAATCGCACTGAATGGAATCATGATGCACCGCCTTTGGCTTTGGATGTCTTCGGGGTTGCCTTCTTTGCGGAGGTCCCTCTCTTCGTTGCGGCAGCCTTTGTCTTCTCTGTCTTCGTTGTGGAGGCCGCTTCCTTTGTTGTCTTCGTTGTTGAGGTTCCTGCCTTTGCTACGCGACCGGTCGCTCGCCTACCCGTCCGTGGTCCGTTGTTCAGAAACTCAAACTCTACTCTGCCCTTGTCCCCAAATTTCAGATACGCTGAAAACGGCCTGTTGTACTTTGACACGAAGTCCTCGATGAGTTCTGTCTTACCCTTCTCGAGCAGGTTTCGGGCCATCTCACGGTCAATGGTCTTGCCAGCATAGACTCGCTTCATCTGAAAATGGCAGTCAGTTACAGCACACCGATAGTGCTCTGTGGTTTCCACCACTGAACCCTGACACACAGGGCAACGACCCAGAGGCTCCTCATTGACGACAGGTTCGGTAGCAGCAGAACTGCCGCCCGATCCCTCAGCAAACTCCCATTCCAGCTTGTTGTCGGGCTTGAGCAGAAGCCGCGCACTGAACTTGAACCCGCGCCTGCTCACGAATCCGTCGAGCATCCCCGTCCTCTTGTCGATCATAAGCTGTAAGGCCTCTTCACGACTGATGGAGCGTCTGAGAATCATCTTGGGGATGCTGAACTTGCAGTCCGTCTTCTTGCGGCCGTGGTGCTCGCAGACGTACGATGCAGGGCGCTCAAGCACGTTGCCGCCGCAGATAGGACACGCACCCAGTGGTTCCGCCGACTCGATGCCGATCTGCGTGGGAGCTTCGTACCCCTTGATCTTCTCGATCATCTGCCGCGTGAAGACCTCAATACGATCCAGGAATTCCACGTTGTCCAATGACCCCTTCTCTATCTTGCGCAGACTCATTTCCCAGTCACCGGTAAGGTCTGGAGCCACAAGGTCCGACAGCTGGATCGCCTCAAGGAGATCGATCAGGTCAACACCACGCCTTGTGGCGACGAGGCTCCGAGCTTTCCGCTCGACCACGCCGGTTCGGATAAGCTTCTCAATGATCTCTGCACGTGTGGCAGGAGTCCCCAGGCCGCGTTCTTTCATTGCCTCCGCCAGTTCCTCGTCATCGACCAGCTTCCCTGCCGTCTCCATGGCAGCAATAATGGACGCGTCCGTAAACCGCGGGGGAGCCTTGGTCAGCTTGCGTTCGCTCTCAACCCTGAACGCCTGGACGCTCAGCTTCTCCTTCAGATCTGGCAAGTCCTTGCTGTCGGCCTCGCGTGGGGCGACCTCCAACCATCCCGAGGACTTCACGACTCTACCGTCACTTCCAAATGTCTCGCCCTCGACGACTGTCTCGACACGGGTAAGCATCAGAACTGCTTCAGGGTAGAACTGTTCGAGGAACCGGCGTACAACGAGGTCATAGACCACGCTCTCGTCATGAGAGAGTGTGCTTCGGTTCAGCCGCGTGCCAGTCGGAATAATGGCATAGTGGTCGCTGACTTTCTCGTCGTTGAACACGAAGGACCGCATCTTCCATCCCTCACGCTGCACATGTTGCACGTACGGGGCGTATTCCCCTGCCCCCAGATCGCCGAGTACCGTAACGACTTCCTTGCGAAGCGCCTTGGGCAGATACTTGCTGTCTGTTCTCGGATACGTTATGGCGCGTTTCTCTTCATAGAGAGACTGTGCTGCCCTGAGCGTGCGGCTCGCGCTCAAACCGTTCAACCCGTTTGCTTCTCGCTGCAGCAGTCCAAGATCATACAGATAGGGTACCTGCATGCGGTTCTCTTTCTGAGCAACCGACGCAACCACCCCTTTGTGCCCCGAGCACTTCGTGGCGACAGCTTGGGCGGCTGTCTGGTCTGTGAGTCTGCTCTCGGATCCCCGATGCCACAGTCCTGAATAGGTGGGCTCACCGTTCGGCGTGACTTTGAACTCGGCCTCGACCTCGAAATAGGGCACGGGTGTGAATGCCTGCACTTCCTTCTCGCGCTTCGCGATGAGCGCCAGAACCGGTGTCTGCACACGCCCTACCGTTACGAGCGACCCGTTGCGCCTCGTCAGTCCCCGGGTGGCGTTAATACCGACCAGCCAGTCTGCCTCAGAACGGGCCAGCGCCGCCCTGCCCAGGTCATCATATCCAGATTCGGGACGGATGTGCTTGAATCCATCACGGATGCTCTCATCTGTGTAAGAGGACAGCCACAAGCGTGATGAAGGTTTCTTCCCCTCGGCCTGTGCATAGATGTTGCGGAAGATCAACTCTCCCTCGCGACCTGCATCGCACGCGTTGATGACTTCGTCCACTTCTTTGGAAACAATCAGCTTCTTGAGTGCGTTGAAACGCGCCTCAGCACCCTCGAGAACAGAGAACCTGAACGCCTCAGGGATGATCGGCAGGTAGGACAGCAGCCATTGCTTGTACTTCTTGTTATAGTCTTCGGGTTCTGCCAATCCAACAAGATGACCTACTGCCCACGAGACTATGTAGTGTTCGCCTTCGTAATA
The DNA here is from genome assembly GCF_003570925.1 of Candidatus Cryosericum terrychapinii. Lineage (GTDB taxonomy): Bacteria > Caldisericota > Caldisericia > Cryosericales > Cryosericaceae > Cryosericum > Cryosericum terrychapinii. The sequence continues at coordinate 133,869 of NZ_QXIS01000033.1, read as the reverse complement.
GTCACGGCCCTTCTTGCAGTGATCGATGACCGCAGCAAGTTGCTCGGCCACACTCGGCTTCTCTGCTATGACAAGCTTCTTCACGGCTACTCCTTGGATGCATCGACAGTAACGGCCCTCATTATACACACAAAAGACCTCGGGCAAGTGCCTGAGGCTTCTCAGTCGACAGTATCCAGTTGACAGCTGCATCGATCCCGAATCGGCAACTCCGCCAGTGAGAGATGCCCCTGTCAGCAATAGAACTCCGCACGAGGAGGTGAACGGCACAGGCTACCGCAGGAGATTGAAGACAAATCAAGGCTGATGCACCCGAAAGACTTGGATTGGAAGCGAATCCTCCATGAACTGACCAAACTGGCTGCCATTGCCGCGAGTACGTGCAGTGCCACGTCGACCAGCTCTGAAGCTCATGGACAGTCTCCTGCTTCTGCCCATGCTAGTCAAAGGTCGGACGAACAGCATTGAGTTGCCAGAATCGGCATTCGAGAACTAAGTATGAGTGACCCAAACATGGCCAAGGTGTGTTTGAGAATAGTCACACCCTGGCATTTCTTGTGTGGTATGCCTTAGCTCGCGGTTACAGTTCCGTCTTCGGCAATCGAAATCGTCTGGCCGCTCTCAACCGCGGATAAGAAGTCCGGGCCAAGTTGATCAACGACGACGATGCGTCTGCCCACCCAGATGTCTGAAAGGATCACGCCGGCCGCAGCCAGTGAATCGATATGATTGGCGAAAAGCAGCGCCTTGGGCTGGCTGCCCACGCTGCAGACTGTCATCAACACAAGGCCGCCAGTCGTAGAGCCGATCGTCTGCGGCAGACAGATGATCTTTCCGGCCATATCTTTCTTGTACAGGTCAGGGTTGTTCTGGTCAGAACAGACTGCATTCTTGCTATGCAAGACCAGGGCCCTCTCGTAGGAGGCTAGAGTGTTCAATCCGCCGTGAGTGACCAAGGCTTCGCCCTGGCAAGCGCCAGCGAGGAGGGGGCGTCCTTTAAATGTTCTGCTCATGCTGTTTTCTCTCCTTGCCTGACGGAGCCGGTACACATCAGCTCGACGATCTCGTCATCCAGGAAGAAGCGCGCAGTGGAATAGGTGCGCAGTTTGTTCGAATTGGTGGCGATGGGTTCTCTCGCGCACAATGGGTTATTCATATACATCAACGGGCAGATGGTGGTGATCGAGATATTCATAGCAGTCAGTTTTGCCCGTATTGCCGGGTCGTTGCGGAAGAGATCGGCAATATCGGGGGCCGTAGAAAGGGCGACTGGCATCTTCGTGCGCGTCAGGCCGTGTTCTTTGAGGACACCGGAAATGCGCTCAATCCAGTTCTGCAACTGGTAATGGTTGAGGTGCGGGCAGCCGATGAAGGCCCGTCTTGGAACGGCGTTCAGGTTGCTCCAAAGCACCGGGTAACTGGCACGCACCCGTTCAAGCTCGGCATCATCGATCGCGTAAGTCCTGTAGCCTTTGGCCAGCAGTCTGTCACCAGACTCTTTGGCCTCGGGGGTCACGTTTTCAACATGATACAGACCGACGGCTCCATTCGAAGCGGTGGCCGCGCCCATGTCTTTGAGAAAGGCTTCGACTTCAGGGGTCAGTTCTTTGCCAAGGAAGCGATCCAGACCAGTAATATAGGGGACTGCTTCCATCACCTTGAGGCCGATGGCGCTACCAAGAAGCTGAGCATTCGGACGCTTGCTGGTCTTGATCTCGATCTTCCAGGTGGCTTGGCGGCCTTCATCAGTCAAGAACCCGAAGAAAGGAGCTTTTCCCAGAATGGCGCACAAAATGTCGATGCCGGACGAGTTACGGTTGGTACGTGCCCCCAGTACAGAGTTGGCGAACACTACTGCAGAAGACTCAGACCAGGCCAACATCGCGCCCTTCTTGGGAGTGTTGCCGACTTCGGGGAGATAGCAGGTGCAGGTGAAAGCATTCCCATTTCTGAGACCCAGAGCCTTCAACTGCTTTTCATAATCAGCCTGTTTGCCGAAGACCAGTTTGTTGACCAGCTTCTGCAGCGGGTTCACGTTGACGGCTTCGTATTCGATCGGGCGGGGATCCACAGTGAAGGGATGGCGCGTTTTCAGCCCGGCATGGATCAACTCATCCATCATGGAGAAGTAGGGTTTGATGGTGTTGGCGCCAAAAGAGGTCACCATATGCTGGTCACCCACGATATCAACCAGTTTGCCAGCGCCAAAAGCCTCGCCATAGAGGACAACAGATTTCATCGCCTTGGCAAGCACCGAGCCCTGTTTTCCATCGAGGATGGCTTGTTCTTCAGGAGTGAGATTCATCTTAGAGTCAGTCATGATTCTCCTTATCCTCAAAGGTTGCGTCCGACTAGAGACCCAGATTTGACGGCTTCAAAGACGCGGCCAATTTGGAATGTATCACCCAACTGGATGACCTCAGGGGCGGCTTGCGTGGTTACGCAGGCTTCGTAGAAGGCGCGTCCAGAGCGCAGGCCCATGGCCAGCACGACCAGTTCTGCTGGTATAGTCTGTTCTTCGATCTCTTCTTTGATCGGTTTGGCGAACGGATTGCTGATATTCTCGGGGAGGAGCGGCGTCCACGTGACATAGGGATCAGGCACGGTGGCAGAAACGTTGCGTGCCAACTTGACGTTGTTGCCCTCAATAGATAGTAGTTTGGTGCAGTTCCACAATAGCACGCCCAGATTCTCAAGTTCGTGAATCAAATGTCCACGATTGGCAGTGCACAAGCCGGGCATGATGGTGGGCAGCATCTCAACCACCGTGACCTTCTTGCCCAGCTCAGCAGACAGGAATTGAGCCGCTTCACAGCCCACAGCACCGGCGCCGACCACGACCACATTCCGCGCCTTTGCGGCCAGCTCCGGTTTGCGGAAGAGGTCAATGGCCTGAATGACATTCTGTTGTTCCACACCGGGCAGCCTGGGCGTGACGGCGCTGCCGCCCACGCTTACCACCACGGTATCGAAGCCCTTGCCTTTCAATGACTCAGGGGTGACTTCGCTGTTGAGCTCAACGGTAAGGTCATATTTCTCCTGGCAGGCTTTGAGCTGATGCTCCAGGTAAACCAGGTAGTTCTTGACCTCATATTTGATCTTCGCTACTGATCCAGGGACGAGCATGCCACCAACACGATCGGTCTTCTCAAAAAGCGCTACTCTATGTCTGCGGTGAGCAGCAGTGATGGCGCAAAGAATACCGGCAGGGCCGGCACCAATGATCGCCACCTTCTTGGGGGAAGACGTAGGGGCGAGCTCGCGCACATAGACATCTTCAAAACCGGTCCGCGGGTTCACCGAGCATTGTAGATGTCCGCCCTCGACGAATTCATTGATGCAGCCTTCCTGGTCACCAATGCACGGGCAAATATCCATTACGTTGCCGGCGTAAGCCTTGTTCGGCCATTCAGCATCCGCCAGAAGCGGACGGGCCAGCATGATCATGTCGCATTCGCCGTTACGCAGCGCCTGCTCGGCCAGATCGGGGTAGCCCAACTTGCCAACGGCCACGATAGGCACGGGAAGACCGGCGTTGCTGAGCACCTTTTCGCGTGCAAACCATTCTTTGACAAGTCGAGAAACCGGCAGGAAGCAACCGGAGGGCATCGAGTTGGGCGGATGAGGAAGCCACCAGTTATCATAACAACCGAGATCCACATCAAAGAGATCGACCCCAGCCTTAACAAGGTTGACCATGTACTCGAGGGTTTCCGCAACAGTACGTTCTTTCTTGAATTTCCTCAATGAAGCAACAGTGTCCATGCGGTTGCCGTACGTTTCATTCAAGGCCAGCGAGAGGTCGATACGGTACATGATGGGGAAGTTGAGTCCAACGCGTTTGCGAACCACTTTGACCATATCCAGGCCGAAATTCTGCCAGTTGGCGAAGCGGCCCAGTTTGCGGCGGTTGAAGGCGGGGTTGGTCATTTGCTCAAGCAGATAGCCTTCATGGCCGTGCAAATAGACACCGTCAATAGTGGCGGCTTTGGCGTCTGCTGCGCCCTGCCCGGCAGCTTTGATGATGGTGCGGCATTCGCCGTCAGTCAGGGGCCGGCAGGGAATTCCCGGAATGTAGAAATTGGGGTTCCAGGAGGCTGAGACCGGCATTCTGAACTTGGTTAGCAGCGACTCGGGCGAGCCCACACGGCCAAGACCTGCGGTGAGCTGGATGAAGAAACGACAGCCATAGGCGTGTACTGATTCGGCCAAGTCGCGCCAACCAGAAAAGACTGTGCGTGAGCTGTCGATGCGCGGGAAATAGGATTTGTTGCCACGCTCCGTGACCGTGGGGTCAACGGCCTGCGAAATAGGCACGAGACCAGAAGTAAGCAGTCCGGCGCCGCCGCGGGCGCGGTCGGCGAAGTACTGAATCATCTTGTTGCTGGGGCGGCCCATCTCTTCGGCCATGGAGATATTGCCCATCGGGCCCATCACGATGCGATTCTTCAATGTCAGTCGGTTCACCTGAATCGGAGAGAACAGCGTCGAATACGGGTAGTTCTTGCTGGTCATCTGGGCCAGATCCATACGACCGGGCTCTTCAAACCAATGCGCATACTGGTCGAGCACTTGCTTGACGAAATCCACTCTTGGGTCGTTCATCACTACTCCTCAAGGAGACATGATGACATCCTGACTTCAAAAATGTGGTTGCAATTGATACTCCAGAACTTCCTCCTTTCTTTAATTTATTCTAGCAGAATTATTGGGAAAAGTCAAGGTTTCTTCCCCATTTTCGCTTCTGATTGATTCTGGGGGTTTTTGCTGTCGCATCAGAGGATCACCAAGGTCATCGTTGGTGCCGACCGCATCGCCTCGAACGGTGACTTCGCTAGAACATGGCCTTTCAGACACCCCTTGGCCAACTGGGACCGGCTCTGAGCAAGTCCAGGCTTGGCACAACTAGGCCACGGACCCCCACAGAGGAAGAAGTTTTGACGGTTCAAGATTTGGAGCCACCGTTCTTCCCGCATGTTTACAGCTTAAGGAGGAAGTCATTTCCTCAAAAGGAAGTCTGGTGCACCTGGGCGAATCCAGATGGAAGCTCTTGCTCGCGGAATTGTCGAGACTCAGCCAAATAGTAGAGCGAAGCACCAACGACAACAACCGACGCGCCACAAAGCCCTCACGACAAGAAGTACGTACGAGTCGCCGCCATTCATAGTTGCGGGGATGTCTCCTCGGCGCCTACTCTCCAAATCCCTGGAACCAATACTCGGTATTATTGGTTTGGCCTGCTTGGTCGAGCGTGTGGTCAGTGTTGGCCCAAGAAGAACAACTGGACTAGTCGCCCGCGCTTTGCATTTGCAGCGTGAGAGAAGATGCTACTGCTGTAGACCACAGAATGTGAGAGGCTGTGAGACCAGAAGGAGGTTGTCCTTATTGCTCATTTGGATGCAGCTACCGTAAAACACTCATTTTGCATCGTGAACAATCTTCTTATCATCGATATCATACATTACCATCGCATGATTCTTCTTAATTAGTTCCTTTAGGAGAAGATTGCCCGTTTTCTCATCTATTTGTTCTCTGAAAACGAGACCGTTTCTATACACAGTATCGCCTTCCCTTGAGAAATACTCATTTTCCGTCCTAATATGATATCGGGCATCCAAAGGCTTGTTCGCACGTAGTTCTCCACATAAGTACTTGTCTGTAACATATGTAATGAGCTGAAATGTAGTATCTGTACTGTTTTTGAAGCGATAATCCAGGTAGTTGTACATGATTGATGTTCCTGTTCCAAAAGGAATCTGCCTGCCAAAATCGGGGAACAGATCCATTCCATCATGATGGTGGTGTTCGACAATATCCATGGGTGAATGTAATACTATGAAGTGGATCAGGTTTGTGAATTGACACATTCCCCCACCGATTCCTTCAGACACTTTTCCGGAACTAATAACAAGCCCCTTCCTATAGCCTTCCTTCTTGCTACACCTTCCGGCCAGCTTCCAAAAGGAAAAAATCTGTCCCGGACGGATGAGGACATTCGTAACCTTCGGGGCGGACAAACCCAGGTTTTGCACCTTATTTTCCTGTAGCAGAGGATCAACATTCCCAAGCACTCTACGCATTAAGGACTTGTTCCTGTAAATCAAGACAGGCAACAGGGCATCCATTTTGCTGGTCGCGAATTCTTGAGAAGAAAAGATGTTCTTCACATCTCTTACCAATATGTTCTTGAAGACAGATATCTCATACGTTGTCGGTGATATTTCGCAGAACAGTTTTCTACCCATAACGACCACTCCCTCAAAATGCAAACAAGCTATTCTTGCAATATATCACTAAAGGGGCCATGTACAGGCATGTATCCCTGCGCATGAATTCTCTAAAGTGTGTCATTAGCTCATTTTGACACAGTCTGCGCCGCGGGAGACAAGACAATCGCGCCCGAAGAGCTTCGAGGCCGATTTGGATGCAGCGTCACGCTGCTGGTGCGCCCGACAGGATTTGAACCTGTAATCTACGGCTCCGGAGGCCATCGCCTTATCCAGTTGGGCCACGGGCGCGCACGTCGGCAAGTATAGCAGAAAGGCCAACCCTGTACAAGGCCGGCCTTTGGCTCAGCGCCTCACAAAACAGGTCTCAGAGCTCAACTATTCCACCGTTACGCTCTTGGCAAGATTTCGCGGCTGGTCCACGTCCAGGCCCTTGCCATCAGCAGTGTAGTACGCCAGTAGCTGAAGCGGCAACGAGTAGATGACCGGAGAGAACAACTCTTCGACCGGCGGCATCGGGATGAAGTCCGTAGCGATGGCCTGTGCTCTCTTGTCCTTCCTGTCGGCCAATACCACCAGGGGGGAATCGCGCGCGATGGACTCCTGCAGATTCGAGTAGATTTTCTCGTACAGCGCTCCCTTGGGAAGGATGCCCACCACGGGCACGTCCTCGTCCAGCAGGGCAATGGGACCATGCTTGAGTTCTCCCGCAGCGTATCCTTCTGCATGGATATAGCTGATCTCCTTCATCTTAAGCGCGCCCTCCAATGCAATGGGGTAGTTGACACCGCGCCCAACATAAATCATGTCATGGACTTTGTAGAACTTGCGCGCGATCGTCTCCATGATGCCGGCATATTCGAGCACCTGCTCACACTTCTGGCTGAGACTGGACAGCTGAGACGCATAGTGCGCTGACGTCTCTGCATCGAGCGTGCCGTTGCGCTGTCCAAAATTGAGAGCTATGAGATAGAAAGCAATGAGCTGGGCCATGAACGACTTCGTGGCTGCAACGCCGATCTCGAGGCCCGCCTGAGTAACGAACGTCACATCCGACTCGCGCGAAACGGTGCTCTCCGGTCGATTTGTGATGGCGACAACCTTGGCACCAAGACTCCGTTGAAGCCGAAGCGCAGCGAGCGTGTCAATCGTTTCTCCCGACTGCGTGACAGCAATCCCCATCGTCCCTGGACGAACAATGGGTCGCTGATAGCGGTACTCGCTGCTGAAGCTCACCTCGGTCGGGATACGCGCCAGTTCCTCCAGAAGGTACTTGCCTACGCGCGATGCATGGTACGACGTCCCTGCGGCCACAATCGAGATATGGTCGGGAACCGGCTGGCCCTGGAATTCCTCCAGCTCCACGTGTCCACTCTCGATATCGATCCGTCCATATAGCGTATCCCTGATGACGACCGGCTGTTCATGAATTTCCTTCAACATGAAATGCTTGTAGCCCTGCTTCTCGGCGGCGGCGGCATTCCACTGAACGGTCATTGGCGTCCGATCGAAAGCGTGCCCATCTTCAAGAGAATAGAACGCGTATCCCTTGTCGTTGATCTCGACGATATCTCCGTCGTGCAGTGGAATGATCCGGTGCGTGTACTCCAGGAGTGCCGGGGTATCCGAACCGAGAATCATCTCCCCAACGCCAACGCCGAGCACCAGAGGGGATAACCTGCGGACTGCCACGATACGACCAGGGAACGCCTTGGCCAGCACGAGGAACGCGAAGGCTCCGTCGAGCTGCAAAGCAGTCTTCCGCGCTGCATCGAGCAGGTCCGCGCCTGCGTCGATCTGCTCCTCCATAAGGTGAGCGATGACCTCAGTGTCGGTCTCGGACACAAACACGTGCCCTTTCTCGATCAGACCATCTCGGAGTACCTGGTAGTTCTCGATGATGCCGTTGTGGATAACGGCGATCGCGCCCTTGCAATCCACGTGTGGATGAGCATTCCTGTCCTCAACCCTGCCGTGCGTGGCCCATCGCGTGTGTCCCATTCCGGTGGTGGCAGTATACTCCTTCCCCTCGATGGCCTCCTCGAGAGCTTTGAGCTTGCCACGTTTCTTCACGACGACCAGCTCCCCCTTCTCGAGAATGGCCATGCCTGCGGAGTCGTACCCTCGATATTCGAGCTTGCGCAGACCCTCGATGATGACAGGGACTACCTTACGAGGCCCAACGTACCCGATGATTCCACACATGTCACTCCTCTCCTTGCTGACTAGCCGACAACAGGACGCACTTCAGCCGGTCTGCCAGCGCCGTCAGACGTTCAGTGTCCTTGCCCTCCAGGAAGATCCGCACCAGGGGTTCTGTCCCCGAGGGCCGCACGACAAGTCTGGCAGCATTGCCCAACTCCATGCGCGCCGCTTCGACCGCAGCCACAAACTCCGGACATGAAGCAATGGAGTTGTCTTTCACCCTGACATTCTCGGCAATCTGAGGATACAGCTCGACCTCGTCGACAATCTCTGACAGGTCGCGCCCAGTCCTGACAAGATATCCCAGCACTGCCAGGGTGGTCGCCAGACCATCGCCCGTCACGTTCTGGTACATATTGATGATGTGTCCCGATTCCTCGCCGCCAAGCACGAAACCGCCCTCGTTCAGGCGGTCCAGAATATAGCGGTCTCCAACGCTTGTCCGTTCGAGCCTGATCCCATGAGGTTCCAGTGCCTTCTCCAGACCAAGGTTGGTTAGAACTGTTCCGACGACCGTGTTTCCGGTGAGTCGGCCCTCTCCCGCCAATCCCAGAGCCATGACGTACAACATGACATCTCCGGAGACACGGCGCCCGATGCGGTCGACCATGATGACCCGGTCGCCGTCACCGTCATGGGCGACGCCCACATCCGCCTTCTCAGCCACCACCCGCGTAGCCACGGCGCCAGGATGTGTGGATCCGCAGTCCTTGTTGATGAGCTTGCCATCCTGGTCTGTGTTCATCTCGATCACCTGCGCACCCAACTGCCGCAGCAGCGCCGGTGTCGTATAGCTTGTTGCCCCATGAGCGCCATCGACCACGATCCTGATCCCCTCGAGCGACAGCCCTGGGTTATTCTGCCTCACGAAGGCCATGTATTCCTCGCGCGCATTCTCGACTCTGTGAGCGCCACCCACTTCGTCACCATGCACTCTTGAAGGATTGCCGAGTTCGACGAGACCAAGGTTGCCCTCGATCGTCTCTTCGTCAGCGTCTGCCAACTTGTGACCCCCAGGGCCAAAGAACTTGATCCCATTGTACTCCGGAGGATTATGTGACGCGGAGATCATGGCACCCGCCATGTACCGTGTGTCACGAGCCAGAATAAGGGCGAGTCCCGGTGTCGGCAATACTCCCAGGTAGTCCACGGACACACCCGTCTCCATGAAGCCGGCACCGAGTGCCGCGGCAAGCATCTCCGACGAGACACGTGGATCCCATGCGATGGCAATCGTACGATTTGTCCGCTGAGCAAGGCGTCCATCGAAGTAAATGGATGCAGCCGCTCCCAGGGACAAGGCAAGTTTGGACGTGATTTGGGTGTTCACGACACCTCGGACACCGTCCGTTCCGAATAGATTCCTCTTAGCCACGCTTTAACTATAGGTCGCTTGAGTCTGTACGCAAGATTCATACTCTCAGGTCGGCATGGAGCCTCTCTTCTGGAAGCGTTCTCTCGCTGAGGGTGGAGGGAACATGCAGAAAGCCGAGGCCCTGGAGCCTCGGCTAGTGGTAGGGCGATCTGTCGTTTGGTCAGTTCTGCGGTGGCAGGCTCCTGTGCGAGCGATGCTTCCTCAGCCTGAGGATAATCCATGCAAGTGCCCAGATGAGAAGTCCATAGAAAGTTATGAAGACGGCAGAGCCGCCAAGCCATGTCCAGAAGGCAGCCAGTCCGTGTCCAAACCGGGCAAGGGACTGGACAAACGCCGATCCAAAACCTCGGGGGGCAACGAAGGCCTCGGTCGTCTGTGTGAGCTGAACAGTGACCGTAGCGAGCGACGTGGCGTTGTCCATATAGCGCTGTTGCCCCTCGTACTGTTCGATCTCCGTGCGAACCGAACCCAGCTGTTCCTGAACTGCCAGCATATCCTTGATATTCGTCGCTTTCTTCAGGAATCCTACTAGCTGCTCTTCTTCTGCCCGAAGGACCTTGAGGCGTGCCTGGATGTCGATGTACTGCGAGGTAACGTCCTCCGAACCACTGCTGCGGCTCGTAACAGTGCCGAGCCCGGCGAGATCGCTCATGAGCTGAGTCACTCTTGCCGAAGGCACGCGCAGTACGGCGGTCGCAAGCACTTGAGTGTCCGATTTCTGGAGCGATGACTCTGCCACGAAACCGCCGTACTTTGCAGCAAGGGCCTCGCAGCTAGTGAAGGCCTTTTCGGCGTCGACGACGTCAAGGCTGAGGCTAGCGTCGAAGATGATCTTGCGGTCCGTCAAGGCCTGTTGATCGGCCGTCGTGGTTACGGCCGGAGCCAAGGACTCCGTGCCAGCGGCCCCAACCGAAGTACCCTTGTTCTGGACGCTACCGGATGTCGCACTGTTGAACCCGGGCGAGACAGCAGCACGCTTCGCGCATCCGCTGACGCCCATCCCCATGACAGCGACGACGAGAATCAGCGCAAAGAAACGACATACTCTCGGAGATTTAGTCATACGTGCCTCCCTATCCGGAATGGGCGCGCGAGCGCCAAGTGTTCATGGAATAAGACAGATGACCAACGACGAAGTGCCCAGGCTGGACGCCCACGTCTCCGGTGAAAAGCGCGCAACTACATGGAGACCTGAAGGCTCCTGCCCGATGAACCCATGAAGCGCCATGAGGGAAGCGAATGTTCGGACCTCATCAGGCTCCAGCGTCAAGGTGACCTCGCTCCCTCGAACGGCAGTCTCGAGTTCAAGCGCTGCATCCACATGCCTGACTCTAAGCCACATTGCCAGGAGCTGCCTGCGCGCGATATCGCCCTCAAGCATGACGCGAAAGGATGGCGCAGTTCCAAGAACTGCGCTGCCCTGAGAGCCGAAAAACCCCTTGGGAGTAGCGTCCGCGATGCGGAACTCTGGATTCGGAGCGAGTAGTGCTGCGCCTGATGTGGCAAGTGACAGCGTACGCGGCAGGACGGCACCACCGACATACAGCACCGCTACGATGACAATCGCCATGACTGGCGAGAATCCAAGCCATAGGCCCTGAAGCAGGCGACGACGCGAGCGGCGCATGCCAATGACGGCTGTGACGGAGCCGGCCAATGAGCGATCCATCGGTGCAAACAGTTCGGATACTTCGCTCCGCATGGCCGCCGACAGCTCAAGGGGCTCCTCGTTGTCAATCATTATCTCACTGGTTATTCTCATGTCATGTCTCATCACTTGTCACCATCCATAAGACGTGCTCAACGCCCCAAGGTTCCCGACAGGAGTTTACGCAGCTCACCACGGGCACGGAATACTCTGCTCTTGACGGTCCCCACTGGAACTCCGAGCCTGAAGGCCGCATCTTCATAGCTCAGGCCGTCCAGGTCGACGAGGGCAAAGGCCGCCCTGAACACAGGGTCGATCTTCTGCAAAGCGGCTCGAAGAGCGAACTTGACCTCTTCTCTATCTGGACCATCGCTGGCAGTCTGTGGAGCCTCGACCGTCAGCAGATCAGCTTGGGCATCGCCGGAACTCACCGGGTGCTGGGACCGTTTGCGCGCGGCGTCGATGCCGGCATTCGTGGCAATGCGATACAAGTATGACGACAGCCGCGACTGCCCCCGGAACTTGGAGAGGCTCCTGTACAACTTCAGAAAGGTCTCCTGTGTGACGTCATAGGCCAGATCACGATCGAAGGTCACGCGAAGGGCCACCGAGAAGACGAATCCCTCATAGTAGCGCACAATGGACTCGTACAGGTCGGTTCGCCCCGCCACGACCTGATCGATAGTCTGTGCGAGCTTCGGCATGTCATCCATAAAGCCATTATACGAATCTAAGCCGCTGTGCATAGGAGCCGGTGCCAGCCTGCTGCGGTGTGAGCACCAGTTTGACAGCTCTCGGCCCGCACGTATAATAGGGCCGTGCCGAAGTGGCGGAACTGGCAGACGCAGCAGACTCAAAATCTGCCGGGGTAACACCCGTGTGGGTTCAATTCCCTCCTTCGGCACCATTCCAGTGAAAACAGTTCTGCACATCCCCCTTGACAAAGATTTCATGGTTTACTATAATCATCGTAATAGTATTCTTAGTATTTCTAACATTAGGAGGCAAGCAATGGGGGGAGACAGACAAGAATCACAGCATTCATCGTATGACCTCAACCGGCTGCGCATCTACAACGGCCTCATGGGTCTTCTGCACCTTGGACAGGCAATCTTCATCGTCATTCTCGGCTGGGGGAAGGGACTGACAGTACCCATCACGACCGACTATCTCAAGGCGGGCGGGCCAGGAGGAATGCCCGTCCCTACTCCGGCAACACTTGGCACCTTTCGACTGGGTCCGGCAATTGCCGTGTTTCTCCTGCTGTCGGCGATCGCCCACTTTGTGACCGTCTTTCCCGGTGTGTTTGACTGGTACAAGGCAAACCTGCGGCATGGCATCAACTACATCCGATGGTATGAGTACGCATTGAGCTCGTCCGTCATGATCGTCATCATCGCCGAATTGTCCGGCATGTACGACCTTTCCAGCGCCATCATGATCTTCTTCCTCAATGCAGCCATGAACCTGTTCGGACTCATGATGGAACTGCACAACCAGACGACGGCGCGGACTAACTGGACATCGTTCATCTTCGGCTCGATCGTCGGCCTGGTCCCCTGGGTCGTCATCTGCATGTACTTCTTCAGTGCTGCAGCCAGCGCAACAGGGACAATCCCCACCTTCGTCTACTACATCCTTGGCACTATCTTCGTTTTCTTCAATTGCTTCGCCATCAACATGGTCCTGCAGTACCGGAAGGTTGGGAAGTGGCGCGACTACATCTTCGGCGAACGCATGTATGTCCTCCTCTCACTCGTCGCCAAGTCAGCGCTTGCCTGGCAGATCTTCTTCGGTGCGGTGGCTCGCAAGTAGACCGACACTCCACTCTCGCAATGTGATGAACGCCCAGGTATCTGCCTGGGCGTCTTCGGATTCCAGCTTCACACAGGGACTCAGTCTGAGATCCGTCCCCGCCTCACCAGATCGTCTGCCACAGAACCGAGACCGACGTCACGCAGCCTCTGGGCTGTCGGCAGGCCGTTCTGATCCCAGCGGTACGCCTGGTAGTAACCGTCAAGGAGCTGGTCCACCATCTCCTGCGTCACGCGAGCGCCCTTCGTGGGCCCATCAGGCATCTCCTCATACATTTTGGCCGGCGGCTGGTCCCAGGCACGTCCAAACCCATCGACCTCACGGGTCCAGAACGCTCGCGTCAGGTTCCACACCTTTTCGCTGAAGGCGAACAGCCCCTCCGTCGTGTAGTGCTGTCCAGTGACCAGGTTCAGCGCGGTGACGTAGTCCTCCCAGGGGACCTTCACCTCGAGCCACGGGAAGCGACAGACGCCCAGCACTTCCATGAGAGGACGCAGGTGCTGCAAATCATAGACCACCTGTCCCTTCCCTTCAGTGGAGCCGCGCCCCATGGTGATGTCCTGGACGATCGCCCAGGCGCGTGTGTGCTGGGCTCCGATGTCTGAGGTCATGTATGCAAGCATCATGGCAGGGGCAGCATGTGTATCATAGGCGGAATAGTCCAGTCCTTTTACCTGAACGACATATTTCTCAGTACCCTTGCCGATGATGCGCGCAGCAGCAAGAGCTCCTTCTGCAAATGTCGCCCCGATACCCTGCCGAGCAGCGATGAGCCTCAGGAATGCGCGTGCAGCATGCACGTTTCCCCATGTCATCTCCAATCCACCGAAATCTTCCTTTGTCAAGATCCCCCGTTGATACAGTTCCATCGCAAAAGCTACCGCCGATCCAGAAGAGATGGAGTCCATGCCGAGATTGTCGACATCGGCGTTCAGCACGGCAATTTCCTCGATACTGTCCATGCCGAGATTGGAGCCCATCAGACCGATCGTCTCGTACTCGGGGCCTTCGACATGGACATCGTATTTCTTCGAATATGTGTAGGTGGAACAGCCCAGAGGACACGCATAGCAGCCCTTGTCGCGTACATATATCTGCTCTCGCATGTACTTGCCATTGATACGGTCCTTCTTGGGGTACTGCGCATGCTGGAAGTTGTTGACAGGGATGACTCCGACGCTGTCACACCAGTCCGTGACATCCGTCGTGCCATACTTGGAGAAGGTCGGGAAGAACGCCGTATTCTTGATGAAGTCGATGACGGAGGTCGTGTGCTTCCGGAGGCCCTCGATGTCAGCGACCGGGATTGGCTTCGTTCCACGCACAGCGATTGCCTTGAGCTTCTTTGAGCCCAGAACCGCCCCGATTCCCCCTCGGCCTGCCTGACGTCCTACGTCATGGGTAATGCATGCGAACTTCACCAAATTCTCGCCAGCGGGGCCAATAGTCGCAATCTGGAAGTCCTCCCCGAGATCGCGCTTCAGTGCGTACTCAGTGTCAACGGAACCCTCGCCCCAGTAGCCGGAGGCGTCACGTACCTCGACCTTGTCGTCTTCGATACAGAGGTACACCGGGATTGCCGAAGCACCCTCAAGGATGATCATGTCCAAGCCAGCGTACTTGAGTTCCGCCATGATCAGGCCACCCATGTTGCTGTCGATGTAGCCTCCCGTCAGCGGAGACTTAGTGCCCCACACAATCTTGGCACTGGAAGGCCACAACGTACCCGAGAGAGGCCCCGTTGCTACAAACACCTTGTTTGCTGCGCTGAGCGGATCCACACCCGCAGGAAGCTCCTCATACATGTACTTTGCGATCCATGCACGACCGCCGAGCCAATCGTGAGCCAACTCGGGCGTCACGGGCTCTCGCTTGACCGACCTAGTGGTCAGGTCGACACGCAGTATCGAGCCACCATAACCATTTATCATCGCTCTTCCTCCCAACTCAGAGCTTGCGCCGCACAGTTTGGCACACAGGCCCCACAAAGATTGCACATGTAGGGATGCGGACTTGCGGGTGACCTGAAGATCGCTTTCTGCGGGCAGCTGTCTACACAAGCTCCGCAATCGATGCACTTGGAATCGTCGATCACATAGGCTCCGTTCGCATCGACAAGAATCGCTTCAACCAGACATGCAGATTGGCAGACACCGCACTGGTTGCAGAGATGAACCTCGAAATAGCCCTCTGGAAAACGGGGCACGATCCCCACGCGAGCAGACTTGTGTGTGTTGAGCCTGAAGTTCTGGGCCGAGCATGTGAGCTGGCACAAACGGCATCCCGTACAACTCTCAGGCTTGACGATGATGTGCTTCATGCGACCTCCTATCCTTGTCACGACAACATATTCTGTTCCGATTATAGCAAGATGCTGTGGCAATGGAAGCAAGCGGACTGCGCGTTGATTGCGGCCCCAATGGCGGTACAATAGAAAGGAACTAACGGAGGCTGTTCATGCGAACACTCATCACAGACATCGCCTTCCTGATGACGGGCAATGCTCTTCGACAGGAACTCAAAGATGCATATGTGGTCGTCGACGACAATGTCATCACGTCCATTGGCACAGGGGTACCTGTCCTTGATACTCCCGCGGACCGCGTCGTCTCAGGCCAGCACATGCTGATGATGCCGGGCTTCGTCAACACCCACCATCACCTCTACCAGACGCTGTTTCGGAACGTTCCTCAGGTCGAACATGCCAAGCTGTTCGACTGGCTGACGTTCCTCTATGAACACTGGAAGTACATCGACGAACAGGCTGTCTATACAAGTGCTCAGATCGGCATTTGCGAGATGCTGAAGACAGGCGTCACGACGACGACCGACCACCTCTATCTGTATCCGTATGGCAATAACGCTATCATCGACGCTGAAATATGTGCGGCTCGCGATGTCGGCGTGCGCTTCCATCCCACACGTGGCAGTATGTCGCTCAGCAAGAAAGATGGGGGACTACCTCCTGACAGCGTAGTGCAGACGGATGAGGAGATTCTGGCGGAGTCCGAACGTGTCATCCATCAGTACCACGACCGCAGTCGGTATGCAATGACCCGCATTGCTCTGGCCCCGTGCTCCCCCTTCTCAGTCACGACAGACCTGATGAAGCAGACGGCAGCTCTGGCCGAGAAAGAGGATGTGCTCATCCATACGCATCTTGCCGAAACACAGGATGAAGAAGAATTCTGTCTCCAGACATTTGGCTTCCGTCCAGTCGACTACATGGGGGAGGTCAACTGGCTTACTCCTCGCTCCTGGTTCGCCCACATCGTCTGGGCGTCCGACGCCGACATCTGCAAGCTGTCCGAGCATGAGTGCGGCATGGCCCATTGCCCTGCCAGCAATATGCGCCTCGGCTCCGGCATCGCTCCCGTGACGGTCATGAAGCAAACAAACATGCGCATCGGCCTGGGCGTCGACGGCAGTGCCAGCAACGATACCAGTTCATTCATCGGTGAGGTACGCCTGGCGATGTTGCTCCAGCGGGTGAAATACGGAGCCGGCGCACTTACGTCGCGCGAAGCTCTGGCTATGGCCAGCATGGGCGGCGCCCGAGTCTTACACATGGACTCGGACATCGGCAGCATCGAGGTCGGGAAAGCGGCCGATCTGATCATGTGGGATCTCGACACTCTCGAGTTCGCCGGCGGCCTGCACGACCCCTTCACAGCACCGGTCATGTGCGACGCCAAGCAGGTCAGTCTCAACATGGTCAACGGCAAGGTTCTCATCGAGAACGGCCAGTTCACGAATATTGACATTCGGGCTCTGGTGGCCAGGCAGAATACAATAGCGGCGCACCTCATGGCACGTTAGTGTCGCGCCGCGGATCACGTCCAGCCGGCAGCTTCTCTGGAGGTAGAGGTATGAAAACGCTTCAGAAGTTTCTGAACTACGCGAGAGAACACGAGATCGCTCAGGTCGACCTGAAATTCACGGACCTGTTCGGCGGCCTGCATCATGTGACGGTTCCTCTGTCCCGCGTCGACGAGCGGTTCCTGACTCAGGGGGTGGCTTTCGACGGTTCCAGCATCCCTGGATTCGCGTCGGTTGAGCGCAGCGACATGCTCCTGCGTCTGGACCGGTCGACAGCGTTCGTGGACCCATTTGCCAAAGTCCCTACTGTTG
Organism: Candidatus Cryosericum terrychapinii; assembly: GCF_003570925.1. GTDB lineage: Bacteria > Caldisericota > Caldisericia > Cryosericales > Cryosericaceae > Cryosericum > Cryosericum terrychapinii. The sequence goes on along the minus strand of NZ_QXIS01000033.1, from coordinate 116,468 downwards.
CAGTCTTCTGTGACATCCTTGAGCCCCACACCCATCGACGCTTTGCCCTCGACCCTCGATTTATCGCAGAACAGGCTGAAGCCTTGCTGAAGTCCAAAGGGTATGCCGATACGGCTTGGTTTGCCCCCGAGTTCGAGTTCTATGTCTTCCAGAATGTCGATTTCAAGTCCTCGGAGACCACCTGTTTCTTCTCGATCGAGAGCGCAGAAACGGGCAGCACGGTATCGCTCGACAACTCACAACTCCAGGGCTACGCGATCCGCCACGGACGAGGATACCATGCAGAGCAGCCACTCGACCGCCTCTTCGACTATCGAAGCACACTCGTTCAGATGCTGGAAAATGTCGGGGTAACCGTCCGCTATCACCATCATGAGGCCGGGGAAGCCGGCCAGATCGAGCTTGAGGTTATGCCCTGCACGCCACGCGCCATGGGCGACGCGTCGCAGAAGATCAAGTACTTCGCCAAGAATCTTGCCCGGCAGATGGGAATGACGGCAACCTTCATGCCCAAACCGATTGCCGGTCAGGCCGGGACAGGAATGCACTTCCATCAATATTTGACCAAGAAAGGACAACCAACGTTCTACCAGAAGGGAGGAGAACCCTACGACCTGTCGCCGCTCGCCGTTCACTACATCGGCGGCATTCTCAGCAACGCGTCGGCTCTTCTCGGTATCACAAACCCTTCTACGATAAGCTACAAGAGGCTCGTTCCGGGATTCGAGGCCCCCATCCGGGCGTTCTTCTCGCTGGGCAATCGCACCGCGGCGGTTCGCATCCCCATCTATGCGGATACGGCGGCAGAAAAACGCATCGAGTTCCGCCCCCCGGATGCCACGACCAACGTCTACCTCGCCATTAGCGCAATGCTTCTTGCGGGACTCGATGGCATCGAGAAGGAAACGGACCCGACAGCGCTTCATCTCGGCCCATACACAGGGGACATTGAGAAACTACCCGAGAAAATTGTCCGCAGGATTCCGGTGCTTCCGACCTCGCTTTCCGAAGCCTTCGCAGCCCTGAGACGTGGCAGTGACTTCCTGACACGAGACGGCGTTTTCCCTCCTGCATTTGTTGAAGCGTTCTGCTCCTACAAGGAGAAGAACGAAGCAGAAGCGCTCCGCCGCCTGCCTCATCCCAAAGAATTCGAGCTGTATTACGACTGTTGAGGGGACTGGATGCTCATAAAGCTCAAACTGCATGCCATTGTCGCCGATCAGGTCGGAGACCTGCACGAAGTCCAAGTGCCGACCGGAACAGATGTCGCCGGCCTGCTTGCAGCATTGGGCATTGACCGCGACCGTGCAGGCTTCGTGCTTGTCAACGGACAGCGTAGGCCCTACAACACCAAACTGCAGGAGGAAGATACGGTTTTCATCATCCCGTTCCTGGGAGGCGGTTGACCGGCTCTCGAGATAGTTGACGCCACATAGCGGCGTCACCAGGCTGTCGTTGATAGCGTTGAAGAAGTCTTTTCAACTCAGCGGAACAAGCGCGGATTAGTTGTGGTATTGGGCCACGACAGACCGACGGAAGCGGGGACGGTTACATCCCAGCCGAGCGAAAAACAGAGTAAGAACTGCAGTCTATCCCAGCGTCGGAATGGGCCCCGGCATCGAACCCAGGGCCTGCGATTCCTACGCAGAAACGTTACTCAGCGACGGACAACACGGTCCTCTTCGATGAGCAGTTTGATCGCTTCGATTCCGGTCGATATGAGCCGGTCCAATATCGGATGATGGGATTCGTGTCCGCCCTCTGCAAACTGGTTGTTGACGATGAGCATGACGCCACCGGCACGCTTGTGAAGAATGCTCGATACCACAAACACTGTGGCAGCCTCCATCTCCGAACACACGGCTCCGCCGGCAATCCAGGCCCTGCGACGCGCGTTCAACTCCTCTGCAAGTGGCTGGCGGTCAGGCTCAACCTCGCCGTAGAACGAGTCTTTCGATTGAGATACACCAAGGTGAAACGTAAGACCCAGTTTTTCGGCCGCAGCTCTGAGTGCTAGCGTGACATCAATGTCGGCGACTGCCGGAAATTCGATGGGCATGTACTGCCTGGTCGTCCCTTCGTCGCGGATCGCAGCTGTGACGATCGCCAGATCTCCAACGCCGATTGCGGGCTGCATTGCGCCTGACGTTCCGACGCGTATGAATGTTTCCGCGCCGACCATCGCGAGTTCTTCGACTGCAATGGCGGTCGATGGACCTCCGATTCCGGTCGACGTCACCGAGACTTTCTCGCCCAGGAGAGTTCCCGTATATGTGACATACTCCCTGTTTTGGGCAACCTTCACCGGGTTGTCGAACCACCTGGCGATGACTTCGCAGCGACCGGGGTCACCAGGCAACAGAACGTACCTGCCAACATCACCCTGCTTCACCTTGATGTGATACTTGTACTCATCATTGAACAACGTATGTGCCATATGTAAGTCTCCTTTCTTTGCGCAGCGATCCGTTCTAGTGCAACCCCTGCAGTAATATCCTGATCCCAATACCAATAAGGACAAGGCCACCCACAATCTCAGCCTTGCCCTTGACCAGCTTTCCGACGGTGCAACCCAGGAGAGTGCCTGCCAGCGAGAACGCGAATGTCACCAACCCAATAAGCAAGGCAGGCCACCAGATCGATACTCGCAGTATCGACAAACTCAGACCAACCGCCAAAGCGTCGATACTTGTAGCGATGGCAAGGACCAGCATGTCGCGCGTGCTGCGCCTCTCTGCCTCGCCCTCGCCCTCATGTTTTCCACCACGCACGGCTTCGACAAGCATCTTGCCGCCGACGAACACGAGAAGACCAAATGCAACCCAATGGCCGAAGCTCTGGATAAGGTCTCTGAGCACGAGGCCCCCGAGCCAGCCCAGCACGGGCATGAGCATCTGAAACCCACCAAACCACCAGCCTGACCACAACGCATCGCGCAGAGTCACTCGCTTTATCCGGCACCCGTTCGCCACAGACACGGCGAACGCGTCCATCGAAAGCCCCACCGCAATAACGAAAACTGTCCAGAAGCCCATACGACCTCCACGACAACTGTGGCATCACAGGCAACACCAGAAACAACGATGGTCATCGCTGGGCGAGCGCAGCGCAGCGTGCAGAAAAGTATACCGGCAAGAGCCTGCTTTACAAGCCGGAACATTGATATAAACTGAGGCTGCGAGTGGGAGCGAATCGCTGGTAATGTATTCAGACATCGAGTAACGGTCAGGAGGATCCTGATGAACATCTGGCTCAAGTACGGGGCATTGGTCTTGACATCGTACCTGTGGGGTTCTATTTGCTGGGGCCTTGTCCTCAGCTTCCTGGTCAAACACGAGGATATTCGACTGAAGGACAACCCTGGCGTTTCGGGGAGTGTCCGCCAGTATGGTTGGGGTTATGGCCTCACTGTTGGGCTGCTTGATGTCATGAAGGGCTATGTGCTCAGCCTCGTCCTACATTCCATGTCAATCCCCTCGTGGGTCCCGATTGTCTCGTTCACGGCCGTCATCGTCGGGCACAACTGGCCAGTCTTCTTCCAGTTCAGAGGTGGAGGCGGTGTCGCGACAACCCTGGGGATTCTGCTGCAGGGATACCCGGTGGCGATCCTGTGGGCACTTCCGTTTGCGGCTATCGCCGGTGTCATCTGGAAGCTCGTTCCCCGTATTAAAGCCAAGGTGCACTTCTCTCCGTTCATCTCAGCAATTGGGGCTGTCCCTGCCGCCATCTGGATTGTCCTCCACAAGCCGTGGTATCCTGACTACGTCATCGTCGTCGCCCTTGCAGCCTCAGTCCTCATCAAGGGCAATCAGTTCCACGTCCGGGCGCAACGGCAACGGCTCCGCAACTATGCCAATGGCATGCGCGACCGCTTCATGGACCACTATCGAGACAACAATCTGCCGCCAACGCCCTAGCGTCGGCGGCAAGTCCTCGAGAGAAGCAAGGGCCCCTTCCGGGGCCCTTGCTCTTACCGGCTTACGAGCGAGCGTACACCTCGTTTCCACCGACGAACGTGCGTTCGGTCACTCCTTCGGGCTCCCATGGCTGCGCTTTGAACAACGCCAGGTCAGCGACAGACCCAGAACGTATCTCGCCATACCCGTCGAGCCCAAGGGTCCCGGCTGGAACGCTTGTGACGGACCCAAGAGCCTGCTCAGGAGAGATGCCGCGACCAACAAGAAGGCCCAGTGAGATCCGCGGGTACTTGGCTGGGTAGTTGGAATGGCCCTCGGTGACGCCGTCCGTGACAGTGAGGATCGTACCTCCCTGAACAAGAATCATACGGCTCCTTTCCTGAAGGGCAAAGCTGCACCTCCTTCGGTCTTTTCTTCGGTAAGCGAATTATAGTTATGCAACGAAAAACTGCAAGGATGCATAATGTTCACGTGGAGTGGCGAGCCAAAACGCATATACTGGCCACATAGTTGTGGCCTGCCGAGGAGGAACCAGTGAACATTACTGATGTTGCAGTACTTGTCATCGATATGCAGCAGGACTTTCTGTCTCCGGCATCGCCGCTGTTTGTTGCAGGCGGCCCCGCTATGGTACCGAATCTCCAGAGAGCACTGAAAGCTGCTCGGTCCGCCAATGCGTCGATTATCCATGCAACGCGCCGGCATCGGGCCACGGGCATAGACGTCGACCAGAGTCGGCGAGCGCTCTTCGCGGAGACGGGAGGGTTTCTGGTTGCCGGAACTCCCGGAGCAGAAGAATTGCCTCAGCTTGCGCCCACCTCCGGGGATTTCACTGTCGTCAAGACCCGATGGTCGGCATTTTTCGCGACCGACCTTGACGCGCTCCTGCGCCGGCTCGGCACCCATAGATTAATCCTTACCGGCGTGCAGACTCCCAACTGCATACGTGCGACAGCAAACGACGCTCTCTCGCTGGACTATGCAACGACCGTACTCTCAGATGCCACTGCGTCCCAGACGGACGAGATCCAGCTGTCCAACCTCAGAGACTTGGCTGCCATGGGAGTGGAGATCATGACTGTCTCGCAGTTCGAGCTATCACTGGGCCTCTAGCGCCCTCGCTGCCTCGGAATGCTGACAGCCGGCTCTTGGGTGAGCCAGCTGTCTGGTCGCACAACCTGGAATCCAGTCTACTGTTCTCGCTATCGCAGGTAGTCGATCGGATGTGAAGTGCCCTGCAGGAAAACGGTGGTTTCGGCCGGCGTCGTTCGTGCGACGACTTTTCCCTTGCTCAGTACAACTCGGGCGACGGATTGTCGTCGCAAGGCATCCAGCTCGTCGAGAGCATCCAGAATAACCAGGTCAGCCGGCTTGCCCGCCTCAATGCCGTAGGAATCCTGAACGTGCAGCGTACGAGCTCCGGCATCCGTTACCATGTGAAAAACGGAACGCATTTCCTCCCGTCCCGTCATCTGGGCGACATGCACGGCCATATGTGCCACGTCCAGCATGCTCCCGGTCCCCATTGGATACCAGGGGTCAAGAATGTCGTCATGACCAAGGCTGACATTGATGCCCATGGCCGCCATCTCCTTGACCCGCGTCAGACCACGCCGCTTGGGATACGTGTCGAACCGTCCCTGCAAGTGGATGTTCACCAGGGGATTCGCGACGAAGTTGATGCCGCTCTTTGCGCAGAATCTCAGGAGTTTCGATGCATACGCCCCATTGTAGCTGTGCATGGCCGTTGTGTGGCTTGCGGTAACCCGGTCGCGCATCCCCGTACGCAGAGCCAGAGCCGACATGACCTCGACAAAGCGAGATTGTTCATCGTCGATCTCGTCGCAGTGCACGTCGATCAGCTTCCCATACTTCTCAGCCAGCGCAAAGATGATCTTCAGAGACTCGACACCGTCCTCACGTGTCAGTTCATAGTGAGGGATCCCTCCAACAGCATCCGCACCAAGACGCAGGGCCTCTTCAAGCAGCACTGCCCCGCCCTCGAACCCCAGAATACCGTCCTGCGGGAACGCCACCAGCTGAATGTCGACGAATGGCGCCATGACGCGCCTGACTTCGATCAGCGCCCGGAGCGCAGTCAACTTCGGATCACAGATATCTACATGCGACCGGATGTGCAGGATACCATGCGAAACCTGCCACTCGATCGCCTTTGTGGCACGACGCACGACATCCTCTTCGGTGAGCAGCGCCTTCCGTTCGGACCAGCATTCGATCCCCTCGAACAGCGTTCCGCTCTCGTTCCATCTGGGTTCGCCCGCCGTGAGCGTCGTATCGAGGTGGACGTGCGACTCGACAAACGGAGGTGTCACGAAACATCCGGCCGCATCGATGGTTTCTGACGCCTCCGCAGGCAGCCTGGGCTGAACGCCCACAAACAGACCGTCCCGGACGCCAATGTCGATCAGCGGCCCACTCACACGGAGCCTCGCGTTACGAACAATCAGATCAAGCATCATCCCCTCTCTCCGGCAACAGCCTCCGCCGCCATGCGCGGGTCATTGCTGATGACGGTCTCGACCCCCGAGGCCACAAAATGACGCACGAGCACGCTCAGGTCGACGGTCCATGGCGCAATTGCCAGACCAGCCTCGTGTACTTCACGAATAAGCCCGTCGAGGGTGTTGAGAACGTACGGATGGATTGCGTTGGCGCCTTGCTCACGAGCAGCTGCGACCACGTCTGGAGCCTTGATCAGCCACGGTGCATACAGCAGCCCAGTCCGTGCTTTGGCGTCCAGCTTCCGGATGACTCCCATGCTCTGGACATTGAATGAAGAGTAGACGACATTCAACGAGTACCTGCTTGCCAGTTCCAGCAGTCGTTCCTCCATCCCCGCGTACGCGATCTCCGAATTCTTGAGCTCGACGTTGAGCGTCGCCCGTGTCCCGTCGAAGACCTCGAAGACTTCCCGCATTGTAGGAATCGGCTCGTGGTGCAAGGGTCCGGGAAACCGAACGCCAGCATCGAGTTTACGGATCTCCTGCAGTGTGAAATCCTTCACCCAGCCATGGCCGTCCGTGGTCCTGTCGACCTTCTCGTCGTGGATGACAACCAGTTCTCCGTCCTTCGTCATCTGAACATCGCATTCGGCACCGTCGACACCGTGGTCCAGATCGTTGCGTACAAGCGCGAACGAAGCCACCGTATTCTCGGGAGCCAGTCGAGGCTCCCCCCTGTGTCCCAGTATGAGCATAGTCAGGCCTCCTCATTCATGATCTAGAGCAGCTCGACCGGCATCTAATGCGCGCCGGAGACTACCCAATGATAGTCCGAAACAGGAGACAGACAATATGTCTCTCCGAGGGCCAGACAACGCCCGCACACGGAAAGGAGAGGACCGAAAAGCTCAGAAATGGGTCCAAGACCGGACATCGGTACGGACTTCGTTGACAAGGGTCGCCGCCTCCATATCCTGAGAGTACCCGAGAACGCGAAGCATGAAGCCGTTTTCGTCGAGGAGGAAAGGGAGGTTCTCATGGGAACGTTCATATCACTCAAGACGGCAATCCCTGGACCGAAATCCATCGAGCTTGCCAAGAGGGAGGCCAGGGTCGTTGCGGCACCAATGTGCGACGCTCTGTCGCCCGCCTGGATCGCTGAAGGACATGGAGCACTGGTAACCGACGTCGACGGCAACACCTTTATCGACCTTACCGGCGGCTGGGGCTGCATGGCGGTGGGCCACTCGCATCCTCGTGTTATCGCGGCCATCAAGGATCAGGCGGATCACTTCCTGCACACGGACTTCACGTCAGTCCCATACGAGCCGTACCTCACCGTTTGCGAGAAGCTTGCCAGACTCGCTCCTGGCGACTTCGAGAAGTCGGTAGCTCTGTTCAACAATGGCGCCGAGGCCATCGAGAACGCCGTCAAGATTTCCCGCCATGTCACCGGCCGGACCGGCGTCGTCGTGTTCGACCGTGCATTCCACGGACGCACGCTCCTCACGATGACCATGACGCATAAGGCGAAGCCCTACAAGGATGGGTTTGGCCCCTTCGCGCCGGACGTCTATCGCATGCCATTCGTCACCCCCTATCATCCGTCCATCAGGATTGACGAGTGGGAAAAGCTGCTGATGACCTACGTTGACCCTTCGACGGTCGCATGCTTCGTCGTCGAACCCGTTCAGGGTGAGGGTGGATTCCGCGTCCCGACTGATGGTTTCCTCGAGATGCTGCGCGAGGTCTCCGAGAAGTACGGCATCCTTCTCGTCGTCGATGAAATCCAGGCCGGTGTGGGCCGTACCGGCAAGTTCTTCTCCATCGAGAACTGGAACGTTGTCCCGGACATCATCTGCTCAGCCAAATCCCTGGCAGCCGGTATGCCGCTGTCAGCAGTCATCGCCCGGAAAGACATCATGGACAAGCTGCCAGGCAGCAGCATCGGTGGCACGTACGTCGGCAATCCTGTTGCATGCCGTGCGGCCAGCGAAGTCATCGACATCATCGAGGACGAGCATCTGCTCGACCGCGCTGTTGCCCTTGGCAAGCTCATTCGCAGTCACTGGGATGCCTGGAAGGAGAAGTACGAGATCATTGGCGATGTCCGTGGCATGGGCGCCATGCAGGCCCTTGAGTTCGTCAAGGACCGCACGACGCGGGAACCCGCGACTCAGTTGAACGGCCAGATCATCAAGGAAAGCCTGCACAACGGCGTTCTTGTCGCTGGCTCAGGCATCTATGGCAACTGCATTCGCATGCTCGTCTCGCTTGAGATCACCGACGAGCAGCTGGAAGAAGCCTTCGCGGTCATGGAGACGGCTGTCGCTCGCGCCAACGCGTCGCGCTAGTTCGTCAGGTCTGTACCAACATTGATTGAAGCCGGGGCGATTGCCCCCGGCTTCTCGTTTACGAAGCTGTCCGCGTTACTCCACTCGCTTCTTGCGGCTGTCCGTCTCGATGATGATGGTGACCGGACCGTCGTTCACCAGCCTGACCTCCATGTGCGCCCCGAAGACTCCGTTTTGCACGTCGAATCCCTGGTTCCGCAGTCCTTTGCATACGTCCTGATAGACCTCATCTGCATACGCTCCCGGAGCAGCACCCGTGAAGCTGGGCCTGTTCCCACGAGTCGCGTCTCCATAGAGCGTGAACTGGCTGACGACGAGAAAGGATCCCTTGATGTCTGACACCGAGCGGTTCATCAGACCGTCTGCGTCTGCGAAGATTCGCAGGCCACTTAACTTGCGCACCATGAATGCCGTGTCGTCAGGGCCATCGTCGGGAGCCACACCCAGCAGCACGAGCAACCCTGCTCCAATATGCCCAACGTCTTTGCCGTCCACGGTGACCGACGCACTGCTCACTCGTTGCACCACTGCCCGCATGTCTCACCTCTCAGTCGTCTTCGGTTACAGACTCATGGTAGCACGACCAGCCAGCAACGCGAATGGCAATTTCTGCGGTTGACACTCCGGACCTTCCCGATATACTTTGACTGTTCGTTTCCAAGACGTGGGGATATAGCTCAGCTGGGAGAGCGCCTGCATGGCATGCAGGAGGTCGGGGGTTCGAGCCCCCCTATCTCCACCACTCGACCCCTTACACCTGCTTTTCTCGCTCTGGGACTGACTTCCAGACGAGGCACCTTGCACTCATTTTCCGAGAATCTCCAGTGGATAACTATGTTAGTAACTCCCAGATCGATGCGTCTCGCAAATCGATGCACCACTTCCAGCTGGCTTGCACGGTCAAGGCTGAGAAAGAATGGCTCGAAATTCGCCAGCACATTCTTCACCTCTTCCAACTGCGCCTTTTCCTTCCCGATTTCCGCCCGTTCCTGCAGTGCTTCATGCTTCAACGTCCTAAGCACAGCAATGCGCTCCCTCACCTTCTCAACGGAAACCTCTGGAATGGCAAGTCTTCCCTCGAGCTGAGTTATGTCTCTGTCGTACTTGGCGATCTTCCTATCGATCTCGACCAGCCGGTCGGCACCATCGAACTTGGGCACGAAGTGGCACAGCTCCTCGCTGAGCTTGCTGACAAACACCGGAAGTAGGTTGTGTTCCAGCAACTGAGCTCCACAGGCCTTCTGCCCGTTTCCAGCGCTCTGGCACGCATACTCGGTCTTGTTGCGCTTCGAGCTCCCGTGAGCGCTCAGGAGATGTTTGCACTTCGTGCAGTAGATCATCCTACCGAAGAGGGGCAGCGTTGACCCTTCACTTCTATCAGAGCGAAGGGCAAGTTCCTGCTGCAGACGAAGCCAGTCATCGAATTCGAGAATCGGTTCAATGCCAGCGTAGTCCACGTAGGTCCACTTGTTGTATCCAACTCGCGTACCGTTCTTGCCGCGCTTGTCATAGGCAATCTTCCCGGCAAACAGTGAGTTGTGCAGCACCGAGCGTACCTGGTCGCGCGTCAACCCTAGGCTATGTGCAACCTTCCGTTCAGGCTCACCGGATCCCGAACGGCGCAGGATCTCCTTCGCAACCGGGAGAGTCTCAGGGTCATACAGTAGCTTCTTGTCTTCGTGCTTGAAGCCGAATGGAGCCGGTCCGCAGACCAAGGTGCCCAGTTCCTTCATTCGCGCCTCAGCGTCCACCGTTCGCTCGATGATCTGACCCCGCTCAAATCCAGCGATAACGGCCAGCATTCCAAACATCATCTTCCCCGCTACAGTCGTGGTATCGAAGGGTTGTGTGACAGAGACGAATCCCACATTGTGGGCCTCCAGTCTGTCACAGAGTGCGAACAAGTGAGGCACTACTCTTGAGAGCCTGTCAACCTTGTAGACGAGGACGACAGAGAATCTGCCCGCTTCGGCATCCTTCATCATTCGGTTGAGCGCAGGTCTCTCAATCTTGCCGCCGGACCAGCCGGCGTCTTCATAGCACTGGTATACAGGCCAGTCTTTGGCTACAGCGAACGCTTCCGCATGGTTCCTCTGCATCTCCAACGACACACCGTCGCTGGCCTGTTCTGCAGTACTGACCCGCGTGTAGATCGCGCATCGTATGCTATCAGTCTCTTTAGCATGCATTGTGGAAGCCCATTCAGTCGATTGTGAACTCATGCGAAGTCGCTCCTTGCGTCATCACGTGGAACAGACCACACTTCTTCTAAACAAGGATATCTGGCATTCCACACTAGTGCAAGACCTATGCCCGTCTGGACAAACATAACGTACAGGGTGACAAACCCGCTAACGCCTCGTCGTCCATCTTCGCCAGAGCACACCCGCATCATCATATGTCTTCCTGAGTCACTTCAGACGATGACTCGCCTGATTCGTGATCATGCTAAGACTTGGTTGCATCGACCGATCGCCTCTCCATACAGATTTCCGTAGAGATGGGTTCCACTCCCTGCATGACAGGTGTATCTTGGCCGTCGCTTCCACACACCAACCCTACGACACTCGCACTTCGTCTGCTTTCCTGGACAATCACGGCCAGCAGAAACTCAGTAAGGCCTTCGCTAAGTTCGGACTTGAGCTGCCGATTCATGGCTGACCTTCACCCTCGCAATGAAGTGGCCTTCGTCTGGTCCTAGTCCACAGAACGTCAAACACGGCGGGCGCTCCTGCGTTCCGGGATGTCGGTCTCTTGAACACAGCCCATGCACTGACGATAGCGGGCCTGTACCCATTCCCAGTTCTCCACTTCCGCTCGACGGGAGAGAAGTTTCAGGGAGACTCCAGCCTTTGCAGCCAGGGACAAGAGCGTCATGTCGTCTCCACTCGTAATGTATTCCGACTTCAAGGCTTCCCAGCCATAGGCTCTATGCCCGGTCATGCTTTCCCTCCTCGAGAGCGGGCGCGCCACCCGTCGAACTCCATGTCTGATGCTGTTTGTCGAACTCGACCCCACAGCGGCCCCTCTTCCCGGAGCGATGCTTGTCGACGATGCAAAGCAGGATTCCCCGCTCGTCCGTCGATCCGTCCGCTTCTGACAGGAGGATGATGTCGTCCGCTGCCTGCTCGAGTCCGCTCGAGTCTTTGAGGTCCTGCATCGTCAACGCGTTCCCTTGCTTGACAGCCTCCCGGGAGACCTGGGACACCGCGAGGATGTAGACACCCAGGCGCACAGCCGTCGTCTTCAGACGGGCTGCGAGACGGGAAAGCTCCTCTGCTCTGGTCACGTTTCCCTTTGTCGAGTGAATCAGCTGGAGATAGTCGACGACGATCAACTTGCAGCCGTCGACGACCGCCATCAGCTGGACCATGTTCAGGACCTCGTCCTCTGTGGCCTGGCACCTAGTTGAGTCGACAATATAGACAGGGAGGCTGGAGAGCGTGTTGAGTGCTGTCTGGTATGCCTTCAGTGTCTGATCGCTCACGTTCGGACGGTCGATCTCCCCGTTCTCGACTCCAGCTTCCCCGGCGACCAGCCTTTGCAGCACCTCTCCCTCCGGCATCTCGAGGGAAACGAACCCGCAGGGAATGTGCCGATCGGAGGCAGCATTCTTGAGCACAATCCAGCCAGCAAGGGAAGACTTGCCAGTACTGGGCGCACCTGCAAGGATCCCCAGTCTCTCAGGACGGAACCTGTCGATGATCTCGTCGAGAGCCTTGATCCGTGATCTTGGCGAGGACTCCCGCTCCTCTTTTAGCTTTTCCCTGTCCACCACTCGAGTCAGTTCTTCCTGGCACGAGTCGAACATCTTCCGGCTTCTCGTCTCACTCCCGTCGACCAGAACCTGAGACAGGGCTTCGCGCAGAGAAGAGAGCGGAATAGCCAGGTTGAAGCTCTGTTCGTAGACATCTCGGGTAGCTCGAGCAATGCTACGCCTCCGCGCCATGTCCTTGATGATATCGGCATAGGTTCCGCTGTCGGCGTCCGTATAGTGGAGGTCGATAAGCTTCTGGAGATAGGCATATCCTCCAACTGAGTCGAGTTTGCCCTGCTTCGTCAATTCCGCGCCAACCGTGACAGGGTCCGCTCGTTTCCCGGAGCTGACAACGGCCTCGATCGCACGGGCAATGTCGACATGTTCCGTCAGATAGAAGTCGTCGGCTGCAATCTCAGTCTTCGTCTGAAGATAGCAGGAACTCTTTTTGTCGTCGCTCAGGCAGTCCCCTAGTAAGGCTGTCTCGGCACGTTCGTCGTATGGAACTTTGACTTCGACCTGCGCGTCGTCGCTCATCGGTTCCTCCATTTCGACAGCACCTCTTCCTCGGCCTTGCTGAGGGGCCTCGTCTCCCGGGTCTTTTCCCTCTGCTCGACCTGTTCCAGCTCATCGGTGGTGTACGTCTTCACGCGCAGGGAACTGCCATCATTCAAGGTAACGAGCGCACCCTTCTTTATGACACAGCCTCCGGGCTTCGACAGACACGTCTCCAGGTAGGCCAGGACGTTCTTGATAGGCTGCGCTCTCTTATTGCCAAGGACCCGGGCTTCAATCTGCTTCAGGGTCGCATTGAGGTCGACGTTCGGATGGTCTTCTTCCAGTTTCCGGCGGGCGTCTGCGCCCAGGACGAACCGGCCTTCGACATAATCGAATGAAGCTGCAAAGTCTGCGGTTTGTCTTTGCTTGGGTTCATTCCCTTTTCCAGAAATCCCTCGATTGGTCTTATTGGATATAGATACTGGATATGGATTGTCTGCCACTGTGGCAGGAGTGGCCTGCCTGGGTGGCAGGGGTGATACCGTAGAATCAGTATGGATGCCACTTTGACGGTCTACCTCTGCCACTATGACAGGGGTAGTACTTGAAGACGGCATAGAGGCTGCGTTCTGTAAAGGCATGAAAACGTCCCCACTCTTGAGCCAATGAGGGACATGGGGGACAATCAGACGGTAAAGAGACGGCCTGCCATTGCGTCCCGTCATCTTGAGCCATCCGCTCTTCTTAAGGATGTCGAGCGCCCTGTAAACAGTCCGCTCAGGAACTCCAGCATCCACTGACAGGGTCTTCATGGATGGATAGGACAGCCCCTCTTCATTGGCACGGGTCGCTAGGGCAATCCAGACGATCTTTGCAGTCCCATTGAGTTTTGTTTCACCGCGGAAGAGCGAGAAGGGAACCTGGACGAACGGAGCCTCGACCCTCATGACGGCCCTCTCAGGGACGAGCTCATTTCCGTATTCTACTCGTCGTGCCGGGATCGACGAGGGGGACACCAGATGCAGAATGGCTATGCGGGTGGTCTCCGGGACGTGAAGTCTTAGTCTTCGCTCGTGGCGGCGGCAGAGTGTTTCTGAGGGTACTCCCGGCTTCGCGTTCGCCGTAGCTGTACCCCTCGAGCGTGCTGACCTTCGACTTCAATGTTATCTTCATGAGCCTATTGTCAGGCCTATCGGATTGATGTCCAGTACGTAGGGGTCATACTCGTAGAGGTCAAGTACGTGGATGTCAAGTACTTTTCTGTCAAGCACAGAGATGTCAAGTGCGTGCTCAGCCTCGCATGCCCCCAGAGCCGCTGTTTATGCATGCCGTTTATGCATGCTGCATATGTTAGGGAATGCACTACAAAGTCGACGCTTCCTGCCTTGGCATGGACATGCAATCACTTAACAATCGAGATGAGCGAGAGAAGCGAACATGGGCGAAACCGGCACATGCTGATGATTGCTGACGATTGCCTCTCGTTTCATCCTCCGCAAACGGTAGTTTTCGAACGTGGCAAGCTACGACCCCGATCACAAGCGCACTCTGCAAAGGCCTGTGGATAACTTGTTTCTGCGAAGATGTCGACTAGAGAGAAGTCGATCCTCAACGAGAAGAATGACTGGACCGTGCTATGATCCTTGGAAACAACCAGTGGGGCGGACCGACTCACATTGACCACCTGGTCAATCCGGAGCAGAGCACTCGGTCGCCCTGCGGGTGCTGGAGCCCAACAGCAGGAAAGCTCAGACCAGTACAGACGAGTACCCTGATCCCATCCCATATCTTCTGGGATCCTCTGCACCTTCCTCTTCCTTAAGGTTTCCCCTCCTACGTCTCCTTCTTCCTCTTTGGGTTTCCCCTCACCGAGTAAACCTGGACCGATCGGAGCATCCTCAGGCCAGAGACGAGCTCGTTCCATGAGAAGCATAGGCAAAGCAGGTCAAATGGACGGTCAGATTCGCAGTCTCGGGAGGCATGCCGTACGATACGACTCCCCCTGCAAATCGCGTCAGAGAACCCCCTTCTTCCTTGCTGCTCCATAGACTCCGGGAATCTCGACGGCGGGCACATCTACCTGGTCGACGTGGAGCACAGAAGTCCCGAAAGGGTCGGTCTTCAACTAGCCGAGGAGATCCTCGTGTCTTGCTGGGGTCCGTCTCTTATCTGGAGTGACATACGGGGCCCTTGCGGGTGACCCAACCGCAGACGTGCTGCACACACAGTCTCTGTACTATCAGCAGGGCATTTCCATCATGGTGCCGACTACATGAAGTGCCCGTATGCTCACATCCCATTTCTATTGGCATTTCTGCGGATCGTGACTACTCTTGGTAGTAAGTAGTGCGTCACTCTCTCGCCGGTGGTCCGGGGACCGATTGGTCGAATGTGGCCGTGCTGATGCGGCAGGCGGGTATATGCAGCTCAAGGTTCTGTGATGTAGTCCCGAGTCATTAGCCCGAGGAGTCGCGTACTTGTCTGCGGAGGAGGTGGTTCCATGAATGAGCGCAGATCCTGGTCACGTATCCTGGTGCTCCCCGGCATCGTTGCGATTCTACTAGGTATCATTGAGCCCGGAGAGGGCTTGTCTGTGCTGTACGTGTTGTCTGGAA
This sequence comes from Candidatus Cryosericum terrychapinii, assembly GCF_003570925.1. Lineage (GTDB taxonomy): Bacteria > Caldisericota > Caldisericia > Cryosericales > Cryosericaceae > Cryosericum > Cryosericum terrychapinii. Next base: position 100,865 of record NZ_QXIS01000033.1, on the reverse strand, counting down.
TCGGACTCGTGGCACTCAGTGCCTTTCTCGGCAAGACCCGGCACCGAGCACTCGTGCTCGGTGCGCTTGGAGTTGGAGCCATCGGGCTGTCGGCGCGGATTGCGCTTTGGGTCTTGGAGGACAGGTATTCTTGGTGGCCAGAGATTTCTGCGGCCGAGCCTGTGTTTCCAGCGCGTCCCTTGCATCTGGTCTGGACTATCGGCGTGGGGGCGAGTCTCGCCGGTGCCGCGCTCGTCCTCTTTGAGTTCCTCTATGCGGAGGACGTTCCGATGAACACGCGGAGATGGTGGTCACGCACGGTGACCTTCGTCGGGCCTGCCATGATGGCACTCGGCGCCTATCTCGTCAAGAGTGACTACCCCGTATTCCCGTATGTGATCGGTTGGCTTCTATTGCCGCTTCAGAAGGTGTGGCGGCAGGATGGGTGGAACCTGATTCCTTGTGCTCTCATTGGCGCCATCATGCTTGCTGGAAGCGGACTGGCCGCACTCGGCGCCTATCTCGTCAAGAGCCGCTACCGCAGATTCCTGTATGTTGCTCTTGCGCTTACCGCGTGCGGTCTGACCACCACGCTCGTCCTCATGGACAAGTACACTTATCTGGCCGCTCCATGGTGGGAAGTCTTCTGCTTCACATATCCCATCGGTTTGATCATGAGTTGTGTGGGCGCTGTGCTTGTCCTCATCGAGTCCTTCCGCAGAGCGCCTGTCTCCCAGGATGGTGTCGGGACAGTATAGGTGCGGGAACGACCGTTTCTACCAGGAGGTGGTTCCATGAACAAGCGCATGTTGTGGTCACGTATCCTGTGTGTCGTCGGGTTTGTCATGATGGCGGGCGGGGCTATCGTGTACGTCGTCGATACCCTGAGCACCGGATACTATCATGATTTGTTGCCCGGCGCGCTCGCAATCGGGACTGCCATGGACGTCTTCACTGGCGTGTTCGACCCCAGATCTCCTCGTTGGCTGTTGCTCACCGGGCTCACTCTTCCTGGAAGCGCGCTCGTGGCACTGGGCGCCTTTCTCGGCAACAGCCGCTACCGCAAGTTGCTCTATGCGGCTCTCGTGCTGACAGCATGCGGTCTGATCGTAGGCTTCTTCGTCTACCTCGGCCTATTGACTGAGTCAATCAACGGGCCCAACCCACGGTGGGCATTTGTCACGTACGCATATCCCATCGGTGGGATCATGAGTCTTGTGGGCGCTCTGGTTGTCATCGTCGAGCCCTGCCGCAGACCACGTACCCCCAAAGACAGTGTCGGGGAAACCTAGAAGAGGGCTCTCCCGGGAGGCAGTTCCATGAACAAGCGCATGGTGTGGTCACGTATCCTTTGCATCGTCGAGCTCGCCATGATACCAATCGAGGTTGTACTCGCCAATCTCACGTTCCGCGTATCCGGTTGGTTTGCCACCGCACTCTTGCTCGCGGGTTCCTTCCTTCCTGGACTCGGAAGCGGACTGGTGGCCCTCGGCGCTTTCCTCGGCAACAGCCGCTACCGCAGATTCATGTACTGTGCTTCTGTGCTGACACTGTGCGGCATAATTGCACTGTTCCTTGTGGGTGCCAATGTTGAAGCTCCCGCTGCCGCATCGTGGGGAGTTGCCGTGTATGCATATCCCATCGGTGCGATCATGAGTCTTGTGGGCGCTGGGCTGGTTCTCGTCGAGTCCTTCCGTAAACCGCTCATCCCCAAAGACAACGTCGATGCAACCTAAGGGTGGGAGCGACCGTTTCTCCTGGGAAGTGGTTCCATGAACAAGCGCATGTTGTGGTCACGTATCCTGTGCGTCATCGGGCTTGCCATGATGCCAATCGACATTGTCACGTTCGTCGGCCTAGGGATGTGGGGGGGCGGAAAGCTGCCACCGGTTGAGGTGGCACCGAACCAGTCACTCTTGGAGTCGCTCATTTCCATCATTTTTTATGTCTCCATTCTTGCTGGCAGCGGGTTGGCAGCACTCGGGGCTCTTCTGGGCAAGAGCCACCACCGCAAACTCCTGTATGGGGCTCTTGGGCTGACAGTGTGCGGTCTGACCACCGTTTTCCTTGCGCTCAACTTCTATGTTGACGCCGCTCCATGGTGGGTATTTGTCGCGTTGACATATCCCATCGGTCTTATCATGAGTCTTGTAGGCGCTGTGCTTGTCATTGTCGAGTCGTTCCGCAGACCGCCTGTCCCCAAGGAGAACGTCGAGGCAACGTAAGAGCGGGAGTGACAGTTCTCCCAGGAGGCGGTTCCATGAACAAGCGCATGTTGTGGTCACGTATCCTGAGCATCATGGGGCTTGTCGTGATGACAAGCATGCCTGTCTTGCTTTTCGGGTACGCCCTCCATGGCTACAACTGGCGATATGGTGGGGTCACCAGCGTACTCGTACTCGCCATGCTCCTTCTTCCTGTAATCGGCAGCGGACTGGTGGCACTCGGCGCTTTTCTCGGCAAGGGCCGGCACCGCGTCCTCTGGCTATTCGCCTTCCTGACGACAGCTCTGTTAGTCCTGTTCGTTATCCTGGATGCCATGTATCCTTCCTTCTAGGCCCCCTATTCGTTCTTCGGACAGAGCTACACCATCCCTGCCCTCGTGAAGCTGAAGTAGTCCTGGCAGGCACGGTTTCCCTAGCGATCAAGGTGAACAGGCGACATACGACTCCTTGGTAACCGAACGGACGATAGCGCCCGTACCAGTTCTTTCTACGACGAGAACCTGTGCCGTTCGGCGGCCACATCGTCCTTCGCCGGGGGAGCCTTGGTTATCGTGAACGTGGCTGTCTCAATGTCCCGGAATACCTCCTCGATGGCATCGACAGCCTCGTAGGCACGCTTGTCGAACGCGTGTGCTTGCTCCTCGTCGACCATCAGGTGGAGAAGCGCAGCACCACAGGTCGAGAGTCTGCCCAGATGCTTCCGCCACTCGTCAGGCCAGTACCCTGCGGGAAGAGTCTGAATCTTGTTGATCTCGAGCTCGATGAGATCCAGGCGTTTCTGATGCTCGATCCTCTCTTCCTCGCCTTCAACCATCAGCTTAGCCGAGCTGTTCATAGGGATGTATAGCTTTCCTTCTTCAGTCATGTGATCCCCCTTCTTGTGTCCATGGCTTCGGGTGCATCTTCTGCGGTCCAAACATGCGTGGCCCAGTCTTCTGTTTCGATCGTTATGGCTATGATGCCCTTGTCCGGAACGCACGCATAGACGTAGTTGCCGTTGTCGCTATTGTCGCCGTCGCTTCTATCCTTCCCGAGGTAGTAACCATGAGTCGGGACTTCGTCGTTCTCCGCGCCACGAAACAGCCAAGCAATGAAGGCAACCATAACGGTGTTCGGTTCCATACAGTCCAGGGGATAGCTGTCTCCCCTGCACTTCTTGAGCACTTCTGCATCGAACTGACGGACGTATCTGGGCATCGTCTCCCCACCCCAGTGTGAGAACAAAGTCACGCTACGCTCTTGGCCAGTTTGGAATTGAATCGAGATACGGTCTCCCATGATTCCGCCTCCTTAGGAGATGAGTGTCATGCCGTGCTTGGCTGCAGCGTGTTCCATTTCAGACCGGCAGGAGACCTTGAACCATTCCAGACACATGCTCGCGAGTTCATCGATGGGGCGCCAGTCCCCGAGCATCTTGGACCCGAGGTAACGGACACTGGCCTCGAACCCATGGCTCCCCCGGTAGTTCCAGTAGTAGTCGATGACGTCGGCCGGGGTGATCTTCGCCACCCTGGGTTCATCGGTCACGACGTCCGCATAGTTGAACGTCAACGACTTCCGGTCGATGGCCTTGATGAACCCCATCTCGGCAGGGTCGCCAACCGTCCGCTCGAACAGCTCACCCAGGTCATCTGAAGCCGCGTTACGTTTTGCGCTGCTATCCATAGGGACCTCCTAGTCCTCAATGTTGAGAAGCGTGTAGGTACCGATCTCCATACTTCTGTCCGCGGCGGCCATGAAGACGTCCGCATCTCTCCGATCGGTAAACGTCGCAATGATGATGTAGGGGCAATCCGGAGCAAGGCGGTAGCCAATGACGGCCTCAATGTCGTACATGTTCGATAGGATGCGCTCCAGTATCCATCTTCTCATGTCTCGTGGCCTCCTTGTCTTCTCTGACGCTAATCATCCGATTCAACGGCATCATCCCAGTAGCACACGTGCCATGGCCGCCCAGCAGGCTCCGGTCCTCTTGGCGGCTCTCATTTAGGACACCATGGCGTCCCCAGGGACACATTGGTGACCGAGAGCTGCGAAGCCGGGTACGTGCCAGATGTTGCCATCCGCCGGCTTGTAGTAGTTGGCGTTGAGCTTGCGCTCGGACAGGCGACCACCACACCGTGCACACCTGTTCCCGTTGTCACAGAGGCAGTGCACGGTCATCTCGCGTCCCTGGAAGACCGGACTGGGATCCAGACACTCACCGTGATACTCGTGACAGACTGGGCACAGCACCAGCCCGTTTGGAACCCCTGGAGCACCTGCATCGAGACCACCGAGTCTCGTAAGGTCCTCGGCAGTTGCCTGCCTCCCACCCTTCGTGAGGTCGCCCATGATGGCACCTGAGACGGGATGGCTGCTGATGGATTCGGCTAGGATGGCCACCCGTGCGGGATACGTTGCATCTGTTGGCATCCAGGCACTGACGCGACGTGAAGGCTTGAGACTTCCCGTCATGAGTATCCCGTCGGTGGGGATGCTGCTCGAAAGGCGGCACTGACCATTTGTAAGGTAGATACAACGGTCAGGCCCCAGGACGAGACAGGTATCCAGCTCGTTGGCCAATGCTTGGGAGATAGCGACGGCGAGCAGAGCTTCCTCGCCGATGGTCGGCAGAACCATCACATGGTACAGTGCTGCCACAAGCCTTGTTACCAGATACGGGAACACCGGCGGATGTGGCCATGGTCCCGGCAGAACGACAGACGTGTCCGGGGAGATCATGCCGCACTACCTTGGTTCGTGGACGTCGCGGAGAATCTCGGTTCTTGGTGCATGTCACTGCCTCCTTGTGTCATCAGGTGCAGCGAGTCTCACCAGGAGAACCGAAAACGGCTCCCCTGCCGCAAAGACGTGGCAAGGGAGCCACGGCATTTTTAGCAGGTTGGTGAGGCGGCTGCAAGTTGCCATAAATCGCCGCCGGACTGCAGTGCAGTCCAGGAAAAGCAAAAAACCTTGCGCGCCAAAGCAAGGTCAGAACATCAACTCCTGTCCCGGCGTTTAGCACATTTGTAGAACCCGCGGATGCAAGTAGCCTTAATAAATCACCGCGTCGTACAATTACAGAATAGGACAGTCAACTGACCTGTCAAGACCACTCTGGAGAGCTGCGCACTTCCTTGGAGAGAGCGGGTCTTCGATGTCCTGTGTCGATTTCAGGTCAATTCTGATGTCGTACCCTGTTGCCATGCACGAGATACGTTGAGATCTCCGCTATGGGGCTAGAATCGCTCACTTACGGCCAAAGTGCAGTGCCGTTTCAGAAGACTCCCTGGAATTGACCCCACTCTTGCTTGACGATGAGGCCAAGGTAGCTAGCATGTGAAGTAGATACGTCTCATGTCAATCTCTGGGGGAGCATATGCCAAATGCAGACGACTTTCGAAGTGAGCTCTACAGCATCTTTTCTTCTTCTCGAGGTGGGTACGTCGACATGACGTCTGGTGACCTACACCGGAGGGTAGGAGGATATCCGGGGCCAAATCATCGCATGCCGATCTGCTGCAGCGTCATGAGACAAGCCATGCAGAGTGGTGATATCCTCGTCGCCGAGCCACCGAAAGGGAATGGAGCCACGCTGACGATACGGTACCGGTTGCCGCGGTAGTACAAGCTCTCCTACGTAAGAAAACTTATCTGACAAGACGATGAGTGCACGTACGTGGGGCTGACTGTTTCGCAATCCTGGCACAGAGTTCGATATGATGGCTCGAGCCGTTCCGGTTAGTCGCTGGTCGCGGCTAACCATGAACTGATCACTCGCTTCGAGAAGAAGATCCAAGCCACACTCTCCCGAGTTTAGGGAGAGGAAGAGTCAATGCTGGGGGAGGCATGACCTATGGAAGGACCTAACGAACTGGACCCTAAACCCCAGCCTTTGACTGAAGGCACGCAACCATCCGAGCTCGTCATGCCGGATGACCAGTATAACGAACTGCTGCGGGTTGTAGGAGTCTACAAGAGGCAAGCCGAGAAATGTGCCACTGCCGGTGCACCTTGCTGCCTGCATGATGATCGGCGCTGCTTTGGAAGGCGCCTTGCTGGCAATATGCGACTGCTATTATGATGATATCCCGGTTGAGCTTATACCGCGAAGTCATAAGAAGCAGCTTGCCGTCGTCGACTGGGGGTTATTTGACCTCGTGGACATTGCCCGCAAAATGGAATGGTTGCCATCAGGACTCACTTACGGCGAACAATGGAGCAGCAAGAAAGCAGGCATTGGCGATTATGCGGTTGTGGTTCGAGAGTTAAGGAATCTTGTTCATCCTGCCCGCTATGTGCAGGATATGCCCAGGAAGCGGATCACTGAACGCTACTATCGTTCGTGCGAGGAGACCTTCGGCACGAGCATTGACTACTTGTTAGCCAGAATAGGCCGATCCCCAAAAGATGCTCACGATAAAGGAGAATTCTAAGGAAGAACACGGCTAGCAAACCGTTCCAGGAAATGGCACTTGCGCAACGAACGAATCTGAGGGCCGCCTTGGTCACAACGAGGAAGCGGCTTTGATTTCAGCACTGGGTCCCAACTGCTACTCCATTCCTTCCCTAAGATAGTATTCTGCCCTGGATCCGGACATCGGCGCCTCGTTCCCTTTCGTGTCGATACGACCATATCGGCCATTGAGTTTGACCGACGCAAAACCCTCCGAGAAGCCACACACTTTGTCATAGACACCCGGTATGACGAGGGCCCCTTTGGTGTCGATATAACCCCATTTCCCGTTGAGTTCAACAAGCGCCAGACCCTTACTGAAGGAATGGGCCCAATAGTAGAGAGCAGTTATCACTGTGTCCGGCAACCTGCTGGTACGGCCATCGTATTCTTGCTTACCACGCGACAAACGCACGCTGCCAAGTTCTTGAGAGTAGGCGCCTACGGCCTAATCAACCCTCTGAGGAACCATCCGACCAGCATTCCAACTGCTGTGCTAATTGAGGCTCCGAGAATATTGGTTGTCACCCACCCTAACAGTGCATGCATCTTGGACGATGGCAAGTTCCGGCTGACGTATTCTCGGCCAGCGTTTGTCAGTTCGATGTTTCTGATGGCGACGATTCCAGTTCCATTCCCCTCGAGGGTCTTACAATCAACAAGCCCTTGTCCCAACAGGCCCTCAGAAGACCCCACGATATTCATGAGCGTACGTTCGTCGGCATTGTCAAGTTTGGACTTTGCGAGTCGCAGGAGATCATCCATCCCGCGCACCCTCACTCCAATGTCTTTTGTGTAGAGAATACGCAGAACTATGTCTGCGTATTCCTGATTGCTGCGTTTACGTGTCATGTTGCCTCCCTCGACGACTGTGTCCAAAAAGCTTCGGTTCCCCCATGTCTGAGAACTACTGTAGCATCAATTGTGAATTGCATATAGCCGGACGGGCCGGCTGAGGAGTGTCTCGCCGAACCCACATATGCTGCAACGCAGTTGCAGATGTGCTGACCAAATGGCATATGTGGCGACTCAATTTGTCGCCCTAGAGACGGGCTTCTTCGTTTCCCGAGGTGTCCGCCGTTAGTGCAGGATCGCTTCCTGCTGGCGTTTCGTTTCAGTCTTCGCGTAGGCATAGCGCCCGATTCTCCGCTGGACATAGAACTAAGCGGTCCCTGTGAGAGACCTCCTTCCTCATAGATTGGTGAGCAGAGCAGAAGGTGCGCCTCGGGTCAGATCAGTATTGCCTGCGAGCGAGCCAGAGCTGGTCGAGAGTGCGTGCCTGCTCGCTGGTGAGGCGATAGTTCGTGCGCCGAGCTATGACAATGACGCCCAATTTCGCCAGCACTGCATCCAGCACGAGTATTGTTCTCGGAAGGGCTCCGATTTCCTCGGTGAGACGCACGTCGTCAAGAACTAGCCGGACCCACGGATAGTCATATCCGATGCGTGAACGTGGCTCACTTGTCAGAACTCCATGAGCTACCACGCCTCCGGTTCCCGTCCTTCCTCCCTCTGATCTCCAAAGGTAGACGGAGTCACCAACGTGCATCTGCCCAAGGAGGCTGCGCTGTCGAACGTCCCACGCAGTCTTCCTGTGCTGCTCAAGGTCTTTGTTCATATCCCATAACTTCGGATTCCCTTGAAATAGCCAAGTTGCCATGTCATGCCTCCTTGTGACGGCCTAGTCTCCTGCTCCGCTAGGATAGGATGGGCGCAACGAATCCGCGTGTCTGTCAGCCTCCGAACCCTTTCCCTGTCTTTATGGGTGTGCAGTCCGGGCCCCTTCAAGGAGACCCTTCACCATATCAGCATACCTCTGGGTGCTGATCTCATCAATTGGCACTCCCTTAGAAGCGGGCGCGACATCTCCCGGGACAGTACCAGCGAAGAAACAAGGGCAGCCCATGCGAGAGGCCGCCCTGCTATGCATGCAGACCGGGAAATGTCACCTCCCGGACGTGTGCGCTGCGATCCTACGTCATCACCGCTTGGCTTTCCGGTCCGGCCCCACCGTATACCCGACGTCACGCCTTGCATCCACGGACAGTCCATCACTTTTGTAACTATTCCACCAGAGTAGGTAGGGCTTGGGTTAGAAACGAGATTAAACGAGACAGTGTTGAGAAATCTGTGATATAGTTATATGGTAAACTCTTTGCTAGAGCAAGAAAGGGGGAGTAATATGTCATTGGGTATAGCCTTCAAAGGTGCAGAGGGCATAGTCTTGGCGGCTGATAGCAGAGTAACATTAACTACTCAAGTCCAACCTGGTCAACTTCAACAGCAAGCTATGTTACTTCCTGCTAGTTACGATAATGCTACTAAACTACTCAAGGTGAAGGGGCAAGATTTTGTTGCGGCAGTTACCTATGGATTAGGAGCTATTGGTTTAGCAGCACCTCGGACAGCACATAGCTTGCTACCTGAGTTTGAAGCTAAATTGAATCAAGAGACAAAGGAACGTTTGTCAGTGACAGAATTTGCAGGGAAATTGAGCGAGTTCTTTATGACTCAGTGGACAGCCGCAAATATGCCTCAGAACAAGACGATACCCGATATAGTCTTCTTGGTAGGTGGATTTGATAAAGATGCGCCCTATGGACGGGTATTTGAAGTGGATATCCCGTCAGGCCCAACCCCAAAGGAATGGGATAGCGACCCAGGTATGTTTGGACCTGTATGGGGTGGACAACGGGAATTCACGGACCGTCTGTTACAAGGGTTTGACCCGAACTTAGTTGCTTTAGTAAAAGCAGCACTAAACCTATCTGATATCCAAACCACTACCCTGGAAAATGCACTCAAGCCATTAAGCGTACAGATTCCCTATCAATTCTTGCCACTACAGGATTGTGTTGACTTATCTATCTTCTTAATACGAACTACTATGAAGATTCAAACATGGCAAGTGGGTATACGGGGTGTTGGCGGAGCCATAGATTTAGCTACTATCACCCGCACCGATGGCTTCAGACCAATACAGCAGAAGAAAATCAAGGGTGAGACAATCAAATCGGAGGTAGAATAAAATGCCAGGCTTAACAAATGGAGTTAGTACCCAGCAATGGCTTGAGGTAAGTAAAGGTCACAACATAGCCGCATATTTGCCGAGCAATATTCATGATGGATTGACTGAAGGATTGTCTTCACAGGCAACCATTGACCAAGGACAACCTTCCAACAAGAGAGATGCTGAGCGTGATTTAGGCAAGGTTTGTCGTCGAATTAAAAAGTAGGTTACACTCGTTTGAGCATCGTAGTAAACATCGGGGTCTTATCTTCTCTGTGATCATACTGGAAACTGTATCTATTTAGGTAAGATTGAAGATACTTGTCAGAGACAGCATGATAGACTCCTGAAATGCCACGCTTTAGCAGACTCCAAAAAACCTTCTATCGTATCCGTATGTATGTCGCCCATAACGTAAACCTTGAATTACGTCACAGACTTCGACTTCCCTTTTCGACGTTTTCTCACGATTATGAAGAAGCGATTGGGTTGCGCCTAGCACCGCACTTAGTCTAGGATCTGAATGGGCCGAGGTGAAAGACCGTTGATGTTCACGGCAGTTCTGTTCTGCGCCTTCATCTTGCAGAACCGTTTCCATAATGCTTTGAGCGCAAGGACTGGCTTCTCGAGGAAGTGCCTCAGGCAGATTGGCTGAGGGTGCTTGTGGTAGTTGACAATTCTAAAAACTGGTGTACAAGTACTAGTAGCTCATCTACCATGTGTAGAAGGAGTTACGCCACCGCTTTGCGGTGTGCGTTTTTTTATGGTCTTCCGTACTGGTTGTACCGGTCTAGTAGCTGCTCCAGCGTATGTTTACGTGTAACCGGATAGGCGGTCGTGAGATAGACGACGTTCACATCTTCCTCCAGCACCACCAAATAGGGAACATCTCGTAGCAGTACATGAGTCCTCATTCCTCCGCTGATTCTCTGGAGCCACACCAAAGGCACCCCGCTGTCAATGTGTTCGATGGTTGGGCGGGGCCACTTGATGGTTCGGCAACGATCCTCAGACAACACTCGATGTGCCTCATCATGGTCATGCGGAATCGGAGGATCATCGGTAACAAGGTGCCAGAATCCGCCTTCATACCCAGAGACACTTGGACTGCGGCGGTAAAACGGAGCCACCGGCTTCCCGTGGCATAGTGGACAAGTCGATGCGAAATCTTCCGAGTAGGCACGCAGGACGGGGATCAAGTAGTTCTCCCAAGTTTGCCCACATCCTCGCGGCGGCAACATCGCTGGAAGCCAGGGAAGCCGATTCAAGACGAGGGCCATAGGAACATGTTGAACTTCGTTGCACTGTAGCTGCTTTCGGTTCGCAGGTCACTGTGCAATCCCCGGCGAAGTTGCTCGATCAGTGCAAGCTTCGCGGCGCTGGCTACGTCACCGCGATTCGCGGCCGTTACGGCACCGAGCAGTAGATCCACGAGTTGCACCAGGGGGACTTCATCGGACCGCACTGTCTGGACGGCAATGCTACTCGAGACTACGCCTGCGAGATACTTTCTCAGCTTGCGGACTTTGGGCCCACCATGAGTGTCCTTGTAGTCTAGGAAGACATCACAGCTCAGGCATCTTTGGAGCACATGTTTCAGGGCGACATAGTACATCTTGTAGTACCAATCGTCGTGTGTCTGGTGCCATGCAGCGTGGTTCAGCACAGACTTGTCCGGAACAATTAGTACCCGAAGGTTCAGGTATGTGGTATTGAGGAAGTAGTCTATGAGCGCTTGGTAGAAATCCAGTTTCGCTGGGGACACTCTTGTCCACTTGAGTTCAGCTGTCTGAGCAATGCCGTGGACTCGTTTCAGTTCCAGGATTGCATGGTTTGCCTCTCCTGTCTTTTCTTCAGGGCACCACAGAACCCCAAGGCCCATAGCACGGAGTCCATCGTGTTCGAGATGACTGCTTTCGTCGCAGTACGCTCTGTAGTTGCCAAGCACTCTCTCCTCCGCTTTCCAGTTTCTCGATGTTCTGCCTGCACAGCAATATACTGCGAGCAAAGCGAAAAGACAAGTAGCTTCTCCGAACCTTCCGTTTTCCTCGTTTCCTAGTGAACGAGGTGCCTCTCTAGTATCCGATTTGGATTTGGCACTGACTGCTATGAGACACTAGGCGAAACCAAGACGATACGGTGTCGGCAATAGGCCGTGCGCCATGTGCCGTGTACGCCCAGGTATTATCAAGCTCGCGACTCCATGCCGAGGTCTCCACTAGCCGATTTGCTGCGAAGCCGCTGTTCTCTCGCCGAGCGTGTTGCGTCTGCATTCAAGGATTGGACAAGTAGATGAAATATGGTGCGCACGCATACCTCAAATGCCTCGCGCGCATCCCCTTCTGTTGACTCTGCTACGTCACCATGTACGATCTCGTTTCGACGTTCGATCACATCTCCCAAGCGGCCTCGTAGTCCTGACTTCTTGAGCGAGATCCCAGCAATGCTTGGCAGCAAGGAGTCAATCTTTCGGGTAATGCCAGATGTATGCTCCAAAACAATATCCGAGACCTTCTTCTCGACTCCAGCATCATGAAACGCGCCGGTGATAATTGCGCCCACAAAGGCCTCCAAAGCGACGACGCTGCTAAGAATAGACAGGCTATACCCTTTTCGGTCCAGCTGTTCTCTGGCCTGAATGAGAACGATTTGCCAGACCGGAACGTCTAGGTTGCTCCAGTTCGATCTCCCACTCAACATCCAATCTACGTCCAGCTCTTCTCCAAGCCCTGCATATCTCTTCGGATCCTGACCGGCCGTTGCTGTAATAGTCGAGCTGGTAATGATGAACTTGTCCTTACCGGCTGAAACCCAACCAAGCCTGGCATACTTGCCCCACGGCGTGAAGTTCACGCCAAGAATCAGAGGTACTTCTTGGGCAAGCTCGACCACTCTCTCTATCCCCGTGGCAACAGTTGTCTTTCCATGAAGAAGTATGTTGCCTACCACATTCATTGAAGCGCCCTGGTGGCTGCTGATTAATCCTTGGATCATGGCCTCCTGGACCGACCATTCCTTGCCGCATACGGGGCAACGCCAGTTGCTGGCAAGGAAGGTTCTCATGTCTTTCCGCGAACGGTCGGCTTCTTCGGGGGACAGTGAGAGTGACTGTCCCCGCTGGCAATCAGCACAGTCAAGCATCGTGAATGGTCCAATTCCGAACACTGGTCCTCCTTCGGTCTAGAAACCAATGGATGTTGCCGCGCCCCATGCATTCTGCTGAACCTTACTCCAGCCCTGAATCGTCAGCGAACCTGACGGTACGTTGTCCGCGACTCGGGGCAGACAACCGCAGACACTCAAGCCCGTTGTCGTATGCACCAGTATAGTCTGTAAGTGTCCCATTCCGATCCTACGTTCCGACCAGCGACTGACTCAGATCCAGACCAAATGTGGGGTCTCTCCATCCCCATTCCGTGGGACCTTCTCATGTGCGCGTTTCCGCTGTGCAGTGCTATACTCCAAAGGAGTTCCAATCTACCGAGGGGGCGTCGTGAATCATAATGGCAACAACATTGAATCCCGCCTGTGGGGAGCAGCCGATGAACTGCGAGCCAATTCCAGGCTGAAGTCCTCGGAATACGCCGTCCCGGTGTTGGGGCTGGTCTTTCTGCGCTATGCCGATCACAAATTCCAGTCGGCGGCGAAGGAATTGGCCGGTCAAGGCGGCGGCCGGCGGAAGGTCGGACCGGTGGACTATCAGGAAAGAGGCGTGCTTTATCTGCCCGACGCGGCGCGTTTCTCGACGCTGATCCGACTGCCGGAAGGGACCAACATCGGCGCGGCCATTAACGATGCCATGCGCGCCATCGAGGCGGAGAACCCCGACCTCAAGGACGTGCTGCCCAAGACCTACAACCGCTTTGACAACGCCCTGCTCAAGGAATTGCTCAAGGCCATGAATTCCATCCCCACGGACATTGAGGGGGACGCCTTCGGCAAGGTCTATGAGTACTTCCTTGGCCAATTCGCCATGAGCGAGGGTCAAAAGGGTGGCGAGTTCTTCACTCCTACTGCCATCGTCCAACTCATCGTCAACATCATCGAACCCTACCGCGGTCTCCTGTTCGACCCAGCCAGTGGGTCTGGCGGCATGTTTGTGCAGAGCGCGCGCTTCGTTGAGGGACGCAAGAAGAACCCCAATGCTGAACTGAGTATCTATGGGCAGGAAAAGGTGTCCGAGACGGTGCGTCTGGCCAAGATGAACCTAGCCGTGCATGGCTTAGCTGGTGACATTAGGGAAGGGAACACCTACTACGAAGACTTGCACCATTCTAGCGGCAAGTTCGATTTCGTCATGGCCAATCCACCCTTCAACGTGAATGGAGTAGACAAGGATCGGCTCAAGAACGACCCGCGCTTTCCCTTTGGTCTACCTAGGGCAGACAATGCCAACTACCTCTGGATCCAGCTGTTCTACAGTGCCCTCAATGGCAGCGGTCGCGCTGGATTTGTCATGGCCAACTCGGCTGCTGATGCCAGAGGCTCCGAGCTCGAAATTCGCAGGCAACTGGTCGAGGCTCGAGCGGTCGATGTGATGGTAGCAGTTGCCCCCAACTTCTTTTATACCGTGATTCTGCCCTGTACACTCTGGTTCCTGGATAAGAGCAAGCACAAGACTGTTCGGGCGGACAACGTGCTCTTCATCGACGCTCGCCACCTCTACCGCCAGATTGACCGTGCTCACCGCGACTGGACTCTGGCGCAGATAGAGTTTCTGGCCAACATTGCCCGACTCTACCGAGGAGAGCAGCCAGAGGAGCTGCACGACAGCGCGAAATTGATGGCAGAGTACTTCCCTGATCGCAAGTATGCCGACGTGCTGGGCCTGTGCAAGGTCGCGACGATATCCGAGATCGAAGCACAGAGCTGGTGTCTGAACCCCGCGCGATACGTAGGCGCGGCCACCCGAGCGGAAGAGCACTCTGACTTCAGGGAATGGCTGGAGGAGCAGAACGAGGAACTGGAAGCTCTCAATACCGAGGCCCTTGAGTTGCAGGAGCGGATTGCCGAGAACGTGGCAAGGATAGTTGGGTAAACATGGCATATCCAGAGGCAGAACTTGGTTCCATTGCTACCCTGTGGGACTGTCTGCACAAGACCCCTGCATATTCTGAGGACGGGTATCCCATGGTTAGAGTGACGGACATCAAGCGTGGTTTCCTCGACTTGTCGAGAACGTTGAAGGTTCAGGATGAGACCTACCAAGAGTTCATCGAACGTCACAGGCCCCGAGCCAGCGATATTCTCTTCTCAAGAGTCGGTTCATATGGCAACTCGTGCTTTGTTGATCGAGAGCAGGAATTCTGTTTGGGTCAGAACACGGTGTGCATAACACCCGACCCGGGCAGATCGGTCCCGTACTTTCTATACTGCTGTCTCAATACGCCGTTTGTCAGGCAACAGATCGACTCCTTGGTGGGCGGAGCATCACAGCCTACTATCAGTCTCAAGAGCATCGCTCATATCAAGCTTCCATTACCGGATGTTGCAGACCAAAGCAAAATCGCCGGCATTCTCTTGCCCTATGAAAGTCTGATCGAGAATGACCTTCGGCGAATCGAGATTCTTGAGGACATGGCGCAGAATCTCTACCGCGAGTGGTTCGTCAAGTTCCGTTATCCTGGTGGCCAGGATGCTCGTTTCATAGACTCTCCTCTCGGCCAGATTCCAGAGGGCTGGGAAGTGAAGGGCGCGATGGACAACGGCAACTGGAACTTCATCGATCAGAACGTTGGGCCCTACGTGGGCACGAAGCGGTACCATGCCACAGCGGACATCGATGGAATCACGATAGTCAGCGACGGTGTCGACTACGCGTATAAGCAGAAGCCAAGTCGGGCACAGAAGCAGCCACTACTCAACTCAGTCTGGTTTGCGCGGATGCAGGAGACATACAAAGTGCTTGCAGTAGCGAGGCCCAACGCTGCCTTGGCCGCGAATGCTATGCTCTCTTCGGGTTTTGCGGGATTCGTAGCGGCTGACGAGGATTCTCTTCCGTTCTTGTTCCTGACGATAGCATCAAGGGAATTCCACCAGGAAAAGGACCGGTACTGCACCGGGGCCACGCAGCGCTCACTGACGAATGATGGCCTGAGTCGCATCCTTACGATCTGCCCTCCCCGAGAGATCGTTCAGCAGTTCGGACATGCTGCGACGGACTTCATGGAGCTTATGCTGACTCTTCAGCAGCAAAACCTAATCCTCCGCCGTACCAGAGATCTACTGCTACCCCGACTCGTCTCCGGCGAGATAGACGTGGCAGACCTAGACATCGCAGTTCCCGAGGGGACCTCAGCATGACAGCCGCTGATCTTGCCATACTACTCCAGGAGGGCGAGGGGGTCACTCTAGAGTACAAGGAAGCGCTGTCCGATTCCTTCGCCCGCGAGCTTGTTGCTTTCGCCAACACCGTTGGCGGCCGGATCCTGCTTGGCGTCCGGGATGATGGTACTGTTCGGGGCATTGCAGATAGCAACAGGTTGCGCGCCCAGATCCAGGACATTGCCCGCAACTGCGATCCGCCGATAAAGATCCTGCTTCAGCGCATTGGCGAGGTAACCGCGGTGACGGTCCGCGAGAGTGACGCGAAACCGGTGCAATGCAGCGATGGTTTCTTCGTGCGGCAAGGTGCCATGAGTCAGAAGCTCTCCCGCGAAGAGATCCGTGATCTCTTCCAACAGGTTGGAGCCATCCGCTTCGATTCATCCATTTGCACGCGCTTCCGCTATCCTGATGATTTCGATCCGGATAAATTCAGCGACTGGCTGCGGAAGAGCACGATCTCCCAAGGCGGCTCGGTGGAGGACATCCTGGTGAACATCGAGGCGGCAGAACGCTCGGGCGGCAAGCTGCTCTTCCACAACGCAGGGGTGCTTTTCTTTGCCCGTGAGCCGCGACGGTTCTTCAATCAGGCCTATGTCACCTGTCTGCTGTTCATGGGAACGAGCAAGGTTCATATTCTGGACCGCAAGGATTTTGCCGGGGGCGTTGTCGCCGACATCGAGGACAGTCTGCGGTTCATCGAGCGCAACACCCGCACGGCCTACCGGATCGAGAAGCTCCAGCGTGAGGAGATTCCAGAATATCCCGTGGCCGCACTGCGCGAGGCCATCACTAATGCTGTCATGCACCGGGACTGGTTCATAGAGGGAGCCAATGTCTTTGTCGAGATTTACGAGGATCGCATCGAAATATCGAGTCCCGGCGGTCTCCCAAAGGGGATGCTTCCCGAAGATCTCGGAAGCAAGAGCGTGCGCCGCAACCCGCTGATTGCGGATCTGCTGCACCGCATCGCTTTTATCGAGAAGGCTGGTACGGGTATTCGGCGGATGCGTGAAGGGGCCAGGGAGCAGGGGTATCCAGAACCGGTGTTTGCCATGGATGGGTTCTTCACGGCCGTGTTCCGGCCGATTGTTGCTGTTGCCGGACATGAAGAGGCCCATGAGACGGTGGAATCCGCCCCGCAAGTCGGGACCAAGTCGGGACCAAGTCGGGACCAAGTTCGAATCCTCGACAAATGCCTGCAAGACAGTTCAATAGGCGAGTTGCTGGTACTTGCCGGTCGAACCAACAGGACCAAGTTCAGGGACCAAGTCATCAATCCGCTCATAAGTGCCGGTCTTATTGAGATGACCATTCCTGACAAACCCCGCAGCTCGAAGCAACGGTATCGCACCACCGCGACTGGACGCAGTATTCTTGAAAACTCTGATAAGGAATCGCAATCATGAGCCCCGCCGGCTACACGGAGGACGCCTTGGTAGAGCGGCCCGCCGTCGACCTGCTGGCAGGACTGGGTTGGGAGACACTCAACGCCTACCATGAGTTCGACCATGGCGCGAGCACGCTCGGTCGTGAAACTCGAGCCGAGGTCATTCTCACCAAACGGTTGCGACCTGCCCTGCGGCGGCTCAATCCGGATGCATCGCCCGAGGCTATCGATCAGGCCATCGAGGAGTTGACCCGTGACCGTTCACGCATGAGCCTGGTGGCTGCCAACCGCGAGATCTACCACTTGCTGAAGAGCGGCGTGGGCGTCCCTGTTCCCAATCCCGAGGGGGACGGCGAAACGGTAGAAGTCGTGCACATAATTGATTGGGAAGAGCCGACCAACAACGACTTGCTGTTCTGTTCGCAGTTTTGGGTCACCGGGGAGATGTACACGCGCCGGGCCGACCTGGTGGGCTTTGTCAACGGCCTTCCACTCGTGTTCATCGAGTTGAAAGCTGCCCACCGCCGTCTGGAGACCGCATTCGCCGACAATCTGCGTGACTACAAGGACACGATCTCACAGTTGTTCTGGCCCAACGCTCTGATCATCCTCTCCAATGGGAGTGAGAGCCGCGTGGGCAGCGTGACCGCGGGCTGGGAGCACTTCGCCGAATGGAAGAAGATCGACAGCGAAGGCGAGACGGGACAAGTGTCACTGGAAACCATGCTCCGTGGCGTCTGCGATCCGACGCGGCTGTTGGACCTGGTGGAGAACTTCACCCTCTTCCAGGAGGTACGCGGCGGACTGATCAAACTGACGGCCAAGAACCACCAGTACCTGGGAGTCAATAACGCGCTGGAAGCGCTGACCGATATTCGGCAACGCAAGGGCAAGCTGGGGGTCTTCTGGCACACGCAGGGCAGCGGCAAGAGCGTGTCGATGATGTTCTTCGCCCAGAAGGTACTACGGAAGATACCGGGCAACTGGACCTTCGTGGTGGTAACGGACCGCCAGGAACTGGATGCTCAGATCTACAAGAGCTTCGCCTCGGCTGGGGTTGTGACCGAAGCCCACGCCCAAGCGGAAAGCAGCATGCATCTGCGGAGACTTCTCACTGAAGACCACCGTTACGTGTTCACGCTGATCCACAAGTTTCGCACCGAACAAGGCGAACCGCACCCGGTACTGTCGGAGCGCAGCGACATCATCGTCATCACGGATGAGGCACACCGCAGCCAGTACGACACCTTGGCGTTGAACATGCGCACGGCCCTGCCCAACGCTTCTTTTCTGGCTTTCACCGGCACGCCACTGATCGTCGGCGAGGAGAAGACCCGCCAGGTATTCGGGGACTATGTCAGCGTCTACGACTTCCAGCAATCGGTGATCGATCATGCGACGGTTCCTCTCTACTACGAAAATCGCATTCCTGAACTGCAGCTGGTCAATGACAACCTCAATGAGGATATGGAGCGGTTGTTGGAAGAGGCGGAACTGGATGAGGGCCAGGAGAAGGCGTTGGAACGAGAGTTCGCGCGCGAGTACCACCTGATCACCCGTGACGATCGGCTAGAATCGGTGGCGAAAGACTTGGTGGCACATTTCACAGGCCGGGGCTTCCAGGGCAAGGCCATGGTCGTCTCGATCGACAAAGCCACGGCCATTCGCATGTACGACAAGGTGAAGAGGCACTGGGCTAGTAAGATTGCGCAGTTGACGGCACAGCTGGCTGTGGCCGATGATCTTACTCGACAGGAGATCGAACAACAGATCGCACGGATGCAGGAAACAGACATGGCAGTGGTCGTCTCTCAGGGGCAGAACGAGATCGCCGATATGGCAGAGAAGGGGCTGGACATCCGTCCACACCGCAAACGCATAGTCGAGGAGGACCTGGAAACGAAGTTCAAGGATCCGGAGGACCCCTTCCGTCTGGTGTTCGTCTGCGCGATGTGGATGACCGGGTTTGACGTGCCGAACTGTTCGACCATCTACCTCGACAAGCCGATGCGCAACCACACACTGATGCAGACGATCGCTCGAGCCAACCGGGTCTATCCTGGCAAGGTGAGCGGCCTCATTGTGGACTACGTGGGGGTTTTTCGCAACCTGGAGGCCGCCCTGGCCATCTATGGTGCAGGCAAGGGGGGCGACAAACCGGTAGAGGACAAGGCTGCGCTGGTGGCGGCATTGCGACAGTCGCTCGCAGAAACCCGTAGCTTGTGTCAGGAACGGGGAGTGAGTCTCACGGCCATCCAGAGCGCCCAAGGCTTCTCGCGGGTCGGCTTGCTTGATGACGCGGTAGAGGCACTAGTCACGTCCGAAGAGGTCAAGCGCCGCTATCTTGATCTTGCCAACAGCGTCCAGCGTCTTCTCCAGGCCGTGCTGCCCGATCCGTCTGCGCAGGAGTTTGCCGCAGAAGTGAATCCCGTTGAGGTCATTGCCTACAAGATCCGGGCTCTGATACCGCCTGCAGACATCTCTGAGGTCATGCAGGATGTGGAGGGTCTACTTGACCAGTCGATTGCTGCTGAGGGCTACGTCGTCAAGGCAAGTGCTGCCGACGACTACGAGCGTTTCGTCGACCTGAGCAAGATCGACTTCGAGAAGCTGGCGGAGCAGTTCAAGACAGGCCACAAGCGCACGCTCAACGAGAAGCTGAAAGGCGCAGTGGCACAGAAACTCGTGGGTATGGTGCGACTTAACCGCACGCGCATGGACTATGTGGAGCGGTTCCAGGCGATGATCGACGCATACAACGCTGGCAGTCTCAACGCCGAGGAGTTCTTTCATCAACTGGATGCTTTCAACAGGGAGCTGAGCGAGGAAGAACGACGGGGCGTGAGCGAGCAACTAAGTGAAGAAGAGCTGGCAGTCTTCGATCTCTTGACCAAGCCACCTATTGATATGGGCGCTGCCGACCGCGATAAGGTGAAGGTAACTGCCCGGAAACTGCTGGTCACGCTCAAAGAGGCGAAGCTGGTGCTTGATTGGCGCAAACGTCAGCAATCCCGAGCCGCGGTACGAGTGACTATCGAGAAGCTGCTGGACCAGGGCCTACCAAAGGCCTACACGCCACAGCTGTTCGAGCAGAAGTCCTCCGCCGTGTTCCAGCACGTCTATGAAGCCTACTATGGCGCTGGACACAGTGTGTACACGACGCAGTAAAGGGGTCGCCTGACTACAGCTGCTGGCTGGTCGGTCCCTCACGGTTCTCGGTTCTGGATTGTCTGGGACAGAAGACTTGGCACATCTCTGCTTCGACGCTCTGTCACGCCAGACGAGATACCAAGGACCACCTCCAACATCAGCTTCAACATTAGCAATGCCGATGGATCGCAGGACTGCCTGTTCGCCCCTATCTCCACCACGTACTCCAAAGCCGCTCTAGGACTAACTCTGGAGCAAGACTCTTTCACGATTTCTCCCCAGCTCTCGCCCTCACCCGACCACTTTGTGCTTCAATAGGGGCATCAATCCTGAACATTCGAGAATCGTAGATCCACTACTCACCACGTCGACCCAGGTCAAGTCTGTCAGGGCGGTTTCAGACACTTCCACTCCGTCCGACACACTCAGGCGTGAGCACTACGAGTACTATCAGCGCCAGTAGTTGTGGAAAGCGACCTCATCGTCATACTAATGAAGATCACGCACGAAGGCAATCCCGATAAGAGCAGAGCGCGGGCCAGTGTCGCGATCAAGGAGACGCAAGTTGACCAAGAAGAGGCCGTTGTCCTGCCTGGGCTGTATTGTCACCGCTGTTGGCTCTCTGGTGCTCTTGTCGACGTTGATAACGCGGAATCCCAAGAAGGCTATAGTTGCTCCCGACCCGGAGAGCCTTCCGTTAACCGCGCCGACCAAATGCGAGCCGGAGACAGTCCTCTCTCAGGGCACCACCGTTGCAGATCATGCCGCACCGAAATCCGTCGCGACTGCCACTCTTTCGGAGCTCCTAGAGACTAACCAGAAGATCATCGAGGTCATCGGTGTCTTCACTGCCATCTCCTTCTTCACGGGGCAACTGGGAATCCGGTGGTTCGCGTATGTTGTCACGTTTCTGTTTACGACACTCGTGCTGATCCTGTGCGTCGAGTTGTGGACCCGGTTCCCCTCGCAGAGCGACAGTATGAAGGTTATGCTGTTCAAGGGCATACTGACACTCGCTGTCCTGTTGCTGCTTCTCGACTTCTTCGTGGACTACAGGGACATATGGAGATACTTCCTCGTCTATCCGATCGCCGCAACCATTTTCGGTGTCGTACTCTTTGGCTTTGCCGTGCCAGCAGTGAGAAGGAGTCCTCTCCGCAAGAACAAGAGGCTGCTTGGACTCGTAGCGACGGTGACCGCAATAGTTCTCCTGTGTTCCTCTATGCGCCTGGCTGTCCTAATCGAACCCGGTCTCAATCGGTTCCTTGACACCCTCTACAAGATGATTTCGGGCTGGACCCATTGAGCTTCCGCTCAAGCATGGCGATACGCAACGCTTAAACCCCGTAGCCTGCCATTGTCGTGCGAGGTCTTCCAGAACAGTACTAGTCTGATGTCACAGCAGCGTCCCGTGAGAGCAACGCAATCAGCTGCAGTCCCACATGCTTCTTGAGCACCGACCGTCCGCTCTGATCCGGTCACGATGCGGTCGCATTGCTAGTCATGGCCATCTTCCCGACGCGCCGCAATCAGCAGGTAGACGAACGTCGCAGTGAGATACAGGATGAATGCAACCTCGACTGGCGTCCAGTCATCGTGGTGCTTGACGTGTTCGTTCTGGTATCTGGTGTAGTAGTCGAGCAGCACGCGAGTCATGTTCCGCGTCTCTTTGCTTAGCACGGGCCCAAGAAGCGCCAACAAGCCGACGGTGTTCTTCTCCAGGGACAGATCATTCCCCAACAACTTCCTAGCTAGCTCTTCAATACACACTCTAAGGCAATCGAGCATGTGTCTGTGCTGGCTGGACGAGCCGTACACACTGAGGGCCTCGGAAAAAGCCTTCAGAGCCTCCGGGTAGGCACCAAGCCAGGTGAGATCAGCGTTGATGACCTGCTCGTCAAGCAACCGTGCCCCTTCCGGGTAGAAAGTGACGTAGCCATTGCTCTCGGCACATGAGACTGATACTCCCGAAGCCACAATGTCCTTGCGCAACAGCCTCGCCAATTCCTGTTGCGCGCGACCATCCAATCCGATGTGAAACAGGACCTCAAGTCCAAGAACGAATTCGGGAAGCGTAGTTCTTCGCTCTAGGGCGTGCCAGAGTGGCGTCTCCGTCGGCTTGTTGATGTACCCCCAATCATCCGATGACACCGGTTCCCCCAACGCGTGGAGGAACGCGTCCGATATCGACGAATCATCTAGTATCAAGCCTCCGAGGGCTTCCTTGATGCTGCCGAATGCTCTGTTTCGAAAGTCCTCAATTGCCTCTGCTGGAACCTGGGTCATGCTCCAGCGCTTTCGAAAATCGGCAACGCATGTGTCCGCTGAACCGACAGAGTTCATGTTAATTTCGACACCCCCTCCTCTACGGATCATTCATCCGGCTACACAATTGGCTGCCGGAAGACCGACACCACGGTCATTTCTCTTGGTAGTCTGACAACGGAGGTTCCTCATGTCAACTACTCTTCCGACTCATGGCGTGTCACGACTTCCCCCGCTTCCTGGTCGTACCTCTTCGCAATTCCCTGCAAGGTCGCTGCCAAGCGAGGGAGTCCCTCCATATTCAGATCACTGGCCTGCTGACGGTACTTGGCTGCCAGGGCTCTTTCATCCTCGCCTGAAGGGTTCCCCCAATAGACGCCTCGTGAGTTGATCACTGCGCTGCCAAACCCGGAACGAAGGCACTCAGCGCTCTCGTCATTCTGGTCAAGCGCTTGCGCAACAGACTTGTCGATCCAGAAGCCGTCAGGATCCGGAGGAACATGAACAAGGACTTGACCGACGATGTCCAAGGCGACCTCTAGACGACCGGATTCCGCGCACCTCGCCTTCACATCGTTCCACCAAGAAAGCAACTCTTCCCCATGAAATGTACCATCCTCGTGCAGTCCAGGTGGAATTCGCCATTCAGTGAGCAGTCGAAAACCATTCTCTGCCATGTGCTGCTGCTGCTGATTCAGGTTGCGAGGCGCATCCGCCTCCTTCCCAGACCGGAATGCCATCTGTACTACTTCGCAGAACAAGCCGGGATTCTTCGCCAATTCGCGGTCAAGCACTCTGTGCTGCCCGCCTTCAAGGAGAGGCAGAAACAGCCATTCAATTCTGGCAACATCTGCCCGTTCCACGGTGAGATCGTTCTGCAGCACCTCAATCAGCTGGACGATAGCGTATCCATCGTCTTGGTGGGGCTTCTCGGAGGAGCTCGCAGCTGCATTCAGCGTGCGAACAACCAGCTGGCCGCCAACCGCCTTCTTGTCGACGGCTAGGTGTTCAAGGCATCTCAGGGCAGCCAATGGGCGGCCAACCCGAAGCAGGTTTTCAGCGGCTTCTCCAAGCCCAGTGTCACTTTCACGTGGTTCCGCGGAAGTCTTCATCCAGTATCTGGACTCGTCTTCTCCTAACCACTTTGAGACACGTTCCCAGGCTTCTGGCGCAAAGGGAAGATACGCCAGGAATTGAGCCTTTTGATCGGGGGTCCAAGAGCGGACATCGAGAGCATCGGCCCATTCCCAGCCAAGCACAAAGTGCCTACGCCATATGAGACTGCCGAGGAACTGTTCCATCGCAGAATCCTTGGAGTCCAACAACGAGGGGAGGATTTGTGCATCAATCATGCTATCAGCACAAGCTCCCAGAGCAGATCCGACCCGGGACGGCGACTGGGCAGCGCGGACGAATCTGAGCAGACCGTCATAGCCGTCGGCTCCGTATACTTCGTTGACAGCTTTCTGTTGCTCTTGATCAACGCGTTTTCGTTGCTCTTCGTAGCTTCCTTGACCATCGAAAAGCTCATGTGCTCGGTCAGTGAAGAGGCGCTGATATCGGTAGAAAGGAGACACCGGACCGATCTTCTCTGCAGCCATTTTGACCTTCTCCAGCACCTTCTGGTCCGTTGGTTGTTGGGATCTTTGTGCTCTGATGCTCTCGCCGGTCAACTTCATCAGTCGGTTCCAGAGGTCCACTCTGGTCTCTTCAGGCAACAACCTGACCGCATCCGAGATGACATACTCAAGTACATCGTCTGAGGTCTGGGGCGGCAGACTGTCCACATGATCCAGCAATTCGGCAAGCCGGTGCAGGTCACCTTTCGCCATGCGCACTGCGAGTCCAGCGTATGTAGTCACTGCATCCCAGTACTCCCGTGTTGTCACGCCCCTGCGCCAGTCGTCAGGGATCCACCCTGTCTGCCAAACAGGGCGGTGAGAGGGCCAGGAGGCCTGGCGCGTTGATGGAAGCAATGCGAGAAGAAGACTCCAGGCAACTCCCGGTTGGGCCGTGCACAAGGCCTCAACTGCTGTTCTCTTCTGGTCGAGTGCAGCAGTCGTTTGGGGCAGCCACGGCAGAAGTATGCTCACCAAGGAATTGGCTGCACGGTTCGCTGAGTTTCCTGATGGATCGCGTTGCGCCAGTTCACCCAGGATGCTCACTACTCTTGAGAAGTAGTCCCGATTCCATGCGAGTCCTTCAAGCGCCCAGAGGAGACCGGTCATGTAGTTCCTTCCGGTCAGCAGGTCCTTCCCCTCTTGAGCAAAGACAGAATCGAAAGGGCATGGCGACACGCGAAGAGCCTTGTCCACCACATCTAGAAACTCCAATGGCGCAGCTTCGGAGAGGAGCGGCAGAACATCATCATCGCTTGCCCATCGGTCCCAACCTGCCCCTGACAGAACGTCCCTGACGACGAGAGTGGTGGTCCCCTCGGCGCTTCCCGCTGAGCATGACGTAAGCACGTTCGGGTAGCTCCCGAGGAGCGCCAACGTCTCCGATAACCCTTTCCTTAGTTCGGAAGAATGCGTGAGCGTCTTGCCATACATCGATGCTGCAAATCGCTTGTCTGGCGGAAGGTCGAATTGCGGATCCCGCTCACTCAGGACATCGATGGCGACTTTCTGAAACCTGCCAAGATCCTCATCGTGAATCAGCCGGCCCAGACACCGCCAGCCCTCATAGCGTGCGGCGAATTGCCACACCTTTCCCTTCCGGACGATCGGGCTTCTTCGCTGACCGATGATCCACTGAGTCTCGCCGCCCAGGTCGCGTAGTCCCTGCCTGACAGTTCTTCTACTGCCGCCTTGTCAGCCGGCAAACCCTCATGCCATCCACCTGCCAGCTGAGCCAAGGCGAGGTCAGCAGCCTCTCCGCTGCGAGACCATTCGGGTGTAGCTGCAACGCCCTGAATCAGCCTGAGCAGAGCGCTCAGATTCTGATCACTCTGCTGTGCCAGTAACCGAGCTCGCTCTTCTGAGTAACCAGCCTTCACAAGATTCTCTTCAATCGCATGCCTGCGTGGCTTCGCCAGAAGCACCCTTTGCCAGTCTTCTTCCCCTCCCGGTATTCCTTCATACACAACGACATTTCCTTTCGATTCTGCTTGTGCGATGGCAGACGTCATCGTGCTGTCGTCACCGAACGGGAAGTCGAGAACCAACACCCTGGTTGTCTCAAGTCCCGCAATCTCGTCAAAAGCTTCTCTTCCGGAGACAATCAGGCACTGATCAAGCGCCGGTTCTTCTCCACCTGCTTCCTTCGACGCGATGAAAGCTGACACGAAATCCACTGCTTCACCGGGGAAATGGGTGTCAATCTCCAACTGTTTTTGCTCATGGGCAAACGCCTTTGTCAGCGCGATCGAGACGGCTTCACGACCTGCAAGATACAGTTCTGGTACGAGCCGGTGGCCGCCAACAGAAGACAACCTCTCCCAACGTTGACTTGGGAGCTCGATCTGGTCAACATGAATCCCCATTTGTCCTGCGAGCCACAACTCGACTTCCGGGAAATCTTCCAGCCAATCAACAATCCCGGTTCCGTCAAGGATTCGGACATCAGCCCACTCGTGCCGTTCTCTTCGCTGTGCCAGCCATTCTGACTGGGATTCCCTTCGCCAACCTCGCTGTGCCGAAAGAGGCGAGACAAAGACAAAAGTCGATTCCACCCTTATGTCCTCCGGAACCGACGTGTTCTTCTCGGTGGTTCGTTTGGAGTAGTCCTCTGTCGCCTTCGCTGTTGTATCCGCTCCGGTCCCAATCTCCCAGCAGGATCTTCCTCTCGGTACGAAAGCGCCAAAACCACTCTCTGTGACAAGGATGCCATCGAGCCCAGGTTGATCGATGCTGTCGCCAATCGGGATGCGTCTCTCGATGGCACCCGGGCAGGACTGTCTGACGAGACGCAACAGAAGCTCCGGAACCGCGCTCTCTGCAGGCGTCGGATGATTCCTGACCCATTGATCCAGTTCCAGTTCACTAATGATTCTGCTCATTCTTCTCCATGCCTCCACCACAGACATCGTTGGTACACCAGCGGCACTTCTCTCGAGCTCGATCGACTCGCCAGCACTACCGTGTCAGTGTTGCCATGTGAACGCTGATACGAGAACAGGTGCTGAATCCGCTCCACAGCGCGTACCGCAGAACTCCTCGATGGGAGTGACTTCCGCGATTGGCTGTCCTCTGGTTACCGCAGAATATCGTAATCCCACAGAATATCCGCCCCCTGCCACAACCTGTCGTAGTGCTTGGGAGAGAGCAGCCTCGGCGATTGCAGATAGTCAATGTCGATGAAGGTCGTCCACTTTGACTCCTCCTCCTTCGACCGTAGTTGCACGTAGTAGTACAGCAACGTGGACAAGAGTGCAGCCGTGGCCAGAATGGCATTCTCCAGGTTCGCACTCTCAAAGTGCTGGTCTCTTTCGTGCTTGATCTTGTTGTAGGCACTCTTCCACCAATCAGGGCTATCGGTCGGAGACCAACCCTTCCAAGGCATGAAGGACAATCCATATCGCGGTATGTTGATCTCATACTCAGTGAACCTGGGGTACGCTGAACTCACTATGGGGAAATACCAGCCAATACTGTCTGGATCTTCGGAATCATCAATGGAGTTGCACAGCGATTTCATGACGGTATCACATTCGGCTCCGCTAGCCACGATGATTCTGGCGAATTCCAGTGAATAGGCCTTGTAGTTCCTCACATCGAATTGGACGTACCTAGTGCATTTCTCCAGATCCTGCTCGATTGCCAAGAAGTATTCCCAGTACGGCATACTCATGAGACCATCCCCCTCCTAATACTGCATGCAGCTACATTTTAGTGTATCACTTCCCGCCGACATTGTGGAATCCATCACGTCACCGTCTGAACCATGTGTGCGACTGCAAATCAATTCTCACGCTCAAGGACGCCGATGATTGGCGTCGTACACGCGGGCACACCAATTGGATCCGTGCAATTTGCCTGTTGCGGGGTCCTCACATAGACTTGCGCGACTCATCTCTGTCATTACACTATTGGTGTAACGCTGTTAGTGTAACACTATCGGCGTAACGCTATTCGCGTAATGGAGGAATTGGCCATGCAGAGAAGCTCAAGGACGAGCAATCCGTTCATCACCACCGTTGCGGATGGTGCCGATTTCTGTGATAGGACAAAGGAGCTAGCACAGCTGGAAAATCTTGTCCTGAGCGGACAGAGCGTCGTTCTGAGTTCTCCCCGCCGCTACGGAAAGACGTCTCTCACCCGCCGCGCTATTGTGCTCCTTCACGAACAGGACTTTCTGACGGTCTATGCCGACTTCTTCTCTGTTCTCTCAGAGCAGGACTTCGTCATGAAGCTGGCAAGAGCGGTCATCGCTGGCATCGGACGTGGGGCATCTCCGAGCAGTTTCAAGAAACGCCTTACGAACCTGTTCGGGAGCTTCACGGTGACCTTCACTGTACGTCAGAATGAGATGAGTGTTTCTGCCGCCATGACGCCCGGGACATCGCCTGCCGCAGGGCTTGATGATATCATGGCAAGTCTGCTCAGCTACGTTCAGAAGAACCACAGGAAGGCCTGCTGTGTGTTCGACGAGTTTCAGGAAATAAGTACGCTCCCAGAGTCAAAAAGGATTGAGGGAACGCTGCGTGAGCACATTTCGATGCAGAAAGACGTCTCCTTCGTCTATGTAGGCAGCCGACGGCAACTGCTCATGGACATGTTTGGCAAGAATCGACCCTTCTACGGCAGCTCCACCTTTCTGACACTCGATAGGATCGGCAGCGCCGACTTCGTCCCCTACATTGTTCAGAAGTTCTCCAATACTGGCAAGACGTGCAGTCCCGCTATGGCTTCTGCCATCTATGACCGTGCTGCCGGATACCCCATCTACGTCCAAGAGCTCGCAGGCATTATCTGGAACATGACAGAGACCGCTTGCACTGACGAAATCATCGATGCAGCATGGAATAAACTGATCCATTCCGAGACATCATTCCTCCAAGCCACGTGGATGGGACTTACCCCCGTCCAGCGACGGGCGCTGAACAGTCTTGCCATTGATCCTACGGCGCAGCCCTTGGCACACGAATACCTGCAGCAATATGGTCTGTCTGCATCAGGCATGGCGAAGGCCATGAAGACTCTCGAGGTACTGGACCTCATTGAACGTGAGCAGAAGGAGTGGCGCCTCGTGGATCCCGTCATGGCAGTATGGATCAGAGATGCAGGAACGGATACGATCTAGGCATCTCGGACCGGTCTTGCATCTCCCGGGTCTATTGCCGAAAAGTGCGCCCGACCTCCGAATCTATGGTCTCGCCGATGACTCTTTGCGATTTGTGGCCACACCGTCGCCGAATTGTTGTCGAGACTCGTCAGCTCAGAATTCGCATGCGAGCTCCGACCAATTCTATCTCCATTGCACTGTTGGTGTAACACTGTTGGTGTAACACTGTTGGTGTAATGGAGTAGAGCCGCCCTCAGACTGACATTTGCGCCATTTCCGACTGACAATCGCCCCGCCACACCCTTCCCCAATCTGACGAGAATGCCAGCACCCTACTCCACTGACAACATCGCTCGATTCCAGATACCGCGCTCAATCACGCGGGCTTTCTGACCATGTTGTCCGTGGCGTTTCTTGTGCAAACCACCGGCTTCCGAGACCGAAGAACTCTGACCAAGATAGATCTAGCCAGGTGATCAAGTCCCCGATGTGAAGTACCCATCCGACCAGTCAGGTACTCAAGTACACGAGCTGGTTCAAACCCCGGCCTCCTAGCCTCGATCGTACTTCAGAGTGCTTGAGTTCTGCGCCTTCAAGCAGTCCACAGGTGCGCGAGCGTCTTTCTCCCTATCCACAGCGCTGTCTTTCTTTGTTCTGCAATCAGCTGCAAATGCGCCTTATTGATCATCGCAATCATCGCAGACAACCGACCGGCAGGTGGTCGTGAGACCCAACGATTGCCCCCTATCTCCGCCACACAACCACCGTTGTTCTACCTCCACCTGGCTCCCAACCGGTTGACCTGCTCTCGCCACCCATAACCTGTCGCCGACGACCGCATCCGAAGTGCGCTAACTAGCGCATGAACAGAGAGTCGTGAGGACCCACCAATCCCCCCTATCTCCACCACGACCGTATCAATACTACGTTTTCGGCATCTCCCATTGACCACCAGCGACCCCCCCCCCCACTTCTACAGCTGAAGAGCCGCGCTCGCGACGGGAGTCAGGCGTTCGGGCGCCCTCTGCTCCACCACTCATATTAGGTAGAAGAAGATGCCCGCCGGATTTCTCCAGCGAGCATCAGTCTTTTGATGATGTTGCGACAATTGCTACCAAAGCAAGACTGAGTTCTTGGGGATCTCTTAAGTTCTACTTAGGCAAATCCGATTCTGCCGGTTCGGCAACCAATGCAGTCGAAGCTGCCAAATCCCTGAGTAATCCCAATTCGACCATCTGAATATGTAGTCAATCATCGCAGGGTCACTTTCACCTGCACAGACTTCTCCGAGAATTGGTGGATTCCCGCTATTTTTGCGCTTGTTTGAGTGCGTTCTCAACCGCCCGGAGATAGGCTTTAGATGTAAGGGTTGCGCCGCTGATGACATCCACCTGCAATGACTGTTCTTTGATTACCCTGTCGTAGAGCACATCCTGCTGTGCATTTTTGTTACCCGGATCTGAAGAACTTAATAGTTTAATGTCAGAAATCTTGCCTGATGATACCGTGACCTGGACTTTGTTGGCTCTCCATTTGTACATCCCGCCCTCATATTCCCCAACATAGATGCCGTCATTCAGATTACCGAAGTCCATGGCACCAAAAGTGAGATTTCTTGCTTCGTTATGCTCCTTGGCTAAAAACGACCAGCCGATTCCTCCACCTATACCCAAAACAGCCATTACTATCAGAGCTACAATCCATCCTGGCATTTTGCTTCTCCTCTTCATCTCTACCTCACTATTACTCTACAATCTACTCACTGCCAATTCGAAATTGCTTCTCGCACAGTTTTCACAATTGTACCAGTCAGTTTCTCAATGTCTCCGTCACTTATTCGATAGGCTGACGTATCTTTACGAACAGGTTTCGGGTCAGGAGGCAATAGATCAGCGATATGCAGATCGATGAGTGCAATAGGTTCTCTCCCAACTCTTTTCTTCAGCTCACCTGCCAGTTTCGTATTCGCGCCATCGGCCCCACCACTTATTGAAATGAAGGCATATCTACGTAGATCTGTCTTGAGATACTTCAAGTATGCACGAAGCGGTGTCGCCACCTGTCCCAGCCAAACCGGTCCACAAAAGAGGATCAAATCATAGTTTTCTAGTCTGCTGGACATTGGTTGTACCTGCGGTGTTCTGTTAAAGATCGTGTCTAGGACAATTGAACCCATAGTCCGAGGTTTAGGTTCTGTAATTCTGATATGCTCCACTGCAAGTTCTTCAGCGATACTGTTGGCTAAAGCTTCGTTGTTACCGGTTAATGAGTACGAAATGACTGCCGTCTTCATGGTAAACCCTCCAGGCTAATTATCCAATACATCTATTCTTCTGCCTTCAGTCGTCTGAAAGCAGTCTCTGAGAGCTCGTGTAACGTGAACCAGCAAGTTCATATCAATAAGAATTGCTTCCGTTCCGGGGAAGGATTTGAGGAGTTCAATCCCCCTGTTCATCCCCACTGTGAACAATATGGTTGACAGCGCGTCAGCAGCCATAGAGCTGTCCGAAACCACGGTAACACTGACAAGCCCTGTTTCGCATGGATATCCGGTAGCTGGATCCAAGATATGGTGATACCTCCTTCCATGGCTATCAATGAAGTATCGCTGATAGTCACCAGATGTAACAACTGACTTGTTTACCACAGAGACCACTCCAATCAATTTGTCCTCTTGTCGCGGATGCTGGATGCCAACCCGCCACGGAGATCCGTCAGGCCTAGCCCCGACAGTAGCCACATTTCCTCCGAAATTTGTAAAAGCCGATGAAATACCGTATTTCTTGAAGACGTCTATGACTTTGTCCGCGGCATATCCTTTTCCTATTCCTCCTAGATCAATTGACTGTCCTGCCTTTTTGAGGCCAACCGATTTTGTATGATAGTCAAAAGCCACATCGGTATAGTCTACAAGAGGAATAGCCTTTTCTATCCTAGATCTGGGCGGAGGCTCTGATACACCTTCGTATATGTTCCATAAAGTAACTAGAGGCCCAATAGTTACATCAAAGGAGCCTTGACAGCATTTTGAAAATTCAACTGCCCCAGATAGTACCTCAAACGTTTCGCTGCTCACTTTTTCGTATCTAATACCTGCAGAACTGTTGATCCTGCCTATTTCACTTTCCGATCTAAATCGGCTCAGCATTCTTTCGAGCCTCACAGTTTCCCCTATTGCGGCCTGAAGTGCTTCTTCTGTCTGCCCTCCGAAGACTCTGTGGGTTATCACTGTACCCATTCCAAAGCTAGCGGACTGGGCAGTCATGTTTTCGGTCATCCGTATCCCTTCCTTCTTAAGTTGAGGGGAGTCGAACGCGACCCGCCTCAGCCCTGATTAATTAGCGTTTTGTGTTGTTGTCGTCTTGGGCATACGTAAGTATGCCGTCGTTCTCTGCCTAGCAAACTGAATGAATATCTATTTATCCATTGATATATTAGCAAAAGGAAAATGTGCTGTCAAGCGTCAATGGAAAATCTCTATATCCATTGATATATGTTGCAGAAGTATTACTTGCAGAATGTGTGATCAACTGGCATCTCTATTTGCCAGACTGCCCATTGCATCGATACTATGTCCTTGGCACATCTCTTGAATTTCACGGACTGCCCGCTAGTATCGGGTGATATCGTGCTTTGCCCTAGTCTTCCGTCATCACTTGGCGCCGCTCTTCTCGGCCGGCTCATGAACCCGCAAGCATCGGCCTGCACGCAGAAGCGAAGCCGTCGTTGGATAGACTTCCGGACGAGACAGTCTTCAAGCAGACAATCCCGGGCTACACCAGGCCGCAGCATGGAGGATTTCGCTCTGCATCCCCCTGCGCCAAGCACGGACACTTCGGTCTCATTCAGATAATCAGCTTCTGGATGAAAGGTAACTAATCCTCGCTGCCAGGTATTCAAGTACGCGGACTGATTCAAGCGTCACGGCGCTGGGGCTAGTCCTGCTTCATGGTGTTCGAGTCCTGTGCTTTCGAGCAGTCTGGATGCACCCGAGCGCCGTTTCGCAATGTCGCCACATCGGTTCAAGGCCCCGATCTCCACCACTCGACCCCTTTCACCTCTCTTTCTCGTTCTGGGACTGACTTCCAGCCGAGGCACCTTGCACTCATCTTCCGAGAATCTCCAGTGGATGACTATGTTAGTAACTCCCAGGTCGATGCGTCTCGCTTTTCTCTTAAGCCCGATATACTACACTTGAGGGTGATGTTGTCTCCCTGGCCTTGTTTGCGCAAGCCAGACAGGCATGGATCGGCAGATGGATATCGTCTCGGGGTGCGGAGTATGGGATGCATGGTACACTGGAAGATATTCGGTAACAACAGTCCTAGCCACAGAAGATGGAGAAACACCGATTGTCGTTTGCCAGACGATGGGGCAATTACTAGAACCACTAGAAATCATTGTCACCCATTCTATCTGTGGTTCGCATGAATCACAGGACGCTCTTTCGTTGCAGCAAGAAATCCGTCTCCCCCGCCGGAGGACAGAAGACTCCAAAGGAGAATGAGATGGCATGCAATCCACACTCTCCACAGGCACGTACAGCCAAACAGGGCTGAGGAGGCATTCCGTGCATAGACTACTTCTTGATCTTCCCGCGCGCTTCGAGACAGAGCGGCTCTGTCTGCGCTGCTATCAGGCTGGTGATGGTCCCTGGTTCTACACCATGAGCCAGAAGAATCATGCCCATCTCATGCAATACGAATCAGAGAATGCCGTGATGAACATCCAGAGCAAAGAAGATGCGGAAATCGTGGTCCGAAACCTAGCCGCCGCCTGGGTGGCCCGGAATTGCTTCTTTCTGGGCGTTTTCGACAAAAGGAGCGACGAGTTCGTCGCCCAAGTCTATATCGGTCCGATCACATGGGATCTGCCGGAGTTCGAAGTCGGCTACTTCGCGGATGTGGACCACGAAGGCCGAGGATATGTGACCGAAGCTGTCAAAGGGACGCTGCGGTTCATCTTTGAGAACCTGGAAGCTCACCGTGTCCGTTTGGAATGCGATGACACAAATATCCGGAGCTGCCGCGTGGCGGAACGGTGTGGAATGACAAGAGAAGGCCATTTCCGCGAAAACAAGAAGAATCCGAATGGAACCCTAAGTGGAACACTGTACTATTCGATGTTGAGAGGTGAATTTGAAGCGCTCAATAGGTAATCACTGCATTCCGACGTCAACCAGGTGGCTGATCCAGTCCGCTTCGGCTTGACCAGCTCAGAGGGGCGGACAGCAGCCGGAGAAACGTGCAGAACATACTTCGCGCCCCTGCGCTTGAGCCCGTAGATGTGGTTGAGCCAGCCTCCAGACGGTTCCATGAGGTCGTCCGGTGGCACGCCGTTGCGGCGTGCCACTCCGACCAATGTTGTCTGTCCGACGGTCTCTTCCTTGTGTGTCATAATTCGTCTCTGTCCACAATGCTCACCCTGTCGAAGTCGCGCTGTCCTCGGATGGGCTCGCGAATCCGTTCCACGGTCCGCCTCGTGCCGTGCACCCTGCTGAGGTCTCCGTCTCCCCGTGTGTGCTCCCGCAATTCCTGGAACCGCTGAAGTCGTCGGACCTCTTTCTGCAGTTTCATGTAGTTCCGATATCGGTCTTCGTCTAGTGAACCGTCCTCCACGGCTGCTGTGACGGCACATCCGGGCTCGGTGGAGTGCGTGCAGTCGCCGAACCTGCACTTGCCCGCCAGCAGTTCGATGTCCGTGAAGCTCTGCTCGACATCGCCTTCGCTCGCCCACAACTGGAGTTCACGCATGCCAGGCGTGTCGATGATCATCCCACCGTCAGGGTGAAGCAGGAGCGATCTGCTGGTCGTCGTATGCCGCCCCTTCCCTACAGCGTTACTGACTGCCTGCACCTTCTGGCGGTCCTCGCCCAGCAGGCGGTTGATGATGGTCGACTTCCCCACGCCGGAGGAACCAAGGAATGCAATCGTACGTCCGGGAGTAAGGTAGCTTCGCACAACGTCCACGCCCTCGTTCCGTGCGGCGCTTACTGCGTGCACGGCGGCACCGGGGGCGACCGCCTCGACAGATCTGATACAAGCCGCGACGTCGTCGCACAGGTCGGCCTTGTTGAGCACGACGACCGGCTGTGCACCGCTTGACCACGCTTCGGTCAGGTAGCGCTCGATGCGCCTCAGGTTGAAGTTGCCATCCAGCCCTGTCACGAGGAATACGACGTCGACGTTTGAGGCGACGACCTGCTCCTCGATGCCCGAGCCGGCGACCTTCCTTACAAATTGCGTCCTGCGACGCAGAAAAGCGTGGATCAGCGCCCGGTCTTCGTTCGGAAGCGGCTGGAGACCTACCCAGTCACCGACGGCAGGAAAGCCGACGCTCCCTGCTAGGACGTGCAGGAATCGTCCCGTGACTTCGGCCTGCCACTCTCCGTGCTCCCCATATGCGATGTACCCGTTCTTGTGCTGTTCAACGATGCGCGCCGGTACGAGCCCATCGCGTTCAAGACTCTCGAATTGTCGTGAGAAATAGTCATCCCACCCAAGCGCTGCCAAATGCATCTCTTCTACCTCCAATGATGGACATGGATCATGGGGTGCGTGGCAAACCACGCACGGATAGCGGAGAGGGCGCTCGAGGAGTTGTACTGACGACGACTGGACTCCGGCAGACCTGCCGGACGCAGGACAGACTCCGTTGACACTGATCAGGTCAGGAGTTCAGTCGGCAGCAATCCAGGAGTCGCCCCCTGCAGCAAGTACTTCTTCATAGGTAGTCATTGAGGTTCCTCCCTTCCGGCCATCGGCCAATGTCTGTTCCGTCGATGATTGTACGTGAGTGCGGGAACTTGTCAAGGAGAGTCGGTCCATTCCCCCCAGGGACGGGAACGCGCGAAGCGGATGCAATGGGCATCGCAGGACCGTCCCAACTGGTCGTTGATGAACTCGCTCCCTTTATCCGAGTGCAGTACCAGGGCCGGGAGGTTGCTGCGTATGCGGCTCAGTGCAATGACAACATGTTCCTGACTCTTGTTCCGCACGGCCCTGGTCTCGGTCCATCCTGTTGCGACGTCGGTGATGTCCAGGGCGCAGGCATACTCTCCTCCGGCTGCACAGCCTTCATGTGTCACCAGGTCCACAGCGACGAACCTTAGCCGTGTACACGGATGCCGGGGGGGCGATGCACGGGACCCTTGCCCTGCACCTCCCCTCGCCTTCGGGGTGCTGCGTCGGTACGAATGGTTAAGATGCGTCAGGACCACGAACCCGTCCAGGATCCTCGACTTCTCGTGCTTCGACCCATAGAGATATTACGCTCGCACCTCGTTCATGACGGCTTGTCGCCTATTATACGATGACTAGTTCCATCATGCGAATATTGGAGAGCTACGGCGGTCTTGAACCCACCACCTCCTACCTTGCCCGCTACTAGAGATTCTAACGATATTGCGCCAAAATGAGACAACACAAATAGGACAGCCCAACGAAAAAAGAGTTGGTGTCTTACATGAATAATGTATCAAGAACTCAATACAATACCTAGAACTCTATCGATGCTGTTTAGTACTCATCGCCCTTGTTTCAGATGTCTATTTGTTATGTAAGACACTGATGCAACAAATACTAACAACATAAACACCACTAGCCATTCCAGCCAGTAAGTTTTGCCATAGACGCCAGAAACAATGTCCACAATTGCCAATATGAAACAGAAAACGCTGAAAAGCCTGGGCACGTCCTTGTGATACAGCAATGCAAAACCCACGAAAAATGCGGCAGTACCAAAGCAGATGTAATTGGTTACTGACCAAAATGAGTGAGGAACAAGGTTGTCCTCAGAGAAGAACCCGGTCATGGCAAAAGCGAGAGAAGTTAACACTCCAAACAATTGGGCAATAGTCATGAATATTCTCGACTTATCTTTCTGACCTTTGTACCAGTCCTTTAGTCCTATGAAGAAGAACATGAGAACGAGACCGCCCAGAATTCCTGCCAGGCGGTAGTAAATTGCACCATGGGGATTCAACTGATTGCTCCCCAAATCGCTAAGCCAATTCCCACGTGGCCCAAAAAACGACGGATAAAGCAAGTAGGATATCTTTGCCAACCCCACATAGAGAACGAGGACCAAGGCTCCAGACACTGAGCTCATAGGGAGCTTTTTCAGATTCATTGATTTGTCCTTTCCTGATGAACAGTGCAGGCAATATAGGCAAGAGCCATGGCGAACAATCCAACCGAGTACTCAAGCATCAAATAGCCAAAGGGCGCAACTCGGGGTTGCATCAGGTGCAATTGGCCGCCGAAAACCTGGAGAATATTGAGAACAGCTGCGACGATAGCCAATGTTGCCCCAAGTTGCGGGCGTTTGAAAACCAGCAGGATAGTTGCTGTCTCGGTGACCAGAATACCAGGAAGAAGGGCCACCCGGAAGTGCGAGACGTCACCTTGTGGCCTGGTCTCGAAGCCAATCGGAGGCGGGGACTCAAGCACAGCAAGAATTGGAATAGCGATAACAGATCCAAGCACCCCCGTTCTTGCCCATCTAGGATTTAATATACGGCTATTTGCAGACATTGATTCCTCCAACTGTTTTATTCTTCTATCACATTTGTCCATCCGTGTCAACTCATGTAGGATGTACGTGAACAATCAGGCCGTAGACTCATCTAGAATATGCGCGTAGTTGCCGCGTTTCTTGACGACCAGGGATTATCTCCTTTTGGCGATTTCGTCCAGGTGCTCCTGACAGAGGAGAATCTCATGGTGCAGGCTCGTCAAGTCCAGCTTCGCACGCGTGGCCAAGAGGCGTCTCTTTGTCTCTTCGGACACGTCCATCCGTGCCAGCATCCTGACGCACGGTGTCTGTGCCGTGTCGTACACCTTGGTGACGTGGCTCCCGGTCCTGACCTTGTGGAGGAGCTTCTGGCTGGGAAGGAACCAGCTCACCTCTAGGTGCAGCGCCTGGTACAGTCGGGTCAGGAGAACAATCTCAGACTGCGGTGAGATGACATAATTGATGTCGATTGAACTTTCTTATGTAGGGTGAGTTGATGAAATAGGTGTCGGTTGAAAGACTTTAGGGGTGAGTTGACGGAATAGATGCCATTTTGAAGCTAAATTGCTGACTAAAAACACAAAGGCATAGAGATATAACACTCTCTATGCCTTGTTTCAATAAGATAGATCCTAATTACCAGACGCGAGAACTGTCTCCGTAGAATAGAGGGGCTGATGGAAACAGATTCGTAGAAGTTCATGAAATATCTCGTAGAACTCCACGAATATAGTTCCTTCTTGCTAAGAGATAGAAAAGAGATTGAACCAGAGCGTACCCAGCTAGAACAGAAACGCCCGTTGATATGAATACACCTTGGATATGTTGAGCATTTGCAACATCAATCAAGAGGTAAAGCAAGGCAATACTTATGATTCCGCCTATGAGAATCGGTGTATAAAAGCTTAATGCAAATTCTTGTGAAATGACACGAGATATTTCTCTATCTGCTATACCAAGTCTATAGACCTTTCTGAATTTCACTTTGGCTGCATCAAGTTCTGCGAATTGTTTAAAGTAGAGTATGCCACCTGAGGCAATGAAAAATAACACGCCAATGAATACAGTACTGAAAATGAATAACGCATAGCCCTTCCTAAAAACATCAGAGATTTCCTTCTTTGAAGAGACAGTTAGCCCTAATGACAATTCTTGTTCTTTAGGACTTAGCTGTTTATCGATATTCGCCTTAGCTAGTTCATCTCGAATTCCCTTGGTTATCCCCTGTGTATTCTTCCAATCAGTGAAATTGAACACATGATAGACTCCAACAAGGGCTTCGCTGACTTTACTCTTCATAAGGGCATAGTCATCATTGTTCAGGACAATTGCCTCTTCATAAGGCAAAACCACTGTTCCGGCAATCCATTCTAAACGAGCAGAATCCATAATGGTATACGAAAAGGAATGAGAACCATCTGTAAGTTCTACTTGTTTTTGTTGCAATCCATTGGAACTAAAAAGTTGTAATGGAGGCAAAATCATCAATGCATGGCCTTTTTCGATTTCGATTCTTCCATTCATTGCAGCCTCATAAATGTCCACAGATACGACAGGAATACTCATACCGGCTTTCATATTTCCATGAGTAAGTTGGATAAACTCGTAAGCCCCTTTGTTGAGCAGAGTGTCACTTGAGTCTCTTAATGTTTCATTGAGCTTATCCTCATCCAGTTTATTGATGTTCCCCAATTGTACATATTCGATATCGTTTTTTTGACTTGCACTTACTGACTCGTCGGACAAATGGTAGAATGCAAATGCCGTGGTACACATCACGATTACGATTGAAGTTAAGATGCTTAAGACGAAGATTATCCTCTTGTCTTGTCTGTAATGATGATTGATTTCGCTTGTGAAAAGCAGGTTACTATAATATAGTTTGCTATTCTTCCAAAATGACAACAGGATACCGGAAAAACCCGAAATCACTAAGTACACACCAGTGAAGAGAAGGATAATGTACGAAGCATACAGATAGCCGTTTACTGCTAGTCCTTTGCTTTGTTCAGTTATCATATGGAGCAGTATGAAGGATATCCCCAGACAAAGGATCCCAAACACTCCGGATAAGGGCGTGGTGCCAGTCTCTATTTCGTTTCTCTTTGACTCCGTTATCAGTCTGGATATGTCGAGGCCTGCAATATGGAATGCGCTTTGAACGATGACAAATAGGAAAATGGCAGCAAAGGAAGCGATCGTCACAACGAAGGGCCTTTCTGTAAGATTGAAGTCAAACTGCTGTATCCCAAGGATTTTGAACACAACCGTTTGAAATAGCCTTGAGAAGACTATTCCTGAGAGTATTCCTGTCAACGTTGAGGCAGCAAATATCAAGCTATTCTCTATGAGAATTGTCCTTATGAGGTCATTTCGGGTCATTCCTAAAATGGAAAATACTCCAAACTCTTTGCTTCGCGATTTCATAAAGGTTGTGTGAGCATAACTAATGAAGAAAATTGAAAAAGCCACAATTGCAACGAGAGTCATAAGGAAGATTTTTGAAAGTCCCTTGTAATCCTGTGATGTTGCAATAGTATCACTAAAAAGAAGGGTAGAATAGATAAAGAATAGCATGATCGAAAAGCTGCTTGACAAGAAATAGGAAACATAGTTGCGAATGTTAGCCCGAATATTCTTGAGAATTATCCTGCTAAGACTCACTCCGGTCACCTCCTATAACAGCAAGCGTATCAAGAATACGATTGAAGAACGCTCTTCGATCTCCATTGCTGACTATTTCCATATTGATACTGCCGTCCTTGATAAATACGATACGTTTACAGTAGCTTGCAGCAAATGGATCATGCGTGACAATCATGAGAGTCTTCTTTTGTACATTAGTCAGCTTTTCGAAACACTCCATAACTGCCTTTGAAGATTTCGAGTCAAGATTACCCGTAGGTTCATCTGCGAAGATTATGTCAGGATCATTGACAAGTGCTCTGCTGACTGCAGCTCGTTGTTGTTGCCCTCCCGAAACGTTATAGGGATATTTTTCTGCAATAGACTCAATATCAAAAAGAGACATTACCTCTTCTGTTTTCGCCCGTATCTCAACAAGGCCCTTTTTGCCTAAGATCATAGGGAGTACAATGTTCTCCCTTATTGTCAGGCTGTCCAATAGATTGAAATCTTGAAAGACAACTCCCATACTTTGTCTTCTAAACAGTGCAATTTCATTGGAACTCAATTCCAGGATGGATTTTCCGTTTATTTCTACAACCCCTGTATTGGGCTTTAAAATACCACTTAATATATTGAGGAGGGTCGTTTTACCACTTCCCGAAGGTCCCATTATTCCAACAAATTCTCCTTCCTCAATGGTTAAGTCAATACCGTTTAGAGCCTGCATCGAACTAGCGTTTTTTTGTCCACCGTATATTTTTGTAATGTTCTTCGCGACTAGCAGACTCATAAGACTACCTCCAACTGTTTTGAATTTCTTAATAATGTTATAGGGTAACTTGCGGTAGGTGTCAAGATAGTTGTCGCTTCTAGTCAAGGTTTCTCTTACAGGATTCAACCAGACTTCGGTATGTGGTGTCCAGTTCCGGGTATGTCGTGTCCATCGTAGGGGATTCATGGCCTTCGCAGCTTCGTAGAGGGCGTGTCGCTTCCCCAGGATGTCGGTTGCCTGTCCGGTATGGAACTGGCGAGGGGTGACGAATCGTTGTGCGCTGTGACGATGTACGAGGCGATACCAGCGAACGAAACGAGCGAGCCACTCCCGTGCGCCCAGACAGAGTGCTTGGTTCGCTCCAAGCACTCAGAACTCTCAGCTTCGTGTTCATTATCATCGTTCCACGGAATGGAGTCAACTCTCCGGCCCCCGGCACCTAATCCTCGCTCTTGCCGGGAATCCAGTGCTCACCACGCGTATAGTCCTTCCCGTGGAAGCAGGCAGCAACGCCCTTCACTACGTCCAAGACCAGCTTCAACATCAGCGACACAGATGGATCGCAGGACTGCCTGTTCGCCCCTATCTCCACCACACGACTACCACCACCCCTTTTTCTCGCTTTTGGACTCACTTCAGATCGAGTCCCCTCACACACGTCTTCCGAAAATCGCCAGTGCACAACTATGTTAGTAACTCCACGTTGGATACAACATCGGGATGTTCGTCCAGCCATGCGTAGGTGTCGCGATGTTAGAGTATCTACTTCTCTGGTTTCTTCTTCGGGTCGCCTCGTGTCGCGTGAGGCCGGTTTGTAGATTGCACCGCGGAATGATTGTAGCCTACGGCATCATGGATAAGGACCTTTAGCGATCTCTCATTGATCTTGTCGTCCTTGTAAATGTCAATGGTTCTCCATTGCTTGCCTGTGAGTCCGTTATTGAACAGCTTGTCAGGATCAGCAAGGCTCGCTCCCTGAGAGAAGGTTAGCTTTACTTTGTCCTTGAAGGCATTGGCAATACAGACTGTCCCATCGTGGGACCATGCTGGAGTTCCCATCCATTTCCACTCCTCTACTATATCGGGATCAGCTTCATGGATAATCCTCCTGATACTGGCAAGCGTAGCGCCGCGCCAATCAGTGAGATTGGCAACAAGATCGTCAATAAGTCCACTGGCGTTCATTGCTTTATTGCCTCCTCAATCACACAATATCATGTGCCGCATCAACATCGGAATGTCTTATGGCACGACATTGCCTGCCGCGCGGTAGATTTCGTACCACTCTTGCCTTGTTAATTCAAATGTGGACCCTTTGCAGATATCTTTCAGTCGAGCCGCGCTTGTTGTTCCGACAATGGGCTGTATTTTAGCGGGGTGGCGTAGAATCCAGGCAATAGCGATCGCAGTATTCGGCACCCCTTTGATCTTGGCGAGTTCATCGATCTTGAGATTGAGTTCCGGGAACTTCTCATTATCGAGAAACGCACCTGCGAACATACCATACTGGAATGGCGACCATGCCTGAATGGTAATGTCTTTCAAGCGGCAATAGTCGAGAATGCTGCTATCCCTGTCAACGGCACTGTCATTTTGCATGTTCACGTTCATGCCGTTGCTGATCATCGTCGCGTTGGTAATGCTCAGTTGCAGCTGATTGACGACGAGTTTCTGATTCAGGTACCTGTTGAGCAATTCAATCTGCATAGGTTTTTCATTGCTTACGCCAAAGTATCGGACTTTCCCATTGTTGTGCAGGATATCAAACGCCTCAGCCACTTCTTGTGGATCTGCTAATGCGTCGGGGCGGTGGAGCAGCAAGACATCAACGTAATCGGTATTCAACCGTTTTAGGCTGCCATCAACCGATTCCAGAATATGCTCTTTGGAAAAATCATAGTAAATGTTGCTTCCATCGTGCTGGCATATGCCACATTTTGTCTGGAGCAGTATTTTTTCACGGACAGCCGGACTCATGTGAATTGCCCGTGCGAACAACTCCTCAGACTTACCGCCGGCGTAAATATCTGCATGGTCGAAGAAATTGATGCCTTCGTCCAAAGCAGTCTGAACAAAAACTTCCGCTTCCTTGCCAGATAGGCCAGGTAGTCTCATGCATCCAAGTGAAATCTCGGATGCCTGAATCTCCCCATTTGCAATGCGAATTGTTTTCATGCGAAGCGCTCCTTTGAGATTCTTGACGTATAAGGAAGTCTATACCTTGAGCCCATCTTGTGTCAAGGAGACCGTATAGATTCTGTTGCCATAGCGAACAAGTGCCTTCCAGAGCGGCCAAGTGAAGGAAATGGTCCGGCTGGATACATCCCAGTCAAGGCCTCTTCCCGACCGCTCCTCTCTCAAGGGTTACTACAAAGGCATCCGATCCTTGACCTGTCAGACCCGACCCTCGAACGTGTGGCTGGGACGTGTTCCCTTGTTACGGTTTTCCACTGCAGGTTCGCCCTGTATCTATCGTGTATTTGTCACCTCGCCTGACCTTATCTCAGGCCCGTATGGATGATGGAATGGAGGCTCTAGAGAGTAGCTAGGACCCGGTCAATCCGCTTCAGTGCTCACTGCCCTTGGTTCACGTGCCTGTGTGTCAGGTAAGACACCGACGCAACGAAGATCATCAACATGAATACCGCGAGCCATTCCAGCCAGGGGGCCTTGCGATAGGTCGCAGAGGTGATGGCAACAGCTGCCGATAGGAAACAGAAGATGCTGAAGAGTTTTGGCACACTTGTATAGCAGAGCAGTGCAATGCCAACGAGGACGACAGCACCAAAACACATGTAACTACCTGCTATGGACCAGCGCAAGTGCGGAACGGGATTGTCCTTGGAGAACCACCCGGTCATGATAAGGGCGAAAGAACCCAGGACTCCGAACGATTGAGCTATGCTCATAAGTATTCTCGGCTTGCTTCTCTTGCCTCCATGCCAGTCTTTCAGTCCTACGAAGAAGAGCATGAGAGCGAGGCCGGCCAGGATTGGTGCCAGGCGATAGTACACTGCACCGTCGGGGTTCAGGCTCTTATCCCCGAGATCGCTGAGCCAATTGCCCGGTCCGAACGACGATGGGTAGGCCGAGTAAGATACCATGACCAGTCCCAGATAAAGGACGAGAACTAGGGCCCCAGACCATGAGCTCAGTGGAAGTCCTTTCAGGTTCATCCATGCACCCTTTCGTGATGCAGACATGTCCACCTTCGGTCACCACACGCTCTTGTCACATTTGACCATGTAGTCATCTTGCCAGTTAGTCTCCGCGCAGGACGGATTCCATTCCCCGCGATCGGTTCCACTCGATCAACAGGCGCACACCAGTAATGACAGACAGGATCCAGCCAACGGGATACGGCAGAAGAGTGAGTGTCCACCACATCGATCGCCCGGTCTCGCCGCCGAACCCCCCGAGAGCACTGATGATGAACATCCAGCCCACGCCGATCGCGGTGAGTCCAAAGCCCCAGTAGGCAAGTCGGCGGAAGCGGCTCCTAGCAAGATAAGCGCTGAGGGCAATCACTGCGGTGGCGGGAACGATGAGGAGCGAACCTTCCAGAGGATCGAGAGCTCCAATCAACAGGGCAACAACTCCGATGACGGTCAAGATGCGTGACCACAACATGCGCTTGTTCACGAAACCACCTCCCCGCTGACGAGCACGGGACTCCTTGGCCTACTGAATCGGGACCGGATCACAGAACCTTGAGATGTACGCACCAGGATGCCGCGTCAGCATGGCCACATTCGACCAATCGGTCACCGGACCAC
Source organism: Candidatus Cryosericum terrychapinii (assembly GCF_003570925.1). GTDB lineage: Bacteria > Caldisericota > Caldisericia > Cryosericales > Cryosericaceae > Cryosericum > Cryosericum terrychapinii. The sequence goes on along the minus strand of NZ_QXIS01000033.1, from coordinate 56,169 downwards.
CGGCGAGAGAGCCACTTACTACTTACTACCAAGAGTAGTCGCGATCCGCAGAAATGCCAACAGGAACGGGACAGTCGCATCTGGGCTGCTTTCCCAGTCAAAGACCGTATGGACTGGTTCTGTCAGGGGCGGGTGTCATCTTCAGTACGCCTCACAGCTCATCGCTCGGAAGGGGTTCGGCACGTCACTCCACATAAGAGACGGACCCCTCCAAGGAGGACATCGACACCACCAACAAGATCACCCAAGCCATCGAATATGTAGGCGTCCCTGCGCCCGCTGTCAAGATTCCTGGGGTTTATGGAGCAGGGAATAGTCTTGACCCTTACAGCTTCTTAGACCTTATGCCATAAACCTTGGATGGAAAATCGCCTACAGCATATTCAATCTTCTTTTCTCCTCTTACAACCCTTTCGTCTGCGTATGCCTCGATCACTTCGCCAATAAAGAGATGTTTGTCGCCTGTCTCAAATTGCTGCACTACTTTGCATTCCATATGAGCTACACACTCCTCAATAATTGGGGCTCTTACTCTCCGTGCAGCTTTAGGTGTTAGACCTGTTTCCCTAAACTTATCTAGCTCGCGCCCTGAATGGTAACCGCAGTAAGAGATCGTTGCTTGCAGTTCCTTTGTGGGGACATTTACGATGAATTCCTTGGTGCGTTCTATTAACTCTGAGGAGTAAGCCTTCGTTCCAATAGCGCATGCTATAAGTGGGGGCTCCTTTGAAACAGGCATGCAAAAACTGGCTGCAATAATGTTTGACTTGTCGTCTATATCTCCACAGCTAATGAGAAAGTGTCTCATGGGCCACATAAACCGCAAGTATTCGACATCAGTTTTCATTCCCACCTCCCCATTAAGATATCTTTAGGAGCATTCTCAATTGCCAAATTCCTCTGATAAGCTGCTTCTCCTCTTTCACACATTCTACGACATATTTTGAAAGCGGAAACTGGATCGTTCTGAAGTTGAGAGGTGCCAAGAAGTATCATAGGCAACCCTCTAAGAGATTGCTGCACAACTCAGATCTCTTATGTTCCTTTCCTGGGAGGTCTCGCGCCCTCTATCAAGATTCCTGGAGTCTATGGAACAGCAAGAGAGAAGGACTCGTCTGACGCGATCTGCCAAGGGAGGGGTCGTGCCATACGGAGCCCTCTCGAGATTGCGAATTTGACCGTCCGTTCAGCTTGATTTGGCTATCCCTCACCGGATGCGCCTAACCAGAGCCTTGAGGGCTCGAGTTCCTGCGAGGACTTCACCTATCCTTCCTGCGCGGACAGTCAGCAACGCCGATGACTACCTCCAAGATCAGCTTCAACATCAGCGACACAGATGGATCGGGGGACTGCCTGTTCCCCCTATCTCCACCACGACCGCATCAATACTGCGTTTCCAGTACCACCCTTCGAACTCCCCGACTACCGCTCGCTCCGTCCATCTATGGTGACCAATCAAGACAGGAACGTCCGCGATGCCTGTGTCATCGTCCCGTCCATTACTCCCTGCGATATCCCCCAGCAGCAGACTCCTGCCACGACGCCGGCCCCCTAATCGTGAAGAGACTCCGTGGATGCTTCTTTGATCTCTCGTATTGACACTGCAGGCGAGTATAATTGCAGTAGACTGTGAGTGTGGAGCCTTTCTCAGGAGTCCAGTTTTTGGTGATCACGGGAGGCGATCATGATAAGAGCAGTGGCGATCAATGGCAGCCCCCAAATGCAGAAGGGGAATACCGCTTTGGTTCTCGCTTCGTTCATCCAAGGCATGACGGACGCTGGATCTGAAGTCGAGCTAGTCTATGCGAGCCGTTTGAAGGTCAAACCATGCAGCTGTGGGGTGATGTACTGCTGGAACGACGGCCACGGAGCATGCTGTGTCCAGGATGACATGCAATTGCTCTATCCAAAGCTGAAGGCCGCCGATGTCCTCATCCTGGCGACCCCGGTCTATGTTCCTTTGCCAGGTGACATGCAGAACGTGGTCAACAGGCTCATGCCTCTTATCGAACCAAAGTTGGAGAGACGCCAAGGGCGTACGCGAGCCAGGTTTCGTGAAGACGTCGGCATCCAGAAGATCGTGCTTGTCGCGACAAGTGGGTGGCGGGAGGTTGAAAACTGCGACACGGTCGTGCGCATCGTCAAGGAGCTAGCCGAAGATGCGAGCGTCGAGTTCGCGGGAGCAGTTCTCAGGCCTCACTCGGATGCGATGAAGGTCGACGACAAGGTCACGCAAGACGGGGAAGCTGTCTTGGATGCGGTGAGAAGAGCTGGAAACGAACTCGTCGGACAAGGCAGAATGAGCCACGAGGCCCTCGCGGCAATCAGTCGCCCCCTCATTCCAGAGGAAGGGCCATGAAGCAGTCGCAGTCAGGCAGTTCTACCGTGGCGTGCCCGATATTGGACAATTCGTGGGGCGATGTTGCACTGGAAAGTGTGGCGAAGGCCCGTCTGCTGAACAGTCAAGCAGTTTTCCACAGGCTACAGGTAAACGGCAGTTCCTGGAGACTCAGTCCGACCCCGATACCTCACGAACGATGCAGCGAAACCTAGTGGCCACTCGGAGACTGAACACCGAGCAAGGCGTCTGCAAGAGCGCCCACGACGGCGCTCCCGGGTTCGGCTGAGGGGTGTTCGGCGGCGTAGTTCAGCGCCCCTATCTCCACCACGTACTCTAAAGCAGCTCCGGGACTCACTCTGGAGCATGCCACTTCTGCGGCTTCTCCCCGACATTCGCCCCCACCTGACCACATTGTGCTTCAACAGGAGCTTCAATACCGGCTTCCCGAGATGCAAGAATCCTCGCACGAGACTCTGATGTGACATCTTGACCGTACGTCTGTTGCGCCTTCCATGACTCTAGTTGAAGAGTTTGCCGGTTTGACACGGGGGATGTCCTCGTCCTGGTTTCCTTCTTCGTGATACCCATGTCAGGCTTCTTGATGGTATAATGCTCCAAGATAGACCTGCGGGCAATGCGAAGAGAGTGCCAACCACGAAGGGAGGCGAGACACGATGGGAATACCTGGTCTCCTGCTAAGACTCCTCCTTCTAGGAGTGATCATTACTGGTGTTGTCGTGTTGATGAACCACAGGACGAAGAAACCGGAAGACATCGTTTCTGACAGGAAGGCTATCAGAATCTCCATGCTGTTCGGACTGGCAGGACTCGTTTTGTCGTCTCTACTGTTCGGACTTGGGATTTCCGATTATTCACCCTTTCCCGTAACCCAACTTGAACTATTTGCAGTCATTTCTGCCTACGACTTCCTCGTATGCCTGTTCATAGCAAGGGCCTATCCAAGAAGCATCTGGTTTGCCGGGTTCTTCGTCAACATGTTGGCGTGGGTCCTCCTTGTTCTGAATGCGGGAATGTTTGTCCGTCTATGGCATGTACTAGCTGCTTTTATCATCTTTGGGTACGCCGGATCTCTTGTTGGCTTGCTTCTGCCAAGCAAGGAGCGAAAACAGGCAGGCACCGACCAAAAAGAAGAGTAGGATAAGCACAACAGGGGCATAGTTGGTGGGGCGCGTGACGACGACGGTCGGATATGCATACCGGAAGACGCCATGACCCTCGGTGCCAGCGTACAGGGTGGAAGGACCAGCAGGGTCGATGACGAGGGCTCGGATCACCTGCTTGGCGAGACCTGCGTTCATCGCAGTCCACGTCGCGCCGCGGTCCGTCGAGCAGAAGACGCCACCACCGTACGTGCCGGCGTACAGGGTGGAGGGAGTGGCAGGGTTGATGGCAAGGACCCGGATCACCTGACTGGTAAGGCCCGTGTTCATCGCAGTCCACGTCGTACCGCTGTCCGTGGAGCGGAAGACGCCACCACCGCCAGCGGCAGCATACAGAATGGAAGGGGCGGAAGGGTCGATGACAAGGGCCAAGATCATCTGACCGGTAAGGCCCGTGTTCACCGCGGTCCAGTGGCTGCCGCTGTCCGTGAAGCGGAAAACGCCACCATCGTGGCTGCCGGCATACACGGTGGAGGGGGCAGAAGGGTCGATGGCAAGAGCCATGATCTCCTGACTGGTGAGACCGGTGTTCACGTCGGTCCACGTCACGCCGCCGTCCGTGGAGCGGAAGACGCCGCCATTTGTGCCAGCGTACAGGGTAGAAGGGGTGGCCAGGTCGATGGCAAGAGCGTAGACCCCCAGACTCGTAAAGCCCATGTTCATCGCGGTCCACGTCGAGCCAGCGTTTGTGGAGCGGAAAACCCCAGCGCCTGTGCCGGCGTAGAGGGTGGAAGGGGCAGCAGGGTCGATGACAAGCGCCGTGATCATCTGGCCGGCGAGCCCCGTGTTTACTGCGGTCCAGCGGCTGCCGCCGTCCGTGGAGCGGAAGAGATCGCCCCAGGTGCCCACATACAGGGTCGAAGGGACGGCAGGGTCGATGGCGAGAGACAGGACAGACTGACCGGCGATCCCCTTGCTCACCGCGGTCCAGTGGCTGCCGCTGTCCGTCGAGCGAAAGACACCACCACCGCCACCGCCCGTGCCGGCATACAAGGTGGAGGGGGTGGCAAGGTTGATGGCAAGGCAAAAGATCGCCCGATCGGCGAGACCCGTGTTCACGGCGGTCCAGTGGCTGCCGCTGTCCGTCGAGCGAAAGACGCCACTCTCCGTGCCAGCGTACAGGGTGGAAGGCGTAACGGGGTCAATGGCAAGAGACGAGACAAACATCATCTGGTCGGTCAGACCCGTGTTCACGGCGGTCCACGTGGTGCCGCGGTCCGTGGAGCAAAAGACGCCGCCGCCATCTGTCGCAGCGTACAGGGTGGAGGGGGTGGCAGGGTCGATGGCAAGGCAGGAGACCCCCAGATTGCCAAGACCAGTGTTCACCTTTGTCCAGACACCACCACCGTTCGTGGAGCGGAAGACACCATCATAGGCGCCCGCGTACACGGTAGCAGGGGCAATGGGGTCAACGGCGAAAGTGCGGACTGACAGATTCGCGGACCCCGTGTTCACTGTGGTCCAGTGGCTGCCACTGTCCATGGAGCGGAAGACACCATTCCAGGTGCTAGCATACACAGTCGACGGGGTGACGGGGTTGATGGCAAGGGCGATTACCCCCAGATTCGTGAGCCCGCTGTTCACGGCCGTCCATGTTGTGCCACTGTCCGTGGAGCGGAAGAGACCACTATTCGTGCCGGCGTACAGGGTGGAGGGGGTGACAGGGTCGATGACAAAGGACATGACAGGGTTGGGGACAAGAGACAGGACGGACAGATCAGTGATCCCTGGACTCGCTGCGCTCCATGTGGCACCGTTGTCCGTGGAGCGGAAGAGATCGCCCGAGGTGCCAGCGTAGAGGGTCGAAGGGGCAGCAGGGTTGACGGCAAGACATAATATCGCACCTCCGTACAGCGGGAGTTGTGTCCAGGTCTCTGTATCTGCTGCCCGTACAGAGGGGATACCTACGTGGACGCCGGGAACGATCACGATGAAACACAGAACAAGGATCAAGACGATACGGATGATTGGTCTCATCGTCACGGCCTCCTTTGGACGTCGGCGTTGATCGCGAGACACTGCTCTTGGTCAGTACACTATTAATAGTATGGTGAGCAAGGCAACAATTGTCAAGCCATTCGTTCCATTCAGAGGATGGCCCTGACAGCCGCATTGGTACCGGTTTCAGCACACAGGCCGTCTGCGGATGCGGTGCCTCGACAGTTGTGAGCGATGACGTCCAGGACGACAGGTGGTCTACGCGCTTCCTGCAGCGTCACTTGCCTCGACGACCGCACACCACAGCGGTCTCGGCCGACCGACGGTGGAGAGCACTCATGAGAGCATCCAGAAGTGGTCGTGACGACCAGTCAATCCCTCTCGGCTCCACCAACGTATGAGTACTACATTTGTGACCCATCCTCCGATCCCAATTGACTGCGGCAACTCGATTCCACACGTACTACTTGCCCCCTGCCTCGAGCAGGGATTACGGGAACTGACGTGATTCCGCCCCTGTGACGCACCGCACTGACAGCACAGGTGGCGGCACGCCCCGACACATGGAAGAGCCGGAAGGACATAGCTGCGATGCGGCCCAGCAAGCTAGAGGAGGATGCTCTTGCCTGGCAGGCATGATACTGATGTCAATGCTGCATTGGCCAGATTCCAGGAGAAGGCTACAATGGTCATAGGACATGTGAAGGGATAAGCAGGGGGCGCCAGATGAAGAGATGTGCCGCAGTCTTGTTGAGCTTCTTGATGATCTCGTCTTTGCTCCAAGCGTCATCGGGTGTGGATATTGCAGGAGCAGACGAAACCTCTCGATGGATCCCGGTGAACAACGGATTGTACAGTGGGGCTGTCTGGTCTCTTGCCATTGACCCAACGAACGCCCAGGTGGTCTATGCAGGAACAGATGTCGGCGCATTCAAGTCAACGAACGGAGGACTAGCCTGGACTCACGTGAATGCTGGCCTAGCAGATACTGCAGTAAACTCACTTGTCATAGACCCACGGACGACTCAGGTGGTCTATGCAGCGGTTACCTTTACGGGGAAGACATTCGGTGGCGGGGTGTTCAAGTCAACGAATGGAGGATCAACCTGGACTCGAGGCAACGCCGGGCTACCCAATGTTGACGTGCACTCCCTTGCTGTAGACCCTGCAAATACTCAGACGGTCTACGCAGGTGCTCATTCTGGACCAAATGGTGAGGGTGGTGTGTACAAGTCAACGGATGGAGGATCAACCTGGACTCAGACGAACGCTGGGTTGATCTACCCTTATGTAGATTCTCTTGTCATTGACCCTACAAACACTCAGGTAATCTATGCAGGAACTTACAATGGACAGACTGTTGGTGGCGGTGTATTCAAGTCAACCAATGGCGGTACTGCCTGGATTCAAGCTGGCTTGGGCGCGACTATTGTACGCTCTCTTGTCATTGACCCAACGAATACCCAGGTAATCTATGCGGGAACATACGATGGCGTCTTCAAGTCCACAAATGGAGGGTCAACCTGGACTCAAATGAACACTGGCTTAGCTAATACTATTGCAGACTCTGTTGCTGTTGATCCAACGAACACCCAGGTAGTCTATGCAGCAGGAACCTACAAGGGACAGACAGTTGGTGGCGGTGTATTCAAATCCACGAACGGGGGGAGAACCTGGACTCAACTCAATGCTGGCTTAACCAACACTAATGTAAACTCTCTTGTCATTGACCCAACGAAGACGGCCACTCTATACGCTGGGACATTCGGCGGTGTGTTCAAGTCTGTACCTAGAACTGTAGTTGTGCTCCACATTGGGAAGTCTGCTTGTACCGTTAATGGAGTCTCAAGAACCTTGGACTCGCCTCCTGTCATCAAGGATGCCAGGACGTTGCTTCCTATTAGAGCTATCATTGAAGCACTCGGCGGAACAATTGTCTGGAATCCAACACAGAAGAAGGTTGCTGCAACTCTTGGTGGCAGCATTGTTGAACTCTGGATCGGAAGGAATGCTGCAAAGGTGAACGCCGTGAACACTCCGATTGACCCAAGCAACAGCAGAGTTGTGCCCGAAATCATCAACGGCAGGACCATGCTTCCCTTGGGGTTTGTGGCAAAAAACCTCGGTGCAGCAGTTAACTGGGATCCAAGTACGCAAACGATAACGATAACCTACCCAGGGACCTAGAAGATAATCTGGACCTCAGCGCAAGAAGGGAACGGTTGGAGGCGTAGCATAAAGTGTTCCACCGAGAGCGGCATGTCTGATATCGAGTGAATCAGCCGTCCAGTCCTTGCCATTGAGCCACGCCGACAAGGCCCGGGCGCGTTCAGCACATGCATAATTCATATTGACGACGAGCCCTTGACTTGTACGCGGTATTGGGCAGGAACGTGTCGTATCGTGCTTGTTGTCGCAACCTGTCATACGTCGGCTCCAACCAGTAGACCTCTTCTCAGTGCGTGGGGACCCTCCAACGCTATCTTGCTGCCTACAAAGCCGCTGCTGCGGTCAGCATAAGGTAAGCCGCAATCCCGATGAGCCCCACGATAATATGGTCGAGGACACGGACACCAACACACTTCAAAGCTTGGACAATCTTGTTCGTCGTGTCGATGTCCTCTTGGAAGGGTCACATTCTTATCTGGAGGGACATGCGGGGCCCGGGGGTAACCGTGCAGAAGGCGTGCCGAACATAACCCCCATCACTTGAGCGGAACCAACTCACGCTGTCTTTCACTCAAGAGACAGCCCCGATACTACTCTCTCGTTTCTGTTGGCATTTCTGCGGATCGCGACTACTCTTGGTAGTAAGCAGTAAGTGGCTCTCTCACTGGTAGTCCGGTGACCGATTGGTCAAATGTGGCCGTGCTAGCGCGGCATTTTGGAGCAAGTGTCTCGCAATCCCGTCATCTAGTCCCAATTCGGTAGGCCAAGGAGACGGGTGTTCATCAGCGGAGGAGGCGGTTCCATAAACAAGCGCATGTTGTGGTCACGTATCCTGTGCATTGCTGGCATCGTTGTGAGTGCACTCGGTGGTCGTTCGTTTTGGATCGGACTCCGTCGTGACAGCATGTCTGAGCTCTGCCTGTTGTCTGGAAGCGGACTGGTCGCACTCAGTGCTTTTCTCGGCAAGAGCCGGTACCGCAGATTCGCGTACGGTGTACTTGGACTTGTAGTGATTAGTGTGTCGGCGTGGATTACCTATTCCCTCTGGTTCAGAACATACTTGCCTGAGATCTACTGGCTTGGCCTGATGGCGAGTCTCACTGGTGCCGTGCTCGTGCTCTTCGAGTCCCCCAGTGCACCGACGCCTGCGTTGGGAGGCGTCTCGGTGAGCACGCGCAGGCGGTGGTGGTCAGCTCAGGTGAGCGTCAGCGGGCTTGTCATGATGCCAGTCGTGATTTTGATGTTCCTCGGCTCTCTTTGGGTGGTGGGCCCGGCCCCCGGATTGTTTCTCGTCATTTTCTACACCTTCATTCTTGCTGGCAGCGGGCTGCCGGCACTCGGCGCTTTTCTCGGCAAGAGCCGCTACCGCAAGTTCCTGTATGTGGCTCTTGTGCTGACAGTGTGCGGTATGATCGCAGCACTGCTCCTTGTCTTCTATGATAAATCCCGCGCTCCATGGTCGGCAATCTTCTGCTTCGCATATCCCCTCGGTCTTATCATAAGTTGTGTGGGCGCTGTGCTTGTCAGCCGCGAGTCCCTCCGCAGAGCGCCTGTCTCCGATGATACTGTCGAGACGACATAGGTGCGGGGCTCTCCCAAGAGGTGTTTCCATGAACAAGCGCATGGTGTGGTCACGTATCCTTTGCATCGTCGAGCTCGCCATGATACCAATCGAGGTTGCACTCGGCAATCTCACGCTCCGCGTATCTGGTTGGTTTGCCCTTGCACTCTTGCTCGCGTTCGACTTCCTTCCTGGACTCGGAAGCGGACTGGCGGCACTCGGCGCTCTCCTCAGCAAGAGCCGCTACCGCAGATTCATGTACGGTGCTTCTGTGTTGACACTGTGCGGTATGATTGCACTGTTCCTTTTGGCTGCCAATGTTGAAGCCCCCGCTGCCGCATCGTGGGGAGTTGCCATGTATGCATATCCCATCGGTGCGATCATGAGTCTTGTGGGCGCTGGGCTGGTTCTCGTCGAGTCCTTCCGTAAACCGCTCGTCCCCAAAGACAACGTCGAGAGAAATGCCAATTACCCTTCCTTTTAGGCCCCCTCTTCGTTCTGCTGACAGAACTACACCATCCCACAGCCCGGGCGAAGCTAAACTCGTCCTGACGGGCACGACCGCTTGGCTAGTTAAGACTTGCTGCGGCATACGAAGCATTCATGCAGCACACCACCACCTAGCGATCGCAATGCCTTCTTGGAGAAGTCTTAGTTTTGTGCTTTGACTTCTGCCGTTTCTTCGGCAGCTTTCCCATTGAGAAGGGGCACAAGGTAACGAGTCCAAAACGACCTTGGCGGGATGATTGAAGTGGACGCCTAATGGGTAAACTCCCCCTATCTCCACCACTCGACCCCTTACACCTCTCTTTCTCGTTCTGGGACTGACTTCCAGCCGAGGCACCTGGTACTCATTTTCCGAGAATCTCCAGTGGATAACTATGTTAGTAACTCCCAGGTCGATGCGTCTTGCGAATCGATGCACGACTTCCAGCTGGCTTTTTCGGTCAAGACTGTGAAAGAATGGCTCGAAATTCGCCAGCACATTCGTCACCTCCTCCAGCTGCGCCTTTTCCTCCTCGATTTCCGCCCGTTCCTGCAGTGCCTCATGCTTCAACGTCCTGAGCACGGCAATGCGATCCCTCACCTTCTCGACGGAAACCTCCGGAATCGCAAGTCTTCCCTCGAGCTGAGTGATGTCCCTGTCGTGCTTGGCGATCTTCCTGTCTGTCTCAGCCAGCCGGTCGGCACCATCGAACTTGGGCACGAAGTGGCGCAATTCCTCGCTGAGTTTCCGGAGAAACACCGGAAGCAGGTTGTGTTCCAACAACTGAGCTCCGCAAGCCTTCTGCCCATTTCCGGCGGTCTGGCACGCATACTCAGTCTTGTTGCGCTTCGAACTCCCGTGAGCGCTCAGGAGATGTTTGCACTTCGTGCAGTAGATCGTCCTGCCGAAGAGGGGCAACGTAAGCCCCTCTCTCCTGTCAGAACGCGTGCCAAGTTCTTGCTGCAGGCGAAGCCATTCATCGAACTCGAGAATCGGCTCGATGCCCAGGTAATCGACGTATGTCCACTTCGTGTACGGGATGCGCGTGCCCTTCTTCCCGCGCCTGTCATAGGAAATCTTGCCGGCAAACAGCGAATTGTGCAAGACCGATCGCACTTGGTCACGAGTCAATCCGAGACTGCGCGCAACTGCACGCTCAAGCTCACCGGAGGTTGCCCGTCGAAGGATCTCCTTGGCGCGTCGACAGCCACGGCCTTGTCGTCAACGACGGTCAAGCTGTGGATCGGGAACGCGTCCATGTCCATCAACGGAGTGCAGCAACCGATCGATGCTCAAGGAACCACGCCCGTCATCGTCGAAGGACGGACGCTAGTGCCTATTCGCGCCGTCATCGAAGCGTTTGGGGGATCCGCTGCCTGGGAGTCCTCTACACGCAAAGTCACCGCCACGCTGGGGAAGGATTCTCTCGACCTCTGGATTGACAAGCCACAGGCATCGCTGAACGGCACCACCCTTGCGATCGATGCTGCAAACTCTGCGGTTGTGCCTGTCATCACGAACGGGCGGACGATGCTCCCTCTCCGGTTTGTCGCAGAATCCTTGGGTATCGACGTTCAATACGACGCGATGACCAGGATGATCACGCTTACCTACTCGAAATCAACAGTTGCATTGCCTGCCGATGGAAGCAATTTGCTCCTGGGTAATCCGAGCAATGCCGTGCATGACAGCAGCTCATCTCCCGATAACTATCTGATGGACAGCGGGTATTACGTTCTGTCCTATAACCGGGACCGTGGTGAACCGAACTGGGTGAGCTGGTATGTTGGCAGCTCATCGTTGGGGTCTACTCCGAGGAAGGATGATTTTCGTGCTGATAGCACCCTCCCTGCTGGTTGGTATCAGGTGCAAGCGAACGGTTATTCCGGCAGTGGTTTCGATCGTGGGCACAATTGTCCATCAGCAGACAGAACGTCCACTGTTGCCGCCAATTCATCGACCTTCCTGATGACGAACATGATACCGCAGGCCCCTACCAATAATCAGCAAACGTGGAATAACTTCGAGAGTTATCTCCGTAGTTTAGTAACGCAGGGGAATGAAGTTTATGTCGTCATGGGGTCCTACGGCATAGGGGGGACGGGTTCAAGCAGTTATCAAACGACGATTGATAGCGGACACGTTACGGTGCCGGCATATATTTGGAAGGTAGCGGTTGTGTTGACTGATGGAACCAAAGATCTGAGCCGCATTACAACAAGCACCCGCGTCATTGCCATCGATACGCCGAATATCAACAGCATCGATTCGAAATGGCAGGCATACCTGACAAGTGTTGACGCTATCGAAGCCGCCACGGGATATGATCTTCTGTCGAACGTTCCGGTTGCGATCCAGAAGGTTATTGAAGCCGGGGGTGGATGGTCATTAACCGTACAAACACAAAAAGGGGATGTCCTGTGAAAAAGACCGTATGGTTTCTGGTCTTAGTTCTCATCCTGTTTGTCGTTTTTCCTACTAGCTATGGTTCTGCGGGAACGACATCAGCACACCATGACGTTCTCTCGCTTCAGTATACGAGTACGACTGTAACTCAAAGCAAGACTTTCGCATGGAACTATGGTAGGAATACCTATACATGGAATGTTGAAGTGCCATCGAGACTTCTAACGTTCGACCGGTCACAAACAGCGTACGTCAACACATTTTTTCATTCGAGCGGGAATATGCAGCAACGAATGTTGAATGCTCCGCCGCCATTGGTGCCGGTCAGATACGGAAAACGCCATATGTTACCAAAACCGATAGAGAAGCCCGCCGTGGCCAGAACCGCCCCCAAATTACTACGCCAATTGGCGTGTGTCTTGGTTCCTACAATCTCTTCCATCTCGACTACCTCCTCTTATTATCGCGTTCTATTGTTGCCGATGCCACTCATTGATGGCCTGGATACATTGTTGCGCGGTAGGAGCGGCACAATGACCGCCGCGAGATGTACAGAGCAGGTCTCCGGAAAGGCCTCGGCCAATCTTGTCGGCTACGTCCACAACCTCGTGGAAGGGCAGGACAGGGTCTCTGCCGGACCTTGCGAATTCCGCGAAGGTAATTGCCATGGTGACCACGGTGATGACTCTACTTAAGCAGGGCTGCATTTTTCCGCCGGGGATAGGGTCACAGGGCCAGCCGACAGTCGTCTGCAAAGCCAGTGAGGCGGCGGCTTCAACCTGCTCAGGGGTGGAACCGGCCATTTCAGCTACGCCGGCTGCGGCCATAGCGCAGCAGACGCCGCATTCGCCGGTGCAGCCGATGACCTCGCCGGTGGGACCGGTGCGGGTATAGCAGATTGCGCCTATTCCCGCCGCTATGAACAGGCCTTTCAGCAGATCTTCATCAGAATAACCGAACTCCTCTTTGACCGCACACAGGGCGGAATACACAAATCCCCCGCCAGTGCCCATGGGGCCGGGAACGATATGTACGCCTGGGATGGTCGTTGTGGCAGCCAATGCGTAATAGATGGCCTTGTTGATCGCATTACCGGAAAAACGTTTGCCGGTCGCGATATACTCGGACCACTGCTTGTAATGGTATCCGGAATACGGGGTTTCCAACGGCTTGACGTCTTCATCGTAGATGGCGTGGGTCTGGCGGTGCATCTTAGCACGCACGTTCTTCATGTAATCGATGACCTGTTCTCTGGTCCAACCTGAGGCGGCCATCTGGTAGTCGAGGGCTACTTCATAAAGGCCCTTGCCTTGCTCCTCGGCGAGACGGCGCCAATCGGTGACGGTGTCAAAAAGCTGTTCCTTCTTGTCCCTCCGGGTAATCACCGGAAGAACCGGCTTCATAACGGCAAAATCGACGTCTCCCACAACTTCCTTCAGGAAATCCTTGGAGGGGTCATCCGGCGTTCTATACCAGTAGAGGATGCCCTTATCATCTGTATCGGAGGCGCCTTCCTCCAATATGTCGAGTCTGCCTGCAAGCTGTGTCGCCAGCTCTTTGAAGGACAATTTTCTGTCCTTGTCAAAAACAAGGACAACGTAGGTGTCGCCCTTGCCAGTATAGGGATAGCCGTTTACGAGAACGGTTTCCACCATGCCGCCGCCGGTCGAATTAGCGACCAAGGTTGACGTTTTCCCGCTTACTCCCGTCAGGATGAATTTGACAGCATTGATGTGGGGGCTCTCCTTCATAGCGCAGAAATCAAATTCATACTTGATACCATTGTTTCTGCAATAGGATTTGGTGCTGAAAAGCCTCTCATCATCGGGGAGATCCCCCAGTGCACCTGCCAACATACCAAGGTCTTCATTCATCAGACCGAATGTTCCAGCAAACGAGCCCTCGGTATCCAACTTGACAAGGATCTCTTTGACATCTTCACCCAAAAGGGAGTTACACATGTAACCCATTCTGCACGGCGCAGCCATATGTGAACTGGAGCCAGGTTGCATAATTGGGCCAAATACGTCGTTGTAGAAGTCTGGATACAATGCAACCATAAGTACGGAATCTCCTTTTTGCCAAGATCTCGTAATGTCAATACGGTATAACCATACGCGTAGAACCTTCTCAAGTAATCAATATATCTGTGACATATCACAAGCATATCGTGAACATTTTGTGATATCAATAGAGATTCGAGCGCGTTTTCAAAATGACATTTTGGCCAGATGATAATACATGCAATCAGAGGGGGCGTGACCTGGGTACCGGCGAAGACAATACCCCAGTGCAGCAAGCGCGTACACTTCTGCGTTCGTGCATACGGCCCCGCCTCGGTCCGGCCGGTGGCACAGTCCGTGACGGTGAGCACCCAGCCGAGCCCCCACGGCCTGCCCTCCGCCTCGACCCACCAAGTCCACGGGGGGGCGTCAGAGACCGACACTTCGAGAAGATGATTCAGATAACGAGGCTGGAGAATGGAGCTGGACGAAAGTCCAGGTCCCGGTCAATCCTGGGAGTGAGACCGTCGGACATCTTCAATGACTCAAGCTCCTCAAGGCTGAAGTACCCCCATTACTTCTCCTGGCCGACGACGTACCCAAAGAACAGACGCTCCTTCGGGTCATATTCGCAGGCATACTAGGTCCATTGGGTGTAGGGGGTCGAAGAACTTGACATAGAGAACTCTCTGTTCGACAGGAGTTTCTTCTGTCGCATAGAGCGGCGGAAGGGTTGCTGCGATTCCTTGCGGTAGAAGTTGCATATGGCTTCTCCTCAAGTGCAAGATAACATTTCGAGGGGCATCAACTTTCGGACCCCACCCTCAGCTACTTGCAGTGGCTGACGAACCACCTACCGCGTGCATCTGGTACTCGATACTCAGTTTCTCACGCTCTTGCTCTTCTCCGTCGTTGCGCATTCCTCTGCTTCGAAGGCCGTCGTTCAGCATCTGAAGGAAGGTGCGGCAGCAGGCTGAGCAACAATCCGTAGGAGGCATCCTGCTGGACGCCAATGCTGTCAATGGCCCCTATCTCCATCACGTGTATCAATACTGCGTCTCCAACAACACGTCCGACCACCATCGACTCCCCCTCCCCCGCCCTGTTGCGTCATTCGGGAGCTAGAGGTGTCTTGTCGTTCACAAAGTTCCATACAAGTCCTCAATTGACAGCCACGACCCGTCTCATATAATGACAGCTTGTCATATGACATGTTGTCATGGGGAGAGGTGTGTTTTGCCAACATCTACGTTTCTGAATCTGCCAGAAGAGAAAAGGGAGAAGATCATCCGTGCTATCAAGGATGAGTTCTCGAGAGCGCCGTTTGACAAGGTGTCCATCAATAAGATCGTACAAGCCGCGGGAATTCCGAGAGGAAGCTTCTATCAGTACTTCGCTGACAAAGACGATATGCTCGGGTTCATTCTTCTGGACTATCAGAGGCTAATGCTCGAACAAGTGAAAGCGAGCCTTCGTGCCGGCGATGGCGACATATTCGCGGCGTTCGTCGGTATTCTCGACTCCATGATCCGCTTCGTCATGGAAGAAGCAAACAGCTTCTGCAGGAACCTGTTTGCTGACATCAAGGTAGACAGTAGCTTCTATTTCAAGATTCCAAGGGATACCAGCGCGAAGAATGTGTTGGAAGAGCTGAAACCGCTCATCGATTTCAACATGCTCGACGTGCGCGACGAGCATGATTTCACAAACATGCTTGATATCCTCCTGACTATCTGTCGGGACGCAACGGAGGAAGTATTCCTGAACATATCAGACTGCGAGAAAGCGATGCAGAAATACCGCCAGAAGCTTGAGCTGCTGAAGCGCGGCTTCATGAAGAACAAGGAGCAAACTAGCTATGCTTGAACTGAGAAACATCAGGAAGACCTACCACGTGGGTGACACCGAAACAAGGGCTCTCGATGACATGAGCGTTGCGTTCCGCGAGAGAGATTTTGTAGCGATTCTCGGCAAGAGCGGCTCCGGCAAGACAACCTTCCTCAATATCATCGGCGGCCTTGACCGCTATGACTCGGGCGAACTGATCATCAAGGGCAAGAAGACATCCGATTTCAAAGAAGACGACTGGGACGCTTATCGCAACAGTGCCATAGGCTTCGTGTTCCAAAGCTACAATCTGATCTCGCACCTGAGCATCGTCGCCAACGTCGAACTCGGCATGACGCTCAGCGGTGTTCCGGCGGAGGAACGGCAAAAAAGGGCACTGCAGGTCCTGGACCAGGTCGACCTCACGGACCATCTGAACAAGAGGCCAAACCAGCTATCCGGCGGGCAGATGCAGCGTGTCGCCATCGCGAGAGCACTCGTCAACAATCCAGAAATCCTGCTTTGCGACGAGCCGACAGGCGCTCTGGACACGGTCACGAGCATGCAGATCATGGACCTCATCAAAGAGCTGGCAAAGAACCGTCTGGTCATCGTGGTCACCCACAATCCTGAGATCGCGGAGAAATATGCCCTCAGGGTCATTCGTTTCCAGGACGGCAAGATCATCTCCGACACCCACCCTCATGAAGAGAGGCCGAAACCGGACAGTTTTTCGCTCAAGAAGACCAGCATGAGCTTCTTGACGGCGCTGAAGCTCTCCTTCAACAACCTGAGGACGAAGAAGGGAAGAACAGCGTTGACCGTCATTGCATCCAGCATCGGCATCATAGGCATCGCCGTGATCCTCAGCCTTTCAACTGGATTCAAGACACAGATAGACCATTTTCAAGGCAACACCATGGCCGAGTTCCCGATCATCATGACACAGTCAAGCGCGGAGATCGATGCCGCAAATGTGGCAACCATGCAGAACCTCATG
The DNA here is from genome assembly GCF_003570925.1 of Candidatus Cryosericum terrychapinii. Lineage (GTDB taxonomy): Bacteria > Caldisericota > Caldisericia > Cryosericales > Cryosericaceae > Cryosericum > Cryosericum terrychapinii. The sequence continues at coordinate 39,256 of NZ_QXIS01000033.1, read as the reverse complement.
AAAGAGAAGCTGCTGGGCACAACAACAGCGGATGCCAATTCTGACGAGGTCTATCTCTCCGATCCGGCGAAAACAACGATTGTCCACACGAACGTCTTCACTGACGCGTACATGAACTACGTGAACAAGATTGACCCGACCATCTGCAGCAACGTCGGATACACGCGTATCGTCGGCATGAACATGCTGAGGGATGTCAATGGCACGGTCACACCTGTATCGCTCAACAGCGTCCTGGCGTCCATGAGCAGTGGCCAAGGGGCCACAGCCGCGTCAACCATGACAAGCATGGCAAATGTGACAAGTATGAGCAGCATCGGGCTTTCTTCCTATCCCAAGGAACTGAAAGAAAGCGACGGATCCTATCTTTCCAAGAACTATGACTTGCTTGCGGGCGTATATCCACAAAGCGCAACCGACCTCGTACTTGTCGTGGATTCCAAGAACACCATTGACCTCAATGCTCTGAAAGATCTTGGATTCAAGACTGAGGGACTGACCAGCATTAAGTTCACGGACATCGTCGGCACGGAGTTCAAGATCATATGCAACGACGACTACTACGTCCAGACGAAATTCGGTTCATATCTCCCCAACAACGATTACCACGCAATGTACGCTTCCGATAAAGGCATCACAGTGAAGATCGTCGGCATCGTCCGTCAGAAGCAGGACGTCAAAGTCGGGATCCTCGGATCTGGTATCGCGTACAGCGACGAGCTGTCGCAAATGGTCGTCGACAGTGATGCAAGTTCTGCCATCGTCAAGGCCCAAAAGGCGAGCAGCAACAACGTCATCACCATGCAACCCATGGACAAGGAAACGAAGGCCTCCTTCCTGTCCTACCTCGGCGGCGACGCTACTCCCTTCATGGTCATGGTGTATCCAAGGAATTTCGCAGACAAGACGGCCGTAATCTCCTACCTCGACGCGTATAACAATGGCAAAGCTATCAAAGACCAAGTGGTCTATACCGATCTGGCAGGTACGGTGACCAAACTGACAGGTGGCATCATGGACGCCATCACAAGTGTCCTGATTGCATTTGCTGCGATCTCGCTTATCGTCAGTCTGATCATGATTTCTATTATCACCTACACTTCTGTACTCGAGCGCACCAAGGAGATCGGCGTTCTGCGTTCGCTAGGCGCAAGAAAGAAAGACATCACCCGTGTTTTCGATGCCGAAACGTTCATTCTCGGTGTAAGCTCCGGTGCCCTCGGGATCGCAATTGCCTGGCTTCTCACCATACCCATCAATGCCATTCTGCTTCACCTGACCGGCCTCAGCGGCGTTGCGAACCTGCAAATACTGCAGGCTGTACTCCTGATAGCCATCAGCACGGTTCTTACCGTTCTCGGCGGTCACATTCCAGCACTCATGGCGTCGAAAATGGATCCAGTGGAGGCATTGCGCACGGAGTGAGCATGACATCTTCATCGCAGGTGCCTGCTGTGAACCGACCATTGCCTCCCTGCACGCAGGCCGCCTTCTCTGCTACATAGAGAAGGCGGCTCTCTATGCGGTGAGCGCGTTGTCGACAGAAGTCCGCCCATTCTCCCAAGTGGAGTGGACCGCCTCCAGAATCAGCTTGAGCAGTAGTAGTGTCGATGGTTCGCAGGAGGGCCTGTTCGCCCCCATCTCCACCGCAGGTCCGGTGTTCCCTTGTTGCTTGCAGCATAGATGCGTGGAGAAGACTGCGTCACGTGCACTCAACCACCCATGCCAATAGCAGTATGAATTGACATGATTCTACGCTTATGATAGATTGCAATTAGGTATCTATTCCTGAACGGAGGTAGGAAGCAATGGGTAGAGGCGGCGGCTCCGGTGGCAGAAGTAGCGGCGGGTCCGGTGGTGGGAGCAGGAGCAGTGGCGGACGCAGCAGCGGCTCCACAAGTGGCGGACGCAGCAGCGGCTCCTTCGGCGGTAGCTCTGGAGGCCCTTCTTTCGGCAGCAGACGCAGCGGTGACTCCTCCGGCGGCAGAAGCGGTGGCGGCTTCGGCGGACCCTTCGGTGGCGGCTTCGGCAGCAGGCGCAGTGGCGACTCCTTCGGCGGCGGCTTCGGCGGCTTCTTCGGCGGCGGTCCTGCAGGTCCTTCTCTCGGCAACAGCAGGCCAAGCGGGGTTCCTTTTGGTGGCGGACGCAGCTATGGAGGCGGTCGTTCAAGGGGATGCGGCTGCCTTACGCTGATTGTCGTTCTGATTGTCATCGGGATTGCTATCGCTGCGATTACTGCATCCCATTCAGGCTCTGTTTCAAATAGCTCCGGAGGAAGTACGGAGATTATGAAATCTACCGTGGCACGCAAGGCGCTGCCACGGGGTTCTGTGAATGAAACCGGCTATTACACCGACCAGCTGGGATGGATTGACAATCAGACACAGCTTCTCGCGGGCCTGAAGCACTTCTATCAGAAGACCGGCGTGCAGCCCTACCTGTATATTACGGATACGATCAATGGTTCGCATTCTCCCACGGCCAGTGACCTCGATAAAGCTGCAAACAGTCTGTATGACAAGTTATTTACCGATGAAGCTCATTTGCTTCTGGTATTCTTCGAGTATGACAACAGCTACATGGACAGGTATGTCTGTGGTACACAGGCCAAAACCGTTATTGACAACGAGGCCGCGAATATTCTGCTTGATTATGTCGATCGGTACTACTACGACAGCAATTTGTCGGAAGGGGCCTTCTTCAGCAAAGCCTTCAGCGATGCGGCGGATCGCATCATGGAGGTAACAAGATCGCCCTGGATTATTGTGTTCGTCGTTCTGGGCGTCGTTGTTCTGATGATCATAATGTTCGCTTGGTGGAGACGTGCAATAAACCAGAAGAATCTGGAGGCGAAGCAGACGGAGGAAATGCTCAAGACACCGCTGGAAAAATTCGGAGATACGGAGGCGGAAGAACTCACGAAGAAGTACGAAGACAACCAAGGGAAACCGGATCATTAAAATCTAAGGAGGCAAGACAATGGCTATTCTGGACAGGTTTAACGACATTATCAAGGCAAACATCAACGCACTGATAGACAAGATGGAAGATCCGTCCAAGATGATCGACCAGTCCTTGCGCGATATGATGGAGGATCTGGCGGAGGTCAAGCGTAGTACTGCCGGGGTTATGGCCGAAGAGACGCGTACGAAGCGTCTGGTAGATGAGAATCAGGCAGAGGCTGCTAAGTATGCGGACTTTGCCAAGAAGGCCCTGGTGGCTGGAAACGAAGGCGATGCCCGTGTGTTCATCGCCAAGAAACAGGAGCTTGAAAACGTCGGCGCGGGTCTTATGACGGCCTATGCAGCAGCCCATGAGAACGCAGTAAAGATGCGTCAGATGCACGATAAACTCGCGTCTGATATTGACGCCCTGAAATCCCGCCGCGAGATGATCAAGGCCAAGGTTACCGTGGCAAAAACCCAAGAGACGCTGAATGAGGCCACCACGGCCATAGGAAGAACCGAAGGTGCAATGAACGCTTTTGGCCGCATGGAGGACAAGGCGAACAAGATGCTGGACGAGGCAAACGCTATGGCTGACCTGAATATGAAGCCGATTGACGCAGCAAAAGCATTGGAAGAAAAGTACGCCACGAAGGGCACCGCCTCGGTAGATGAGGAATTGAACAAAATGAAGGTCGAACTAGGGCTGTAAGTACCCTCCCCACGGAGAAAATGGTTTCTTGCGGAGACCGAGTGACAGTACACGTCTAAGCACGAATTTGCGCCTATCCTAGCCTTGGAACTTCACATAGATTATTGCGCGTTGGCCCGCAGGGCAGGCAGTTCATCTGTGGCTGCTAACCCTGTGGGTTCTGTCTTGCCATAATTCAGACTTTCCGTACTTCCACCACTGTCTTCCTCGCGCGAGGAATATCACCTCTGCCGTGCCGTCCAAGCCGATTCCAGAGACAACGGGGATACCTGCGACGACCTCATAACCTCGGTGTTCACGAGCAACGCGCGTGTCCGCCTCTGGCGACCACTGAGCGACTGAACCTTCAACAACACATCTGCAAAGGCGTCCACGACCGCACTCTCAGACGTCGTCGAGGGTGTTCGGCAGCGTGGTTCATCCCCCTATCTCCACACGTAGTCTCGAGCCCCTCTGGGACTCACTCTAGAGCATGGTACTTCTTCGCAATATCCCCGACAATTGCCACCACCTGACACCTTTGTCCTTCGACAGGGTCATCAACAGTACCGTTATGCGAAGTTCAGTGCCCTGTCACGGCACCGGCTCTTTCATGTACTCAGGGAACTCCCAATCGTCGTCGGGATGCAGGCGGTCGCAAGAGATGCATGCCGCACGCATCAGCAGCATCGCCTTGTGCAGGTCGGGATCGGTGAGAATCTCTGTGCCCCCTTCCCGTGACTGAGCCTATACTGGCGCTGCAACAGCCATGCCATCGCGCACATGGCTCCGCAGCAGCCGGTGAACGTCTCCAGCTGATGACCACGGACGAATTGCAGAAGCTCGGCATGCAGGTGATCTCGGTCGCGGAGCCTATGGGAGAATAGGAGCAAGACACCGCGAGGCTCATTCGTTCGGTGATGGGCGCATTCTCTGAATTTGAGCGGTCGAGGATCAACTCGCGCATGAGTGGCGGAAGACGAGAGAAGGTCAAGACAGGAGGATACTCTGGAGGACTGCCGCAATTCGGCTATGCCTCTTATGGTCACCAGCTTGTCGTCGACGAACGCCAGGTCGAGATCGTCAAGAAGGTGTTCGCCTTGAGAGGCCAGCGATGGACCCTGCACGAGATTGCGGACGCGTTGAACAAGGAAAGCACGACTTGGCGAGGGATGCAGTTGCAGCCGAAGCAGGTATCCAGGATCCTCGAATACCGGAGCCTGTACCGCGGGCGTTATGCTTATGCGAAGACTGAAACGAAAGGCCGGCAGGAAGCGATCCTGAGTTGACGCCGGGCACCTCGGAAACCAAGAAGCCCATTTTGTGAGGGATTCTTCTCCTACTATGGAACGGCGTGTCCGTGCTGACTTTGATACGATCGTCGAGCTGAAAGGCGACGCGATCCTGGAATGGGCATACCAGCAGGTCGGGCCATAACGCACACGTCCAGGTAGTGGACACTCCTGGTCCTTGACCAACGTGAGCTCCGTTCCCTCTGCTCCTCCCTGGTCCAAAGGACGAGGGGTGTTCTGTCATCTTTCACATATCTATTCTCATGAGGTTGCAGAGACAGTCCACGTCCATTCTCGGTGAGTGGATGCGAGCACTTGACCCAATCCGTGCCACGACTATCCTGAGAGCAGAATCGTACGGACTCCGCATTTTTTGCGCGTGTGGCAAGCAAACCGCTACTCGACGAAGTCAAGGAAACTTCAGGAGCTGCGAATGCAGAGAATATGCACAAGCACAGTCGCTGGCACGGCCAGGGGCATTACCGAGGTCCGCCACCACGGCGGGCGCGTCTGGCCCAACGCGCGGGTGGGACAGGGTACGACATTCTATTTCACCCTGAAAGGCGCATCATGAATTCCAAGATCGTCCTGCTGGCAGCTGGGGAGAACGCCTGCCTGACCAAACCGATTGACGTGAAGGAGTTTCTGAAAATGGTTGCGGAGAAGCGGGGATGACCGCCATGTTTGCGCGCCGCAACCCGCGCCCGCTATTGCGCACTGCGTTGATTGTTGTCGCATACTTGTGCGCGTTCATCATTCTCGACCTTATTTCACGTCAGTTTGAAGAACTCCGTGGGATTGTCGCCTGGTATCCGCCCGCTGGGCTAACTTACGCCCTGCTGTTGGTGTTCGGGGAGGGATTCACACCCGCTGTGACGATCACCTTACTCATTAGCAGTGTATTCATCTATCACATGCCTCAACCCCCCTACCTGCTTCTATTGTGGGCGCTCATTATATCTTCGATTTATGGCGTTGCCACCGCGTTCCTGCGCCACCGAATTCGCTTCGATTGGCAGCTGCGAAAATCGCGCGACGTGACCTGGTTGATTGTCACGGCTGTATTTGTTTCAGCGCTTCTTGCCGTACTTTCCGTTTCGAGTTCCGCCTTGAGCAGTGATATGCCGCGCAATGAAGTCCTGCGCGCGATTTTCATCTGGTGGATTGGTGAGACGGTCGGCGTCCTGACCATCACACCCTTTCTGCTTATCCATGCGATGCCCCGGCTGAAACAGTTTGCGGAAGCACAGCCGGTCAGGTCCCCCGCCCGCTGGTCATTTCCGCGTCCAACGCTCTCTGTCATTGGACAAGCGTTCACCATCGCGTTTATGTTCTACTGGGTCTTTGGCGCGCGCGGCCTGGATGAGTTTCGGCCCATGTATCTTATTACCTTGCCGCTCATCTGGATTGCCCTCGATCACGGCTTCAAGGGAGTCACCACCGGAATCGTAGTGTTGAATTTCGGGGTGATGCTAGCGATGTGGTTTTTTCGACTCGACCTCGCACACTTGGGCGAACTACAACTGCTGATGATCGTCAATTGTATCGTTGGCTTGCTTGTGGGCGCAGTTGTCACTGAGCGCAAGCGGGCGGAAGAGGATATCCGGTCCCTGCTGAGGCAGGTGCAAGCGGACAAAGACATGCAGGACCGCTTGCTCGACAGCATGTCGGACGAGGTTTGGTTTGCTGACACGACCGCGCATTTCACGTTGGCGAACCCTGCAGCCTGCGAGACGTTCTCTCTGAAAAGCGCGATCAACACCGATATTCAACAATTCGCAGAGAGCCTTGAAGTGTTCCGCCCCGACGGCAGCCCGCGACCCGTCCAAGAGGCTCCTCCTCTGCGGGCCCTTGAGGGAGAAACCGTCACTGACCAGGAAGAGATCGTCCGACTCCCGCTCAGTGGTGAGTTGCGGTATCGCCTGGTCAACGCCTCGCCTGTGCGGGATGCCCAGCGTACCATCATCGGCTGTGTCTCGGTCGTACGTGACATCACCAACCGCAAGCGCGCCGAAGAAGAGACGGTGGCCTTGCAGGCGCAGTTGCAGCAATCGCAGAAGATGGACGCCATCGGCCAGCTGGCAGGTGGGGTAGCGCACGACTTCAACAACCTGCTGACGGGCATCCTGGGCAACACGGCCATCATGCGGAGCGACCTGCCGGCATCCGACCCGCTGGTTGCCAACCTGAATGCGGTGGAGGCCGCCGCCCACCAGGCCGCCGACCTGGCAAAGGGCCTACTCACCTTCAGCCGCAAGGCAGTGGTGACAGCCGTGCCCCTCGACATGGCAGAGGCCATCGACACGACACTGGACATCCTGAAGCAGTCGCTGCCGGCTACCCTGGAGATCGTCCGCGACTATGAGCAGACAGTCTGGAACGTCCTGCTGGACCAGTCACAGATGACGCAGATCCTGCTCAACCTTGCAGTGAACGCACGCGACGCCATGAAGGGCAAGGGGACACTGACCATCAGGGCCAGAAACGAAGTCGTGGGACAAGAATATGTCCAGGACCATCTTCTTGCGCGCGCGGGTGAGTTCGTCCATCTCAGCGTCACCGATACAGGTCCTGGAATGTCTTCGGAGGTCATGCAGCATCTCTTTGAACCCTTCTATACGACGAAACCGGTGGGGTCCGGAACGGGGCTAGGACTTTCCGTCGTCTACGGTGCCGTCAAGCAGGCCGGCGGTTGGATCACGGCAGTATCCACCGATGGTGCCGGAAAGAACACCCCTCAGAAGCACCCCCTGGATGGGAAGAACATCCTCGGGGGCATTGAACAAATATGTTCGGGGGCGACCTTCGATATCTACCTGCCACGATGCCTGGAAGAACCCACACAGTCTTTCACTCCCAGCCCCCTCTCTGTGGACGTACGTGGGGGAACGCTCCTGGTGGTCGAGGATGAGCCGGTCGTGCTCGCGGTCGCACAAGCTCTCCTGAGCAGGAGCGGATATACGGTCTTGACAGCACCGGACGGAGCATCAGCCTTAAAGGTCCTACTGGATCACCCGACGGACATCGACCTCGTCCTGCTCGACATGACCATGCCGGGCATGACCAGCGGCGAAATCGTGCACGCCATCCGGACCCTGGACCCCACAGTCCCCATCCTGCTGAACTCCGGGTACACCTCCAACGACACCGTCAAGCAGATGCTCGCAGAGAGCAGTGTCCAAGGGTTCCTGGGCAAGCCGTACGAGCTGGACCAGCTGCTGAAAAAGATACAACAGCTGCTCCACAGAGGTTGAGCAGGCTGCCGACGTGGAGTCTGCTCCCATGCTTCGCCTTGCGCCAGATTCTGCACTGAACTACTCACACATACAAGGCAGGGGCCGCATGGTTCAGCCCCTGCCCCTCTGCCCGTTGACGAGCCCCGTGGTTGGCATCTTCATCACAGAGGACCCAAAACAAACGCTCCTCTGGGCCGATTCAGACGTTCAGGTTCTTGAAGAGGGTTGGGGCGAAATTCAGGTCTCGCTCGATCCTGGGAGTAACCGCGTCGGGTATCATCAAGGACTCGAGCTCATCTAAAGAAGAACAACCCCCACTCGTTCGCTTCTGCTTACGTGGCGTACTCGTATGCACACACTTCAAGGCACTTCAAGAATGGCACGCTCTGGGCAAATGGAGACTCATACGATCGGCAGTACTGTGTTCTCAGCGTGGTCGCAGATCTTCTTGCCACATCTGGCGTCGATCTGCAGCGGACATGCCAGTTGATGCCTTTCCGGCCATTCGAGATTCTGTCCGCGGGGGAGTTCATCAAGAGGCTCACCTGAGATGACAACATGTCTGGAGACCCCGTGCATCCAAGCATCCTGTCACAAGTACCCTGAGCCCTGACATACCCCGGTGCCGGCCAGCCAACACCGTTGGGGTGGTACCACCACATACTAGACGGGAGTCCCGCCTACTCGGAATCCCTGCCGACCAGTCATCGCGGAACTCGTAGATTTCCTCAGTGAGGGCGACACATCAGCCCTGCACCGTTACGGTTCGCGTGGCAGGATTCCACTCCACCTGAAGTCCAAGGTTTTCCGCGACGAACCGGAGCGGCAGCAACGTCCTCCCGGATATGATGATTGGAACGACCTTCGAGTCGGATACGTCAATCGCTGTCTGCACACCGTTGACGTATCCCTGTCCGTTTCCAATCTGGAGACTGACTTCGTGACCGTTCAGGTACATGGTAACGACGCGCAGTTCTGCATGCCACTCGATGGTTCCGCCAAACGCTTCCACGATCGCGCGGATGGGAAGGAGCGTTCTGTTGTTCTGGATCACGGGGGCGGCGTCCAGCCCAGTCTGCTGCCCATCCACCGTCAGCCACGTCGATCCGATGGAGAGACGAACCACACGGCTCTTCGGAACGACTGGAACTGCCACGAAGCTGCACTGCACCTGACGGTTTGTTGTAACAGGCCCCAGGTTGTAGGACTGGGCTGCAGTCGATGACAAGGACACTGATACGCTATCAACCAAGAGCTTGTCGATCTGATACCCGGCATTCGGCTGAATCTCGATGCGCAGGATGCCCCCATCCTTCACCGTCTGTGTCCCCGTGGGAGCGACCTTTCCATTTGTTCCACTACTGATGGCGACGTTCCATATTTTCTCTTCGGGAAGCTGTTCAAAGGCCGCAACAACCACCTTGGAACTGGTCATGGGAAGTCGTGCCATTGGGATGGTACCACTTAGATCCCCTGTCCACTCGGTGAATGTCCAGCCCGTGGCTGGGACCGCTCGAAGTTCAACGGTCTCAATCGGGTCGAACAGGTCACGCTCAGGGGAACGTACGACGGACCCCTCTCCAACGACAACGATGCGCAGCGATGATGTCAAGGAGGGAGCCACTAGCTCGAACTGCGCGACAATGGACTGCGTGCGGCTCACAATGAGAGTTACCGGGTTCGTGACAGTTGTGAGATCTTCAGTCCATCCAGTGAACGCCCATCCGGCGTCAGGAGTGGCGATCAGTTGTACTGAAGTGCCATGGCTGTAGGTAGCCTGGTCCGGGAACTTGGCGACTGACCCGGAACCGGACACGTTGACCGTGAGGGTGTATGTGTCGATGTCGAAGATAGCGGTGATGGTCTTGTTGACATCCATCCTGACGGTCGTGGGGTTCGCGGTGTCGCTGAGGTCACCGGACCAGCCAGTGAAGGTGTAGCCGGCGGCAGGGATGGCGGTGAGGGTGACGACCGTGCCAGCAGCATACGACAGAACATCGGGAGACCTCTCGATCGAGCCGCCGGCAGACGGCCACGTAGTAGTCGTGAGCGCATAGGAAGACATAGCTTCATACCGGAAGACGCCACTACCACCAGTACCGGTGTACAGGATGGAGGGAGTGAGGGGATTGATAGCAAGGGACCAGATCCACGGATCGGTGAGTCCAGTATTCACAGCGGTCCAGGTGGTGCCGTTATTGGTAGATCGGAAGACGCCACTGCCAGCAGTACCGGCAAACAAGGTGGAGGGAGTGAGGGGATTGATGGCAAGAGAGAGAACCCACAGATCGGTGAGTCCAGTATTCACCGCGATCCAGGTGGTGCCGTCGTTCGTGGAGCGGAAGACACCACCTACGGTACCAGCATACAGGGTGGATGGGGTGAGGGGGTTAACGGCAAGGGACCAGATCCACGGATTGGTAAGCCCGGTGTTTGCCATCGTCCAGGTAGTGCCGCCGTTCGTGGAGCGGAAGACGCCACNNATGGATGGCAAGGGAGCTGACATGCGGATTGGTGAGTCCGGTATTCACTGCGGTCCAGGTAGTGCCGCTGTTCGTGGAGCGGAAGACACCGTGACCATCGGTCCCTGCGTACAGGGTGGTCGGGGTGAGGGGGTTAACGGCAAGGGACCAGATCCACGGATCGGTGAGTCCGGTATTCACTGCGGTCCAAGTGGTGCCACTATCGGTGGAGCAGAAGACGCCACTACCACCAGTACCGGCATACAAGGTGGACGGGGTGAGCGAGTCGATGGCAAGACACAGAAGTCGGCGTTCGTACAGCGGCAGTTGTGTCCAGGTCCCGGTATCTGCTGCCCATGCAGCAGGGGTACCAGCCAGTACACCCGAAAGACTCAGAATGAGGCACAGAACCAACGTCAAGACAAAACGGACGGGTTGTTTCATAGTACAGGCCTACTTCGGGCTCTTTCTTTTGCTCACGATACTATCATACCCGCGCGCCTGACAACGGTCAAGCGTTCTGCTCAGGGTGAATGGCCTCGGGAGCTACCACGGTGCCACGGCATCCTACGAGTGGTCCACTTCCGGACCGCATATCAATCGGGATCACCTTCGTCTGATCCTACCCCTAGACGAGACCTGAGCGCCCATAATGGAAACGCCACGCTCACCGAAAACAGTCACCGGCACTGAGAACCGCCTCCAAGACCAGCTTGCTTGGTAGCGTCATGGATGGGTTGCCCCAGTGCCTGTTCGCCCCCTATCTCCACCACTGCGTCAATACTACATTTTCATTACCTCCTTCAGACCTCACCGACTCTCCTCGCCCGGTCGTGGCGCCGGAGAGCCTTTCAGGCTCGTTGGCCTCTGAGCGTGATGCCACTATGTGGCTGATTCAAGTCTGTCCATGGCCTCGGAGCTCACGTCACGGAGCACTCTACAGCATCCCTTCTCATGCTTGCCTCCGATGCGTCATTCTGTCGCCAGAAGTCACAAGTAATGATGCCTGGGAGGACGGGACCCGTCCCACAGACTAGACACCCCATCAAAGGGTGGGATAATCATCAGAACAAAGACTTCAGACCGACGAGGTTATGCAATGGCATTTCACAGTGGTATGCGGGGCATGATCAATGCTCCTGATGAAAAACCGAAGATTACCTGGCAACTGCTCAAGCGGGTGCTGCACTACGCCAAACCCTACCGCTGGCTGATCGGCGGTACGCTACTGCTGGTCCTGGCAAACACGGGTTTGATGCTGCTGACACCGCTCGTCTTGCGTGACTTGATTGACAACACCATCCCGGCTGGGAACGTTAGCCGGTTGATACTACTGGCTATGGCACTACTTCTGATCCCAGCTTTGAGTGGTGTAATCAAGGTGAACCAGCGGCGCATAAACTCGCGTGTTGGCGAGGGCTTGATCTATGATTTGCGCCTGGGGTTGTATGCCAATCTGCAACGCATGTCGCTGCGCTTCTTCACCAACACCAAAGTTGGCGAGTTAATGAGCCGCCTGAACAACGATGTGCTGGGGGCGCAAGATGCTATCAGCAGTACTGTTGTCGATATTGTCACCCAGATCATCCAGGCAGCGGCGGTATTGACGATCATGCTGACACTCGAATGGCGGTTGACATTGATCAGTGTGGCGATTCTGCCTTTGTTCATCTTAGCGGCGCGCCTGTTGGGCACCCGCCTGCGCGACATGGCCCGCAGACAGATGGAAGCCAACGCGCAGATGAACGCCATGATGAACGAGACGCTCAATATTGGCGGTGCACTGCTTGTAAAGCTGTTTGGTCGCCAGCAGTTGGAAGTTGCCCGTTTTGGCCAACGGGCAGCGCAGGTGCGCGACCTAGGGGTGCAACGAACATCTACTGGATCGATCTTCATAACAATCATCGGTCTGATCAGTGCGGTGGGCACCGCCTTGGTATATGGGCTGGGTGGCTATTTTGTCATCAAGGGTGCTTTCACCGTCGGAACAATTGTGGCCTTTGGGGCGTATCTGGGCAACCTGTATGGTGCGCTGCAAGGGCTTTCAAATGCGCCTGTGGAGTTTGCCACCTCGATGGTCAGCTTTGAGCGCGTGTTCGAAGTGATTGACCTGCCTGTCGATATCGCTGAAAAACCGGATGCGGTTGTGCTCCAAAACATCCAGGGTGAGATTATTTTTGACAATGTCTCGTTCAACTACGAAGCCGGTGACGAAAACCTACTCAGTGATGTCCGCCGCTATGGCAGTATGGATAACGTCACTGCGGTTCTCTCGGGGGCACGGACAAGCGCTGAGGACGAGGAAACTGCCCCGCGCAGCCAAGCGCGTAGTACTGCGTTGGAAAACGTCAATTTCAGGGCTGCGCCCGGGCAGCTTGTAGCACTAGTGGGTCCGAGCGGCGCGGGTAAAACGACCCTCACGTATCTCATCCCCCGTCTGTATGACCCAACTGTCGGGATCATTCGCATTGATGGTCACGATCTGCGTGACTTGACGCTCGAATCACTCTCGGCGCAAATCGGCATGGTCACCCAGGAAACGTATCTGTTTCACGATACTATCCGCACCAACCTGCAATATGCCCGGTTGAATGCCAGCCAGGAAGAACTCGAAACGGCCTGCCGGGTGGCCAATATTCACGAATTCATCCATGCGCTCCCAGAAGGGTACGATACGATCGTCGGCGAGCGCGGTTATCGCTTGAGCGGCGGCGAGAAGCAGCGGATTGCGCTGGCGCGTGTGATCCTCAAGAATCCACGCATTCTGGTGCTGGATGAAGCTACCAGCAGCCTGGATAGTGAATCTGAAGCTCTGATTCAGGATGCACTTGGCTTTGTGATGGCACAACGCACTAGCATTGTCATAGCCCACCGGCTAAGCACCATCCTGGCTGCGGACCTGATTCTGGTCATCGATCGAGGGAGAATTGTGGAGAGCGGCAATCACGCCACTTTGCTGGCGCAAGGCGGGCTGTATGCCAGCCTCTATCAGACGCAGTTCCGAAAAGGCACTCAGTAAAGACGTCTATTCGATGACGTTATCCTTCTTCTTAGGAACCAAAACCTTGATCGCCTGTGGAATGATCTTGATATGAAGAGGCATTTCTTTCAATACTTCGCCATCACATTGAACCGTTTGTCTGGGGCTTGAGGAAACGCTGATCTCTTTGCCTTGCCAGTGCTCCACCAGTTCCAAATTGTCCGGACGCTCCCGTTTGAGTAAGGTGACGGCCAGAAGCTTGAACAGACTGAGATTCGCCTTTCGTACGACAACAACGTCCAAGAGCCCATCGCTGACATTTATGTGCTTGTCGTAAGATATGTTACTGAACCCGAGATTCCCTACATTCGCAATAATACAAGTCAAGCCTTGAACTTCGTGCTTTTGCCCATCGATTTTCAGATGGTAGACGGCTTTCTTGGTTTTCTTCAGTGCCGTGGCCGCTGAAAGAAAGTAGGCAAAGATTCCAATCCTGTTCTTGGTCTCACGGTCCGCACCCTTAATCATCTCCGCTCCAAAACCAAGGGCTATTCCTAGAATGAAATAGCGGTCACCAAACTGCCCCACATCTATGGTTTTCACTGTCAGCGGAACTTGAGTCATGAGCGCGCAGGCTGCCTTAAGATCTTTGGGGATGCCAAGTTCCTCGGCCATGACATTTGCCGATCCTCCCGGCAGAATGGCCAAAGGGATATCTGATCCCATCAGACCGCTGATTGCCTCCATGAGTGTGCCGTCCCCGCCGTAGACGGCGAGGGCATCCACTCCTTCTTTGACGGCGGCCTTGGCAAACTTGATCGCGTCGCCCGCCTGGTGCGTGATCGATGCTTCCCACTTAGTGCCAGCTTCTTTCATGGACAGATTGAAAACGGGCAGAATTGATCCTCCCGTTCCGGCGGCGGGGTTAATGATGATGCGGATTTTCTTTATCTTCTTTTCCATAGCAACTACCTTGTCTGCAGACATTTTTCAAACGCTTTGATTTGAATAATGGGAAAGACTGCTTCAACCCCCACCAGCAGTTTCTTGGTCGAGATGGGAGTAATCAGATCAAAACTGAATACCTTCAATTCATCGGCATGTTCCTTGTCGACTCTGGAGCCCGCGTATAGATAATCAGTCACTTTGGATATATCCATTGTGTTTTCTATTTTGACCTTATCTTACTACTGTGTCAATTTTACTCTTTCGACACTTACAACAATGTTCTTCCAAGGAGAGAATGAGAGGAATCCCCCTGGGGAAGGTGTATTCAATCTTTCTAGACAAAAAAGAGGAATGGCGCAAAAGTGCCATTCCTCTTCTAAGTATCTTCTCTTTGAATTACTGTTTCGCTGCTTTCTTCGCAGGAACCTTCTTTACAACTTCTTTCCAGCTTTCTTAACTTCTTTTCCGGCCTTTTTGACTTCTCTGTCAACTTTCTTGACTTCTTTCTTTACTACCTTCTTGAATTCGACCCTTGCTTCTTTACCTGTCTCCATAATAGTTTCTCCACCTCCTTCAAGAATCATAGATGAATAGCAGGAAATGCAAACTCGCATCGATCCATCTAGAATGCACGTGAGCTGGCTCCGTCGACTCGTCTGAAAATGTACGTGAAGGATCACAGAATACTGCCGGTCCCGCATCGACTCATCTGAACTGGAGATGAACTGGCCTCGTAAACTCATGAGAAAACGGAGATGAAGGAAGACAGACTACTGGTGTCTTTCGGACGAAAAAGGAACAGCGCAGTTCAGCGACATCGTTGTGCCCGCTGGAAGATCGGCCTGATCTGTTGGCGAAGATAGGACTCAAGTCTAGCGGTCGAAAGTGCTAACAAGTAGATCGTGCAAGGGGTGATTGGCTGTCTAACGGTTGCGTTCAGTATATCCGCGAACCCCCAGAAATGATTGTTCGGTTGTCGGTTGTCGGTACTTTCAAATAGTTGCATAATGGCCGTGGATCAAAATGGTCCAAGCTACAACATTTGAGAAGAGGAAAGGTGAATCCATGAATCACTCATTACCCGACAGCGAAATATTGTATTCGGCGTTGGTCAACAGAGACAGCAATTTCGAGGGGATATTCGTGGTTGGAGTCAAAACCACGGGAATATTTTGCCGTTCCACCTGCACTGCGCGAAAACCAAAGCGAGCAAACGTCGAGTTTTTTGCTTCGGCGCATGACGCGCTCTTGGCTGGCTATAGGCCATGTAAAGTCTGTACTCCCCTGGAATATAATGGGGCTGCTCCTGACTGGCTTAAACCACTGTTGGCTGAAATCAATGATGATCCATTGATCAGACTAAGGGATAGTGACTTGCGGGCAAGGGGTTTAGATCCCAGCCGCGTTAGTTACTGGTTCAAGAGACATCATGAAATGACTTTCCAGGCATATTTGCGTGCCTTGAGGATCGGGCAAGCGTTTGGAAGAATCAAGCATGGAGAAAGCGTTACCGGGGCAGCTCTTGAGTCTGGTTATGAATCGTTGAGTGGTTTTGCAGACTCGTTCAAGAAAACGACCGGCTTTTCTCCGAGCAAGAGCCAGGAGAGTCAACTCATTGCGACAACAAGGATCTTGACCCCTTTAGGGCCAATGCTGGCAGGGGCTACCGATGATGGAATCTGCCTATTGGAATTTGTTGACAGAAGAATGCTGGAGACCCAATTGGAGAGATTGAGCAAGTTGTTGAACGCCGAATGTGTTCCTGGTTTCTGCAAACACTTTGACAGGTTGAGCAGTCAATTAGAAGAGTATTTTTCTGGAAAGAGAAGAGAATTTGATGTTCCCCTGGTGCTGCCAGGAACACCATTTCAGCAAAGAGTATGGACCGCATTGCAGACGATACCGTACGGTTCAACGCGTTCTTACAAAGAACAGGCCGAAACCATAGGTCTTCCCAATGCGGTCCGGGCAGTTGCAAGAGCGAATGGCGATAATCGAATAGCCATCATCATTCCGTGTCACAGAGTCATTGGGGCAGATGGTAACCTCACCGGCTATGGTGGTGGGTTGTGGCGCAAGCAATACCTGTTGAATCTCGAATCCAGTCATGGGCCAAGATAAGACCTCTGCGCAGCTAACACAGCATGCACCAACCTTTCTCTGCTGCACTTCATGGGTGGCTGATCGCGAGTAGATCACTTTCCTAGAAAAATGCTAGACTCATCTTGACGGAAGCTTTGACAAATCCAACCAGAGTAACAAGGAGGCAAATCTCATGTTCCCAATCGGTGACGATAATTCCTCTCGCAGAACTGTTCCGCTGGTCACGTATGCCCTGATCGCTCTGAACGTCCTGTTCTTCCTGGTGGAGCTGAGTGGCGGTGACGCCTTTATCATGAAGTGGGCTTTCGTTCCCAGCCGCTTCCTCGCCAACCCCGGCGCTGATTTCTTGACCCTCTTCACTTCTATGTTCATGCATGCCGGCTGGGTTCATTTGGGAGGCAACATGCTTTACCTATGGATCTTCGGCGACAATGTCGAAGATCGTTTCGGGCACATGAAGTTCGCGATCTTCTACCTGCTCTGTGGGCTTGCCGCGACTTTTGCGCAGTTGGCGTTCAGCGTCGGATCAAAGGTACCGAATCTGGGAGCCTCCGGAGCGATCGCTGGTGTGCTCGCTGGCTACGTTTTGCTGTTTCCACAGGGAAAGATCAGAGTATTGCAGGGCCAACAAGTGGTTCAAGTACCCGCGCTGATAGTCATTGGCCTCTGGATCGCCCTCCAGTTTTTCAGCGGTGTCGGTTCGATTGCCGGAACAGCAGACACGGGTGGGGTAGCTTACATGGCACACATCGGAGGATTTATCGCAGGGTTCGTGTTGACCTTCCTGTTTCGTGGGAGCCGCGGGACACAGGCGACAGGCTGATTTGACATCTGGTCGTTTTTTCTGCCAAGTCCCGTGCTTGCCGGTAACACAAACCGTTAGGCTGCTATAATAGCCGTATCCTGGGGTCTGATGGAACCCACAAGCGGAGGCGCCGATATGGAAAACAAGAGGAATAACCAACTGGGGCTCGAGAGCGCAAGCATACAAAGCGCTGGAGAAGTTCCAGGACCTGTATCGGGGGAAATGCTTCACGAAGAGTCTGTCCCAGTCCACAGCCGCATCTGGGTGTCAGCGGCTGACGGCGCCACCGCTATCCTCTGTTCGATCGCCGAAGGCGCAGCACTGACCTACTACTTCACGCGCATCATGGGACTGGCCCCACGCCTTGCCTCCATCGTGTGGCTGCTCTTCGGAATCTGGAACGCCTGCAACGACCCACTGTTCGGGTACATCAGCGACCGGACCAGGAGCAGACTTGGGCGCCGTATTCCCTACATCCGGTATGGGGCACCCCTGTACGCAGTCGCCTTTGCAGTCTTCTGGATAGTCCTGCCTGGGTTCAAGGGCAATCAGACGGCATTGTTCATCCAGATGCTAATCGGCATGTTCCTGTTTGATGCCTTCTATACGGCTATTGCAACTGCTGTCTACATCATGCCGTATGAAATGGCAGTCTCCAACAAGGCACGAAGCAGCATTTTCATCTGGAAGATCGGCTTCAGCCTCATTTCCACTGCCTTTCCCATCGCAATTGGACTCATCCAGCCGGGACCCGGCCAGGATGCCACACCGTACCGACTCATCATGATCGGTCTTGGCATCCTCATGGCAGCGGTCATCTATACCAGCACCTTCTTCTACAAGGAGAACCACTTCCAGCAGGAAGAGGAACAGTTCAACTTCTGGAAGTCTCTGGGTGCCTGCTTCCGCAACAAGTCATTTGTCGTGTTCGAGTCCATCAGTTTCACCGTCATTTATGTCCAGAACCAGCTCATGCAGGGCATCTACTACTACTATGACGAGGTGAGCATGGGCGTCGCAAAGAGCACGGGGGCCGCCCTCACTCTTGGCTCGCTCTTTGTCGGGGCAGTCCTGGGCCTGGTGCTATTCCTCAACCGTCGTGATGCCTGGGGTGTCAAACGCTGCGTGCGCGTATTCGCTTCCATGTTCGGCATCGGGTGCATCGTCGGTCTCCTGTCCCCTCACCAGCTCATTCCGATGATGGTCGCCTTTCTGTTGATCGGCGTGGGCTTTGCCGGTGGCATGTACCTCATTCCACTGATGAATGGTGATGTCATCGACGCGGACGAATATACAACAGGGCTGCGGCGCGAGGGCACGTATGCTGGTGTCAACAGTTTCGTCACCAAGCCTGCCATGAGCCTTGCACAAGCCACCTTCCTGGGGTTCCTGTCACGAGCAGGCTATGACCAGTCATTGGCAAAGGGCATGCAGAGCGCCTCGGCTGAAGCCGGCATCGTGCGAGCATGGTTCCTCGTGCCTACCCTGCTTCTGCTCGCCTGCGCAGTCATCCTCCGCTGGTATCCCCTTGATGGTCCCAGCTGGGAAAAGATCAAGACCCATCTCACCGTCGTGCACCGAGAGAAGGAGAGGAAGTACTTGGCCGAACACGGTCTGAGGTGAAGAAAGGAGTGCCATCATGCTGAGCCGAACAAAACGAATGCGCTTGTGGACGTACCTCCTGGACGCACCTGTCGTCGCTGTTCTGACGTTTGTCTTTTTCTTTCTCATGGACAGACCGAATCGGAACCTTGGAGCATGCCTCACGGGAGTCGTGTGCATCGGCCTCATCCCGCTGAGTGCATGGTTCCACATGGTGCGCCACCCTGGCGATTATAAAGGTGAACGCAAGGTGGCCTTCGTCCTGAGCATCGTGGGCTACATGATCGGAACCATCGTCATGGTTGTCTTCTTCCGCCAAGCACGTCTCTTCCTGGCGCTGATGCTGTCTTACATGTTCACGGTCGTCGGTCTCGTGATCATCAACCTTCTGCGCTACAAAGCTTCTGGTCACGCAGCCGGCGTATCAGGCCCTGCAACGGCCATCACCATCAGGTATGGTTGGCCAGGTGCAATTTCATACCTCCTGCTCGTCCTCGTCGCCATAGCCAAGATCAATATCAAGGAGCACACACTGGGGCAGCTTTGCACGGGCGCCGGTATCACGATAGTTTCTACCCTGACCGCTTTCGCGGTCACGGGCTTGCTGCGCTTCTAACTCCGGATTCCTGCGGGATCGAACTCCTTCGGCGTCGACCCGCACGCCTTCATGTCATCGAACATGCCAACGTCGTTACACAGACCGACACAGAGTCCAGCGGGCTGTGCCACGTCCAAACTTCCCGACGGTGACACCCAGCCAAAAAAGCTGGTATACTTGCATGGATTGCCTGCAGGCACGGTCGCCCCTGTCAGACACGTCGATGTGATGGCGGCATACCGGAAAAAGGAGAGGAAAATGAACTATGACTTCGAACGCGGGATTGAACGACACAACACGGGTTGCGTCAAGTGGGATCAGAGCTGTACCGTCTTTGGGAGTGAGGACGTCTTGCCGATGTGGGTGGCAGACATGGACTTCCCGATACCAAAACCGGTCACTGAAGCACTGATACGGCGTGCCCAGCACGAGTGCTACGGCTACTCATGTGCAAGTCCGTCGGTCCTGGAGGCCATTACGCAGCGCCTGTGGTGCAACTACCAGTGGAAGGTCGATCCTGAGTGGCTGCTGTTCACCCCTGGCGTCATGCCTGCTCTGCATGCTGCGGTACGTACGTTCACGAGCCCGGGGGACGAAGTCGTCCTTCAGAGCCCAGTCTACTTCCCTTTCTGGTCTACCGTCCGTGAGAATGGCTGTCAAGTCGCCAACAACCAACTGCAGTGGGACGGCCACGGGTACGTGATGGATCTCGATGGGTTGAAAGACGTCTTCCAGCCACGGACATCCGGCATGTCGACGTGCCCCTCACGCACGAAGATGATCATCCTGTGCAGCCCACACAATCCCGTAGGCCGTGTCTGGTCACGGGACGAGCTGATGGCTGTCGGGGAGATCGCCCTGGCCAACGATGCGATCGTCGTTTCCGACGAAATACACTGCGAACTGCTACTGAATGGTTCGCGCCACGTCCCGTTTGCCTCTCTGAGCCCCGAGCTGGAGCAGAACAGCATCGTGTGCATGGCACCGTCAAAGACGTTCAATCTTGCGGGTCTGGCCACCAGCTTCACCATTGTTCCCAACCCCAAGATGCGCGCAGCGATGCAACACCGCATCAACGGAGCCGCGGGCAGTGTCACACCATTCGGGTACACTGCCCTGGAAGCCTCGTTCCGGGAGGGCGACGACTGGCTCACCCAGGTGCTGCACTACATAGGAGGCAACGTAATGTATGTCCGCCTGTTTGTACAGGACCACATGCCACAGGTCAAGGTCATGCCCATTGAGGGAACGTATCTTATGTGGCTGGACTTCCGAGCGCTTGGCATGGACGTCCATCAGCTTTCGGACTTCCTGCGCGAGAAGGCCAGAGTCGGTCTGGACGAGGGTTACGTCTTTGGTCCCGGCGGCGAAGGTTTCGCGCGCATGAACATCGCCTGCCCACGCTCGACGGTGCAGGAGGGACTGACCCGTATCGCCGATGCCCTGCGGACACTGGAGCAGTGTTGATGCGCCTGTCTGGACCTGAAGGCGATGAACTGGACTGCACGACGATTGTCGTCGGCCGGTCTGCATCGCAGTCGGGTTGCATTGTCGTCGGTCACAATGAAGATGACGCGAACCGACTGGTCGTGCGTCACCACATCGTCAAGGCCGGTGAACATCCTGCTGCTACGCGGTTGAGAGACGGAACGCTGCTGTACCGCGAGCCACACACCTCTCTGGAACTTCCTGTTCCTGAGGACACCCTGGCCTACGACTGGACAGAGCTGGTCGGACAGGACTTCGCAGACAGCTTTCTCAACAGCGAGGGAGTCAGCATATGCTGCGACAGTGCCGCAGGCACACGTGAAGAGCAGCCTGAGCTGGAACGGGGCGGCATCGGTCACTTCCTGCCACAACTGGTCGCCGAACAGGCCCACTCCGCCCGTGAGGGCGTCCTGCTGGCTGGCCGACTTATTGAAGCATTTGGCTACTGCGATGCTCGTATCATCACGATCGCGGACCAGCATGAGGCGTGGGTCCTTCAGATACCCGGGGGTCACGCATGGCTGGCGGAACGCGTTCCCGACGATGCGGTTATCGTCCTGCCAAACTATTTCATCTCCCGTCAGGTCGACTTGGCAAACACAGACCGGTTCCTGGCGTCGGCGGATCTGGAGACCCATGCCATACAGCGCGAGTGGTACGGTCCCACAGAGGCAGAACCTTTCGATTTTAAGAGGGCCTACGGACCGCCCCAGATCAATGCTTCTCCATTAAGCACCAGCCGGCAGCAAACCGGGCTCTTCCTGCTCACCGGACAAGAGTTTCCGCTGGACAACATGCCGTTTTCATGCGCACCACAGCACCTCGTGTCCCTTGATGATATCATGGCGTGCCTGCGTTGCGTCGCACCCCACGGGCAGTCTACCCGGCAGGCTCTGGAAATGAGTGGCAGCTTCCACAAAAACGTGGCTCAGACCACCATGCGCCCGATTTCGGTCTGGACCACACAGGAATCCTCTGTAACCGAACTGAGAAGCCATACCCTTGGGCCACAGTCCGTGACTATCTGGCGAGCCTCCGGGATTCCCGACGAGCTTCCCTACACGCCGTGGTATCCACTGGCTATGATGGAAATTGCTCCTGGATACCCGGACCCCTACACCGCGGGAGACCCCGACTATCTCGACATGAGCTCCGCATTCTGGACGTTCCGTCTCTTTGTGACCGCGGTCGACAGCGACTATGCCAAGCGCATCGCCGAAGTCCAGACGGCCGTCCTGCCACTGGAAAAACAGGCCATGGCAGTGGACAAGTTCCTTCAGAACATGCGTGTGGACACAGACACCTCGCGCGAAACCATCGCCAGACTGCTCACGGCATGCGGAGAAGGGCTGGGCATGGAAGCACTGAGTATCTGCAGAGAGCTGCTTCGGCAGTGGCAGACGAACTCCGAGCGGACCCCATTCAGGGAGTGACAGCTCTCGTAGGAGGGAAGTCATCATGAAGTGCTTCATCAGCCTGGACTTGGAGGGTGCCGCAGGGAGGTACAACCGCTACCTGTAGCCCTCTGCAAACGTCCTGTCAGTTGATGACAACGCCGGGCACATCACGTGCCCGGCGTTGTTGCATACATTTCTCATCCTGATCATTTGCTTTCGCCTACCTATTGCATTTTTATAGCATAGTGTATACACTACATATGTAGTATCTACAGTACAGTGGAGGTGGATGATGGAAGAACTGACCAGCAAACAGCAAGCTGTTCTGGAATTCATCGAGGCACGCGCACGCCAGACAGGGTTCCGTCCCAGCTTGGAGGATGTACGGCGCCACTTTGGATTTAATTCCCTCAACTCGGTCGTCGTATACGTCAAGACACTCGAACGCAAAGGGTACCTCCCTCAGCCGGACCTCATCAAGGGTACGCCGGCTACCCCATCGCTGATGATACCGGTGCTGGGCACTGTCGCGGCCGGTACCCCCATCCTGGCCGAGGAGAACATCGAGAAGTGGATCTTTGTCACCCCACCGACGCTCTCAACTGCCGATTACTTTGGCCTCAAGGTCAAAGGAGACTCAATGATCGACGAACACATCGTACCCGGGGATATCGTCGTCGTTCACAAACAGCAGACCGCAGACAATGGCGACATCGTTGTAGCACTGTTTGGAGACGAGGCGACCGTTAAGAAGCTGCGCGAGGGAGATGACGGTATCTTTCTCATGCCGGCCAACCCCGCGTACCGTCCTATTCCTGTCACCAGCGACGTCAGTATTATTGGCAAGGTTGTTGGCCTTGTCCGCGAGCATCTGTCCTGAGGAGGAATACATGAATTCCACATCTGGTTTCAAGGTCTCACCAACCCTGCCTGACAAGCTGCCGTTGCTTTACGTCGAGGAACGAGACGGCCGTCTTGCCGCCTTCGTTTTCCGTGGCGAGGTCAAACATGTAGACCGTGTCCTCAAGATGTGGGCCAGTGGACGGTTTACCTCCGACCATACGGAGGATGCAACCTACTACACAATCATGAGCGACGACAAGATGATAGCAACTGTCGCGAGAGACAACGTCCATCGACACTGGTATATGGTCCGGCTGATGGATTGACAGAGACACTATGAGCGGCCCGGCATGTCCTTTGTCCATCTGCACCTTCACACGGGTTTCAGCTTTCATGAGAGCCCCATCCGTATCGAAGGTCTGGCACAACGCAGTCGCGAACTATGCTACTCATCCTGTGCCATCACCGACAGCAATACCCTGGCCGGCGCCATCCGCTTCGACCATGCGGTGCGTTCGGCTGGAGTCACTCCTGTTTTTGGCAGCGAACTGACACTGCTCAGCGATGAGCCAGACGATTACGTCGTCGTCCTGGCCCGCGATCTGGAGGGATATCGCAACCTTTGTCGTCTGGTGACCTGTGCCCAGGCTCATGGTCGCGCCCATCCGGGCCTGACTCTTGAGCAGCTGGCTCCGTACGCCGGCCACCTGGTCGCGTTGTATGGCAGTCCCGAGAGCCTGCTCTACCAGTCTCTGTCGACACGCTATCCACGCAAGGCACGTCGCCTGCTGCAGGAGATGCGTGCGCTCTTCCAGAACAGCCTGTATCTCGACGTTCAGAACCCCATGTTTGCCGACTCCACACGCCTGCTGTACCGCATGCGCCAATTATCCGATGAAACCGGTGTGCCCGCCTGCGCCACCGGCGGCGTTACTCATCTGCACCGCGTCGATGCAGAGGTACGCGAGATGCTGCTGGCCATTGGTTCGCTGGAAGATGTCGACGCCCGCAGCAGGCAGTCCCACGTCAACGCCGAGAACTGGTTCAGGGGAGCAGACGAGATGCAAGAACTGTTCGCAGACTGGCCCGAGGCACTGGCCGCCAGCGGACACGTCGCGGCGGAATGCCAGGTGGAACTGCCTCTGGACGGGTTCAAGACTCCCAGCTCGGTACTAACGGCGACACGCAGTCTCCGCGATATCGTCTATACCGGCGCCTGGGAAAAGTACGGCATCGTCACCACAGCCGTGGAGGAGCGCATCGAGCACGAACTGAGCATCATCCGGCACCTGCATATGGATGAGTACTTTCTCATCGTACGTGACATCATCGAAATAGCACGGCGCAAAGGAGTCGCCTACTCCGGGCGTGGCTCAGGAACCAATTCCATCATCTGCTACTGCATCGATGCCACGCAGGTCGATCCCATCCAGTGCAACCTGCTGTTTGAGCGGTTCCTCAACGAGGGGCGCAAGAGCCTGCCCGACGTGGATATCGATTTCGACGCATTGCGCCGGGACGAGGTCGTGTCCGAATTGTTTGCCGTATATGGTGAGGACAGGGTTTGCCGCGTAGCCAACGTGAACACGTATAATATCCGCGGTGCTTTTCGCGACGTAGGCAAAGCATTGGGGTACAGCAAAGAAGAAGTCGACGATGCTACCCGGCTTCTGCCCTGGTACAGTCACCGCCGCATCAGCGAGGTCATCGCCAGGCTGCCCGAGCTGGCCACGTTCCCCTATGGGAGCATCGAACGCTGGATATCCCTGGCCGAGCGCATCATGGGGCTACCCCGCACGCTGTCTACCCACCTGGCGGGGTTGATCATAGCCCCCTTCCCTCTCACTGACCTGGTCCCCCTCGAACCATCAGGTACTGGTTATCTCATGACGCAGTATGACAAGGACGACGTCGAGCGTCTGGGCCTGGTCAAGATGGATCTGCTGGGATTGCGCACCCTGTCCGCCGCAGTGGACGCAACCGCGATGGTCCGGGCCGAAACAGGTACAGACATCAGCCTGTCGACCATCCCCATGGACGACCAGCCGACCTATCGCCTGCTGCGTGAAGCTCGCACGCTGGGTGTTTTCCAGCTTGAATCGCCAGGCATGCGCAACCTGCTGCTCAAGTTGCAGCCCGTCTGCTACACCGATATCATGGCTAATGTTTCGCTGTTTCGCCCCGGCCCCATGGCAATGAACATGGACAAGTTGTACCTGGCCAGGAGAAACGGCAAGGTTCCGATGACGTTCGAAGACCCACGCCTGGAGCCGGTCCTGAAAGAGACATATGGCGTCATCGTCTTCCAGGAACAGGTCCTGCAGGTCGCCAATACCGTTGCAGACCTGTCTCTCTCTGAAGCAGACGTTCTGCGGCGCACCATGACGGAGCACACACCCAAGGCAGAACTGGCCCGATTCGAGAGGATCTTTCTGGAACGCGCTGCCACCAAAGGTACCGACCCAGAAACAGCTCAGCGTATCTACGACCAGCTCAAGAGCTTCGCCAGCTACGGATTCAACAAGGGGCACGCTGCTTCATTTGGATTGCTGGCATATCGCACCGCTTACCTCAAAACGCACTGGCCGGCCCAGTACACTGCAGGGCTGCTCAATGCGATGCCTGTGGGGTTCTACCCCCCATTCATCCTGCTGGACGAAGCACGCCGCTGTCATGTTCTGATCGAGAAACCCCTGGTGACGCGCAGCATGATCCGGACGACCGCACATGGCATGACAGTGCGGCTCGGGCTGAACCTGTTCAGCACGCTGTCCGCAAAGGACGCGATCTCCATCATGACCGCGCGGGAGAAACGACCCTTCGATTCAGTGATCGACTTCAGGGACCGGACACGGGCCAACCGGCGAACCCTGCAGCGCCTGGTGCTGGCCGGAGCTTTCGATGACCTTGGCACGCCCGTGGCGGTCGCGACCGACCTTGGGCTGGACCCCGATGAGATCGAACGCATCATGAATGTCAGTCCCCACCTGCAGTTACGTGTCATCCTGGGGGAGATAGCAGGTATCGGTTATCCGGTATCAGCAAGCCTGGCCGTCCTGCTCGACCTGGCCACCGCAGACGTCATGGACGCACCCACGCCCGTGCAGGCACGAGCGCCCGCCCTGCGCAGTACTCAGCTGCGCACATGGCCACATGGGTCCAACGTATGGGTACGTGGAGTCGTCGTTCGCATCCAGACTCCACCCACCAAGTCCGGAAAACGCGTTTTCTTCATCACGCTGGAGGACGAAGACGGCATGGTGGAAGCCGTCATGTTCGAGGATGCGCAGCGCAGGTACGCGGCGGCGCTCAAGCAGAACCGCATGATGCGCCTGTACGGCGAACTTCAGAATACCGAGGGTAGCCCCACAGTACTCGTCAAGCGGCTGGAGGGGTTGCGGTTCATCCCCGGCGTCGAGGAGGTCCCCCTTGGCCGGGAATGTGCTTGAAATCGTTCACCGACAGTTCACCGCGCCCACAACAGTTCTTGGGAGCGGTATTCCTGCAATAGATCACATCACCGGCATTGGCGGCTATCCGCGTGGACGTATCACGGAACTGTTCGGAACAGCCAGTTCCGGAAAGTCGGCTCTTGCACTGGCTTGTTGCCTGAATACGGCCGCTCTGGGACTGACCGTCGTCTGGATAGATCTGGAACACAGCCTGACGGCCAAACTGCCACTGGACCCTGGTCCATCGGCACGGGACATTCTGCTGCTTGAACCACATACAGCGGAAGACGCTGTAGACATGGCCGCCATACTTCTGGAACGGGCCGACATCGACTTGCTGGTCATGGATTCAGCGATCGTCATGAATCCGTCACGCCGGCCTGTAGGCATGCCGTTCAACATGGCACGCGCCGAGATGGTCGGACGCACACTGCGCAAGCTCACGACGTTGGTCGCGCGTCGACACTGTGTCATGCTTTTTCTCAGTCGAAGCTACCTGATGGCTGTTCCTGCATCGGTTGCTTCCATTGGCGGAGGCGCCTTGCGCAGTTTCGCCTCATTGCGTCTGAAAACGACGCAGGAACAGCTGGCCATGGACGAAGGAGACCCATCTTCTTTTGCGGTGCGGGTACGCGTGGTCAAGAACAAACTTGCACCACCTGAGCGCGAGGCCCTTCTGTACTATTCGCTAGCGGACGGTACACTGACAGAGGAACCGCCGGCGATGGTGGCAGAGCAGCCCGAGGAGGAACCGTGGCCATGAATGCAGAGATACGTATCGGCACGTGTGGATATTCGTTCCCTGACTGGAAAGGTGTCATCTACCCTCCCAACCTGCGCCCCTCGCTCTATCTTGTCTACTACGCCCGCACGCTCGGCTTCAACGCGGTCGAGCTGGACAGCAGCTTCTACCACATGCCTGCCATTTCTCTGATTGAGGCCCTCATTCAGAAGACACCGCCCGGTTTTCTCTTCACCGTGAAGGCACATCGAAGCATGACGCACGAAGTATGGAACGCGACGAAGCCGGCCGCTCCGGGGCGTCCTGCGTTCCCTGACCTGGCCTCGGGACTCAAGAACGCCGCCGCCCTGGCACCTGCGTTTACTGCGTTCTGGGAAGCAGTGACACCGATGGCTGACGCAGGCCGCCTGGGAACTGTTGTCCTCCAGTATCCGCCATGGTTCCGAGATACTCCGGAAAACCGAAGGTTCCTCTTGACGACCCGCGACCTGCTGCCCCGACTGCCTCTGTCTATCGAGTTCCGTGACCAAAGCTGGCACAACGGAGATGCCCTGACGTTCCTCCGGCAGGAACACCTCGGCTATGTCGCCGTCGACGAGCCGCAATTGCGCAATCTCCTGCCCCTGGTCCCGGCCGTCACCAGCGACGTTGCCTATCTCCGGCTGCACGGACGCAATCCAAACTGGTTCGGCGCGAGCAGAGAGCTCCGGTATGACTACCTCTACTCGAAGGAGGAGCTGGAGCAGATGCTTCCGTCCATCCGCACCATGGCTGCAAGTGCTCCGCTGATGTTCATCATGACCAACAACTGCCACCGGGGTCAGGCGGTGCAGAACGCAAGAGACCTGCAGGCAATGTTATTGTTCCCGGAACAGAACCGGACGTAGCCATCACGCTATACTGTAGCATATACGTCAGAGGCCGGGACCGAACGGCTCCGTCTTGTACATCGCAGCAGCGAGGAAGAAAACCATGATGAATACACAGAAACTGGCAGGACTCATCCAAAAGTCGCATCACATCGTTGCGCTGACCGGCGCAGGGATCTCGACGGCAGCAGGCATCCCAGACTTCCGAGGGCCGAACGGGCTCTACGTGACCCACCGGTATGATCCCGAGAAGACCTTCGACATCGACTGGTTCGACACAGATCCCCGCATCTTCTTCGCATTCGCCCGTGACTTCCTGACGACGGTCGACCGTGTCCAGCCGACACAGACCCATGTATTCCTGGCCGAACTCGAGCAGCAAGGCCTGCTCCAGTCTGTGATCACCCAGAACATCGACGGATTGCACCAGAAAGCGGGCAGCAGGAATGTCATCGAGGTCCACGGCAGCTTTCAGCGGGGGCATTGCAGAGGGTGCGGACACGGCTACTCGTATGACAAACTCAAACATAAGATTCTCGCTGAGGAGGTTCCCCATTGCGACTGCTGTAATGGCGTGATCAAGCCGGATATCGTCTTCTACGGCGAGGCAGTTCAAGGCATGGATGAAGCGGAATCGGAAGCTCGCCATGCAGACTTGTTTCTGGCCATTGGAACGTCGCTGACCGTCTATCCTGCCGCAATGCTGCCACAGTTCAGCAGCGGCCCAGTCGTATCTATCAACCGCGGGACGATGGGCGAGGTCGTTCGAGGTATGGAATCCATTGAGCGCAACATCGACGAAGTGTTCGCTGAAGTCAGGAGCATACTCTCTCCGAGTTTGTGACACAGTCGACGCGAGCCCTCTCGAAATGAGAAGCCCCCGCCTGCAAGGCAGGGGCTCACCGTACACCTGAACGAAGGACGCCTAGTACACGCCCAGGACGACGTCCGCTATGTTGTCGGAGTGGTCTGAGATGCGCTCAAGGTTCGTGAACAGATCCACGACGATGACACCGACCTGCGGATCCACCTCATGCGCGTTCAGCCTGGAGATATTGCGGAACATGCATTCCTTCGTCATCAGGTCGCAGCGGTCCTCCATCTCCTTCACGTGCTTGGCCCGCTCGGAGTCATAGTCGCGCAACGCTGTCATGGCCTCATCCAGTGTCGCAAGGACATGGGCAAACTCAGCCTTCAGATCGTCCTGTGTACCATTGTTGAACTTCAGCCTCTTGTCGTCCTTGATCTGGATGAGTTCGACGAGGTTGGTGGCGTGGTCGCCAACGCGTTCGATGTCATTGACTGCATGCATCAGGGCCATGACACGCGTGCCCTGTGCCTCGGAGAGGTCGTGTTCGGTGATCTTCGTGAGATACCCGGTGATCTCCTTCTGCATGGAGTTCACCAGTTCCTCGTTGCCGAGTACGTTCTCGAGGAGGTTCATGCGGTTCTCGAAGAGGGCGATTCTACAGTTGTCCACCATCTCATATGCAATACGGCCCATACGGTAGAGCTCCTGCGTCGCCTGGGAGAGGGCCACGGACGGCGTCGCAAGTACTCGCTCGTCGATAAACTGGACGATCCGTGTTTCGACCTCCTTCTCCTTGGACGGCAGAAGCTGCATAACCAGCTTCTCGAACGGGTTGATGAAAATCAGGGCAATGATGGTCATGATCACGTTGAACATCGTGTGCGCGTTGGCCACCTGATGTGGCAGAGATACTGCCGTCAGTTCCACGAGCTTGGCAAACGGTTTGAGGAATGGGAACATAATGACCGTGCCTATGAAGTTGAAGAGGAAGTGTGTGAGTGCCGCTCGTCTGCTGGTAATGTTAGCACCGATACTTGCAAGCCCCGCAGTCACGGTCGTCCCGATGTTGGCTCCCAGGATCAGGGCGATAGACGACGGCAGCGTGATCATTCCTTTCATCGCCAGGGCCACGACGAGGCTGGTACTCACCGACGAACTCTGGATGAGCGCCGTGAACACGGCTCCAGCCGCGACGCCCAGGATGGGAACCTGACCAAACCGTACCAGGAAGTTGATGAAGGCCTGACTGTCCTTGAGCGGCGCGAGGGTGTCCGCCATGAAGTAGAGGCCGAAGAACAGGATGCCGAAGCCGAGGATGGCCTCGCCGACAGCCTTGCTGGTCTTGCGCTTGACAAAGAACTCCATCATAACGCCGACCAGCATGAAGAGCCACACAAGCTTGTCCAGCTTGAGCACGATGATCTGGGCTGTAATGGTCGTGCCGATGTTGGCACCGAAGATGACACCCATGGCCTGCCTCAGCGTCATCAGCCCAGCGTTGGCAAACCCAACGACCATGACGGTAGTGGCTCCGCTACTCTGGATGATGCCCGTGACCACCATACCGACCAGCACTCCACGAATTGGTTTGTTCGTGAGAGCCTGCAGGATGCGTCTGAGAGAGTCC
This sequence comes from Candidatus Cryosericum terrychapinii, assembly GCF_003570925.1. Taxonomy (GTDB): domain Bacteria; phylum Caldisericota; class Caldisericia; order Cryosericales; family Cryosericaceae; genus Cryosericum; species Cryosericum terrychapinii. The sequence continues at coordinate 8,365 of NZ_QXIS01000033.1, read as the reverse complement.
CCGGCCGCTTTCTGAAGCCCGTCCCCAAGGAGTTTCATACCATACAGGAAAAAGGACAGCCCAATGACGAGGTTCATGGCTAACGAGACGTACTGGCCACGCATTCGTGCCTCCGAGGATCAGTTTTCGGGTCGGTCTGGCGTCTTGCCGTCTATGTATTCTACGGCATTACCTGGGCCGGTCAAAGAATAAATGGAAAGGAGCCGGACATCATCGTCATGCATGACTAGCGGATCGGCCGATGCTGCTCCCAGTTCCAGGCGGTCCGCACAATTGCATCGAGGTCCGCCAACTGAGGCGTCCATCCCAGTTCTCTGCATGCGCGCCGATTGCCGGCGATGAGCACTGCAGGGTCCCCCGCACGCCGGCCTGCCTCAAGAATCGGTATGTCGTGCCCCACGATCCGCTGGGCAGTCTCGATGATCTGTCTCACGGAGAATCCTTCACCGTTTCCCAGATTATACATCGCCTCCGTCTGTCGCTCGAGTGACTCCAGGGCGAGAACATGGGCATCTGCAAGATCATTCACATGGACGTAGTCCCGGACGCAGGTGCCGTCAGCCGTCGGGTAATCGTTTCCGAACACGGTCACCGACGATCTCCGGCCGGCTGCAGCCTGTAGCACCAGAGGTATCAGATGCGTCTCCGGATCATGGTCCTCGCCAATCCCGCCATTGGGATCGGCTCCGGCGGCGTTGAAGTATCGCAGTGAGACCGAACGCAGCCCGTATGCCACCATGTAGTCATGCAGGATTCCCTCGATGACTACCTTGGTGCGCCCATAGACATTGGTCGGCACCAAAGCGCTGTCCTCGCCTATTGGAACGCTGGCCGGCTCTCCATAGACAGCAGCCGAGCTGGAGAAGACGATGCGGTCTACACCGGTTGCACGCATGGCGTCGAGAAGATGCAGTGTACCGATCACATTGTTCGTGTAGTAGGCGCGAGGCTCAATCATCGATTCGCCGACAAGACTGAAGGCTGCGAAGTGGATGATGCTCGTCACGTGGAACTGCCGAATGGTCATCGCGACGTGAGCCGTGTCCGCGATGTCGCCGACAATAAGCGGGACATCCTGTGGAACGGCCCAGCGGTGCCCTTTGGAAAGGTTGTCGAACACAGCGACCTGATAGTCGTTGCGTACTAGTTTCCGTACAGTGTGCGATCCAATGTAGCCGGCACCACCAGTCACGAGAACCGTTCCACTCATCATCCCCTCCACCTCTTCAGCACATACTGGATTATATAATATTAGTATAGCCTGCACGGGTTGCATGAACAAGCAGACAGTATCGCCCGGCCTGTACCAATGAAGACGTTAGGCTATACTGCATGATGAAAAGCCAGTGCTGCGGCACGGTAGCGAGACAGGAGGACCACGATGGCGGAACTACGATGGAATCCACTTCTGCGCACATGGACGATGGTGGCAGGCAACAGGCAGGAACGGCCCAACCTGCGCACCGATGGCTGTCCTTTCTGCCCTGGATCGGGCAACGTCCCGTCCACCTACGATGTTCTTGAATACGACAATGACTTCCCGGCACTGACGACGGATCCCGACGAACCCGACGCAGTCGGATCAGAGCTATCGCCGGTTGCGCCCAACTATGGCAAGTGCGAGGTCATCCTGTACTCTCCGCAGCACGATGTCAGTCTCCACGACCTGAGCGTCACGCATCTGACGCGTCTGGTGGAACTCTGGACTGAGAGGCAACGGATTCTCTCCAGCGATCCTCGCATCAAGTACATCTTTCCCTTCGAGAATCGTGGCGAGGAAGTCGGCGTCACTATGCGGCACCCCCATGGACAGCTCTACGCCTATCCATTTGTCCCGTTGAAGATCCGGACAGAGTTGGAGAGTGCACGTGTCTGGCATGATGAACATGGAAGCTGCCTGTTCTGCGACCTTACCCGCGACGAGGTGTCGGATGGCCGGCGCGTCATCTTGGCGAACGAGAGTTTCGTGGCGTATATCCCTTCGTTCACCGACTATCCATATGGTGTCTTTGTCGCGAGCCGTGCGCACAAGGGATCCTTCCTCGACTTCACGCCCTCGGAACGGACGGACCTCGCCCGCATGCTCAAGACCCTCACAGGAGGGTTCGACCTCTTGTTCTCCCGGCGGTTCCCATACATGATGTGCATTCACCAGATACCGGTGAACAGCCCGGAAGATGTCGGCTGCGAGGAGTCATATCACTTTCACATCGAGTTCTACCCTCCACTCCGGGGCGAGACAACCGTGAAATACTACGCCTCCTCAGAGATGGGCGCGTGGGCAGCATGCAATCCTCTGCGCGTGGAGGACACTGCACCGGCTCTTGCGGCAGCATGCAGGAAATTCGAGCAGACCATAGTGAAACCGTGAGCATGCCTCCGTTCCTTGCCCAGGAGTTCGTGCACCTCTACGGTCCCGGGGACCATGAGGTCCGGTCCTTTTTCGCTCCCGGCCGAGCAAATCTTATCGGAGAACACATCGACTACAACGGCGGTCTGGTCATGCCCGCGGCGGTCACGCTAGGGATTGCGGCAGCCTGCCGGCTCCGCTCCGACCATCTCGTCAGACTCCACTCATCGGATGACCCACTGGCCGTCGAGATCGACCTCGACCGACCCATCGAACCCGACCCTGCCCGTGGCTGGGGGAACTATCCCGCGGGCGTCCTCCGCGAGCTCTTTCTTCAAGGAGTCGATCTGAAAGGAACTGATGTCTTGTTCACCACGACACTCCCGCAGGGAGCCGGACTTTCGTCCTCTGCGGCCATGGAAGTATTGACCGCGTTTTCCTTTCTCGCACTCGCGAAAGCCCCCGCGAGCGACCTCAGGGCCATCGCCCTGCTCTGCCAGAAGGCAGAGAACCAGTTTATCGGGGTCAATTGCGGCATCATGGATCAGTTCGCCGTCGCGCTCGGCAAGGAGGACTGCGCCCTGCTGCTCGACTGCGAATCGCAGGAATACCATTATGTGCCTGTTGCCCTGGGGGCACACGCTCTGGTCATCATGAACACGTCCAGACAGCGGCGACTGGCCGATTCGAAGTACAATGAACGGAGAGCCGAGTGCGATGCCGTTCTTCAACTTCTCGGGGCAGACGCGCCCCGGAACGGCCTTGTCCACGCTCTATGGAGCGATGTACTGTGCCACGTTTCGGACCCGGTGCTACGGCGAAGAGCACGTCATGTCATCTCTGAGCAGGTACGGGTGGAACAGGCCTGTCGCGTGCTGGCAGCCGGCGACCTGGCCGCATTCGGGAGACTGCTTACGGAGTCTCACGCGTCGCTTCGAGATGACTATGAAGTGACCGGACCACATCTCGATGCGATCGTAAGTGCGGCACTTCAGACTCCAGGATGTCTGGGAGCCCGCATGACGGGCGCCGGTTTCGGAGGGTGTGCAATCGCGCTCGTCGAGCAGGCCGAGATTCCAGACTTCACCGCTTTGGTTCAATCCGCCTACCTGGCAGCGACTGGTTTGGAACCTGCATTCTATGTGACACACGCGGCTGATGGTGTCCACGAAACGACCAGGAAGGGGTAGAATGGAGAATGTAAGGGGAAAACTGACCTATCGTCGCGGGGCAGTTGTCAAGACCTTGAACTTCGACCTGGACGGGCCAGCGGAAAATGATGACCTCGTCATTGCGCCGACCATAAGTACAACTGCTCCCGGAGAGCACTGGACCATCACCGTGACCCCTCGCACCACGGTGAAGCTGCTTACAGCAGAACTGCGAGTCCCCGTTGCTGTTCCACCGTCCAGCCGCGTCTTCGTGAATGGCTACCAGACGTGGACAGAATCACGTGAGATGGGACCCAGGGATCGTATCCCTTCGCTCAACAGGCTGGCCCGCTCACGGTGTTCCATGTACGGCGATTACGAATACGTCACGAACCCCGGCTTTCCCGGGCGTTTCCATGGCTGGACCTATGGATACGTTCGGACCGAACCTGATCTTCTGACCTTGTTTGGTTCACTGGCCGAGCATACAGGGTTCACGCTGGTGACGGTCACCGCCTCCGCAGGAAGGGTCACACTCCAGAAGGAATGCGGAGGTGTCACACCAACTGAACCATATGTCCTGTACGACGTGTATGTGGGAACTGGAACGGACCGCGAGACGTTCGGCCGCTATTTCGACCTCCTTGGTCTCCGGCGCCTCCGGACGCCACCCCTGACCGGCTGGACAAGCTGGTACAACTACTACACGGGCATCACACAGGAAATCATCCGACACAACCTCAACGCTCTCAGCGACCACGAGGTCCCTCTCGATGCCTTCCAGATCGACGACGGGTGGCAACATGCTGTCGGCGACTGGCTGAAAACCAACGCCAAGTTCCCGGACGGGATGGGGGTTATGGCCGATGCAATCCACGGGCGTGGCTATAAGGCTGGCTTGTGGCTGGCCCCCTTCATCGCCGAGGAGACATCTGACCTGCTGCGCGAGCATCCCGACTGGTTCCTTAAGGAGAACCACGGAAACCCCGTCAAGGCTGGTTACAACCCGGGCTGGAGCGGTTTCTTCTACTCGCTTGATGTGGCGAACCCGGCCGTTCGCTCCTATCTCCGCGATGTCTTCAACCTGGTCCTGCACACCTGGCACTTCGACCTGGTCAAGCTCGACTTCCTGTACGCCGCCTGTCGCAAAGCCCCTGAGGGCAAGACGCGAGGCCAAGTCATGTCCGAATCCATGCAGTTCCTGCGCGACATCATCGGGGATAACCTCATTCTGGGATGTGGCGTCCCACTCGGCCCTGCATTTGGACAGGTCGACTTCTGCCGAATCAGCGGAGATGTCGCCCTGAAATGGGAGGACCGCCTGCTCTCGACGATTCACTACCGCGAGCGGGTATCGACAGTCTGCGCGCTGCGAAACACGATCAGCCGAAGGCATCTGAACGGAATGGCCTTCTGGAACGATCCGGACGTCACCATCCTCCGCGACACCGGAAACAGCCTGACGGAGGCACAGCGCCGCACACTGTTCCTTGTGAACGAGGCAATGGGGGGCCTCGTCTTCACATCAGACGACATCTCATCCTATACAGATGCACAGCTCAGGCAGTATCTTTCACAGTTTCCGTTCTCTGCGAAGACCGTCGACGAGGCCAGACCATTTGGCGAGGCATGGCGCTTGACCTTGCACGCAGAGAACGCCACATACGTCGTCGCTGCCAACCTGGGATCCCGGCCTGCCACGATAAACCTGGATCCAGGTATATACTACTACAATGGGCACCTGATCGATGGACGAGAGCCTCTGCAACTCCTTCCCTTCGATTCGACCTGCCTCCGAAAGGCAGAGGGGAACAGTGTTGAACTCCTTGGAACGACGACCCATCTGTTCCCGGGACTCGATGTCGCACACTTCGAGTGCCACGAAACCTCCATAGCATTCCAGCGGTTCGACACCGCCCGACTCGATGGCGAAGCCCTGATCGGCGTCCCTGACGTATCCCTTCGATGGACCGTGAACGGGGTAGCTGCAACCCCAGAGCGGCAGGGCGTTCACACGGTCTTGCGAGTGCCCCTGGCGCGAGTTGCGCGGCCGGTTGATTCAGGCATACTACTGACGGCAGCAGCACCAGACAAGGAGGTATGACCATGGAACCATTTGCATTGCCAGAGAGTTTTCTGCTGGGCACAGCGACAGCTTCGCTGCAGATCGAGGGTGGTGATCGCAACAACAGCTGGTATCGCTGGGTTCAGACCGGTCATGTCAAGGATGGCAGCAGCTGCATTGTAGCTGACGATCACTGGAACAGAGTGACTGAAGACATTGCACTCATGAAGCAGCTCCATCAGCAGACCTATCGGATGAGTCTGGAGTGGAGCCGCATCGAGCCGGCGCGGGGGCAGTTCGATAAGAACGCCATGGGCCACTATCGTCTCGAGATACAGCAACTGGTGAACGCCGGAATCTGGCCTCTTGTCACGCTGCATCATTTCTCAAACCCGTTGTGGCTCGAGGACGCGGGTGCCTGGGTCAACCCGGACGTAGTCGATCTGTTCGAGCGGTATACCGCTTATGTCGTCGAGAACCTTGGCGACCTCGTGAGCGACTGGTGCACCATCAACGAGCCGAATGTCTACCTCGCGACGGGATACGTCATGGGTGGATGGCCGCCGAGCGACATCAGTATCACCAAGTACTTCAGGGGCACTCGTAACATGATCGCGGCACACATCAAGTCCTATCGCAAGATCCATCAGGTGCGTGCCTCCAATGGCTACAATGATACGATGGTTGGCGTCGCCAATCACCTCAGGCTGTTCGATCCCAAACATGGCAACGGTCGCGAACGGTGGGCGGCAGGCATGTACGAAAGGCTTTTCCAGGAGCTTTTTGTCACAGGGATGTGCGAGGGAAGGTTCCTCTCGCCGCTGGGCGGCGGATACCCTCTTGGCGAGGGTCGCTACTTCGATTTCCTCGGCGTCAACTACTATACGCGCGACATCGTCGACTGTTCCGGCAAGTCCGCGAACCCGCTGGGCAGGCTTGAAGTACGCGAAGACAGCCAGAAGAACGACCTTGGGTGGGAGCTGTACCCTGAGGGGCTGTATCGTGTCTGCAAGAAGTATTGGGACCGCTACCATACCCCCATCTTCATCACCGAAAATGGCACGGCCGACACCAAGGACGCCTTTCGAACCAGGTACATCTACGACCACCTTCTCCAAGTGAGCCGGCTCATCGAAGACGGTATCGATATACAGCGCTACTATCACTGGTCCCTGATGGACAACTTCGAGTGGATCGAGGGCCTGAGCGCGAAATTCGGTATCGTCGCAGTGGACTACTCCACGCTGGAGAGGACGGTACGTACCAGCGGATGGTTCTATGCCGACGTCGCCAAACATCGCGGCGTCACGGAGAAGATGATCCAGCAGTACCTTGCCTGAGAGGACCAGCCTCCACGATGAGCCTGATGATTGGATCCCGACAGACAATCTCATATGCATACGCCTGCGCGCCCCAGCATCGGACGCGAGGTGTAGCACGCGGAATGTCTGCTCAGCGCCGGGCAAGCCAGCCCTTGTGGCCTGCTGCGATACTACAGGATACACACGCAGCTGGCGGAAACCGAACGAGACACGGACGCTCCTGACCATGCCAGAGTTGCTCTCTGTATGCTTCCTGTGGCACTTCCACCAGCCACAGTATCAGGATCTCACGTCGGGAACAGCACTGCTTCCGTGGACTCGGCTTCACTGCGCACGCAACTACGCGATGATGCTCGAGCTCCTGGAGGAACAACCTGCCGTGCACGTCACCATCAACATCACCCCGGTCCTGGCGACACAGCTTGACGCATACGCGCATGGCAGGTCCAGCGACGAGTGGCTTGAGCTGACATCGACCCCTGTCACAAAGCTAGGCATGGACCAGCGAATGCGGCTGATCACCCTGTTTTTGGATGTCAACCGTGAACGCATCATCGACCCCGACGCCCGCTATACAGAGCTGTACCGTCTGAGGAACGAGCCTCCCGACTCCTGGTCCGAACAGGATCTGCGCGACCTTCAGTGCAAGTTCATACTTGCCTGGACATGCAGCGCTGACCTCCAGGCAGGTCTGGTGGATCGGACACTTCTGGCGAAATCCCGTGACTATACCGAGGAGGACCGCACAGCCCTTGTCAATGCTCAGCAGGAACTTGTGCGAAACTTCCTTCCCAGGTTGGCGAGGCTTGCCGCGTCCGGCCAGGTCGAACTGGCGACGTCACCCTTCGCACACCCTATCATCCCCCTCCTCATCGACACCGACGTCGCCCGCTCCGTTCAGGACACTCCGTTCCCACAGCCTGGTTTCCGCCACCCTGAGGATGCCTTCATGCAGCTCGAGCTCGGCAAGAAGACTGTCGAAGACCTGCTACACCAGCGAGTGCGCGGGTGCTGGCCCTCCGAGGGAAGTGTGTCCCAGAACGCTGTGGCCGAGATCGCTCGCGCGGGTTTCTCCTGGACCGCCACCGATGAGGAGATTCTGCTGCGGGAGCTCCCTGACGAGCCGCATCGGGTGTTGTACCGCCCCTACCGGGCACAGACCAGGGCGGGAGAAGTCACCATGGTGTTCCGAGACAGGGGACTCTCCGACGCCATAGGTTTCTGGTATGCCTCCCTGACAAAAGAACATGCTGTCGGGCAGTTCCTGGACAGTGTCCGCTCGATCCGCGATGCTCTCGACAGACCCGGTGTCCTCTCGATCATCCTGGATGGAGAGAACGCATGGGAGTTCTACCCAGAGGGAGGAGCGCCGTTTCTCAGAGCACTGTATGCTGCCCTTGCCGATGAGCCAGGTGTGCGCCTGAGCACGGTAGCGGAAGCCATCGAGCGCAACCCCGCGACGCCCATGCCGGACTTC
>NZ_QXIS01000032.1 GCF_003570925.1 Candidatus Cryosericum terrychapinii | reverse complement strand
CACTTCATAGCAGATCCTCCTCTGTACTACGATATGAACTTCCCAATCACCAACCTTACGTCACTACCCACCCACCATCGCAGGAGCTTCTCGAGGACACTGCCGGCCTCTGGTGGCAAAAGAAAGAGGCGGCTGCCGACGTCGACAAGCTCGAAACACTCGACTACGGCGGCTGTCGAACCGATCTCAAGGGAGCCTGGACTGATGTGGAGGAGAACCTGAATGCGTGCGAAAAGGGCAGCCACGGTCAGTCTTGGTCACCTTCGCGCGCTGTCATGTCGATGACCTGCCGGAATACTACTGCAATCATTGACCCGGCGGTCCGGATGAACAGCACCCTATATGGGGTCTTCTTTTCAATGCTTAAACTCAGTTTGGTGCACATTCCGTTCTTGTCAAGCCCCCGTATTGCCTCACCTATTTCCTACTCCAAATCGCACCTTCGGCTACACAGCACCGCCAGGGCGGCCTCTGTCTCATGGTGATTCTATCAAGGCAATCACAAGATAAAGAGAAAGCCCCCAGTGCTCTCACACTGTGGGCTTCTTGCACATATATACTGACGATTGATGTTTAGTTTGCAGCCACTATCCGACGGGTGTCCCGTGCAATGACTAATTCCTCATTGGTCGGGATGACCAGAACCTTGATGCGCGAAGACGGCTTGCTGATGTCTGCCGCCTCACCACGTTTCTTGGCGCGATTCTTGTCAGCATCGAGTTCTACGCCCAGGAATTCCATGTCCTTGACGACCATTTCACGAACGACCTCGCTGTTCTCACCTATGCCCCCCGTGAACACGATCGCATCGACCCCGTTCATGGCTGCAATGTATGAGCCAATATACTTCTTGAGCCTGTAGCAAAACACTTCCAGTGCCAGCGTCGCACGTTTGTCGCCCTTGTCAGACTCTTCCTGAAGAGCGCGGAAGTCATTGCTGATGCCCGAAATGCCCAGAACGCCTGAATGCTTATTGAGCAGAGCGTTGATCTGCTGAAGGTTCAGTTCTTCCTTCCCCATGATATAGAGGGGGACAGCAGGATCAATGTCTCCGCAGCGTGTCCCCATGGGGAGACCTTCGAGAGGAGTGAACCCCATAGACGTATCGACGGATCTGCCGTGATCGACAGCGGTAACGGAAGAGCCATTGCCCAGATGACACGTGATAAGCTTGAGTTCATCGACGGTCCTTCCCAGCATTGCGGCAGCCTCATGCGAAACATAGTAGTGGCTGATACCGTGAAAACCGTATTTGCGGATGTGGTTCCGAGCGTAGAAAACATAAGGGATCGCATACATGAATGCTTTGTCCGGCATCGTCTGGTGGAATGCAGTGTCGAAGACGGCGACCTGGGGAACCCGGGGCAACAGCTGTGAGATAGCGTAGATGCCCGCAAGGTTCGGCGGATTGTGGAGAGGTGCGATGTCAATGCACTCCTCGATCTTGGCCACTACCTCGGGGGTAATCAGCGTCGATTCCGAGAACGACTCGGCACCATGAACCACACGGTGCCCGACAGCCTGAATGTCCTCAATGCTCGCGAGGACACCTTTTTCCGGGTCAACCAGAACTGTCAGGATGAGCTCGACGCCAGCGTGGTGCTCAAGGATCTCGTGGACAGAGACAAGCTTCTTCCGTCGAGCTACCGTGTGATTGAGCTGCGCCTGCGCGGTGCCGATCTTCTCCAGCAGGCCTTCGGCCAGCTGCTGGTCATCGTCGTACAACTTGTACTTGATAGAAGAGCTGCCACAGTTCAGGATCAGAACCTTCATATCTTCTCCTCCGCGTTGTCGACACGAGTCTCATAGCTGTAGAAGCCCTTGCCGGTCTTCACTCCCAAGTGCCCACGTCGAGCCAGGTTCCGGACAAGCGCCTGTGGACGATATCGAGTCTCGCCAAGCTCGTGGAAGAGGTGCTCCGACCACCCGAGGACGATATCCAGCCCGATCTGGTCGGCAAGGGCAAACGGACCCTTGTTGAAACCGAAACCAAGGCGCATGGCGACGTCGATGTCCTCCTTGCTGGCCGTTCCTTCCTGGTAGAGCATGATGGCTTCGTTGATAAGGGGCACGACAAGACGCGCCGTGATGTAGCCTGGGTTCTCGAGCACGTCGACGGGGGTCTTGCCCATGCGGCGCGCCAGTTCCTTCGCACGGTCGACAGTCGCCTGAGACGTATGGACGCCTCGCACCATCTCGACCAGCTTGATCGCCGGAACGGGCGCGAGGAAGTGCATGCCTACGAGACGTTCCTTGTTGACCATCTTCAGCGCGATGTCAGTGATGGGCAGGATAGCAGTGTTGCTGACGTAGGTGACCTCACCAGGGCACATCTTCTCAAATTGGATCTCAAGCTGGCTGAACAGATCCTGCTTAGCCGCAAGATCATCCGGAATGGCCTCAATGACAAGGTCGACGCTGCCCACGTCACTACGATTCAACGTGAACTTGATGTGGGAAAGCAGGACCTTCTTCTCTGATCCCGTGATACCCCATCGCTGGAGCTCAAGATTGAGACTGTTCTCAATGCTCTGGCGGGCACGCGTCAGTCCGTCCTCCGTTTGGTCGACGAGCACCACTTCGAGACCGTGCGCTGCTGCGTCCTGAGCAATTCCCGCTCCCATGACGCCGGCACCAAACACCGCAATCCTTCGAATTTCCATGTACACCTCTCCTGTTACGAGATAGGACGAGCGGCACGCAGTGCGCCCACTGAAATCTTCACGTTAGTGCAGGTCTCCTCTGCTCTCGCGCATCTCCTCGTCGCTGAGGCCGAAGTAGTGACCCAGTTCATGCAGGACCACGTGCTGGACAAGAGGCATCAGCTCGTCGACCGTATCGACCGAAGACTCGAGAGGGACCTTGAACACGCTGATCTTGTCAGGCAGAGTTCCACTGTAGTGCGGCCCCCGATCCCGAAGCGGAACCCCCTGGTACAACCCCAGCAGGCCGTAGCCGTTGGCAACTCCGGTACGCTTCAGGACATCCATCGGAGGAAAATCCTCGACGACGACGTCGATATTCTTGAGCGCCGTCCTGAACTGGTCAGGAAGCGTGACAAGAGCAACGAGCACGAGTTCTTCGAAGTCCTTCTGTTCCAGTTCAATCACGACGCATCCTGCTCCCTTATCCGACCGGTAAGTATTATTTATCATACCACAACCATTGGAGAGGCCAACACCGTTGTGTGACGCCGGCATCTGCAACGCCAAGTGCAGCGGCCTGTCTCCTCGCCATGACACCGTACATACTCACAACTCTTGCATTACGGCAGGACTTCCTCTAGTATGTGGTTGAGGGATGCCGAAAGGCATGCAACTAGGCACCAGGACTGGCTGGAGCTTTCTGGCTCATTTCCTGGTGCCCAGCCCCTCAGCGATCGACCTCACCGTGTGCCTCAGGAGGTGCCCATGAAACAACGCAACGTGGTTCGTACCATCTACTTGTACCTCGTCACAGTGGTCGGGATCGTCATGGCTCTTACCGGGCTTATCGGGGCAATCACCAGTGTCCTCAACATGTATGTCTTCCGTCTGATCACATCGGACAGCATGCAGAACGAACTGGCCTCAGTGCTGGGTTTCGCCTCCGCAGTGGCAGTCGGCGTGCCCGTCTGGTTATACCACTGGGGCATCATCCAGGAAACACGCCAGCATGGGCCGGCACTTGCGACAGCCCCTTCCACAGTGACGAGCGAAACCATCGTAGCCGCCGCGCCGCCACAGCCGGAGGTTCGCCGGGATCTCATCAGAAGGCTCTACATCTACCTGCTATCCGCCATTGGACTGTTCATCGTCATGTTCAACCTTATCAGCGTCGCCCCCGGGGTCTATCGGGCATTTTTCATGTCGTTACCTCCGATAACAACACCCATGAAGCCGGACGCCGCCGGTGCCATCTCATTGAACAATACCTACGCGGTTCAAAGCCTTATCAGGAACATTGTGGCCGTCGTTGTCGGGGCTCCTGTCTGGCTGTATCACTGGCATCTCGGGCAGCGTGAGCACCGGCAACTGCTGGGCGACTGACACAAGCGAAATAACTCACAGACCAGCCCAGAACTACCCTTCCAACGAAGGCACGAAGTCCCCTGCAGCAACTCAATCGCAAGTCTGTAAAGGACTTTGCGCCTTCTTGTTTTGAGACCGTTTAGTATATAATGGCTACGTGACAATCAATCCTGCAGAGGAGAAAAATGGATGAGCAAACTGTTCCCCGGTCTCCTGGCCGTAGCTCCTGTATTCCCCGTGTCGAGGGATTGCGAGAGGACCGGCCTGACAGCGGGAACGTACGCGACAACGCCACACGAGTCGTCTCACCCAGACTGACAGTACAGATGCAGAGCCCGCACAGTACGATCGTCGATAGCACCATAGTCCCATCGACCCCAGGGCAGTCACGGCCTGGACGGTCCCAACTTCCTGTCATGGTGGGTTGTCAGCCCATGACAGGACGATTTTGGCGCAGGAGGGTACAGCATCTGCCCTCTCCGCCGTTGTGAGGGAGTGAAGCCATGAAAGCACTGGAAGTACGCAGCATCTCTAAGATGTTTCCCGGAAACCTTGCGAATGACAACATCTCGTTCTCAGTCGAAAAGGGAGAGATCTTTGCCATCGTCGGCGAAAACGGTGCGGGCAAGAGTACCCTGATGAACATCATCTACGGCATCTACACACCATCGGGCGGAGACCTCCTGGTCAACGAGAACGAAGTCAAGATCCGTTCGGTCGAGGACGCAATCAAGCTCCGGATGGGCATGGTGCACCAAGAATTCATGCTGATTCCAAGGTTCACCGTCACCCAGAATATCGTCATCGGCGATGAGCCGCACAAGGGTATCTTCTTTGACTACGGCAGGGCAGTGCGCGAAGTCCGGGAGCTCTCGGAGCGCGTCTCGCTGACCGTGGACGCCACGGCTCTTGCGGGTGACCTGCCCGTCGGCGTCCAGCAGCGTGTCGAAATCCTCAAGGTGTTGCGCAGAGGTGCCGAAATCCTCATTTTCGATGAGCCCACGGCTGTTTTGACGCCTGAGGAGACTGTCGAACTGTTCGTGACCATGCGTAAACTGCAGACTGAGGGAAAGACCATCCTCTTCATCAGTCACAAGCTGAAAGAGGTCATGGAGATCGCCGACCGCATAGCGGTCCTGCGTCGCGGCAAGCTGCAGGGCATCGTGAACAAGAAGGACACGACCGAAGAGGAACTTGCTCGCATGATGGTCGGCCGCAACGTCGTCCTCGAGATACCCAAGGTCGACGTGGAAGTGGGACCTGTGGCATTTGCGTGTCACGATCTGCACGTCCGAAACAAGCGTGGATACGAGGCCGTCAAGGGCATGAGCTTCGACGTCCACGGTGGAGAGGTCGTCGGCATTGCGGGCGTCCAAGGCAACGGCCAGGATGAATTGGTCAACGCGATGATCGGTTTCTCGCATCCGGTCTCAGGTTCGATGGAACTCAACGGAAAGAACATGCGCATGGTCACGACGGCACAGCTGCGCAAGGAAGGCATGAGCTACATCACCGAAGACCGTGCACGCAGAGGTCTTGTCATGCCATACACGATACGCGAGAATGCTGTCATGGGTCAGCACTTGGCCAGACCGTTCAGCAAGGGCATCAGGATGGACTACGACAAGGTCGGGGAGTTTGCCGAAGGGAAGGTCAAGGAATACGACATCCGCCCTGGCGATGTCTATGATACGGCAGGATCCCTCTCCGGCGGCAACCAGCAGAAGCTCATCCTGGCCCGTGAGCTGTCGCTGCCACACAATTTCCTGATCGCTTCGCAGCCGACGCGCGGTCTGGACGTTGGCGCCACCGAATTCGTCTATCGCAAGCTGCTTGAAGAGAAGAAGGCCGGCAAGGCCATTCTGCTCATCTCACTCGAACTCTCTGAGATCCTCGGCCTGTCCGACCGTATTCTGGTCATGTTTGAAGGCCGCATCGTCGGAGAGACGACCCCGGACAAGACGACCGAGGAGGCCCTGGGTCTTCTGATGCTCGGCGTCGGTAACGACAAGAAGGTGCAATCGTGAGCGAAAGCAATTTCACCACCAAGTTCCTCAAAGCCTTCGGCATCGACAACAAGGGGCGCAATCGGAGAGACCCTCTGAACATCTGGGTCCCCCTCATCTCGGTGGGCCTGGCTCTGATCGTTGGCATGATTGTTATAGCCGCCTCCGGACGAAATCCCTTTCGGGCATATGCACTTCTGTTTGGCGATTCGGGACTCATCCCCGGGGGAGCAGCATGGCGGCGCGAGTTCGCCGAACTGCTCATCAAGAGCGCCATGTACATTGCGACAGGTCTCTCGGTCGCACTGGCATTCAAAGGTGGCCTGTTCAACATCGGCGCTGAGGGCCAGTTCTGGGTAGGCGCCATCGTAGCGACCTTCTTCGGATACTGGGCTCCCGTTGCCCATACCTTTGGGGCTATGTACGTTGCCCTGGGGAGCTTCGGCTGGATAGCGCAACTCCTACATGGAGCCATCTGCATCATCATGGGCATGCTTGCGGGCGGCGCGTGGGCGGCAGTCGCCGGCTATCTCTATGTCAAGCGCGGCGTCAACATCGTCATTGGCACGATCATGCTCAACTGGATCGCCTGGTTCCTGATCACAAGCTGGCTGGCGATCGGGCCCATGACGCCTCCATCCCAGACGTTCACTTCTGGCACCTTCTATGTGGCTGACACAGCCAAGCTGTTGAGAATCATGATGCCGACACGCCTCAACACCAGTATCCTGCTGGTGTTACTCGCGGCGTATGCCACGTGGTTCCTCCTCTATAAGACGACGGTCGGCTACGAGATCCGCGCCATCGGCTACACGGCCAACATTGGCATGGAAGCCCCACGTGCGCAGGGAATCAACATCGGCCGCCGCATCCTGCAGCTCATGTTCTTCTCTGGAGCCCTTGCAGCGCTTGGTGGCTCCTTCTTCATCCTGGGGCTGCAGTACCAGTTCCCCAACACCGCGACTATGGGCTACGGCTGGACTGGTATCGGCGTCGCATTGATCGGCCAGAGCGAACCCCTGGGTGTCGTGCTGGCTGGACTGTTCATCGGTGCACTGCGCACCGGGGCCACGTCCATGCAGATCGCCAACATCCCAAAGACATTCTCCAACATCATTGAGGGTATGGCGGTCGGCTTCATCGCCCTGCAGGTTGCCGTGCGATATTACCTGGTCAAGATCCTCCAGCGCCGCCGCACCCGTACGGACCCACCAGCAGACCAGGAGGCCATAGCGTGAACATCCTGCAGATCAACCTCACGATTGCCCAGATGCTGGACTACACCATGCCGATCCTGTTTGCCGCGCTGTGCGGCGTCCTCAGTGAAAGCGCAGGCGTCGTCAACATCGGTCTGGACGGCATCATGCGTTTCGGCGCCTTCTTCGGGCTGCTCGGCGCGTTTTTCTCTCACTCCCCATGGATCGGCCTGCTGTTCGGTATCGCCATCGGCTGCCTGGTGGGAGCGCTCCATGCCTTCATCACGATCAGGTGGAATGGTGACCAGACCGTCTCCGGAACAGCCATCAACGTCATCGCCGTCGGCCTCATGACGTACTTGCTGGAATACGTCTTCAGCACGACCGGGTATTCGCCACAGCTCCAGAACTACTTTGGAGCACAGGCCTACCGCGTGCATCTCCCTTTCCTTGCCAAGATACCCCTTCTGGGGGCCTTCTCCAACCTGTCGTTCATGATATGGTTTGGCTTCATCTGTACGGTCCTGATGCACGTACTCCTGTACCACACGGTCCTCGGCCTGCGCATCCGTACCTGCGGTGAGAATCCTAAGGCAGCAACGACACTCGGTATCAACGTTTTTCGCATTCGCTGGTTCGCCGTCGTCGCAGGGGCCGCGCTCGCAGGCATTGGCGGTGCTACACTGTCCATTAGCTCATTCTCGGGGTTCAGCGACTCCATGCCCAACGGTGTCGGGTTCATTGGCCTGGCCGCTATGATCTTTGGCAAGTGGACCCCATTCGGCGCTCTTGGAGCGGCGCTCCTGTTTGGAACGGGCCAGATCGTCCAGTCCATCATCGCCGTCACGGGTATCGCTCCCAAGCTGGCGCCCGGGCTCACTCTTATTCTGCCATACGTCCTTACGCTGGCCGTCCTGGCAGGCTTCGTCGGCAAGTCTGTCGCTCCCGCGGCAGACGGCCTCCCGTATTACAAGGAACAGCGTTAGTCGATCCTTACGCCGGCCGCCGCGGGGACATTATCCTCCGGCGGCTTTTTTACTACTCCCATGGAGGTGAGTCATGAGCAGTCAGTCGGGCGAACAGAAAATGCAGTGGGCAATCCGTCACATGCCGATCCTGTCATCAGTTGCCGAACGCTTCGAGAAGGAACAGCCCTTTGCCGGACTCAATATCGTCATCGCTCTCCACCTGGAGGCCAAGACAGCCAACCTGGCCTGCGTGATGCTACGTGGCGGCGCCAAGGTCGCCATTACGGCGTCCAACCCTATCACCACGCAGGACGACGTGGCTCAGGCACTTGCAGAACGCGGAGTCACGGTTTTTGCCAAACGCGGCGAGACGCCGGCTGAGTACAAGGAGTACTTCGGCAACGTCCTGGCCACTAAGCCCAACCTGCTGATCGATGACGGTGGGGACCTCGTGAATGCCGTTCACTTCGAGCACCCAGAACTGCTGCCCGCCATTGTGGGAGCATGCGAAGAGACCACGACCGGAATCACCCGCGACCGTGCGCTGGCCCGCGCGGGCAAACTGTCGTTTCCCATCATCGGGGTCAACGAGGGCCTGTGTAAACACCTCTTCGACAATCGTTTCGGAACGGGACAGTCCGCCTGGGACGGCATTCTTCGGACGACCAACATGAATATCGCCGGCAGGGTTGTGGTCGTTGCGGGGTACGGATGGGTCGGCAAGGGGGTGGCCATGCGTGCCAGAGGCCTCGGCGCCCAGGTCGTCGTTACAGAAGTCGATCCTGTCAAGTCCGTCGAAGCCCACATGGAAGGCTATCAGGTCATGCCCATGCTCGAGGCCGCCAGAATCGGTGAGATCTTCATTACTTGCACGGGCAATGTAAAGGTCATCACCAAGGAGCATTTCGGCGTCATGAAGGACGGTGCCATCCTGTGCAACGCTGGGCACTTCGATATCGAAGTCGACGTTCAACACTTGCGGAACAAGGACCCTCAGCACCACGAAGTCCGGCACAACATCGAGGAGTATGCTTCCGGTGGCAAGCACTTCTATGTCCTGGGCGAGGGACGCCTTGTCAACCTTGCATGCGCCGACGGGCACCCCATCGAGATCATGGACCTGACATTCGCGCTGCAGGCGTTGTCGGCTGAGTACCTGGTCAGGCACCAGGAGTCACTGCCCAATGAACTCATCAACGTACCCGAGACGATCGACGACATGGCATCGAGAGCATTCCTTGCATCTCGCGGCTTGTCCATTGACACGCTGACCGAAGAGCAGAGAGAGTATCTCGGCTCGTACTAGACCTCAGAGATAGACATGGATCGCGCCGAAGCGAAGGGCCGGACGTGACGTCCGGCCCTTCGCAATGAAATGTTCAAGAAATGGTTCTAGCCCAGAGCGTACCAATCGCCCCCGTCCCGCTTGACCCGGTACAATGCTTCATCCGCTCGTGCGATGATGTCGATGGCTGATTTGTCCTTGTAGTCCACCAGCGACCCTCCGACCGAAACGGAGACCTCGATAACGTTCTTCTGGCTCTCCGGCGATGACAGGACCGAGTGATGGACGAGCTCAACGATTCGTCCGCTGAGCTTCTCAACTCCCTCAAGTTCGATAAGCGGACACACGATGATGAATTCGTCGCCACCAAAACGGGCGAGGAAATCCATCGAGCGCATCGAGCGCTGCACAACAGAGGCGACAAACTTCAGTGCTTCGTCTCCTGCCAGAAATCCAAAGCTGTCGTTGATGTTCTTGAACTTGTCGACATCGATCATGACAATCCCAAACCGCTGGAAATGCCGCTTGAACAGCCCATATTGCTGGTCCAGGATCGTGTCGATGTAACGCCGATTGTAGAGACCGGTCAGCTGGTCGACGATCGATGCGTCAGACAGCTTCCTCAACTGCTCTGCAAGAGCGCTTCCAGCCACCGACTGAAGTTCGCCGAATACCTCTACGCCATACCGTTCATTGCCGACCTGCAGGACCGACGCCTTAATGTAGACAGTCAACCGCTCTCCGTCTTTCCGCTTGAGGAAAACCTCCTTGACCTCCTGCCGCTCGCCGGTCTCGATGCATTTCTGCAACGGGCACCCGTCGAAACACAGGTTCTTGCCGAGGACGTCGGTATGAACCAGGATGTTGTCGTGGCAGTGTCTGCTCAGAACTTCGTCAGACGAATAGCCAGTAATGCGTTCCGCCCCCTTGCTCCAGAAGACGATCTCGCGCTCCCGGGTCGTTACGTACACGCCGTCCGAAACAGCGTCCAGGATTTCGCGCAGGCTCTCGTCAAGTACTCCCATATTCATCATATCCTCCTGATTGGCGCAAATCGTGCGACCCGCCCCACAATCACGAGATCGTGACGACGACGGGAGTGTGGTCTGATGGCTTTTCCCAGCGCCTCGGCTCGACGTCGACCATGCAGTCGGTGACGCGCGCGGACAGCGCCTCCGAACCCCAGGCATGGTCGATACGCATACCCATGTGGCGCTTGAACATGTTCATGCGATAGTCCCACCAGGTAAACTGCTGCTCACTGTGGAATTTGCGGAACAGGTCGACGAAACCCCACCCGCGTAGATTCTCGAGCGCCTCACGCTCTTCCTGCATGAAGCCGATGGCGTCCTGCATCTCCTCGGGAGCCCAGACGTCCTGGGGATCCCTGGCCACGTTGAAATCGCCCATGAACAGCAGGCGATGGTTTCTGGAGTATGTTGTGTCGAGATAGGTCCGAAATTCCTGGAAGAACTGAAGTTTGTGCAGAAATGCCTCGTCGCCGCGTTCGCCGCCATGTGGCAGATACCCGTCGATCATCCTGACGTCCCCGACGTCCACTGCCAGAATCCGGCTCGGATCATTGCCGGCCCATCCCTTGACGACGCCAGAGATGGGCAGCCTGGACGCAATAGCAACGCCGTTGTAGGTCTTCTGACCGGACATTGCGACCTGATATCCCAGTGCCTCGAACTCTGCAGCAGGGAATGTCTCGTCGACCGTTTTGGTCTCCTGCATGGCGAGAACGTCCACCTGTGACTCCTGCAGCCACCTCTGAACAACAGGCAGACGAGCGCGCACTGAGTTCACGTTCCACGTCGCTATCTTCACGGCTCACTCCTCACGCTTATTGTAGGCAGGTTTCCGCTCGACGTCACGGCCTCTGGCCATTATCCTCGCCATAGCGGCTGCAAGCCGTTGTCTATCCCAAAGTTCGACCCCCGACCTTGCCGCCAGCTCTCGGGCTGATTCCGTGAACCCGCTGCTCACGACGACCATTCCACGGGTACCACGGTAATACTGCACGGCTCCCAGGACCTCCTGCACCGCGCTAATACCAACGTTGCCGCTATATCTCTTTGCCTGTACGACGATGCGCTTACGGGGCGACGTCAGCACCAGGTCGGCCCCGAAGTCATGACTCATGCCAACATGCTGGATACAGTAGCCCAGATGGACAAACAGCACTGCCAGGAACTCCTCGAACTGCGTGCCGTCCATGGCGTCGATGGAACTCAGCGTTGCTCCGTGAAACATTCGGTCGCGACGCATCCGGACGACGATGCCGGCCACTGCTATCAGAACAAGAAGCACGGCAGTTGCCGCCAGAGAAGGAACGAATGGTATGAATGCATTCCAGCCGGCGGTCACGGTTCTGGAGGCCCACTCCGCTGTCCGCTGCTGCAGCGCACCCAGAACTCCTTGGATGTCAGGCAAGCAGGGCCTCGATCTCCGCCTTTCTGCTCATGGCGGCATCATACCCTCGCACGACATACTCGTGGACGTCCGCAGGCGCACAACCCTTGAGATCAGGTCGGATGACCAGATCAGCCACCTCGAGCTCCGGCCTTGCGATGTTGTTGAACATCAGGTTGAGCGAACGCTCGAGCAGTTTTGGGATGTTCAGGCTGGACTTGTACTCTTCTTGCTGATCCGGATCATACAGTGATACCGCGATGACCCTCGTGGCGCCCCGCTTGCGCAGCTCCGTCACCGGGACCGGCAGCGACATGCAGCCATCCAGCAGATGCTGGTCACCGGACTCGACAACCGGAAACATGCCTGGCAGGCTGAAGCTCCCGGACAAGGGACCCCAGATGTCCCCGCTGTCGAAAAGAAGGGCTCTGCCGGTCTGCGCGTCGGTCGCGGCGATGCAAACGGGTTTCTTGAGAGCCTCGAAAACCGTCACCGGGAGTGATTTGCGGAGAGCGGCGCGCAGACGCAAGGGCGTCGTCAGGCCACTCACGGAAATGGCGGACCCGAGCAGCGTGGCCACTTGGGCGCCGTGCTTGACGCTGAGGGCTTCCAGGGCTTCGGAGTCGAGGCCCGCCGCACTGAACACGGCTACCACGGCGCCCATCGAAGCACCCGAGAACAGGTCGACCTGAACGTGAAACTCTTCCAACGCCCGCAGCACGCCTATGTGCGCATACGCAAGGACCCCGCCCGAACTGAGAGCCAGGCCAAGCTTCTGATTCCTGTGAGTCCTCATCGTCACTCCTCCTGTTCCGGGGCCGGGAATAATCCTCTTCTTAGTAGCATATTAGTATATTGCGGATACGGCAGCTGGACAACAGCGCTCCTCACCACATCTGTCGGCTTGACATGACCCCCTCCATCCTATACTTGGAGTGACATCAGGAGGCACGCATGGCCATTTTTGACGTCATGGGACCGATCATGGGACCCTCCAGTTCGCACAGGGCAGGTGCTGCCAAGATCGGCTACTTGGTACAGCGTGTCTATGGCAAGCCTGTCAGAAGAGCTCATATCATACTCTACAATTCGTTTGCAGAAACCGGGCAAGGAGGTTTGATGTGAACCAGATGGTGCCGGTCGTCGAGGCCACGCGTGAGGTCTTCAAGCCAGTCCCGGAGGCCAAGGGTTCGTGAAGACACAGACGGCGCTGTGCCAGGAACAGCAAGCCACCCGCTCTGCCCGCGAGCGCTCGGACCTTGCGCGTGGGTATCCCCTCGCTGTGGCCAGCGCCATCATCCTGTCGACCACTGCCATCTTCATCCGCTACCTCACACAAACCTACAACATGCCTGCGCTCGTTCTGGCCTTCTGGCGAGATTCGTTCGTGGCGCTCACGATGCTGATTGTTCTCGTCATCCTGCATCCGCGCCTGCTGCGCGCGGAGCGACGCCACGTGGGCTACCTTGTTGCCTACGGCCTCATGCTGACGATGTTCAACTCTTTCTGGACGCTGTCCGTCTCCCTCAACGGAGCAGCCGTGTCGACTGTTCTGGTCTACTCCTCGGCTGCATTCACCGCTCTTCTAGGCAAGTGGCTCCTGAAGGAACGTCTCGGATGGGTCAAACTTGTGACAATCGCAGGCTGCCTGGGAGGCTGCATTCTGGTTTCCGGCGTTCTCGAGCCGGGCGCATGGCAGGGAAACCTGACAGGTATCCTGACAGGAACGCTGTCGGGACTCTGGTACGCGGGTTACAGTCTGATGGGCCGTTCAGCCTCTCAGCGAGGGCTCAACCCGTGGACGACCTTGCTGTATACATTCGCCTTCGCAGCGTGCTTCCTGCTTCTGCTCAATCTGTCTCTCGGGAAATTCCTTCCCGGCGCGGCCGTTGGCCCCGCGGATCTGCTGTGGCTTGGAAAAGCCGCGTGGGGCTGGTTCATACTCTTCCTCCTGGCGGCAGGTCCCACTGTCGCTGGTTTTGGACTGTACAATGTCAGCCTGGGCTACTTGCCGTCAAGTGTCGCCAACCTGATTCTCACCCTCGAGCCGGCATTTACCGCAGTAATCGCCTACCTCGTGCTGGGTGAACACCTGAATGGCATCCAGATCGCCGGCAGTCTTCTCATCCTAGCTGGCGTGGTCTTCCTGAGAGTCTACGAGAGCCGGCACAGCACCCAAGTGCTGACCACGCCGCAAACCTCGACACCGTGTACATCTCCCCAACTCCCTGCACCACATATCTGACATCATACACAGCCTCGGTGAGATGATGTAACACCTGCACCCTTCCGCGCATCCTTGCGCTCTTCAACCGCGGCAGTATCATGAATTGTTACGTTATTCGAAAGGAGCAGTGCACATGAATCAGCCTCAGGTTCGAAAAGGCGGGATCCTGGTCGCCATCGCGTCGGCCGTCATCTACAGCGGCACCTCGGTCCTCGTCAAGTTCGCATACCGGTACAACCTGAACCCTGTCCAGCTGCTCAAGGAACGCTATCTCCTCGCCAGCATCATCCTCGTCGTGATCATCGGGCTCCTGAACTGGCACCTGCTGTTCCCGCGCAACTGGCATGAGGCAGGTGTCCTCCTTGGCTTTTCTGCCGTGTTCGTCACCGGGCCGACGCTGCTCTACTTCACCGCCGTCCGACTGTTGCCTGTGTCGACCGCCATGTTCCTGTTCCACTGCTACCCCGCCTTCGCTGGTCTGTTCGCCTGGATTCTCCTGCATGAACGCGTGACGCGCGCCTACCTGGCGTCGGTAGGTGTCATCGCCGTCGGCCTGCTGCTCCTGCTGGGCGCGAGCTTTCGGAGCGTTTCCGGGATCGGCGTCCTGACCATGCTGGCGTGCGCTGTGGCCTACGCGCTGTACGCCGTACTCTCCCAGCGCGTCATCCGTGGAGTCGACCCGCGCACGCTCGGCCTGTACAACCAGGTGGCGCCCGCCATGGTTCTGTGCCTCCTCACCATAGGCCAGCCCGTCTTCTACCCGGTCATTTTCAGCTCCCGCACAGCGATGCTGGTCTTTGCCGGCATCGGTCTGTCGGCTGCAGGCGGCATGTTCCTGTTCGTACAGGGCATCGCCATGATCGGCGCTCAGCGTGCCGTTATCATTGACTCCCTGGAACCGGTCCTCTCTGCCCTGTATGCGTTCGTGCTCCTCGGCGAGCACATGAAGCCTGTTGCCCTTGCCGGAGGTCTCCTCATCGTGGCCGGCGTCGTCATCGGCAACCTCCCGACAACAAAACGCAATGTACCGTCGACACTGCCTTCAACCACTGGTCAATGAAGAAGGGGCCAAAGCGATTGTCAGCCTGAGATGACTGCCATGCTGGAATATTTGCCGTTTTGCATCTCGTGTTATACTCTCCACTGTCAGAGAGCACTGAGAGGACATTTCTTCAGGGGGAGGAAGAATGGCAAGAGGCCACAGCGAGAAGTTCAGGCGCACCATAGCGGCTTCGGTCCACAGGCGGACTGAGACGTCCGGGACGTCACGCGGTGACAAGGCGCTCATCTACGAGGGCGAGCTGGAGACCATGGCCCGTTTCGTCACAGACTATCCAAGTATCGAGACCGGTGGAGACCTCTTTGGTTTCTGGACCCACACGGGTTCACCGATGATCGAGTATGTACTGGGACCAAGCGAAACTGCTGAACACGAGGGCGCTGCCTTCTACCAGGAGTCCTCGTTCCTCAAGTCTGCCGGCGGAATCCTCCACGACCTGCACGGCCTGCAGCATGTCGGCACCTGGCACTCCCACCACAGACTCGGGCTCACCGAACCGTCCAAGGGCGACTCGAGCACGATGCAGCGAGCACTCGACAAGAACGGGTTCAATGCCTGGTTGCTCACGATATGCAATTTCACCGACAAGTCCGACAGAGTCGAGATGCGCGCATACCTGTACGGTGCATATGGAGACGGAGAACGCCGGCAGTTGACGTGGCTCATCCTGCCCGGTTCCAGCCCCGTGCGCACTGCCATGGAAGCCATCAAAGGATTTCCACGCAGCGAACCGCGCACTCTCGCCTCAACCTACGAAGCCATCCCCAGCACAACATTTGCTGTCATGGCAGCCGCACCTCAGACAGAGAGCCCGACCTTCCCCATCTCCTCGTTCATGGCGACACCCGAAGGGCGTGGCGAACTGCACCGCCTCTTCCAGGAGTTGTCGGCGCTCGAACGAGGCGTCGAAATCCTGCAGCGAGAGGACGGACGGGTGTCGTTAGCCTTTGAGCGCGACGGTTACGCGTTCGAGATCGTTTTTCCACATTCCTACCCTGTCGTCAAGCCCGTCGTCGAATGTCGGCCCGTAGACATTCCAGCAGGACAGGAGGAGTCCTGGAAAACCCCGCGCACCCTCTTTGTAGCCATGGACCGTGGCGACGACGTCGTTACGCACATCGAGGAACTGGTCACAACGTTCCTTGTCAACCGGGAACACACGGGGTCTGACGCCCCCCGCGACAGAGAGGGCTGAGTCCCATGGGCTGGTCTTCGCAGCAGTCAGCTAGACTGCATCTCGAAATGGGTATCCTGTCGCGCTACTTCCCGACCTTCTTCCTGAAGGACAGCATCATCCCCGGTCATGCCGTCATCGAGGGGACCTTGCGCTCCAATGCGGGCAACGAATACCTCATTCGTCTCCGTGTGCCTGCCGACCTGCCAAACTCCGTCCCTATTGTCGAGATCGTCAGCCCTGTCCTCCGAGACCGCTTTGGGCATTCCCTGGTCGACCTGGGTACATCGTACCCGATGCACCTGCTAAAACCGGAGAACGGCGCCGTACGCATCTGTCACTACAGCGCTTCTCACTGGCACCCCAATATCACATTCTTCAAAGTCCTGCTGAAAATCCGGGCCTGGATCGAAGCCTATGAAGGTCATCTGGACAGCGGCTATGCTATAGACCACTACCTGCCGCACATGGAAGCCTGACCACGAGGAGGAACACGATGGAAGAGAAAGACTCGAAGAGCGTCCAGAACCATCTGGCACAGATAACACAGGGCAAGGCGACGACCAAGAAGCTGGTCTTCGACCCGCGAACACAAGAGCTGGTGCTTGTCGACGCCAAGTCCCCTAAGCTTTCGCCCGACGCCGTGACAGCGGATGACCCGACGCGCGACGGCTTCTTCGCCTGTTGACTGCCATGACACCCCTGGTCTACGTGCTTGAGGAGCAGATCCGTGACCTGCTCAGCCAGACGGGAGACGTCCGCCTGGTAGATGGTGTCGCATATGGGTTCGACGACTGGACGGTCTTCCACGCCTATACCGAGAAGCCTTATTCCACGCCTTCTGGGCGCATCTGCCCTTGTGTCGCGATGCGTTCGGACGCTGCGGGATTTGTCGACGAAGAGAAGCTCATGCTGCAGGTTCGCAGCCGAGTCGACCCCGACGGGGACCCCATCGTGGTCCTGTTGGCGGGGACCGACGCGGGGGGTTCACCCTCCTGCCGTGCACTTGTCCTGACCGAGAAGGGCGTAGCCGGTGCAGACGCGCGGTTTGTCCCTCGCCGCTCCGAGTTGTTCTCCCGCAACACCGGGCTCCTCGAGACGTCGGCGCTGGCTGACAAGAAAGTCGTCATCGTCGGTCTTGGCAGCGGCGGTTCCCCCATCGCTCTCGAACTGGCCCGCGCGGGAATCGGCCATTTCACGCTCATCGATTTCGACCGGCTCGAGCTGGGGAACATCAGCCGCCACGTGTGTGGCGTAAACGATCTCGGTCGGTACAAGACGCTCGCGGTGCGAGACCAGGTACTGCAGAAAAACCCCTATGCCAAAGTCTCGACGATGGAAATCAACGTCAACCAGTCGCTGGGCCAAGTCGAGGATGCGGTCGCGGCGTGTGACCTGCTCATTGTCGCCTCTGACAATGACCAGAGCCGTTTCAACCTCAACCAGATGTCCCTCAACAACAACAAGGTCACCCTGTATGGGCGCGCCATCACACGCGCCGCGGGCGGCGACGTCCTGCGTGTACGACCATGGAAGGGCCCCTGCTACAACTGCGTGTTCTCTTCGGGCCTCATCGACGGCCGCGAAGAGGAGATGTCACAAAAGCGGCAGGCTCTCGCCGTATTGCCCGCCTACGTCGAGGAAGACAAGATCAACACCATGATCCAGGTCGGCCTGTCCTCCGACATCGCGCCCATCGCGAACATGATGGTCAAAATGGCACTCGTGGAACTGTCACGTGGTATCGAGACCGGGATGAGCACGGTCGACGAAGACCTCGCCTCGGATTTCTACGTCTGGGCAAACCGGCGCGAAGAAGCCTATGCAAACTGGCCGCGCATGGGATTCAAGTGGACACACCCGAGCATCCTGCGGTGGTACGGCGCTCGCATCGACCGTGATCTGGACTGCCTGGTGTGCGGTGGTCATCTGGAAGAAGAGCCAACGACATAACGTCACGCCCAAACATGACCGAAATGGCCCACCCCTCGGGGTGGGCCATTGTCATATCCTGCGTGCAAGACACATGCTAGAAGAAGTCGTTACGATCGTCCACCCTCGTGTTCAGCAAGCGGAGCGCGATAAACAGGATACCGAAGACGATACGAACAATGAGCCAGACAACACGCCCGGCCACGGCCCAGCCGCTCAGGTCTTCCTCCGCACGCTGATCCGGGACGTTTGCCCACACGTCGCCGAACAGACCGCCTCTGGTACGCTCCTGAGAGTGCATTGCTTCCCACATCGCCTCAGCCTCGGCCTGCCGCTCACGCGGGTCCGTCGCCGCGTTGCCCCACTGTGGGTTCCACGTGGACTGGGGCCCTGCGCCGGCAGCTGAACTGCCGTATGCAGACTGTCCGTAGCTGCTGGGAGCAGCGGTCTCACCCCGACCCTGTGACGACGCGCTGATCTCGTCATTGTACTGCCGCCGCTCCTCGGGGTTGCCGAGGACATCGTATGCCGCGTTGACCCGCTCCATCATGAGAGCAGCACTTGTGTCGCCGGGATGCAGGTCCGGGTGATATTTCCTCACCAGGATCCGATACTGCGAGCGGATCTGTTCCTGGGATGCCGACGGGCTTACGCCCAGAACGCCGTACAGGTCCTTGTCAGGCGTCACTGTTCTCGTCCTCCGCGCCTGCCGGGAGCCCAACCGCCTCGGCCAGATTCCGTTCCTGTGCCGCCCTCGCCGCATCGCCCATGGCGTCACACGCCATGCTCATGGCGAAGTGGAGCTGCGCCCGTATCTCGGGATCCGGTGACATCGCCTCGATAGCCAGTCCCTGCTCATACTGGCGGATGGCCTGTTCGTGTTCCCCTGCTGCCTCCGAGACATCTCCGACCGCCCGCATGGCCTCGGCCTCGAGCAGCCTTTCATCGCACGAATGAGCCAGTGAGAGCGCCCCCATGGCCTCGCTGCGCGCAGACACCAGGTCCTGCCGGGCAAGACTGACCTGTGCAAGAGCAAGCAGCGCGTCGATCTGTCCGGCGGAGTCGTCCGTGGCGCGTGACACTTCGAGAGCGCGGCTGTCCTCATACATCGCCTTCTCCCAGTCTCCCAGCTCCGCGTACATGGCCCCCAGATCGGACGAAACATGATAGGCAAGTTCAGGGTCGGGGTCCAGCTGGGCCGCCAGTTCCTCGGCCTTCCTGGAGAACCTGATGCCGCGCGGGATGTCACCCGTCGTCGCCGCTATCGGTCCCATGTTGGCATACAGCCCCGCAACCTCTTCGAGACGCGCCTGCTCCTCGTACATTTTCGCTGCCTTGTCCCAGAGCTCCAAAGCGCCGATGGTCCTGTCCTCGGAAGCAAGCGATGCACCCATCTCGTCCAGGAAGCCTGCGACATCGCCCTCTGGCGGTGCAAGCGCTTCGACCGCGCGTACGAATGCCCGCAGATCCTTGCGATTCGCTTTCAGCAGGGCGACCACCCGCTTTTCGATCGTCTGGCTTTCCCTGTCACTCATTTCCGTCTCCTTTGGGGTCAGCTGGTAATTACCCTTCATGTTGGTAAGCTCGTCGCTCCAGCCGCGCCGACATGCCCACCATTGTAGCAGAACACCTAGCGACAACATGACCATGCCACGGACATCGTGCCCAGCAGGCGCCACTCACTTTTCTTAGATTGTCCTCCTGATTCTCCTGGATCAACAGACGAGACGCCTCTCAGTCGGCGACGCCGCCTGTTTCCTGGACGTCCACCACGATGGCCGTGCAGTTGTCCGGCCCTCCACAGGTATTGGCAAGGTCCACCAGGCGATGCGCGGTCTCCTCCGGAGATCCCCCTGTCAGGCCAGCCTTGAGGTCGGACTCGGAAACCGTACCCCACAGTCCGTCCGAGCAAAGGAGATACCGGTCACCAGCGCACAGCTCGTCCGATATGACGTCGACCTCGACTCTCGCCGCCGTCCCGACCGCCCTGGTCAAGATGTTCCGTTCGCTGACCTGCCGCGCATAGGCCGGATCCAGGAGTCCCTGGCGTACCATGTCTGCCGCCATCGTGTGATCCTCCGTCAACTGAGTCAACACACTGCCCCGAAGACAGTAGCACCTGCTGTCACCGACGTTGCAGACATACGCGCGCGCTGCGTGCGGCACGAACGCCACCAGCGTCGTCCCCATGCCCGCCAGCTCCTCCAACGAAAGCGACAGACGGTAGACGACCGTATTCGCTTCATGGACTGCAAGCCGCAGCCGCTGTTTGGTGTCTTCGGCTGACAACTCCCGCGAGGACCATGCCGCAACAAAGCTCTCCACAGCCGTGCGAGAAGCGACCTCTCCTGCCCGTGCTCCGCCGAGGCCATCGCAGACGACATAACAGGCACCCTGACGCTCGACCTCCTTGCCTTCCTGAACGACGGCAAAACTGTCCTCATTGGTGTGACGCTGCAGTCCAATATCGGTCCAACCCGCTCCGATGACCCTCATAGTGACCTCCTGCCTGAGTATATCCAACCCTGTCAATAGTCACAAGTCCTGTACGTTTCTCGCGAACGAACTGTTCCTGTGCAGCGCGGTCGCGCCAAGTGAACGAGTGGCTACACCCGTGTGACACCAGTTTTTCCCGTGCCAGAGTTCACACTCCGACATATTCAAATACATGCTCCCCGTCACGAACACAAGTGTTCATCCCCAGTCTGGTTGGCCGTTGACTCCTTTTTCCGTACGTCTAAAATAAAAATAGTGAACTTTCCTGTCCGTCAGTAATACAATACTTAGGAGGTGTCCATGAAACGTCTAGTCGCCGTACTGATTGTTGTGGCTGCCATCTGCTGGCTGACCGTCCCCGGCCTGCTGCTACTCCCTGCCCCAACCTCAGGGGCGACACCAGCGTGGCAGAAGACCTCTCTCGACGCAGGGCAGGTCCGTGCTATTCTCGTTCATCCCACGAACCCCGGCACTGTCTTCGCAGGAACCGACCGGGGACTGTTCAGGTCGACGGACCGAGGAGGCACCTGGGAGCAGTATGGCACCGGCATCAAGGCGACTCTCAAGGTATTTGTCCTTGCCGCTGCGGGTGACGGCAGCCGCCTGTACGCAGGAACCTCCGGCGGAGCATTTCAGTCGACCGACGGAGGTGCGACGTGGTCGCAAGGCTCGGGAATGCTCCCGGGCACTGGAATAATCCGCTACTACTATGCGATTACCACATTGGCGGTCGACCCCGCGAATCCACAGACCGTCTATGCTGGCGACACCGGTATGATGACGGAGGGACGCGTCCTGAAGTCCACGGACGGCGGAGCAACCTGGACGACGGCTGCATCCGGGATATCCAGTGATCACGTGACAGCGCTGGCCATCGATCCAGGCAGACCCGCGACGGTCTATGCAGTGGTCGAAGACTCGCTCTACGTTTCAGGTGACGCTGGTGCCAGCTGGACGAAAACCACTGGGAAAATGCAGGTCAATTCTTCAGAAGCGGACGTGATGACGGTCATGGTGACCTCCGACGCTGTCTATGCTGGGACCACGGCGGGCGTCTGGAAATCCAGGGACGGAGGAGCTACCTGGTCACAGGGAACCGGTCTCAGCACATTGGGCGTCCTCAAGTACTTCTTTGGAATCGCTGCGCTCGCTGTGGATCCAGACAAGTCATCTGTTCTCTACGCAGGCGACAGTGGTCTCATGACCTCTGGCGGAGTGTATTCGTCGACTGATAGCGGCGCCTCCTGGACCCAGGCAGGCGGCACGCTCACCGGGGACATCTCTGCGCTTGCCGTGGACCCCTCGAACCCCCGCATGGTGTATGCTGCTACGGCCGTCGGCCTGTACCGTCTCGAGAATGTCCCCGTCGTCCGTTTCCGGATCACGGCCTCTGCACCACAGGGGCGCGGCACCGTCCTGCCAACGCTGAAGGAAGCCGCGGAGGGTGAAAGCGTCACGCTGAACTTGCTGCCTGACGCGGGATACCACCTTACGCTCCTCACCGACAACGGCATGACCGTGACCGGCCTGGTCCGCGACAACACATATGTACTAACTGGCATCACCGCGGGCCATGCCATCGTGGCAGTCTTCGAACCTATCCCCATCGTCCTGCCTCCACTTCCGTCGCATACGCTGGTGCTCACTATCGGTTCGTCGGCGATGTCCGTCGACGGGACGCGCGCAACGCTCGACTCGCCGCCTATCATCCGCGAAGGCCGGACCCTGCTCCCTATCCGCGCAGTGATCGAAGCCCTCGAGGGGAGTGTCGGCTGGGATGCCGTCGCCCGGAAGGCGACCGTGACGCTCGGCACACATACCATCGAGATCTGGATCGGTTCTAATCAGGCACGTGTGAACGGCGCAGACGTACCTTTGGACGTCGCTGCGATGATCGTCAACAGCAGGACGCTGCTTCCCCTCCGGTTCGTCGCCGAGAATCTGGGATGTATCGTCACGTGGGACCCGGTCGGCAGGACGGTGACAATCAAGCTCTAGTCGGTGAAGTGTGTAGAGGGGTCAGTCTTCGCCGCTTCCAGCACATGGCCTGAACACCACGGACGCGCCGGAACTGGACCGTGACGCCACGCACAACACGCTGGCTTCCATTCGGCCTCCTGTGCGTGGCGGACATGGTATCCCCGAGCTACGACTGAACCGTCTGTACGGGCAGCCGAAGGATGGTTTTCATCTTCTCAGGCGCCGTGCGGTTGGGGTCGCTGAGGTACAGCTCGTGGTGCCGACCCCGCACGCCGTAGCCGTTTGCAGCTATCCACGTGTACATCATGTCGATCGTCGAACGCTCTCCCTCGTATGGCCCCACGTACATCGTCTGAGCACACACTCCCTCAGCCCACGTCTCCAGATGTACCTGTGCAAGAGCAGGCACGTCCTTCTTCTTGCGGACGATCTCAGCCTTCGCCTGCTTCAGCATGTCCGCGGTCACGACCAAAGGCTGCATCACCAGAGCCTTCCACGCCATCTCCCCTGGCGTCGTCACCGCGAAGTCAGCATCAGTCAGGTCCCGTCCGGACGCGTTCCACCACAGTGCCTCCAGCGGCGTCACCTTCCATTCCGCGATGCCCGCAGACTTAGCCCCGAACTTCATGGTATAGGCAGCCGAGTACAGTGCCTGGATAGCCTCCTGGAACGCCCTGGACGTCGACGGGTTGCCAACTCCCTCGATGACAAGATATGGCATGGCAGGCACGGTGACGAGGACGACCTTGCCCACCGGCGGGCTCCACAGGTCCTTCATCTGCTTGCGAAGATCGATCGTCTCCATGTCTGATCCTCTGTCAGCTACTCGTGCGCCGTCGCACGCGCTCGGCGAGCAGCGTGACCCACCGCGATGGAACCTTCTTCTGACCTGATTCCCAGTCCTTCCAGCAACCAGGCAAGTAGTTCATCCATCAATGCCTCCGGACAATCTCAACAAATGTCCTCTCCTAATAAGTGTAGTTCGCAGAAGATAAACTCAAAGGGCAGGGACAAAGCGGACAAGAATTATACTTTTGTCAGCTAAGGTACAATTTCAAGACGACGAATTGTACTTTCATACACAACGACGTGGCCGGACGGATGCAACAATGTTCATGCGCGACAGTCTGGAGCGTATGACGCCCATTGGCAGGGGTGCTTCCACGTCGGGCAGTCTAGATATCAGGTGACGATTCCAGCTCGTGCGCCAAGTCCACCAGCGCCCGGTACCGCACCCATGACGGCCCTTGCAGCAGCCAGGTTGCTCTCTACTCCGAAACCACGAGAGTCTTGGTGACCATACACAGCCGTGCAGGCATAGGATACTGCAGTTCCCACACGATGTTCATGGGATGACTGCCTGTGGATTCCACGAACGTCGCAGGACCCAGATAATAATACGGTGCTCCAATTCCATGCAATTCCTTGTTCTCTCGAACAAACAAGAGAACAGTCCTCTGCAGCTCCACCTGATGGATGTACCTCTGCCCCGTTGGAGATGTCTCCGACACGGTGCTTTGTGACTGCCAGTGAAACAGGCGGTCGCTGATAGCGTAGTCCCGGTACATGGTGGACTCAGAGTAATCCTTTTCGGACTTGTTCAGAGTAACCAGCAGCACATCACAGTTCTTGTCCTTCAAGCGAAGCACCCCTTCGCGCTGTGACGGCTGTCGCTCCCATGAATAGTAGCCAAGACCAGCCAAGAGCTCGTCACGGAGATACAAACGATGAAGCTCCAAAGCACTCCCGAAGGAAAGCCGCATTGGCTGCGAGCTGATGCTAACGTGGTCGAGGCACCATTTTGCGAGCTCTAGGTACTCGGCACGCATCGTAGGATTCCTGGCGAAGATCTCAATGACCTGCTGCCACGAGGAGCACATGGCTCGATCAGACGGCGTCTGCCACACATCGCACCACAACATTACCGCGAATGGACTCTCCGACTGTGAGAGGTTCATATCCCCTTCAAGAGCGTCGATAATGAAATGCAGAAACGAAGGTGAATCAGCGTGCGCAAGTCTCAACAGTCCCTTGGTGAGACGATCCTCGTCTGGTTCTATCCATGCCTTCCTCTTGCCTGCTTCAGAACACAGTCGGCTCCAGGACCTTCCTGTTGTCTCGTAGATGCTGTAGGCTTCCAGTTGGTGGTACTCGAGGAATGCGGCCATCGTAAGAACCTGTTGGGCTTCGTCTTCGAACTCAGCAATTCGCTGGACCATCCGGGTACGCCCACTTCGTACTGCAGACCTGATGTTTTCCAGGACACTCTCCTTGGCCACACGCTCAAGTTGTATGTTGCACCCTTTGGGAAGAAATGGGAAGTCNNAAGCGAGCCTCGAAACTGTAGTTTTGTTGCGCCTTCCCTATGAAATCAAGCACCGTCAGACACTCTTTTCCTTCATCGATTCGCAGCCCTCGCCCAAGTTGTTGAAGAAACACTGTAAGACTTTCAGTCGGTCGAAGGAACAGGACCGTGTCGATTTCCGGGATATCGATGCCTTCGTTGTACAGGTCCACGGTGAAGATGAAGTTGACTTCCTTGTTACGGAGTAGACTCTGGGCTGTGACGCGATCCGTCGGGGCAGTTGCAGCCGAGACTGCAACGGAGGGAATGCCCGCACGTCGGAAGAAGCCGGCCATGAACTCTGCGTGCTCGATACTCACACAGAAACCCAATCCACGGGTATCTTCCGCTTTTCTGCAGTAGCGTTGGACGGCATCCACTATGAGGCGTGCCCTGCCCTCGTTTGCTGAATACGCTTGATTCAACTGTTGGATATCGTATCCGCCACGACTCCATCGGAATGTATTGAGGTCGACAACGTCGGTCACGCCGAAGTACTGAAAGGGACATAGTAGTCCTCGATCAACGGCCTCCGGCAACCGAATTTCAGCTGCTATGCGACCCCCAAACCACCTGAGTATGTCTTTGCCATCCATGCGTTCTGGTGTTGCAGTGAGTCCAAGGAGAATATCCGGCTGCGCATATTCCAGAAAATCGACATACGTTGGCGCTTCAGCATGATGGAACTCATCCACAACTATGTAGTCATATGTTGCGGGATTGCGAAGCAGTGCCCCTACGCCTCGCGCAGCAAGCATCTGGATCGAAACAAACAGGTAGTCTATTTGCGACGGTTCCGAGTCGCCTACAAGTACATCGCCGAAATTTGCATCGTGGAGAACATTCCGAAAACATGCCAGCGACTGCCGCAAGTTTTCCTCTCGATGTGCAACAAACAGGAGGCGATTTCTCCTTCCTGGATGCTCCTCACAGTATCGTTTGTAGTCGAAGGCGGCAACAACCGTTTTCCCAGTACCAGTTGCTGCGACCACGAGATTGCGTCTTCGGCCGTGCAGTTCCCTTTCCGCTTTCAGCCTTTCAAGAATGTCCTGCTGAAATCCATAAGGGCGAATATCCACAAGATATTGGTGCTGTTCAGTCGATCTCTCGTTTCCCAGGGCTTTTCTAAGAGTAGGCTCATCTTCTAGCGAGTAAGCCCGAAACTCGGGGTCGCTCCAATATGTTTCGAACGTGCCAACGAATTTGTTGACAATGTCGGTAGCGTCTCTGGCAGTGACTTTGATGTTCCACTCCAGCCCACTCGTGATGGCGGCATGCGAGATATTGGATGAACCGATATAGGCCGTCGTAAACCCGCTGTCGCGATGGAACAAATATGCCTTGGCATGCAGACGTGTGCGGTTAGTATCGTAGGATACCCGTACCGCAGTACTCGGCAGAGAGGCCAACAGTGACACGGCCCGAAGGTCAGTTGCCCCCATATACGAAGTCGTGATGATTCTCAGCGCTGTATTGGGGCGTGACGTGAACTCACGCAACTCTTTTTCGATAAGACGTATACCACTCCACTTGATGAATGACATGAGAATATCGATCCTGTCTGATGACAAGATTTCCTTTCGTAGTTCACTGGCCAGGCTTGGTTCCCGTGGAGAACCCGTGAGAAGCGCGGACTGGCTCAAGCCTGTCTTTGGCCGAAGCTCGTGTAGCCGATCGATGCTTATGTCTGGAGATGTTGGTTTATCGAGCAATGCGAGAAGAATTTCAACTTGTGGAGGTATGGTGCTGCCACCCAGTTCAGCCTCCGGAACCCTTGTACTGAGTCGTTCAACGATGTCATTACAGACAGCTACTCGTTGCTGCAAAGCTTGGTCGCCCGTACATGCATCGAGGGTGCGTCGTATCACTCTCTCCAGATACTGGGATAAAATGGTGGGGCTCTCTGCCGCGTCAATAGTCTCCTGGTCCCATGACCATCGGGTTGGATCGAGGTCGTTCAGCTCCCGGCGCATCAGTTCGTCGATGAGTTGTTCATATAGGCCAGAGCTAAGTCTCAACTGTCCTCCCCCCTGATGCGCCTGCTCGACGTACAGACTAACACCATACTACGTTGTCACGGGCTTTTCTCAAGTGGACACAGCAGGGTCGCTTGTGTGATCTGAAATGACGAACCGCACCAGGTGTTCCTAGTGCGGCGTCGAATCGTGAGCTCCAAGCCCAGGTTCGGGCTGCCTGCCAATTCCTGTGCGGGCACCGTCCGCGAGCGCGGTGACCGTTTCAGAGAAACAACCTCGCTGTGTCGGCACATGTGCCGACACAGCGAGGACAGTTCTCGTGCCAGTATACTACTTCTTGGCTGCGAGTTTCTTGACGATGGGCTTCTTGGCTGCCGGCTTCGCGGCCTTGACAGCGGGTTTGGCGGCAACAATCTTCTTTGCCGGAGCTTTGGCGACCAGCTTCTTGGCTGCCGGCTTCGCGGCCTTGACAACTGTCTTCTTGACCACTGGCTTCGCCGCGACCTTGACGGTCTTCTTGGCGACTGGCGCAATCTTCTTCACTGCCTTCTTCGGTGCAGTAACGACGACCTTCTTTACTGTTTCTGCAGACTTCTTTGTTATTCCAGCCATTGCCATCTCCTTTGTTGAGATTCGTGTTGACGTTGACGCCGAGCCTTGATGTCAATACTCTACAACAAAACAAGTTTCATAAAAGATGTCAAGCCCCCTCGCGCGACCACGTCGAAACGTTCCATAACCAACAACACCACTCCTGGAGATACGATACAGACTTCGTCACGCTTTTGCGCATGCGGCTCAGTTGTCGGCGTTTGTCCCAACAGGTACAGAAATCGCTTCTCCGGGCACTTCTTCGTCCGGTGGAACGTAGTCCGGAATCAGGACCTCCACATCGCGGATATCGCGCACCATGAAACTCGCGACGCTCACCAGCAGCGCCAGGCCACCAAACAACACGAACATGAGAGCCATACCGGCGCCACGGCCGGCGCCAACCAGCGGGCCAAACACTCGTGCCAAGGCTCCTCCAGGCATCATCCGTGGCTCGAATACGAGGTCCGCCAGTGGTCCAGCGGTCAGCATGGCCACGGGCACCGAGATCTGTGCGATCATCATGCGCGTGCCAAAGACCTTGCCCTGCACGTCGTGCGGTACCTTCGTCTGCCAGATAGCGTCGTTGCAGCCGTTGAGAAATGGGATGATGAGCGTTCCGAGAAACCCGGAAACGAGCCAGATGGGCAGCGTTCGGCCAAACCCCATGAGCATGATCCCCAGGGCGGACGCGGACACCATACCCCACAGGACGCCGTACACCTTGCGGCGCGGTCCACCCCATGCCGCCATGAGCGCGCCTCCGACGACGCCCCCGACAGCGGAGACTGAGTTGACAATACCTAGCGTGGTCGCACTGTTACTGGTACGCGCCAGGATCATCGGGGTCCACAGCGTCATGCACACCGACGCAATGAGGTTCGAGGCAAAGAAGCTGAGCTGTAGCAGGAGCAGGGGCCGACGCGCTGCGATGTAGCGCCAGCCAAAGACCGTTTCCTTCCAGAGACTGCCGCGTGCCTCTTCACCTGCCTGTGACCGCGAGGGACGGGGAACATTGACCGCCAGCAACAATGCAACGGCAATGCAGAATGAAGTGATGTCGAACAGGAAGATCGGCACGAGCCCCCACGTGACGACGACCGCACCCGCAATGATGGGCGCAAGGATGCCGGAGCCGCTCTGCGCCAGTGACATCATGCCCGCAGCCCGGCCATACTTCTCCTTCGGCATCATGGTACTGATGGCCGCCTGATACGCAGGCCACTGGAATGCCTGGAACGTCCCGGACAACGCCCCCACGACGCAGAGGTGCCAAATCTGCAGGCGCCCGGTGGCGTACAGGATGAGCATGATAACCGTACCCAGTCCCGAAGCTACGTCCGAAACCCCCATAGTCACCTTGCGGTTCCACCGGTCGACCAGCG
This sequence comes from Candidatus Cryosericum terrychapinii, assembly GCF_003570925.1. Taxonomy (GTDB): domain Bacteria; phylum Caldisericota; class Caldisericia; order Cryosericales; family Cryosericaceae; genus Cryosericum; species Cryosericum terrychapinii. Next base: position 93,050 of record NZ_QXIS01000032.1, on the reverse strand, counting down.
CTCCGGCGATGGGACTCATGATGATAGTCGGTGTGAAACTGCAGAACGCCACGATGCTCAGGGCAGTCGCGTGACCTGTGACCTGCCATGCCCACACGCTCACACCGAAGACGGTCATCGCGGACCCAACGAGCGAGACCACCTGACCAGCCCAGATGAGCGTAAACGCCTTCATTCCCTTCGGTCGTACTCGAGCCATAGAGCCCTCCTTATGGGTTTCTACCGCTGAGTGCTCATGCATGAAGAATAAAGAAGTCCTTGACCTTTGCAACAGGGACGGCCCGCAAGAGAAAGGCGCCACACCAAACCAGGTGTGGCGCCTGCAAGGGACGTGCCGGGAGGAAGGTGCCTACTCGACGGCCACCAGCTCGTACTGCCGCGCGCCCAGTCCAGTCTCCTCGGCGTGGGCGACCTGGGATTCCCAGTGCGTTTCGGGGTGGACGTGTGTGAACTTGTCGCCCTGTTCGAAGTGGACATCGGCAAGGACGCTGCCCTGATTCGCGACGGCCTTGTTGACGAGGTCCACGCATGCCTGGTCGAGAGCCACTGGGTCGAAACTCGCGGCGATGCCGATATCGGGCACGATAGCCGCATCGTTGTGGCCCCAGCAATCGCACTTGGGGCTGACGTTCATGATAAAGCTGACGTGGAACGCCGGCTTGCCATGCAGGACGGCATAGGCGTATTCCGCGATCTTCTCGTTGAGCACGTCGTTGGTCCCCTGGAACACGGGGTGCGCGGCGCCATACATACAGACGGCGACGCACTGCCCACAACCGACACACTTCGTGTAGTCGATGGCAGCCTTGCGCTCGGCGTTCCATCCAATCGCGGCCTGTGGGCAGGAACGGACGCAGGTACCACAGGCGGTGCACTTGACGACATCGATACGCGGCTTGGACTCAGAATGCATCTGCATCTTGCCGCCCCGCGAACCACTACCCATGCCCAAATTCTTCAACGTGCCGCCGAAGCCGGCCTGCTCATGCCCCTTGAAGTGCGTAAGCGAGACGATGATGTCGGCGTCGGCAATTGCAGTGCCGATCTTGGCAGTTTCGCAGCGCTTGAGATGAATAGGGACCTCGCGGTAGTCCGTGCCCTTGAGGCCGTCGGCGATGATGACGTCCGCCCCGACGGCGATACGGTTGAAGCCATTCTCCTGGGCAGACTGCAGGTGATCGACTGCGTTGGAGCGGCCTCCCGAATACAGTGTATTGCAGTCGGTGAGGAACGGCTTGCCGCCGAGCTCGCGGACCAGCTTCACGACACGCGCGACATAGTTGGGGCGAATGTAGGCGAGATTGCCGGGCTCTCCCAAGTGCAGCTTCAGTGCAACGAACTTGTCCTTGAAGTCGATGTCTGTGACGCCGGCGGCGCGCATCAAAGCCTCGGTCTTGTCCAGCAGATTGTGACCGGGACGCGTACGCAGATCCGTGAACCATACCTTCGACGCGTTCATGCCCGCTCCATTGGAGCTTGCAGCCGTTGCGACTCCGTAATCCGATTGGCCGAATAGTCTCTCATATGTTTCTCCTGACGTCTCATATCTCCACATTACTCTAGCGCGTTGGTGCCCACACGCAACCTCCGCAGCCTGTCGCTGTGAGGCAAGACCGACCTGATCCTGGCAGACGGATGCTGGCGACGCACTGCTCATGGGTCCCTCTCCAGTTCACGGGCATGGCTTTCCAGACGGTGGCGCGAGCGACGCCGGATGGACTGGAGGTCACGTACACCTTGACAATTCTTGCGACACCACAATAGTGTGTATAAATGAGGCTGAATACATGAAACGACATGTGGAATGTCCCGGAACAGGGACGTCAGATGTGACGTGAGGCGCTGAAACGCGATGCGCAGAGGTCTGTTTCATCATGATGATAGCGGAAGATGCCGGCCAATGCACTCCAATAGCTCCTTCATGGTCCTCAGCATCTGCCTATTGACTTTTCTGTCCACTTTGCAAGAATGCATTATGGACACTAGATGGTTCCCCCTCTTTGTCTCATACCTAGACTCACCACATCCATTTGGTTCATGCTCACGTCTTGTGCCAAACGGCTTTGCCTCGGACTCACCGAGCAGAACTCTGCCCGAAGTCTGCAGTGAGCAGGGTCCCAAGCCCTCAGCCTGTGCAGCTACCAGAGGACCTCACGGCGTGTTTTCCGCGAGGTCTTTCCGCTTTCTTGGGAAGGGGGAGCCAACGGGCCTGCAAGCCTGACGATACTCTGTCGCTCCACGAACCGGTACCACACATCCATATCAAGAGAGGAGAAAACATGAGGAGACTGTTTGCCATTATTCTTGTCTGTGCATTGATTGCCGGCATTGGCGTTGGATGCAAAGCAAAAACTGGGGTTGTCAACCTGGGTGGTATCTTCCCGATGACCGGGGCCTCGGCCACCTTCGGTACTTCCAGCAAGCAGGGAGTAGCAATGGCCGTCGAGGAGTTTAACACTGCCGGCGGAGCAACGGTCGGAGGCGTCGCAACAACGATCAACTACATCAACGAGGACGATGCTGGTGACCCCGCGGTCGGAGCCAGCGCCGCTCATAAGCTCATAGACCAGGACAAGGTCATCGGCATCATCGGCGCCGTTATGAGCAAGGTCACCCTGGCTGTCGCACCTATCGCGCAGGATGCCGGCGTCCCAGAGATCTCGCCAACGTCTACTAATGAGGCGGTCACGCTGGTCGGCGACTACATCTTCCGTGCCTGCTTTATCGACCCGTTCCAGGGTAAAGTTATGGCCAATTACGCGTACAATACTCTCAAGGTCAAGACAGCCGCAGTGCTGTACGACAACGGCAACGACTACCCCAAGGGACTGGCCGAGGCCTTCAAGGCCAGTTTCGAGAGTCTGGGCGGCAAGATCGTCGCCTATGAAGCCTTCACGGATGAAGCTACTACGATCGACTACAAGGCCCAGTTGACCACCATCAAGGCCGCCAAGCCTGAGTTCCTGTACCTGCCAAACTACTACGGCGGAGCTGCACTCCAGCTCAAGCAGGCACGCGAGATGGGTCTGAACGTCCCCGCCGGCGGCGGCGATGGCTGGGACTCACCTGAGCTCGTCACGATAGGTGGCGCGGCTGTCGAGGGTGGTGTCTTCTCCAACCACTTCTCCAAGGACGACAAGAGCCCAAAAGTCCAGGATTTCGTAGCAAAATACACAACCAAATACGGGGCAGCACCTGACGCACTCGCTGCTCTTGCGTATGACGCTGCAGGACTATTCCTCGATGCCTTCAAGACTTGCGGCTCAATCAAGGGCTCGGATATCAGGGATGCCATGAAGAATACGACCTTCTCGGGCATCGGCGGCGCCTACAAGTTCGACGCAAACCGCAACCCCATCAAGGCCGCAGTCATCCTGCAAATCAAGAACGGCCAGCAGACGTTCCTGATGACTGTCAACCCGTAACCTGGCACGCATCTCGGCCCAGGGGGACCAGGTACGTCCCCCTGGCCCCCTGTTGGAGGAGAAAACATGGGTCAGTTCCTGCAGCAACTCATCAACGGCATTCAGATAGGCAGTATCTATGCCCTGATTGCCTTGGGCTATACAATGGTGTATGGCATCGTGCGCCTCATCAACTTTGCTCACGCCGACATTTTCATGTTTGGCGCTTACATGGGATTCTTCCTCGCCCCCAAAATGGCCATGATCTTTGGCGGCGCCTTTGTCCCGACGATCATCGCAGCCATGCTTATTACCGGCCTGCTTGGCTTCATCATGGAGAAACTTGCATATCGCCCGCTGCGCTACAAGTCCCGCCTTTCGGCATTGATCACCGCGCTTGGTGTTTCGATATTTCTTGAAAACTTCTGCGCGATGGACTTCGTCCTCTTCGGCGTACACTTCGTCTTCGGCCCGACGTACCGCAAGTTCCCTGACCTCATTGTGGCCAAGAACATTCCCATCCCCGGCAACCTCGGCCTCAACATTTCCAACGTGCTGCTGCTCGACGTCGGCGTTTCCGTCATCCTGATGGTCCTGCTATTCTGGTTCGTCAACAAGACCCTCATCGGCAAGCAGATGCGCGCGGTGGCATTCGACAAGCCGACAGCCAGCCTTATGGGCATCAACATCGACGTCGTCATCAGTACGGCCTTCATCGTGGGTCCTGCGCTGGCAGGTGCCGGCGGCATTCTGTACGGCACGACCTACGGCATGCTGGCATCCCCGTTCCTGGGCATATGGCCGGGCCTGAAAGCGTTCATCGCAGCGGTCCTTGGCGGCATCGGCAATATCCCCGGAGCCGTGCTCGGCGCATACATCATGGGCATCTCGGAGGCGTTCGCGACGTCCGTCAACTCTAACCTGGGGTACGGCATCGCGTTCGCCATCCTTATTGGTATCCTGCTTATTCGACCAAGCGGCCTGCTGGGCAAGTTCATGCCGGAGAAGGTCTGACATGACCTTTCTTCGTACACACCGCACCTTAGCCACAGTCATTGCATTCGCGCTGGTCTATGCTGTCATCAAGGTCCTGAGCATCCTGCCCCTCAATAACGGAGACCCCCTCCTGAACGCGTATTACATCCAGCTCATCATGCTGGCCGGCATCAACATCGTCATGACTGTCAGCCTGGGCATGGTCAACGGCTTTACTGGCCAGTTCTCCATCGGACACGCTGGTTTCATGGCTGTCGGCGCCTATACGTCAGCCATGATTACGACGGTCTGGTTGCATACGAGTACTGCCAATCCATGGGTCGGGTATCCTGTCTTCATAGTCGCAATTCTTGCAGGGGGGTTACTGGCTGCCGCAGCAGGCTATCTTGTCGGAGCACCATCGCTGCGTCTCAAGGGCGACTACCTGGCTATCGTGACGCTATCGGCCAACGAACTCATCCGAACGGTCATCCGTGTCACTGAAGTGCTCGGAGGTCCCCGTGGCCTGGGTGGCATCCCCAAGTTCACGACGCTGGAGGTCGTGTTCGTGTTCACGATCGTGAGCGTCGTTCTTATGCGCAACTACCTGTTCTCGTCGCATGGACGCTCCATGAAGGCGGTCCGCGACTCGGAGATCGCCGCTGAATCCACGGGTATCAACACGACACGGCAGAAAGTGTTTGTGTTCGTCTTCTCGGCCTTCTTCGCTGGAGTCTCGGGCGGTGTCTTCGCGCACCTGCTTCAGTTCATCCACCCGGACAACTTCAGTTTCATGAAGTCGCTGGAGTATCTTATCTACCTGTACGTCGGCGGCTCCACATCAATCAGCGGGGCCATAGTCGGCCCGGCTATCTTCACGCTCCTGCCCGAATTGATGCGCGGCCTGCAGAAGTGGCGCCTGGTCATCTACCCACTGATCCTCATCCTGACCATGATCTTCCGGACGGAAGGTATCATGGGCCTCAAGGAATTCAGCTTCATCCTCATTCCCCAGCGTCAGAGGAAGGAGGTGAGTGCATAATGGCTCTCCTCGACATTCAACATCTCACACAGTTCTTTGGCGGCCTGCGCGCCGTTTCCGACTTCAACATCCAGCTGGAGCACGGCGAGATCGTCGGCCTCATCGGACCGAACGGCGCCGGCAAGACGACCGTCTTCAACGTGGTCACCGGCGTTTATACGCCAACCAAGGGTACTATCGTCTTCGACGGACAGAACATCGTGGGCAGGAAAACCTACCAGATCACGCAGGCAGGGATCGCCCGCACGTTCCAGAACATCCGCCTGTTCAGCAAGTCCAGCGTTATTGACAACATCAAGATCGCCTATCATTTCCGTATGCCGTACGGCAACACTGATGCGTTCCTGCACACACGCAAGTACTGGCAGGGCGAGCAACTTGTCGACGACTATGCCATCGACATCCTGCGCCTGTTCCACCTGGAGGGACATGCCGAGGACATCTCGGGTTCCCTCCCCTACGGGGCCCAGCGCCGGTTGGAAATCGCCCGCGCTCTTGCCACCAAACCCAAGCTCCTCATCCTGGACGAGCCCGCAGCCGGCATGAACCCGGCAGAGGCAGACCAACTGATGGAAATGATCCACTGGCTCCGCGACAAGTTCGACCTGACGATCCTTCTCATCGAGCACCAGATGAGAGTGGTCATGGGCGTATGTGAACGCATCAAAGTCATGGACTTCGGCGAGACCATCTGCGAAGGCGTGCCCGAGTACATCCGCAACGACCCCCGGGTCATCGAAGCATACCTTGGAAAGGGGGCCTGACATGCTGCTCGAAGTCCGGAACATCGACGTTTTTTATGGCTCCATCTGTGCGCTGAAGGGCGTCTCCTTCAGCGTAGAAAAAGGCGAAATCGTGTCGATCATCGGCGCCAATGGCGCCGGCAAGTCGACGACGCTGCGCGCCATCTCCGGCATTCTGCGCGCAACATCCGGCAGTATTATTTATGACGGACACGATATCACGCACACACCGCCACATCTCATCGCGCGCATGGGTATCTCCCACGTCCCCGAAGGCCGTGGCATCTTTGGCAACCTGACCGTGCAGGAAAACCTGGACGTGGCGCTGTCGTCGGTCAAAGACAGGAAGTCGGCCGGACCCAACCAGGACAAGGTGTTCTCGCTGTTCCCGCGTCTCAAGGAGCGCAGACGGCAGATCTCCGGCACACTGTCTGGCGGCGAGCAACAGATGCTGGCTGTCGGCCGGGGTCTCATGCAGAACAACCCGTTCATGCTGCTCGACGAACCCTCGATGGGCCTATCGCCCGTGCTGACCGAGGAGATTTTCGGCGTCATCACTGAGATCAACGGACTTGGCAAGACCGTGCTGCTCGTTGAGCAGAATGCTTTCAAGGCACTGTCTATCGCTCACCGCGCATACGTGCTGGAAACGGGTTCCCTAGTACTGTCAGGGACGGCCAGGGAACTGCGCGACAACCCGGACGTCAAGAAAGCCTACCTAGGCGGCTAGCCTCCCCGCCGTTCCTCCTTCTCAGCGTTTCCGGGCAATGGGTATCCCCATTGCCCGGAACGTCGTTTTGGGGGTTCCGACCCCACGAGAGCAGCCCGCTACTGCTGGCGCTCGAGCTCGGGCGTGTACGAACCGGTCCGGGCCGCGCTGTTGCACTTGCCTCGATGATAGAACGCCGCCTGCGCCGCCGCGACGTTTGCCTGCTCACCGTGCCAGATGGTAAGTGCCGGCTCCTGCAATGCCCGTCCGTACGAGTAGCTCAGTTCCCACGGATGCGGTCCCAGCTTGTTCATCGCATTGAGATGGGCGGTCGCCAGTTCGGACGACTGCCCACCCGAAAGGAAGACGATTCCCGGAACGGCGGCAGGGACGGTACGGCGCAGTGTGCTTACGGTCGCCTCGGCCACATCCTGGACCCCTGCCTGGCGGGGGCAGGACTTGCCAGAGATCGTCATACTCGGCTTGAGCAGCATACCCTCGAGCAGGACCCCTTGCCGGGCAAGCTCGTTGAAGACCGACCTCAAGACGCCCAAGGTGACGAGCTCACACCGCTCCTGATCATGATCGCCGTCCATGAGGACCTCGGGTTCGACGATTGGGACAAGTCCAGCTTCCTGTGCCAGGGCCGCATAGCGCGCAAGGGCCTGGGCGTTGGCACTGACGCATGCCTTGCTGGGAATACCCGCCCCAATGGTGATGACGGCACGCCACTTGGTGAACCGTGCGCCCAGCGACCGATACTCGGCCAGCCGTTCGCGAAGGCCATCCAGTCCCTGTGTGACCTTCTCACCGGGGTGAAGCGCTAGCTCAACCGCTCCCGTATCGACCTTGATGCCGGGGATAACAGCCTTCTCGGCCAGCAGCCTGGGGAACAGCGTTCCGCCGAGGGACTCCTGGCGAATCGTTTCGTCATACAGGATGATGCCTGAGATGAATTCCTCGACACCAGGCGTCGTAAACAGCATGTCCCGATAAACGCGATGCGTCTCGGCCGTCGACGGCACACCCAGTTTTGCAAATCTCTTGCCGATTGTTCCAACACTCTCGTCGGCCGCCAGGATCCCCTTGCGCGGTGCCACCAGAGCTCTGGCCGTCTCCTTCAACTCACGTTCGTACAACATACCATCCTCCTTATCCGCAGGTCGTTCCTGACAATGCGGCACATGTGCATCCAATACACGATCAGCCGGCTGAGTCGTCCGGCTCGTCCATATCCTCGTCGGTTTCGCCGAGGTCGGCAGCGCGACTGCGATAGTCCTCTGCCAGCTCCTTGTTTCCCGCTTCCTCGTACGACTCGCTCATCTCCCAGAACAACTGCTGTCGAAGATCGAGATCGGGCTGGTCGGCTTCGAGGTCCAGCGCCTGCTGGAACAGGACGACAGCCTGCTCATGATTCCCGTCGAGTGCACTCGCATCCCCGATCGTCTGCAGTGCACGCGCCTGAAAGAGCTTATCGTGCAGAGCCTTGCCAAGAGCGCCGCCCTTTTCCGCCAGCTCACGTGCCTTGGCTGCGTCTCCCTGGGCGACGGCCACCTGGCTCATGATGAGAAGAGCGTCGGTTTCGAGATCCTTGTTGCCCATACCCTTCGATGCATCGCAGGCGGTCTGGAAGTAGTGCATCGCCTTGTCCCACTCCTCCATCTCCGTATACATGCCACCGAGGTCACTCGCGTAATGCAGCGTGAGCTCAGGATCGGCCGGCAGGTCCTTGGCCAGGGCTTCGGCCTTCAGCGAGAAGCTGATGCCCTTCTCCAGCTCGTCGAGCATGCCGTACAGGGGACCCATATTGACATAGACGTGGGCCAGGCCGGCATTGTCATGCTTGGCCTCGTACAGTACGACCGTTCTGTCCAGCAGGGCCAGCGCGGGTTTGAACTCGTCCTGCTCCGCAAGAACCACCGCAGCGTCCAGCAATGCAGTCGCAGGCGGCGTGCCCGCCGGACACGCCTGCTCCACTTTCTGAACAAAGTCCTTGGGGTCCTTCTTGAACGAACGTGTCAGCTCCGCGAGGCGTTCCCGTTGCCTCCGGTCCTTGCGGTCCTCGGCGCTGCTGCTCATAGGTTCCCTGCTCTTGTCTGTCATACTTGGTCCTCCTGTGCCGCTCTGCCGCGACTATCCGCGCGGACTGGCCAGCTGACCCGCGGCAAACGCGATCGCGCGCCGCATATACTCCTCGTCGAACCCGCTTACGACCGCCGGTGTCTCAAATACCCGGTGCGGGATAGTCAACTTGTTGAAGTCAAAGCCGTTGGCTAACTTGAATGCGAATTTCGCCCGATAGATATCGTCTGCGGTTGCTGCCAGCTGTTCCGCCGTCAGATTGTAGCCCGCGGCGGCAAGCGCCCGCAGTGTCAACTCCGGCGTGTAGATGCCACGGGCGAAGAAACACACCGTGAGCGAACTGAGCACCTGGCGCCAGCGCTCCTCGTCCATGAGCTTCTGGGCAAGCTGCTCGGCCGGAATGAGCCCCTTGGTCAGTTCCTTCTGGTCGATGGCATAACCGGCGTTATCCAGATGGCTGTGACGTGCTCCCAGCATGAACCCGAGGTAGCCGGCCGGGCCCGTGTGGTACCCGGGCATCTCGTTGCCACCAAACGCCATGGCAAAGTCGACGCCGCCATAACGGGTTGCCGCTGCGTCCACGCCGCGGCCCAGTGTCCTCCAGAACTCGTTGGACCGGCTCGTGATAGCCTCGACACCTGCAACATACCCATCAGCCTTGCCAAACTCGAGCTTCAGGCCACCCGTGTCCTGTTCGGTGACCAATCCCTTTTCCATTGCTTCGGTCGCCCAGGCCAGGCACACGCCGGAGCTCATGGCGTCTAGTCCCAGGACTTCTACCTTGTTCATGAGGCTCAGCACCTGTTCAGGATTGCTGAGGCCAAGCATCGAGCCGAGCGCATAGATGGGCTCATAGTCATAGGAGATCATCGTCGTCTTGTAGTAGTACGCCTCATCCTGATAGGGTTCGCGCAGCGCTGCGATGTGAATACACGCGACAGGGCAATGCGAGCAGGCGAGGCGACGCCCGAGGTAATGCTCAGCGTAATGCTCCCCCGAGATAGCTTCAGCAGACTCGAAGTGTCCCGCTTGCACGTTGCGTGTCGGGAGCCCGCCGAGCGCAGACAGGGGCTGGACGTTTTCCGCTGTTCCCAGATCGTGGTACTTCTTCATGACGGGGCTGCTGACCGCCGCGGTGTTGATCTCGTCGTAGAGTGCCTGGTACGCGACCTTGTCCGCGACTTCGAGCGTCCGATTACCCGACACTACGACGGCCTTGAGCTTCTTGCTGCCAAAGACCGCCCCCATGCCGAGCCGCCCGAAGTGCCTGTAGGTCTCCGTACTGACGTCGGCGTAGGTCACCAGGTTCTCTCCTGCACGACCGATGCGCATGATGCTGCGCAGACCCGCCGAGCTCTCGTTCTGCCGTACGATGCGGCCGGCTGTCACGCTGGAACTCATGCCCCACAACGTGGTGGCATCGCGGAAATATGCCTTGCCTTCCTCGATGCTGAGGTACCCCGGATTGGTGTTGGCACCGGTAATGACGATTGCGCCGATCCCCGACATGCGGATGGCGACTGCACTACGGCCGCCCGCGTGCGATTCGCCCAAGTTACCCGTATGTGGTGACTTGAACATCGCCACGGTCTTGGACCCGAGAGGGAAGAGTCCATCCAGAGGTCCAGTCGCAAGCACGATAGGCGCCTCGGGGGCCAGCGGATCGATGCCCGCGGGGCAGTTCTCGGTTAGAAGCTGGATAGCGACCCCCGCCCCTCCGAAATACTTGCCAAACAGGTCCTCGCGACGCTCGACCCATGAATGCTTCTTGCTCAGGTCGACGTACAGGACGTTGGCAAGCGGATCATTTGACAGCATCGGGGACCTCCTCGCGGCGTTCCTCGAGCGCCAGCACGCCATGCGGGCAGTACTTGGCACAGTAGCCGCAGTGCATGCAGATAATCGGTTTTTCTGCTTCCTTGTCCCAGAAAATGGCGCTGACGATGCACGCTTGCTGGCAGAGTCCACAGCCGATGCACTTCGAGGGGTTCAGAAGGACTCCTCCGCCCTTGCGCAGGACCAATGCGTCCTCCGGGCACACCTTGGCGCACGGGGGGTCCTGGCATGCTCGACAAACGACCACTGAAAGACCGTGTTCCATGCCACCCACGGACTTGACGTGGATTGCCGTCTTGCCCATTCCCGCATAGCCCAGCCGGCGAGTGCACGCAAACATGCATATCTGGCAGCCTGTACAGCGTTCCGCGTCAACGACGGATAGTCTCATGTATTCTTCTCCTTGCACTGCTGCGTTGTTGGTGGCTGCATCCGCCTGATCATTCATAGTATATGTCCAGTATGGCTATGTCATGCATACATAGTGACTTATCCAACACACACGTGAATCGTTCCTTCAACTCATGAAGCACAGAACTGATTGCTTCCAGGCCAGAAGCCGCTCTAGGACCACAATAGACATCGGCCATCAAAACCAGACAGTCAAGTTTCCCTTTCTGGCGAGCCTGCGACCCTGTGGTTCGCATAAGGTCTGGTTTGGATATACTTTCCTTACAGTACGGGGAGGCTCTGATGGAACAGTTTCATGAGACGATGGCGGGAGCCACGGTCACGCGGATGCTGGTCGGCCCCCTGCTGACCAATTGCTATCTGGTGCAGTCAGGGACGGAACTCATGCTGGTGGACCCCGGCATGGTCTGGAACCGCGAGCTTGAGGAAGTGGCTACCGTCATCGAGAGCGCCAATGCCCGCCTCCGGTGGATCGTATGCACTCATGGGCACTTCGACCATATTTCAGGCGTCGACACGGCGATGAGGCGTTTTCCCGATGCGACGCTACTCATGGACCCGCGCGAGGTTGAACTCGCCAGAGATCCGATAGCGAACTACGCCGCGCAGATGGGCTCGATGTTCGCCATGCATGCGGAGCCATCTCCGCTGACCACCGGTCAGGAACTACCCCTTGGACTCATCACGTACCACGTTGCAACCATACATGGACATACGCCGGCCAGCAGCGTGCTTATCACAGGAGACCATGCGTTCGTCGGCGATACGCTCTTTGCGGGCAGCGTTGGGCGTACGCCCAGCCAGAAGGAGTTCGAGCAGCTGCTGGCAGGCATCCGTGCCACTCTGATGTCCCTGCCGCCTGCAACCCGGATCTTCCCGGGTCATGGAGAACCGACGACCATCGCCGCCGAGATGGGCGCCAACCCCTGGCTGTAGGGGGATTTCCCGCGAGATTCCGCAGACAGCCCTGACTATGTCCGTTCCGATCTAGTGCGTCTTCGAGTCGATGCTCGTGACCCCCTGAGCAATGCGGAACAGTACTATGATGGTCTCACAGGTCAGACGCCAAGACAGGTTTCCCAGAATCAGGATCGCCAGGCCGGCCCAGAAACCTCCGAAAAGACGAAACACCCTGCTGAACATCGATGTCAGTCCTGCCAGTGTTATGACAACCGCTCCCAGGATGTAGAGCCACTTGATGACAGAGAACATCACCAGCGTCTTGAAGTTGATGAAGCCTCCCCACCACGACTGACTGGACACCTGCTGCACGGTCGGCGGCTGGTACTGATACTGCGGTTGAGGCTGTCCACCCCCCTGTACTGGTGCTGGTGCCGGTTCCTGAGTGTACGGTCCGTTCGGATTATCCATGCGTTCCTCCTCTGTATGAGATCCTTCAACTGGACACATGCTATCGAATTGACATCTGCACGTCAACAGACGTGGAAGCCCGCCCGCGCAGTTCCGCGCGCGTCTGCTTGATGTCACCGGCTACGCTCCTGAGCGCCATCAGGTAGCAGGGGATCCACAGCACTGACGCCCCCGCTATCAGCACGAGGAAGGCAGTCCCCAGACTGATCCTCAACGCCACAATGCCTGTCAGCAGCGGGGCAAGCGCCGCTCCGGTGGTCTCCACGAGGCTCTGCATGGCAAGCGCGGTACTACGGACTTCTGGTGGGCTGACGTCGCTGATGGTGGCCACGATGTTGGGAGCAGCGAACCCCGTCAGGAAAGATCCAGTCATCGCGAGAAGGGCGAACGTGACAGGCTGCGTCACTGGGACCAGGAGAGCGGCGCAAAGAACAAATGAACCAGGTATAGTCGCGGCCACGGCTAGAAGGCGACCCCTGAGAGTCGTCCTGAACAGCTTGTCGCCCAGGGCTCCACCAAGTGGAAGACCCAACGCGAGTCCTGCGACGGTAACAACGGCAACCGAGAGAGAAGCCTGCCCTGAATACCCCCGCTCGGTCTCCAGGTACCGGTACATCCAGAAGGTCACGACATTGATGGGGATAACCGCGAGAAACCCCTGCGCATACAATGCCACAAGGGTCCTTCGCTTCAGGAGACGGCGCGCGACAGGCCAGCGGAACGTCGGCGATGCCCCGGACGCACCCACCAGCTCCGGTTCCGTCGCTCCTCGTGGCACTTCCCTCACGAACAGCGCCACCAATGCGGCGACAAGCATACCCGCAGCTCCTGTCGCCACGAAGACGCGGCGCCACCCGATGCGAGGCGCCAGAAACGTCGCCAGCGCGGCTCCCACCACGTACCCCACTGGGATCGACATCTTCAGGACGGCGTACACCTTGCTGCGCAAGCGGGGTTCAAACGTGTCCGCGAGCAGGCTGTACGCTCCTGGGACACTGGCGTCGTCGATGCCGGTCGCAGCCCGCGAGGCGACGAACCAACCGAAGGTGGGGGCCAGAGCCGACAACCACGTCGTGGCCCCCCATACGGCCGCGGCAATCGCCAGGAGCCGCGCACGCGAGAACCGGTCAAAGAGGTAACCCCATAGAGGGAACAGCAAGCCACCGGTCACGAGCGCTCCTGAAAGCACTGTGCCCATCTGTGCTTCGTTGATGTGAAAGGAATCCATGATCGAACTCGTCAGGGGACCAATGATGAGGCGGTCTGCCTGGTGCAGCAGCGCAAAGCAGAGCAGCACTGCCAGTGTAGCCCACCTGCCGTATCGACGGTCCCTCATGCACACCTCTCCAGACGTTACCTGGCATTACTTTACGTCAAGTCACGGGGCGTGTCCAACGCAAGGCATCCCGTTCCGTCCTGAGGTTCAGACCTGCGCTGATCAACCTTTGAGGTGAACGTCGAGATGAAACTGGATCATGCTGCACACTTTGCCAAACGCACAGGCCCCTCCTTGCGAAGGGACCTGTGCCATGATGCACTTGATCTGTGGTTCTTCAGGGAGCCGGGTAGGTGATGGTCACCTCACGTTTCACGGGATCCCATCCAACACTGGCGCCGAGCTGCTCGGCGATGAACCGGAAGGGCAGCATCGTACGGCCGGGTGGAAGGATGACGGGCTTGACGTCGGGGTTCTCGGGATCGATGAGCACGTAGGCACCACCCACACGCGCCGTGTTCTTGCCGATCCAAAGCTCGATGACCTCGCTGCCCCGGGTCAGGGTGACCTTGTGCGCCACCGGGTCCCAGGCGACGTCCGCGCCAAGCGCTTCGGCGATGTAGCGCACAGGGCCCAGTGTTCTGCTCTCCAGGATGACGGGTGCCACGTCCATCGTCATCGCAATGCCATTGATCGTGTAGTTCTTCTTGTCGATGATCAGCTTGATGACGACCGTCTGCACATCAGAAGGCGTCGTCACTGATGCTTCGTTCGACCAGGCTGAGTCGCCTCCGACGTTGTATGCCTTGACTCTGTAAGTGTAGACAGTGGCTGGCGAGACCGTCTCGTCCATCCACTTGATGGCATCCGCTCCCAATGTCTTGATCTGTGTCCAGGCTCCAGTTGCGGTATGGCGCTCGATCCGGAATCCTTCCTCATTGGACGAGTTGTCGTTCCAGTTCACTTCGACCGATCTGGGCGTTCCCGCTACCCCCATCAGCGATGTCGGCGGCAGCGGAGCTGCCACCGGGTCAGCAGGAGTCGTCACCTGCGCCTCGTTTGACGCTCCGGAGTCCCCTGCTGCGTTATGCGCCCTGACGCTGTACGTGTACAGAGAGGACGCGGCTAGTCCGTTGTCCTGCCAGCTCACAGTGCCCGCAGGAAGGTCAAGGGACACCTGGACGGCAGTGACTGCTCCCCCGTCTCTGCGAAAGACCCGGTAGGACGTCTCGTCGTTGGCGTTATCCGTCCAGGCCAGGTTCACAACAGTTGAAGACTGGGCTGCGGCGGTGAGGCCGGTCGGCGCGACCGGAACGGGGACTGGCGCAGCTGGTGTCGTGACAGCTGCCTCATTTGACGCGTCAGAGTCTCCGGCTGCATTGCGCGCCTTGACAGTGTACGTGTAGAGGAAGGAGGCAACGACGCTGGTATCCTGCCATGCCGTCGTACCCGCGGCCAGGTCAGGCGACACCTGGTTGAATGATACGGCTGCGCCATCCTTGCGGTATACCTGATAGGAGGCCTCGTTGCTGGCGTTGTCTGTCCAGGTCAGGCCCACAGCAGTCGGCGACTGAGCCACCGCGGTGAGACCGGTCGGCGTTGCAGGCGCCGCCAGAGCTACCGGCGTCGTCACGGACGACGATGCTGGTGACAGCTCAGACACGTCATCATCTCTCACTGCCTGAAGCTTGTATGCGTAGGTGGTTCCGGGCAGGCAGGTTGTGTCGGCGTACGACGTGACGCTTGAAGCGACTGTATGGATGTCGGCAAATGGGCCGGCCGAGACACTTCTCAGAATGTGCACGGTCGTCGCATTGGCATCAGGGGCACCCCAGGTGAGGTTCACTGTGTTCGAGCTGCCCACTACTACCAAGGGAGCAGACGGGGTGGTGAGAACCCAGACGTCCAGCTGAGGCGTGTCTGGACTGTATCCGCCGTCACCCCACGCGGCCATGTCGACCATCCACCTCCCATAGTCGGCATTGGGGATGGTGTAGGACCGCTGGGTGCTCGGGAGTATTGCCGGCATGACCGGTTCCACCACACTCACGGGTTTGGACCACACATGGAACTGGGTACAGCTGCCGGAATGCACCCAGGAGATGGTAATGGTGCGCCCCGAGCTGTGCGCGACCTGGTGTGTGGGTGCCTCGGGGGGCGTCGTGATCGATCCTGCCGACGACAGGCTCGAAAGGTCTTTGTCTGTGCTCTCAGTCCCTGCCTTCACGGCGCGTACGTAGTAGTAGTACTTCTTGTTGGGATCGACATCATTATCCACCCATGAACTGTCCGTGTGAGGGCCTTCGTGGATGACAGCCGCCTTCATGAGCGCAATGACGCTCCTCAGGACCTGGTAGTGCGTGGCGGCAGGGTCAAGTCCGGCCCACAGGACTCTGATGCCCATGGTGGTGCCCGCACGCTGCAAGGTCGCACTGGTCGGCGCTGCCAGCACCCAGGCCGAGACCTCTGCGGAGTACGCACTGGGAGTAACGGTCGTGACGGGGCCCAGCGGGAAGGGGCGAACAGTGATGATCGTCTCCACAGCCCTTACCCGGAACTTGTGCTGGCCAGCCGCCAGGCCGTCAAGCGTAAGCGACTTGGTCGGGTACGTGAGCGTCCCGACGAGTACCCACGTGAGGATCATCCCGGACACCTTGTATTCCTGTGCCTCGAACTTGAGGCTGCCGATTGGTGATGGAGTGTACGTGTACTCCCAGTCCACAACAACACTCGACCCTATCGAATGTGCCTCGACCTTCGCGGGAATCGACGGTGCCGCAGCATCGACTTGGGCTGCCGGCCCGAAAAGCGGAACACACATGGTGAGGATGACTAGTGCAACGAACAGTCTTCGGCTCATGGCTCCTCCTTGACACTCGTACTGCCGATTGAGATTCGACCACCTGTTCCGCATGGCCGCGGAATGCATCTGCCCCTATGATACGCTGTGCCTGTACCAGTCAAGACCATGGGCGAGCAGGACACCCCACTCGACTCACTTCCCACGCCACATGCCGTCGAGACCTGAAACCGGACGCCCGCCAAAGTTGACCCGGCGACCCGGCGTGATACCATGAACGTGCGTCAAGACGATACCGCAGGAGGCTGAGATGGTAGACGTTTTCATTATCGGTGGCGGACCCGGAGGGTACGTCGCTGCAATCAAGGCGGCCCAGCTGGGTCTGTCCGTCGCACTGGCGGAAGAGGCCGACATGGGCGGGGTCTGCACAAACTGGGGCTGTATCCCTACCAAGACCATGCTGGCCAGCAGCAAGCTCTTCACGCGCATGCACGAGGCGCGCAAGTTTGGTCTGACTGCTGACAACGTGGGTGTTGACTTCGGCGCCGTCATGACCCGAAAGGACCAGGTCGTCGTCCGGCTGCGCAAGGGAATCGAGTATCTGATGAAGAAGAACAATATCCAGGTGTATAGGAGCCGCGCAACACTCAAAGACCCGACTCATGTTTGCATCGATGCGACCAGCGAGGTTGTCGAAGCGAAGAACGTCATCATCGCCACCGGCAGCTCGCCCATCAAGTTTCCCCCCTTCACCGATCCGGGCATCTGGACCAGTGACGACGTCTTCCGCAACAGGGAACAGCCGAAGGAACTGGTTGTCATTGGTGGTGGCGTTATCGGCGTCGAGATGGCGACATTCTTCGGCGCCATCGGGACGAAGGTCACCATCGTCGAGCTGATGCCACATATCCTGCCTGTCGAGGATGAGGACGTTGCGCTGGCACTCACTGTAACCCTCAAGAAGCGAGGGATCACGATCATCACCGGGGCAACGACCCAGTCGCTCACGCCCACGGAGGCTGGTTACAGCCTGACACTCGATGTGAACGGCGCCACACAAGAAGTCCATGGTGATCATGTTCTGCTTTCCATCGGACGGCGGTCGAACGTCGGTCCGGAACTGAAAGCGGCAGGAATCACGCTGTCCAAGAAAGGTATCGTCGTCGACGATCACATGCGCACCAGCGTCCCCGGCGTCTATGCTGTCGGTGACGTGAAGGGAACCTACATGCTGGCACACGTCGCCGAGAAAGAAGGAGTCGTCGCGGCCGAGAACATCGCCGGGCACGACACTCACATGGTCTATACCGCCGTCCCTTCCGTCGTGTTCACCGACCCGGAGATCAGTGTCGTGGGCAAGAGAGAATACGAACTCAAGACAGAAGGAATTCCGTACAAAGCGGGGACATTCCCCGTCAGCGCCAGCGGCAAGGCGCGAACGATGGAGGAAAGCATCGGTTTTGCCAAGGTCCTGGCGCATACCGAAACCCATGAGATCCTGGGGATCGCCCTCTACTGCGCCGAAGCCACCGACCTCGTCATGGAATCGGTTCTGGCCATACAGTTCGGGATGACGGCGGAGAAACTGCTTGAGGCGATCCACCCCCATCCGACGATGACAGAGATGATCATGGAGGCCACAGAAGGCTCGATCGGACTACCTCTGCAATTGTGAATTCCATTGGTGCCAGGCACCAATGGAATTCACAATTGAGGACGAGCGGTTGCCCGGGCCCGTCGCATATCGTGCAGCAACCGCAGGACGGCTTTCTCCTCCTCCACCGCCTGCTCCCCGGCAAAGTCGACGTCATAGACACGCCAGACAAGGTCTTCAATGTCAGGAAACGGCGCAGCACGGTGAACAAGTTCTAGAAGCGTCTCGCCGGGCAGTCGCCGTTCTCCGACAAGGTCCTCTAGCGCTGAAGCGAGCCGGCCACGCCTGTCCTCTGCCCGACGGCGCAGAAACAGGAGTGCCAGGGCGACAGCTGCACACACTCCTGCAAGGACACGCCAATCGCGCAACAAGCGCGACGCCACCGTCCGGAAGGACTCGAACGCAGAGGTGATGGCACGGCCGCTGCCCGTGAAAAACCGGCCGAGACTGTTGGCCGTCTCCACCTGCCTGGCCAGGTCATACGTGACTACGTTCCGGTACCAGGCCATGCGAACGTTGTCCAGGATATTCGTGATCAGCGACACCTGCTGGAAGGAACTGGGCGTCGGGTCGTAACGAACCCAGGTGTCCCCGTCCAGAACTTCCACCCACGTGTGCGCGTCCTTGGCCCGCACAATGAGATACCCTGAAGCTTTGTTCCACTCTGTGGCCACGAAGCCTGACACCAGGCGGGCGCGGACACCTTGGGCACGCAGCAGCAGCACCATGGACGTGGCAAAGTGTTCGCAGTACCCGGAGCGCCGGTTGACGACGAAGTCCTCGATCGACGTTGCTGTCGGGTTCAGTGAGTACTCATAGTTAGCAAGGAGATCGTCGCGAGTCGCCTGCGCCTTGTCCCTGACCGTCAGACCCCGCACGACACGTGCGGCAACGTCCCTGAAAGACTGCGAAAGCTCCGGGACCTGAAGGTACCTGTCCAGCAACACCGGCCGGCCGGCCACGAGACTGTCGACAAGGACCGTGTCCTGATCGAGCGACGAGACGTCGTACCGGATAGTCTTGTAGTAGGGGGCATCCGTAAAAAGGTTGCCCTCCGCGTCGCGGCGGAGGTACTGGAACTGCCCTCGCAGGCCGGTAATGTGTTCCAGCCCAAAGACGACGTCCGTCCCGGTCGGCTCGAGGTATACGGTCGTCTGCATATCGGCCTGCTGGTCGCTTACTACGAACGAATCGATCCCGGAGGACGCGTACAGGGACTCGGGGTGACCGGCCGCGACCAACCATTGCGTGCCAGTGAAGGTTGTGTAGCGCATGCCCGAGATGTAGGCGGGCAGGGACAACCGGGACCCACCCTTCTGGGGCTCGACACGCATGACAACGGTATTGTCCTGCTGTACCTCCCCAGGGGTGATCGTGACGTCCTTGGAGAAACCTGTCGTCTGGATCGCCAGCACAGGACTGCCCTTGATATAGCCCAGTGTCCACCGCGGAAGGGCGAAGAACACGCCAAACGCAAACACAAACGACACGAGCGCAGACACGACGATGGCGCTATAGAATCCCCGGGTGATATGCGGGACTCTGCCTTCGAACTGGGCCATGATCAGCAGGACAGTCGCGATCAGAAACTCACCGAGTAGCAGAAGCCCGAACGCCACCGAGATGGACCCTGCGGCAGACAGGACAGTTACGAAGACAGCGATGAGCACCTGCCCCTGATAGTCACGGGTATTGTCCGTCAGGACGAATCGGCACGCCATTGCTGCCAGCATCGCCTGCGCCAGGAGGGCGAAAAGCTGGGTCCCCAGGACCATGAGGACGAGGAACCAGACGAGGGGAAGTGCTTCGAGGGCCCGTCGTTCCCAGCGCCCATGAACGTGCCCGGCCAAGGGCAGGGCTACGAGGAATGCGACTGCATACAGAGCATACCAGGGCTCGACGGCGGACAGAAACCCGCACGCCGTGAGGCCGAGCAGGAACCCCAGCACGCGCCGGATGTCCAGCGAGCTCCTCATGGAGCACCGTTCACGAAGCTGATGACTTCGTGCGTGAAGCTGTGCAGAGGTCCAGGATGGGGTGGGTCCTCGGTGAGTTCCGCCAGGGCCAGCAATTCCATTGCCTGCTGCCACGCCCTGCGGTCACGTCCATCCAGAAACGATCCGGGAAGCGCAAGCGCGATGGCCTCTCCCGACTCAAAGACCGACGTCAGGCCACTCGCAATCTTCGAGACGCCCAGTTCGAACGCCTGGCTGTCAGGCCAGGCGGCCCTTGCCGTGTCGAGGTAGAACACAGTCTCCTGCTGGTACCTGGCTTCCTGTTCCACGACGTAGGGATCGCCCCTCCGCGCCGACACTTTCCAGTCGATGTGGCGAGAATCATCTCCCGCCTGGTACCTGCGTAGAGAGAAGAAATCACCATCGCCTCCTGCCCTCGCCCTCTCGAGGCGGTGCTCACCCTGTTGGTCCTGTCGCTGCAGAAGCACGGGGTGGACCTGCGGGTACACGACCAGCTCGCCGCCGACAGCGACGTCTCTGCGCATCTCGACGATACCGAAGGGGAACGTGGACGCGATGTCCACCCGCAGTCCCCTCACACGTCCACGCGTGGGCAGGGTAAGCGTGAGCGGAAGTTCCACGGCAGACCGAGCGCCCACAAAGGGAACACTGAGCGATACGGTGTCTCCACCCGCTCGGACACTGACGTGCGCGAAGAACAGCGGAAACGAACCGGTCGTGCGAATCCGGATCGCCAACGACGCTGGACGGCCTGCATACACCTCGTCCACTGTGTCGAGCGAGACCTCGAGACGGCGAAGGTTGGCGACCGACAGCAGTCCCGAGAAGATGAGGGCAGAAAGGAGTGCGCTGAAGACGAGATACAGAAGGTTGTTGCCCGAGTTGATGGCGACCGCCCCGATGCCGATGATGGCAAGGAAAAACAACAGGCCGCTACGCGTCAATCGTTCAGCCCGGTGGTACTTCCTGAATCGCACCTCGACCAGACTCATGGTGCTCCGACTGCTGGAGACCCCCGTCACACAGGTGCCGGCACCTGCTCAAAGATGCGGTCGATATCGGTGCGCGATGCCCCTTTTCGACTGCCGCGACGCAGGATGCGGTGAGATGCCACGTAGGGAGCCATCGTCTTGACGTCGTCAGGGACGACGAACGTGCGACCCTGAAGCAGCGCCCACGCGCGAACTGCCTTGAGCAGATCGATCGCGCCCCGGGGGCTGACGCCTACCTCGAACAGCGTCTCGGAACGGGTCGCGCGCGCAAACGCGAGGACATAGTCCAGCATCGCCGGCGCCACCGTCACTTCGTCGACCGCAGCCTGTGCGTCCAGCACCTGCTGGACCGAGGCTACCGGCTGCAGATTGATGGAATGCTGCCGTACGGGGCGTTCGGTCAGGATCTTGCGTTCCGCCTCGACGTCCGGGTATCCAATGCCCATGCACAGCTGGAAGCGGTCCAGTTCGCTCTCAGGAAGAGGATAGGTACCCGCATACTCGATGGGATTCTGCGTGGCGATGACGAAGAACGGGTCCGGCAACTCCCATGTCGCCCCGTCGATGGTGATGCGTCGATCGTTCATGGCCTCGAGAAGCGCGGACTGGGTCTTGGGGCTGGCCCTGTTGATCTCATCGGCCATAACGACGTTCGCGAAGATGGGGCCGCGCCGGAACCGGAACTCCCCGGTAGCAGCCTCATAGATGTTGACGCCGAGGATATCGGCGGGAAGGAGGTCGGACGTGAACTGGATGCGGCTGTAGGAAGCGCCGATGGATTGCCCCAGTGCCTGTGCAAGCGTCGACTTTCCGACACCCGGCACGTCCTGCAGGAGCAGGTGTCCACCTGCGATCATAGGAACCATGGCCAACAAGACCTGCTCATGCTTGCCCCGCACCACGGTCTCGACGCTGGCCGCTATTGCGGTCACCGTATCCGTCGCTGCCTGAAGTCTGTCTGTTTTTTCGCTCACGTCTGCTCCTCTCTTGCTTAGGTTATACGACAATTGAGAAAGAACTGCAAACCCGTGAACAGCCACGCCGTCCTGTCGGAGCAGCCAACAGGTGTCAGTTTTCATGAGGATCCTAGTGCCTCCAAACCCTAACAGATTGTGATAAAACCTATCACATGGCCTTGCTTGCATCAGATGTCGCACTTCGTATGATTGTGCACGGTCACGGAAGGGAAGGCTGCGGCTTTCCCTCACCACCCAACATCTCTCGGAGAGCGGACAGCTTCAGTTGCCTGCTCTCCAGTTTTTCCGCGCGCACCGTCAGTTCCCAGTGTCTTCGCAGTGACCGGTTTAATGTCTCCCACCTTTTCGGAATATACTATGAAGAAGGCATACACGACGAAAACCCAGAGGCATACATGAATACGATCCGTAAAAGAGAAGAGCTCGGACGCAACGTCGTCAGATATGTCGTCGACGCGCCACTGGTCGCAACGCACAGAAAACCCGGACAGTTTGTCATCATCCGTGTGACGGACCACGGTGAGCGGATCCCGCTGACGATTGCCGACGCAAACCCCGAGATGGGGACCATTTCGCTGATCGTTCAGTCTGTGGGCAAAACCACGCGTGAGATGACCATGCTCAGACCCGGGAATGCTATCCACGACATCGTGGGACCCCTGGGCCGACCGACACATATCCAGCGGTTCGGGACCGTGCTGTGTGTGGGCGGTGGCATCGGAATAGCCCCGCTCTACCCTATCGCGAAGGGCATGAAGGAAGCCCGCAACCGTGTCATCACGATCCTCGGAGCCAGGACGCACGACCTGCTTATCCTTGAAGACGACATGCGCAATGTCAGCGATGAGCTCATCGTCACGACCGACGACGGGTCATACGGCACCAAGGGACTCGTTACCGACGCGATCCGCTTTCTGGTGAACGGCGGAAATCACATCGACCAGGCAATCGTCATTGGTCCTCCCCTCATGATGAAATTCACGTCTCTGCTCACCAAGGAACTCGGTATCCCCACGATGGCCTCCCTGAACCCTATCATGATCGACGGGACCGGCATGTGCGGCGGATGCCGCGTCACCGTGGGCGGCGAGATCAAGTTCGCCTGCGTGGACGGCCCGGAGTTCGATGCGCACGAGGTAGACTGGGACAGCATGATCCGTCGTCTCGGGACCTACTGCACAGCGGAGCAGGTTGCTGCTGACCGCTATGACCACGAGTGTCACGTCGGCCTGGACGCCGGGGAGTCACGATGAATGCTTCCACTCGGTTCAAGCTGTCACCCGTCGTCATGCCCGAGCAGGACCCTGCCGAACGCGTCCACAACGTCCGCGAGGTGCCACTGGGGTTCACACCCGAGATGGCATTGCACGAGGCGCAGCGCTGCCTTCATTGCACCAACCAGCCCTGTGTAGAGGGGTGTCCCGTCGGCGTACGCATTCCCGAGTTCATCCAGGCCATCGAGTCCGGCGACTATCTCGCCGGGATAGGGATCATCAAGCAGACTAACCTGCTGCCGGCCGTCTGCGGGCGCGTCTGTCCCCAGGAAGAGCAGTGTCAGAAGAACTGTACGGTAGGCAAGGCTCACCGGGACGTCGGGCAAGCGGTGCAGATCGGCCAGCTGGAACGATTCCTGGCCGACTGGGAACGGGAGAACCACGCGGCAGTCATCCCCCAGATTCCGTTCGCGAGCGGCAGGCGAGTGGCTGTCATCGGCAGCGGTCCCGCGGGCCTCACCGTGGCCGGCGACCTCATCAAGCTGGGGCACGCCGTCACCGTGTTCGAAGCACTGCACATGCCGGGAGGCGTCCTGGGATACGGCATTCCCGAGTTCCGTCTGCCAAAGGAGATCGTCTATGCGGAGGTTGCTTATCTGACCAGGCTCGGCGTCGATTTTCAGTACAACATGGTGATCGGCAAGTCCCTCGGCGTCGACGAAGTGCGCCAGAGCTACGACGCCGTTTTCATTGGGAGTGGCGCCGGGCTTCCCAATTTCCTGGGCATCCCGGGCGAGAGCCTGCTTGGTGTGTATTCCGCCAATGAATACCTGACGCGCGCCAACCTCATGCATGCCTACAACGAGAACTCCGACACACCCATCCTGCGCGGCAAATCAGTGGAGGTCCTGGGCGGCGGCAATGTCGCCATGGACTCAGCCCGGACGGCACTGCGGCTGGGAGCCCTCCGGGCCATCGTCCTCTATCGACGCTCGGAGGAGGAGATGCCTGCCCGCAAAGAGGAATATCACCATGCGGTTCAGGAGGGAGTCGAGTTCCATTTTCTCCAGAACCCCGTGAAGATCCTCGGTAACCGTGAGGGATGGGTCACCGGCCTGACTGTGCAGAAGATGCAGCTCGGGGAACCGGACGCATCTGGTCGCAGGCGACCGCTTCCGATTGCCGGCCAGACCAGCAACGTCCCTGCGGACGTCGTCGTCGTGGCGATCGGCAACAACCCCAACCCACTTATCCCCGCCGCTCTCCCGAGTTTGCAGATGAACAGACACGGGGGCATCGTCACCGACGAAAATACGATGGAGACGTCGGTCCCGGGAGTCTTCGCAGGTGGCGACATCGTGCTGGGCGCTGCGACAGTCATCCTGGCCATGGGCCAGGGCCGTAAGGCTGCACGTGCCATCCACGCCTTGCTCACGAGAACTACCGAGACGGCCAAGGGCTAGACCAGACTTACGGATGGACAACCTGCGACGATTCATGAAGGAGAACTGGTGGAGATACCTGATGAACCTCGTTCTCGCCGGCGGTGTCTACTGGTCCTCGACCTGGTACGCCACGACCTACCACGCGACGGCCAATGTCCACATCCTGCAGACAGCCTTTGATCGGTGGGTCCCTGTCATCCCACAGTTCATCGTCCCGTACAACTGGCTGCAGCCAGTTCTCTACTTCTGTCTCCTATTCTTCTTCGTCTTCCATCCGAAGATTTTCACAGCATTCGGCGTCGCCTTCATCGCCATCCAGACCGTCAGCAACAGCATTTACATCGTGTTCCAGACGTACGTACCCCGTCCCACCAACTTAGTCGCAGGTAGTAGCAGATACGTCGACGCGCTGCTCGCAACATACAAAAGTGACAACCCTTACAACTGCTTCCCATCGCTGCACTGCGGCCTGTCTGCTCTTGCCGCAAGCTTCTGGTGGGTCAAGAGGAGCTACCGTCCCGTCGCTTGGCTGATGACGGTTTTTGCCGTGGTCACGGCCGTGGCGACTCAGGTTCTCAAGCAGCATGTTATCGCGGACACGGTCGGCAGTCTGCTGGCCATTGGACTGTACCTTCTGGCTTATCGCATCTTCAACCTGAAGACGGAAGCCTGAGCCTCTGCCAGTCAGACGATCTGCGATGACACCACCTGTTTTCCTCTGTCTTGCATTCCTGCCTGTCTCGCAGAGAATGAATGAAGAGGATTTTCTCCAGGGGGTGCCACATGGCAGATAACGCATTGTTCGACAGCAGGGCCGACACTTATGACAGCTGGTACATGACACCCTTGGGCGCCTATGAAGACGAGCTCGAAAACGCGCTGGTCTTCAAGCATGTGGGCGTAGTGCGGGGCAAGACCGTTCTGGACGTCGGATGTGGTACCGGACTGTACAGTATCCGGTTGTCCGAAGGTGGCGCCGACGTTACTGCCGTCGACATCTCCTCGAAGATGATCGAGATAGCGCGCCGCAAGGCCCAGGATCGTGGTCAGTACATCTGGTACGATCAGGCTGACATGGCCAAACTTCCGTACGAAAACAGGACCTTCGATATGGTCGTGTCGATTACCGCACTCGAGTTTGCCGCGGACCCGCTGCTGGCCCTCATGGAAATGGCCCGGGTACTACGACCGGGTGGCAAGCTGGTCGTCGGCGTCCTCAACAACGATTCTCCATGGGCCGACGCTCGCCGCGAACACGCCAAGCGTGAGGAGTCCATCTATGGAGCAGCCCATTTCTTCTCATCGTCCGACCTGCGCTTGTTGTTCCACCGGACGGGCACCTTTGGCGCCCTGACGATGGAAAGCTGCATCTACACGCTTCCTGACGAGGACGAGTTCCAGGACACCACCGCCTCGAGACAGGAGTTCTTCGGCCGCATGTTCAGGCCGCTGACCGGTGCGTTCCTGGTCGGCACGGCGCGCAAGCGCTAGAGTCCCGGGGGGAGAAGTCGATGCTTGTCCGTGACTACATGACGCACGACGTCGTGACGATCGATCCCGAAGCACGGTTGTCCGACGGTCTCAACATGATGCGCGCCCACAACATCCACCGTCTTCCTGTCGTCGAAGACAACCTATTGGTCGGCATCGTCTCCGAGAAGGACCTGCTGTATGCGCTGCCCTCTGCGGACCGACCCATCAGCTGGGTGGAGGCCAGCGCCCAGGCCGCTGCCCTGCCTGTACGCCAGGTCATGCGGCAGGACCTGGTCACGGTCGGCCCTGACTGTCCCATCGAGTTGGCTGCTACGACCATGGCTGACCACAAGATCGGCGCATTGCCCGTCGTGAGCCCTCCAGAGTCGCGTACGCTTGTGGGGATTATCACCGAGACGGACATCTTCAGGTTGTTCATCGAGATGCTCGGTTCACGTGCACCAGGAGTCCGCGCATCTCTTGAAATAAACAACCGCAAGGGCGCTCTCGCCTCGCTGTTCAACCGCGTCGTCGAAGCAGGCGGGCTCATCGCGAGCGTGTCATCATTCCCTGCGGTATCGCCCAATCGTCTCCGGATCATCCTCAAGGTGGCAGATGTAGACCAGGACACGATGCGCAGTCTCCTCAAGCCGGAGGAGACAGTGATCGACCTGCGCGAAATCCAGGAAGCCCGCTAAGTTCTCCGGGGTCAGGTCTACAGATTTTATCGACACTTGTAAAATGTGTAGATCTGACCCTGATTAATTCCGATAACCACTCGGCAGAGACCACGCACGATGACGTGACCATCGCTGTGAACAAATGTGGACGGTACCCAGTCCAACTGCTGTGGGCGAGGAGACCAGGTGCCCTCCTAGTCTCCTCGCCCCTCTTCACGTTCCCGTTTTCGCTGTTATCCTATAGCAAGCGCAAGACCTGGATCAGCGCGCACGAGGGAATGGCAAACCGGATGATGGCTCGGGACGATGCACTGCGTCGATCTGTCTCGTGGCACAATCCTGATATAGTGACCAATATGGCGGTAACAGCCGGCCGGCAACGAGGAGCGTGTTGGATGAGAAGACTTATGACGATCATGGCCTTCGCAGGAGGCTTGCTGGGGCTGGGCAACTACGTCTGGGACGGATGGACCATGGCATCTGGCGGGCGCAATCTCTATGTTCCCAGCAATATCGTGTCAGTGCTGCTCCTGGTGATCGCCGGTTCAGTGGCTGCAATCATGCTGCTGCGTGACCACGGCCGAATGATTGAAGAAGAACGCAGGGAGTACCGGGCAACACTCGCCCTTTCCATAGCCGCACTGGCTATCCTGAGTTCCTGGATTCTGTTCCGAGCCCTCAAAGTCGCCTGACGCTTATTCGATCGTGTTCCTGAGGGCACCGATACCCTCGATCCGGCATTCGACGACATCACCGGCTTTGAGCCATCTGAACGGACGGAAGCCCATGCCGACACCCGCCGGCGTCCCTGTGCTGATGATATCGCCCGGCATCAGGGTCAGACCTCTGCTGAAATCACTGACAATCTCCGTGATGTCAAAGATGAGGTCCGACGTGACGGCCTTCTGCCGCAACTCACCATTGACACTGCACCTGATGTCCAGAGCAGGCGGATACGCGATCTCGTCTGCAGTGACAATGACGGGCCCCATTGCGCACGCAAAGTCCAGGCTTTTCCCTTTGAACCACTGGTCGTGGCTCTTCTGCAGGTCCCGCTCCGAGATGTCGTTGAGGATGGAGTAGCCGAAGATGTGCTCAGGCACACTCCCGTGGTCGATGTCGTGGCCCGCCCTTCCAATGATGACGGCAAGCTCGGCCTCGTAGTCCAGCATACTCGTGACACCCGTGTGGATGGGAACGGACTCGGTTGAGCCGCGTACACGGTCGATCATTTTGGAGAAGTAGACAGGAGCAGTCGGAATGCCTGATGTGAGACCGCCAAGGACCGCAGCTTCCTCCACGTGGTCTCGGTAGTTCTTGCCCAGGCAGATGATGTTGCGTCGTGGATGCGGGATGGGAGCGACGAGCCCGACATCTGTGACGGGCAAGCCCGTGCCCGGTAAGATCGTTACCGCCTGCAGTCCAGGACCCAGCTCTCTCCACTGTTCGATGAGCTCGATCATCGTCGCGGGAGCATCGACACCCAGCAGTTGGCTGAGCGGCACTATCCGGGTGTAGCCTTGTGTGACAAGTCCCACCTGCTCGAGACCCAGGTACGAGAATGTTGCTAGTTGCATGACTGACCTCCTCCTGTCAGAGAGACTCCACGAGTTTGGCGATCTTGGCCGCCGCCTTCAATCCATGTCCAGTAAACGCCGTGACGATCGTTTCGCCCGGCGCTGCGGTGTGGGCATACCTGCGCGCGCCTGCGATCACCGCGGCGGACGTCGGCTCGATGAACCAGCCGCCTCGGCAGCAATCCCGAAGACTTGCCACTATCTCATGTTCAGCAACGGCCACGAACGATCCATCAGTGGCATGCACTGCCGCCAGCACTTGCGAACCACGCGCCGGAGTCGCAATGGCGATGCCCTCAGCAGCCGTATGGCCCGCATGGATCTTGACGGGTTCATCCAGGCCGTCTGCGAACGCGCCAGCAAGAGGCGCGCATGCCGCAGCCTGGACTGCAATAATGCGTGGCACATGATTCACGATTCCCGCCCGCGCGAGCTCCGTGAACCCCAGGTACGCGCCCAGCAGCAGGGTGCCGTTGCCTGCGGGCAGGACCAGGGTATCGGGAGCTGTCCAGCCGAGCTGTTCGGCCACCTCATACGCAAATGTCTTCGTCCCCTGCAGAAACCACGGGTTGTACACATGGCTGGCGTACATGCACGTCGCAGCCGCCTCGAGCGCCGCCCGCGCCGTGTCTTCACGCGTTCCGGGGACGAGGTGCAGCGTCGCCCCATATGCCTCGATCTGCGCCGTCTTGGCTGGGGAGGTGTCTATCGGGACATAGATGTCGCAGGCGACACCTGCGTGAGCAGCATAAGCGGCCACTGCGCACCCTGCGTTCCCTGAGGAGTCCTCGACGACGCGCTTCACGCCGAGCTCGCGCAGGCGTGTCATGAGCACTGCCGCGCCCCGGTCCTTGTAGGAACCAGTGGGGAAGAGCTGTTCCTGCTTGATCAGCAGCGCTCTCCCGTCGAATCTCACGGACAGCAGGGGCGTCCAGCCCTCGCCCATCGTCACAACGTCCTCGCCGACAGGCAGTGCCTCGCGGTAGCGCCACTGGTCGTACGGTCGTCCGGCCGTCATGTCAGGCCGGAAGGACGGCTCGAACCGCAGG
This sequence comes from Candidatus Cryosericum terrychapinii, assembly GCF_003570925.1. Taxonomy (GTDB): domain Bacteria; phylum Caldisericota; class Caldisericia; order Cryosericales; family Cryosericaceae; genus Cryosericum; species Cryosericum terrychapinii. The sequence continues at coordinate 63,424 of NZ_QXIS01000032.1, read as the reverse complement.
TCCAGCATGCCTCCACACTCACAGCGGAGGCGCTTCCCATCGTCGTCGTAGTCCCGGCCGCACCGGGCACAGCACAGGGAATACCTCACCGTCCCTCCGGCAGCACGTCGAAATCTGTACCGGCATCCCCGGCAAGGATATCTGCCATGGCGCTTCCGAACCGTACGGCAAAGGTCTCCAGCGCCGCCTGCGCGGCAGCGACACCGGCAGAACCCAGCTCTCGCTGTAGTACTGCACTCATAGTGGAAGTGAGGTGTACCGTGTGGTAGCTCCATGGGAGAATGCACGCCTCCTGAGCGCGCTGTGCCTCTTCGTGGACCAGGGCGCCCTCGAACGCGCCGTGGTAGACGAGCTGACATATCCCGCTTCTGTTCGTCCTGGTCCCCTTCACGTTTATGACCAGCTCGGGGTTGAACTCGCGCACGACTGCCTTGTCGATCTCCTGGCAGTAGTACTTGCCATAGTCAGTGAGTCCTTCCTGCTGCCATGTCGTGGCCCAACAGCAGCGGCGCACCTGAGCCCGGAGGTCTCCTCGTCAGGACACGCCGACCTGCTGCATCTCACCGGCAGGGACCTCCCACTCGCGATATGACAAATAACTTGCCATGGAAAGGGGCTGTCCATCCTGCTGTGCCCGCAATGCCATGCGATGGCCGCGCTGTTCGCCATACGGTCGAACGGAGGCCCGTATGACTGGCACAGCTACCTCCTCACCCATACGCGCGATCGCCTCCCGGGCGACCCACGCGAACAGCACTGCACGGTGTTCGGCAGCAAAAGCTTCTCCGGTCTTCGCGTCCGCCACTGGTACCTCCTGGAGTACTCTCGACATAGGCTCCCACCTCTGAAGTGTATCGGGACAACTTCTTCAGGCAAGTCCGGACATGCATGCTTCCGCATCAGTTCTGCTATCATGTCTGCATGAGAAAACAGACTTCGTTCATCGTGAACCGCGCCCGTCTGTGGCTGGAGAACCCCTGGCCATTTGCGGCACTTGTCGGCGCGGCCCTGCTGTACATCGGCGCCCTCGCTTCGGGACTGGCGGAGGACGTCCTCGACAATGAGAGCATCGTCCGCGTGGACGGCTGGCTCGTGCACTGGCTCGCCGCGCACCGTACGCCATTCGGCATAGGCTTCTTCGAAGCAGTCTCGTTCGTGGGCAACTGGGAGGTGGCAACCCTGGTGGTAGTTGCCGCAGTCATCTTCCTGTGGAACCGCAGACGACGGGCAGCCCTGACGCTGGCGTTGACCTGTGCCGGATCAGAACTGGTCGTCTACCTTGGCAAGGCTGGTTTCGGACGTCCGCGTCCACCGGCCATTTTCTCCGTCCTGACAGAGTTGGATGGCAGCTTTCCTTCAGGCCACGCGAACATCTCAGTTGCCCTGTACGCCCTGGGTTTCTATCTGCTGTTCCGCGCCGCACACTCGCCACGTCTCAGAGGACTCTGGCTGGTCCTTGCCGCCCTCTTCCCTCTAATGATCGGCTTCAGCCGCTTGTACCTCGGCGTGCACTACCTGTCGGACGTCCTCGGGGGATGGGGTGTCGGGCTGTGGTGGTCCATTCTCGTCGTAGGCGTGCCCGACTTTGTCCGTCGGCGGAGCGCCGCGAACACTCAGGCAGCCGACTTGAGGTCGCGCCCGAACACCGCGAAGTAGATTGTACCGGCCGCCCCGAAGGCCGCGGCGGTGAAGAAGTTCACTCCCGGTCCCTTGTTCCACAACCAGGCGGCGCCAAACGCGGCGACCGAGACAATGAGGTCGCGCAGGAGATAGTACGTCCCAAACGTCGACGCCTTGGCGTTCTCTGGAGCAAGGTCCATGATCAGCGCCTTCCGCGTCGGCTCACCATATTCCTTGAGCCCACGCAGGACGAAGGCGCCGCACAGAGCAGGGAATGACCGGCTGAAGTACAGCACGATCGGGAATGCCGTAAAGAAGACGAAGGTCGTCAGCACAAACGGTTTCTTGCTGTTGCGGTCGGCCAGGATCGCGATGGGGATGTAGACAAGCATCGCCGTTACCATCTCGATCGTGGTCAGGACGCCGAATTGCAGGGGCGTAATGCCGTTCCGGTCCACAGCCCAGAGGACGACGAACGCATAGGGAATCTGTTCAGCGAACCGGATGAGGATGTCCGAAATAAGCAGGTTGCGCAGGTCGGGTGTAATGAAGTGGATGGAATCCCTGAGGTGAACAGCACGGTCCTTCTTGCCTGCGTCCGGGTCTTCCTCGATGAAGAAAATCTCCAGCACGATGGCCACAGCCCCCAGCAGGAGGGCGACCCCGAACGAGATGCGAACACCGTTGATGCGTCCAAACACCTGGATGAGCGCGCCACCCACGAGTGGCCCCAGGGCCATGGGGATGCGCCGTGTCAGCGAGTGGAGGCTGACACCCATTGTGCGCTTGTCCTTTGGGACAGCCTTGCTGACCAGTGACATGATCGCAGGCAGTGAGATAGCGGTCCAGGAGATGAAGAAGACAGCGCCGATGAGGACCGCCCACCAGGTGGGGACGAGAATGACGATCACATACCCCACCATCGCGACGAGGTTGAACACGATGAGCGCTTTCTTGTAGCCCAGCAGGTCGCTAAGGTATCCGCCGGGAAAGCTGTACAGTGCCGACAGCAGGTTGTCCATGCCGTTCAGCGAACCGACTGCCCACGTCGTACCGCCCACAGCCATGAGATAAAGGGGAAGGAACCGCTCGGCCATCTTTTCGCCCATGCCCACCAGAACAACCATGGCGAGCAGGGCGATCATACTGGAGTTCAGCGCAAAGAAGCTGCGGATGACGCTGCTAATGCCACGGCGCGGCACGCGCTCCTGATTCATCTTGTCGACAGGAGTCATGCCGCGCCGTTCAATTACTCTTGCCCGCTACTTAAGGCCGTACAAACGCGGAATGGCCGGCGTACGAGGCCTGGTTACCCAGTTCCTCCTCGATGCGCATGAGCTGGTTGTACTTCTCGACACGTTCGCCACGGCAGGGTGCGCCCGTCTTCAGGTGACCCGTCCCCATACCGACGGTAAGGTCGGCAATGAAGCTGTCGACCGTCTCGCCGCTGCGGTGGGAGACCATGGCGCCCCACCCGGCCTTGCGCGCCATCGTGATGGCCGCAATGGTCTCGGTCAAGGTACCAATCTGGTTCAGCTTGATGAGGACGGCGTTGGCCGCGTTCTCATCGATCCCGCGCTGAATGCGTTCGACATTCGTGACAAACAGGTCGTCGCCGACGAGTTCGATCTTCTGCCCGATGGTCTGGTTCAACAGCTTCCAGCCGTCCCAGTCGTCTTCGGCCAGGCCGTCCTCGAGGACGACGAGAGGATACTTTTCCACCCAGTCGGCATACATGGCGACCATTTCGGCCGAGGTGGCTTTGCGGCCCTCCGTGCGCAGGTTGTACAAGCCGTCTTCATAGAAGCCGCTGGAGGCCGGATCGAGGGCGATGGCGATTTGTTCGCCCGGCTTGTACCCGGCTTTCTCGATGGCCTGGATGATCAACTCGATGGCGTCCGCGTTGCGCTTGAGCGCCGGAGCAAACCCGCCCTCGTCACCGACGCCGGTGGTGTAGCCAGCGGCCTTGAGAACGCCCTGGAGCGTATGATACGTTTCGCTCGCCCAGCGCACAGCTTCCCGGAACGTGGGTGCGCCCACCGGAGCAATCATGAATTCCTGAAGGTCGGTTCCCTGCCAGTTGGCGTGGACGCCGCCGTTCATGATGTTGAACATGGGGACCGGCAGCATTGTCGCCGTCACGCCGCCGATGTACCGGTACAGCGGAAGGCCGCAGGCCTGCGCTGCAACCCGTGCGGTTGCCAGGCTGACGCCCAGGATGGCGTTGGCGCCCAGTTTCGTCTTGTGCGGCGTGCCGTCCAACTCGATCATTGCATGGTCGATACCGGCCTGGTCAGTGGCATCATTGCCCATGACAGCAGACGCAATCTCATTGTTCACATGTTCTACGGCCTTCAGGACGCCCTTTCCGCCATAGCGGGCCCTGTCGCCGTCACGCAGTTCCAGTGCTTCGTGAATCCCTGTCGACGCTCCAGATGGAACACCCGCCCGTGCCATGATGCCGGACGCGAGGGTGACTTCCACTTCGACCGTCGGATTGCCGCGTGAATCAAGGATCTCTCGTGCATGGACACTCTTGATAGCTGTTGTCATTGTTGCTCCTCCTGGTACAGGTTTGTGGACACCACAGTATTGTTCAGCCAATCAGTGTTTCCAGTGTGAGGATGTGTGAGTTTACGTGCTCTCGCGGGCGACCTTGAGCCGGAAGAACGCGTACAAGGCATCATAGACAACGAACTGCGCCTCCAGGTTGCTGACGTCGTCGGGATACATCAAAGAGAAACCCTGCGCCAACGCTTCGAGCCCCCTGGCGTACGGGTTCGCGTCCAGTTGATCCGTATCCGCAGCGTTGACGACGTCGGCAAGCTGCAAGAGCGCCTTGTCGGTGAGATGATACTTCTCCATGATGGAGACAAAGCTGCAGTGACCGTCCTGGTGACCCAGCTCGGCGCCTTCAAGGTCAAAGGGTGTCGCGACCTCGTTCTGACCAAACTGATCCACAATGTCGGTCGCCACAAACACGAACTCCGCTTCGCTGTCGACGAACCGGCTGATCAGCCATGGACAGGCGATCCTGTCCACATGCACGTGCGCGCGCGTTACCCACTTCATATGAGCCTCCCCGATGACGAACTGCCTACAAATATTACAGTTTGCCCCGAACGGTCAGTCGGTCAACTGGTCGGCTTATTGTCTTCCATCAGTGCGCAGGCCCTCGCTTGCCACCAGCGCGATCGATGCTGCTGTCAGGACCAGCGCCGCCGCCATCGACCACGTGAACGGGCTACGGAAGATGACCAGCGACAGCAGGGCACCGGCCAGGGGACCAACGGCAAAGAAGGCTCCCGTACGGGCCGCGCCCATGACCTTGAGCGAAAGGATGAACAGCACCAGAGAGACCCCATACGAGATGCAGCCGACGCCGAGACCGGCCAGGAGGCTGCCTGGGGCAGGAAGGCTGCCTCTGGTCGCCCACGAGAGCCCCAGAGAGAAGAGCCCCGCGGCCAGTCCCTTGATACTGACCAGGATAAGCGGATCGCAGTGGGACAGCCTCGCGGACACGTTGTTGTCGACGCCCCACCCAATGGCAGCACCTATGATCAGCAGCGGTCCGACCATGCTGGACCTCCCGCCCGCTGCGACCCCGGTGAGGAGGACACCGGTCGTCGTCATCAGCACGACCGCAGCCCACACCGCCCCCGAAACACGCTCCCTGAAGAACATCCATGCAATAACCGCCGTGGTCACGCCCTCGAAGTTCAGGAGCAGCGATGCCGTAAACCCCGACGCCGCACGCACGCCGAACATCAGGAGTATTGGCGCCACGACCCCACCGACGGCGATCATCGTGAGCACATACGGCACGTCCAGGCGCCGGAGTGGTTCGCTGTGCAGTCCACGCGTCACCCCGAGCAGACGACCTACAGACACGGCCACGAATGCACCAAGGTAGAGGACACCAGCCAGCGCGATCGGATCCATCCCGGCGACGATGAGCTTCGACAACGGAGCACTGAGTCCGAACAGGACTCCTGCTCCCAGCGCAAGTGGGATGCCTCGGCGGACGTTCATCGCTCCACCACCTCCCATGCCAGTGAACGCCTCTCGTCGTCGCGTTCCACGACAAAGACGACTCCGTTGGATACGGATCCCAGCAGCTGCGCCAGAGCGGCGATGAGCGCCGGACCGGTATATAGCGCTCCTGCAAGGGCCACGGGGTCCGTCCGGGAGACCAGCAGTTTTGAAAGAGGAGCTCCTGTTCCCATCAGCGTACCAGCGCGCAACGCCAGAGGAATTCCACGCCGTAGGTCAGGTTGTCGCATCATGTCCAGGTCTCCACCAAAGACACCGGAATTTTGGAGGAGAGTCGGTGCCTTTCGTCCAGTATATGCAAAACGGGCCACGGCATGCCGTGGCCCGCCTGCACACTCTGGGGTTGGTGTCAGGGCGTCGTGTTCAAGGCGTCCAGTTTTGCCAGGACATCCTCGAGCGCCTTGAGTTCCTGCCCTGCACTCGCGAAGTCGCCCGTCGCCGTGTACTGTTTGTACCGGGTCATCGTGGCGACTGCTTCCGCGATGAGCGCCTTCTGTTCGGCAGTCACCGTCCCAGGCGTGACATTCCCGCCCGTCGTCCCAGTCTCAGGTGTTACGACCGTTCCGGGTGTTACGACCGGCCCAGGTGCAGTGGTCGCAGGTCCTACCCCGCCAATGTCCACCGGAGTTCCCAGCAGACTGCTCAGAGCCTGGTCCAGATTATCCCCCCACACCAGTTTGTCTTTGGTGGCCGCGACGATCTTCTTGATCTGCGGCATCTTGGAACTGCTGGACTGCAGATAGATGGGCTCGATATACAGCAGTGAGCCATCGACCGGCAGGATGAGCATGTTACCCCGCAGGACCTGCGAACCCTGCTGATTCCAGAGCGTCAACGTCTTGGAGATCTCCGTATCCTGATCAATGCGGGCCTCGACCTGGAACGGACCGTACACGACACGGTCCTTGCTGAACTTGATGACCGACACACGGTCAGGACTGTTGATATCGGAACTGATTGCCATAAGCGCCACGAGGTTGTCCTTGCCGACTGGCGTGAACGGCGTGACCAGCGAGAACACAGGCCCCGTCGACCCTGGCAGCCTGAAGAAGATATAGTAGGGCTCGATAGGCGTATCTGTTCCCAGGTAGCGTTCCTTCGCCACCGCCCACTGGTCTTCCTGCCCATAAAACACACGCGGGTCCGTCATGTGGTACTTCGAGAAGACGCGGCTCTGCAGCGCGCCCAGCCCGGATGGATACCGGTAGTGGTCCTTGACAAATGACGGAGCATCGTCGAGCGACTTGAACAACCCCGGGTAGACGCGGTCTATGGTAGCCGCAACAGGATCGGCTTTGTCGATGAGGTAGAAGGTCGTTGTCCCATCGAATGCGTTCACAGTGTACATGAAACTGTTGCGAACGTAGTTGACGACCTTGCCGCTCAACTCTGTGCCTGCGTCGTAGTACTCGCTGTAGGGAAAGTACTGCGACGTCGTATACCCCTGGCCGAACCAGAAGAGCTTGCCTTCGGGGTCCACGACGATGTAAGGGTCACTGTCCACCTCGAGGAACGGCGCGATGTGCTTGATGCGTTCCTGGAGATTGCGGTAGACCATGATACGTGATTCACTGCTGATCTGTCCCGATATCAGGATGTTGATATTCTGGTTGACGAAGGAGAAGGCCAGGCGGTTGAGCATGGAGAGGCGGATGCCGCCGTTGCCCGTATACTGGTACTGCTTGTTGGCATCGCCTTGCGGATAGTCGAATTCCGACGAGTTACCCTTGACGATGGCAAACCCGCTCGTGCCTTCACCGTAGTAGATGCGTGGCTCGGAAATATCCACGAACCCACCGCTGCTGACGGGGGGAATGTCCTTTACCGCATATACGGGAGCGCCTTCGGACGAGAAGTCGCTGACACCATTTGCGACCACGCCGAACCCATGGGTGTAGACCAGGCGATCATTGACGAAACTGCGCGACGTGTCTGGCAGCAGTGACTGCTCCAGTTCGCGCGCAGCGATCATGACCTCCTGCGACGTCCCGTTCAATATGTAGCGGTCGATGTCGATGTCGTTGAACTTATAGTAGCTACGAATGGACTGCAGCTGCTCATTGGTGTCGGCCAGTGCGCGCCAGTCCCACAGCCGCACGTTCTGAAGCACGTCCTTGTTGGCGATGACTGCGCCTGCGGTCAAGGTCGTCTGCGTCCCGGGATCGGGGATCACGTTGACCGCCGACAAGCCGAAAGCAGTGTTGGTCGCCGTGATATTGTTGGCTAGATAGGGCGTCTCGCGCGAGAGTTCGTTGGGCTTGACGACAAAGCGCTGATAGAGCGCTGGGATGCCGGACACAAGCAGAATATAGGCGATGAGCGTGATGGCGCCTACCCAGCCGAGGAATCTCGGGTTTGCCAACCGTGGCTTGAACGAAGCCAGCAGGAACACGATGCCGCACAGCAGGACGCCCACGGCCGTCGCCTTGATGAGCGGGATGCGGACGACCTGATCCACGTTGCTCACGCCGAACACGACGCCGTTGCTCTGGAACAGGAGCCCATACATCGAGATCCAGACTCCCACAGCCGCGATCAGCAGCAGGATGCCTGCGAAGAAGCTCAGGCGATTGCGCAGCCCACGGCGCAGGGCAGCGTCACCCGGCACCGAACTCGCCATGAGGAAACTCGCGCCGATCACCGCCATACCACCCACGACGATGCCCGCAAGAATGCCCAGGAGCCCTCGCATGACAGGATAGGTGAAGAAGTAGAAGCTGATGCTGTGACCGAAGATGGGGTCGGTGTACATCGTCGAGGCCACCTGGCGTACTGCCGCCAGCAGCTGCAGACTGAGACCGCTTGCGCCCAGCCCGACGAAATTCGCAGCGACAACGGCGATAACGATACGCGTCCATTTGAGGACCTGGGAGGTGTGAAGGGCGTCGTCCGCGTTCATCCCCGCGAACAGGCCGCGTGGAAGTCCGGTAACCGCCCACACCACGGCATAGGCCACGATGGCGCCCGCCACATAAGCGGCGATTCTCGCCAGTGTCCTCGTCCAGAAGACCTGCCGGTAGCTGACCTCGGTGAAGAACAGGAAATCCGTATAGATGCCGGCCAGTGCCGAGAACAGCAGCCCCGCGACTGCGACGAGCATAAGCGCCACGCTGAGCCCCAGGGCCCAGCCGCCGAACTTGCTCCTGCGCACCCAGATGAAGATGGCGACAGCCACCAGCAGCAGTACGCCAAACGCCGATATCATTGCCGTCTGTCCAGTCATGATACGTCAACCTCCTGTTTCAAAGCAGAGCCACTACTCTGGAGCAAATCAATACGCACGCAGCTGGAGCCGATCAGGTTCATGCCACGATTGGGAGAACACCTGGATCACTCTCATGCCGTCGAAAGCATGGAAGACTCCTTGTGATAGTCTACGCCATTCACCGGTCGAGACAACGCTGACGGCGGACTCATGCACATCGCCCCACCAGACGGGGCATGAAGATGCCCCCATTCACGGGGGCATCTTCATGCCCGCAACCCGGAGAAACTCAGGGCTTGGGGTACGTAATCGTGATCGTCTGAGTCGAATCTTCCCACTGCACGTCTGCGCCCAGGCTCTCGGCGACGAAGCGCAGAGGGAGCATCGTACGACTGTTCAGGATCTGAGGCACAACCTTTGGGTTCATGCTGTCGATGGGCATCGATTTACTATTCACCAATGCGCTCGACTTCCCGATGACGAGCTCGAGTTCGGTCCCGTCGAGCGATATGCTCACCGTCTGACTAGTGGCATCCCAGGCAACGGTTCCGCCAAGGGATTCGACGACTGCCCTGATCGGGAGCAGCGTGCGGCCCTCACCAATGACCGGCGGCGCATCCAGTACGACGTTTGAGCTGCCGGCTTTCATGGTCGGCAAGCCGATATGAAGGACAAGAACCGTCCGGGGTTGTTCTCCGATGACACGCACGGGAATGGAACGCGCCTTGCCTGCAAGTTCCTGCTTGCCCCCGTCTCCACCCAGCAACTGAAGCTCGTCGATGTCCAACTGTGTCGTTCCGGCCCCGAGCGCGCGGAACGTCAGGACCGCGATACTGCCGTCTCCACTGACCGGCTGGGCATCGCCCTCGAGTGTCGACGCGACGGTTACTTCGCCTGCGGTGCCGTGATCCTCGATGAACAGGGTTTCGGTTCCCAGAAGACTGCCCTTCGCGACACTCACGAACTGCAGGGCCTTGTCGTCATACGTGACACGGCACCCCGCTCCATACAGATTCTCCACGTCGCGTGCGTCCAGCGGCACATCCACTGTCGCTCCCATCGATGTTTCGACTGAGACTCCCCCAATAACCACGGGCGGAGCAGTGCGAATTGCGACTTCGGCATGGACAGTCGTGATGCTTGCCGGGTCCAGCGCGCTGCTGACCTCGACATCCACGGTGCCGACTGTCCCCGGCGCAAGTCCCGCCGGGACCTGGACCGTCACTTCTACCGTTCCTGTCGCTCCAGACAATACCGTGACCGACGCGGGACTGACAGAACTCGACCACGTGCTCCCGGCACGGACCGTCGACTTGACCGCAAACGTGTCCGTCCGGGAACCCCGGTTGCGAAGACTCACCTCAAGGCGGGTCGTCGTTCCAGCCGAGACCAAGCGCTCCACGGTGTCCAGCCGGACGGTCACGCCGGCATCCTGCGACGCCCCCGGTTGTCCATAGCTGAACTCCCGGATCACGTTATGAAAGCCGTCGGTCACATAGAGGGTGCCCTGCGCCGACCACGTCATCCTGCCCGGCAGATACCAGGACCTGGCCGTCGTCCAGGCCACCGATCCGTCCTGATGGAACGCGACGAAGCGCCCGTTCTCGGCATCGCTTACCAGGATAAGGCCGTCGGGCAGCAGCATCGCATCGTGAGGATAGTACATCTGGCCGGGGCCGCGACCACCGCCCGCTGCTCCGAACACCCGGATGACGACCCCCGTGGAGCCATAGCGAACCACCTGCTGAACTTCAGAAGACTCACCCCAGAGGCAGACGAGCAGGTCTCCGCCAGGAAGAACGGTCAGCCCGCCGGGCATACCGGCAGTCGTGAAACGGCCCAGTTCGGTGCCGTCAGCCGCCAGATGGACGACAGATGCGTCGCCCTGGTTGCAGGCCCACAGCGTCCCATCGCTTGCCACCTCGAGATCGCCCGGCCCGTCAACCTTGCCGGCGGCAATAGTCCTGACATAGTTGCCGGCTTCATCATAGACAGCGATGAATCCTCCCCTGGCATCCTGCGCCGCGACGTACACTAGTCCTGCACCGCTTGCCGCGACGGATTCCACCAGCTGCATCGAACGGGAACCTGCACGCATGACAGTGAACAGCTCATTGCCGCTGCGGTCCAGGGCGTCCACGTACCCGCGGTTCCACTCGATCGTCTGCCCGTCTGCGGAGACCGCGGGCGAGCTGCATGCTACCCACAGCTGACCCTTGCCGTCCACTGCAACGTCCTGGGGATTGTTGAGCCGACCTCGGAGGTCGATGGCATAGTCCTGGACAGCCACCACGCTGCCGTCAGGAGCATACTCAATAAGTTTCGCGTGGTAGCCGCTACCAAAGGGATTGGTCGCGTCGCGGAAGAACCCGCTGTTCATGACGTAGACCATGCCGTCAGGTGCAACGGCGACACCGCCGGGACTGAGCACTTCGCCGTCCTGGATGTCGGTCATGTCGGCCGGATACTGTCCAAAACTGTGCTGGTACTGCCCGCTGCCGGAGAAGACCTTGACGGCTGGGACCGTCAGTTCACCCGTGCCGCGGTCTGCCACGTAGATGCTGCCCTTTGTGTCCACTGCGAGGTCAGCAGCGCTGGTGATGAGATTCTCCGCATCTCCAGGCGCCGCAAAAACACGCACAGCCGTCGTTCCGCTCAACCGGTAAACGGCGCTGTCGCCACTGGAAACGACATAGGAGAAGAGACCCGCCGAGGTCATGCCGGCGGGACGGGAGATGCCTGTCACGGTTGTTACGTAGGTGCCTGTCGCCGTGAACTGCTCCAGGCGGTCGTTCAACTGGTCTGCGACCCAGATGCTGCCGTCCGGCGTCACGGCGATGCCGGCCGGTCCCTCGAACTGGCCGGCTGCCTTGCCTTCCGAGCCGAACTCCATCACGACCGAGCCGTCGGCGCCGTACTTGACAACCTTGTTGCCGAAAAAGTCAGCGACATAAATGTTGCCGGCACTGTCCACAGCTACATCGGCCGGGTACTGAAGCTGCCCGCGCCCGCTCCCCAACGACCCGATGACGCGCTTGTGGACAAGGTCAGCCGAGAGAACGTGGATGCGGCCGTACCCAGTGTCACACACGACGACGTCCCCATTCGGCAGAACAGCCACGCCCTGCGACGGGAATGCCTGTGCCGACGGATAATCCTTCTCGACCGTGTTGACACTCTCGATGGTCAACGTCCCGACATAGTCAGAGGGCATCACGCCGATCGTGTCGACCTCGGTCAACGCAACAGCGCCCGTCGCCGTTCCCGTGCCGGGCGTCAACAACGCTCCAAGGAGTGCAATCACGCACAGCAAGCGAATCGTTTTCTTCATTGCCGCCTCCTAGGGGTAGACGTCGCCATAGTGCTGGCGCAGGATCTGCAGGTCGGCGTCGTCGACGCGTCCATCGCCGTTGAGGTCTGCCATGTTGTCATACCGCTTATCCCCGGCCTTCGAGCCGTACGCGCGGGCAAGAGCGACCATGTCGGCCAGGTCCACACGCTTGTTGCCATCGATGTCCCAGACGTTGCCTCCGGAACGCAACGTGATGGCCAGCGACCGGGCGATCATCTCTGTCGTCCCACTGCCGTTGGTCGCCAGAGGGTTTCCAATCCACAGTTCTGTAGAACCGCTGTGTACGACGGTAAATGTGACCGTACACACACTGCCGCTTCCCTGGACCTGGGCCGTCCCTGTCGCGCCTTTGACTGCAACGCTGCCCGCCAAGGCGTCAACAGTGGAGGCAAAGCTCGACGGGGTTGTTCCCCCCTGGTTCAGGAAGTCTCCCTCCCGCACTGACTTCACCGAAAGGTAGTACGGTTCGAATTGCACGACAGCCGCTATGCCTGCAATACTCGTTGTCGTGTCGGCGCTCAGGCTGACCGTCATGTCTTCGCCCTCACGCAGACTCCCACCCATGATACTCAGACTCAGCGCGGGAACACCTGCCATGCCCGTGATATGAATGGGCACCGACTGATGTGCTGCCTCCGAGATCTTCAGGTTGGCCGGGTCGTTGTTGCTCTCGACGACCGACGTCCTCAGGAGATAGTCTCCGTCGGTCAGGAAGAAGTTGCCGTGAACGTCTCGACCGTCCCAGGAAAACTCGTGGTCACCCACGAGCAACAGCGACCTACGGTACACGGTCCCAAGGGTCGCCGCGCCATCTATGCCCGTGACCGTTGCCACGACCTGCGAGGCAAAGCTGGAACCCTGCGGCTCGTCTCCTGCCTCGACGGCAGGTCGCACGCCGCCATACCCGATGTTGAACCGGACGTCCATCGTGCCACTGGGCGCTTCAAGGGTTGCCGTGCTCGTCTGCATCCCGCTCAGCTGTTCAGGGACCTCAACGCCCGCGCGCCAGTAGATGTAGGGCACGTGCAAAGTTCCGCTGGTCGACTGCAAGGTGATCATCCCCTCGTGCGGCCCGTCCCCCACGGCAGCCGGGTTCACGGTCGTGGTCACGCTCACCTGTGCCGTTCCGCCGGGAACGACGATTACGGGTGACGGAGTGATGGTCACCGCCACGCCTGCCTGCGCATCCATCGTCCAATTGAACGAAGGCGAGAAGGTCACACTGTGGTCCGAAAGACTGCGGAGCTTGATCGTCGTCGCGGTCGCAATACTGTCATCGTCGATAAGGACGGCGCCTGTCTGGAACGTCGTTGTGCCGTCGGACGCGGCTATCTCGGCCACGGCCGGAGCGTCGATGGCAGCTGGTACGTTGACCCGGCCGGCTCCCTGCAGTGTCCACGTGATGACCTCGTCGTTCTGCCAGTTGCGCAGGACATCGGACGTGTTCATCAGCGCCATTTTGACCGTCTCCGGTGTCCAGTCCGGATGAGCCGCCTTGATCAATGCGACGGCTCCGGCCACCGCAGGCGAGGCCATCGACGTGCCGTCCAGCTTGGCATACTCGCCACCTGGAAATGTCGAGTTCACCGTGACGCCGGGGGCAGAGACCTCCGGCTTGAAGTGAAAGTCCTCGGTAGGGCCCATCGAACTGAAGTCTGCAAGCGTCCCCAGGCTGCTCCGTGTTTGAAACCGGACGACAAGCCCTCTCGTCGTGAGCTTCTTCAGGTCCAATCCTGCGTCCTGCGTAATGCCGATGCAGGGTACGTAGTTCTTACTCTCGTCGCCCACCGCCACCTTGAGCGTCATACCAAGGACTCCGGGGCTGTGGTTGTAGATGATGACACCAGCGGCTCCCGCAGCCTGAGCATTGAGAACCTTGTCGCGGAAGTAGATCCCGCCGGTCCCGATGGGCCCTCGTTCGACAAGTGCGACCTTGCCCTGGACGTTCACAGCAGCAAAATCGGTCTTCGAGCCATACCCGGCGTCCACGATGCTATATGTGGAGCCTTCCTTGAACTCCGGAGCGATGTCGGCATAACTACCCATGATATTGTCCAGTCCCGTTCCGGTCGGCGTCACGACCTCCACTACTGGATAGGGGCCGTCGTTGGAGGCGGCTACCGCGATGACATTGAGCGCCGTCGCCGGCGAACCCAGGGGCCAGTTGGTCAAAGGGTTGCGCGGACCGGAGTTGCCCGTCGCTGCGACGACCACGACACCCGCCTTGACCGCGTTGTTGATGGCCTCGTTCTCGGGCGTATCAGCCGTCCCCCCGGACGTACCCAGGGACATATTGACCACTGTGCAGTGGTCGCGCACGGAGCGGTCAAGTGCAGCGATGATGTCTCCATCGGCGGCTCCTCCTCCCTGGTCGCTGAAGACTTTATAGGCGTAGAGCTTCGCCTTTGGCGCGACACCCTGCACCTTGCCATCCGCAGCGGCGATGCCCGCGACGTGTGTGCCGTGGCCCTGTATGTCCATGGGGTTCGCGTCGTCGTCAGCGAAGTCGTAGCCTCCCACCACCTTTGCATTGGGGAACTTTGCTCCGCCGAGGTCCGGATGCGTGTAGTCGATACCGGTGTCGATAATGCCAATGGCCGTGCCGGTTCCGTCGAGTTTCCTTCCACTCGCCGACGTACTGTTCCACAACGCCTGATTTACTCCCATGGCGGCATTTGTGTCATCGTCAAGGACCTGCGCCTGCCGGGATTCGTAGACAAACGAGACATGGCTCGTCCCCGCAACCACCGCGAGGTCGGACCCCGCAAGGCTCAGTGCGAGACCGTTGAACGTCACGCTCAGTCGCTGCTTGACCGTATACGTGACACCTTGCGCCGTCACCGAGGACAGGAACGCATTCTGCTCCTGTGAGATCGCTGCCTCTGATGCATGCGCGGCCGCAGTGTCCAGCCACCCCTCCGCTCCCGCGTCCTGGACTCTGCCGACCAGCGGAAGACCTTGCATGCGGACGATGACGTCCTGTGACGATGGCGATGACCCGACACGGGCCAGAAAGGCGGCGTCGATCGTGGGCAGGTTCAGTGCGCCGCGTGCGGGCTTCCCCGGCAACCCGCACACCAGCACCAGAGCCACCGCCACCACGATCCTCAGACACCATTGCAGTCGCCTCGTCATCATTTTCCTCCTGCGCCGCCGGCGGGCCACATGCTCAACCCACACAGAGGCAGATGTGTTGGGTATACCGCCAAACGGCCCAAAGGTCAATGAAGACGGGAACTCACCGGCCTGGACACCGCTGGATTCCCGCATACGCCGAGGAACACCACTCGTATTGCAAAGAAATACTCGTGAGGAGCACCCCTCAGAAACACCCCTCGCATTGGACTAACATGCTCGGGGGCATTGAAAAGAAATACTCGGGGGTCTTGAACAAAAGGACTCGGGGGGAATGACGGAGCAGAGGAAGGCGTCCGCTTCGACTTCTTGCCATACAGGTGCCACCGTCTATACTATTATTCTCTGCAGCTGCAGAGGATAATTCTTCGAGCTGTCCGGCCTTCGGCACAAGCCATGGCGTACAGCCGGCAGGGTACGGCGGGAAACGGCCGTGCCTCCCATTGTGGAAAGGAGAAACAATGAATAGAGGTCTGTCACGTCTGCTGGTCCGTCGCGTCCTTGCGACGGTACTCATTCTCGCGTTTCTGTCCATGGCGTCCGCCCCCCCTGCACGCGCCGCATCACTGTCCGACATCGCCGGACGTCCCGATCAGGCCATTATCGAGCTGATTGTCGCCAAAGGGTTCATGAAGGGTTACCCGGATGGGACGTTCCGTCCCAACGCCCCGGTCACCCGTGCCGAGTTCATCGTGGCACTCGCACGTTCCGCTGGTCTCGATCCTGTACAATCGCCCACCAAGACGTTCAAGGACTTGCCTACGAGCAACTGGGCTGCTCCTCTTGTCTACGCCGCCATCGCTAAGGGCTGGGTCACCGGGTACCCGGACGGGACCTTCCACCCGACAGCCAACATCACCCGCGAGGAGTCGATGGCCATCGTTGCACAGCGTATGGGCTTTGAGATCCGCGGCATGGCGACGCACACGGTTCTGGACAAGGTCGCAGGCTCGGAGGACCTTTCGCAATGGGCATGCACAGCCGCTGCCGCCTGCGTACAGGAAGGCATGGTCACTGATGTAACCAAGCCGACCGCCGCCATCACCCGTGCTCAGACTGCCGCCTACTTCCCCGCTATCCTGGACTACAAGGCACCCGAGACACAGTCGATGATCCTTGCTACGACGACCTCCACCTTCGACTCTGGACTCCTGACTTTCCTGATCCCCATTTTCGAGAAGGCCAACCACGTCAAGGTCAAGATCATCTCGGTCGGTACCGGCCAGGCTATCACGACTGGGCGCAACGGCGACGCCGACGTCCTGCTCGTGCATGCGCGTGCCCAGGAAGACCTGTTCATGGCCGACGGCTTCGGTCTCTTCCGCAAAGACGTCATGTACAACGACTTCATTATCGTAGGGCCGGCCAGTGACCCTGCGAAGATCAAGGGCATGACCGACGCGACCGCTGCGTTCACGAAGCTCGCTGCCTCCGGCTCGACCTTCATCAGCCGTGGCGACAAGTCGGGCACCAACACCAAGGAGCTCGACATCTGGAAGGCAGCGGGCATCACGCCTGCCGGCAAGTCCTGGTATCTCAGCGCCGGACAGGGCATGGGTGAAGTCCTCATGATGACCGACCAGAAACAGGCATACACGCTGACCGATCGCGCCACGTATCTCGCCTATCAGAACGGTGGCAAGATCAACCTGCCGATCCTCGTCCAGGGGTCCCAGGGACTGCTCAATCCCTACGGCCTCATGCCCGTGAACCCCGCCAAGTACCCAACGGTCAAGGTCGACCTTGCTATTCGATTTGCTGATTTCATGACCGGCCTGCCCGGGCAGGAACTCATCAAGAGCTTCGGCGTAGAGCAATACGGGCAGACTCTCTTCTACCCGGATTCCACCGAGTGGAAAGCTACGCGCAGCCTCGACATCGTGCTCCCGAGCGGAAAGGCGGTCACCTATCGTCTGAACGACGTCCGCAGGTTCCCCATGACGACGGTCAAGATCTACCCGCAGAACAACCAGTCGCTTACGCCGGTCCTGTACGGCGGCGTCCAGCTCATCGATATCCTGAAGGTCATCTCGCCCGATCTTACAGCCGCCAGGCACCTGACCGTCGTCGCCACAGCCACGGACGGCAGCCACGTGACGCTGGACTATGACGACATCTACAACGCGCTCACGGGTACGAAGATCATCGTCGTCTATCTCAAGAATGACGCAACACTCTCGACCGACGACGGCTTCATGGCTCTCATGACCACGAAGGGTACCTTCCTGGTGAATACTCTGAAGTACGTCTACCGACTCGAAGTCCACAAGTAGCATGCAAACGACCCGGAGAGACGACGATGGGTGATATCGGCCGGGGCTTCGTTCAGGCCGTTCGGCTCATCGTCTCCCTGGACCCCGGAACGTACGAAGCCCTGGGAACGTCCCTCCGCGTCACCATGAGCGCCCTGTTCTGGTCAGCGCTCGCAGGGTTCCCCCTCGGCATCCTGCTCGCATTCTCCCACTTCCGGGGCAAACAGGGCGTCATGAACGTCGTCTACACCCTGATGGGGTTTCCACCCGTGGTGGCAGGCCTCCTCGTGTACCTCCTGTTGTCCCGCAGCGGCCCTCTTGGGCCGTTGGGACTGCTCTACACGCCAACGGCGATGGTGATCGCCCAGATCACGCTGGCTCTCCCAGTCATCGTCGGCCTTTCGGTCCTTGGACTGCGCGGCGCCGACAAGGGCGTCTTCGACCTCGCGCTCACGCTCGGCGCGACACGCGCACAGGCGTCCATCGCTCTGCTCCGCGAGGCACGCCTGGCCATCCTCGGTGCCGTCATCACGGCGTTTGGCAACGCCATTAGCGAGGTCGGGGCAGCCATGCTGGTGGGCGGCAACATCCAGGGAGCGACCCGCACGCTGACCACGGCACTCGTCCTCGAGACCCGTCAGGGCAGCTTCGACCGAGCCATTGCACTGGGCATCATCCTGCTCCTCGTCTCGTTCCTGGTCAATGTGGTCCTCTCCCGTCTGGGTGAGGGCACGTCGGAGGTCGGCAATGTCCGTCACATCAACTGACCTCATCACGGTCAGAGGTGTGCGCAAGCGCTTTGGTGCCCGGGAGGTCCTCCGGGACATCGATCTCAACATCCTCGCAGGCAGCATTACCGTCATCCTCGGCACAAACGGCGCCGGCAAGACCACCCTCCTGCGCATCCTTGGACTGCTGGAGCCCGCCGACGAAGGCACTGTCGCCTACGACGGCGTTGTCCCGGGCGCGTCGACCGTCGCGTATGGCACGTCGACCAGGAGTCCTTCCCAGGATGGACACTTCCTGCCGCTACGGCGACAGATGCTGCTCGCGTTTCAACACCCGGCGATCTTCAGCAGCTCGGTCCTCAGCAACGTGACGTACGGGCTGCAGCTGCGCGGCGTGAGCCGTGCCGAGGCAGAGGAGCGGTCCATGGCCGCCCTGCGCGAGACCGGCATCTCCGATCGCGCCCGTCAGCATGCTTCGTCGCTTTCCGGCGGGGAAGCGGCCCGTCTCTCGGTAGCGCGGGCCCTGGCCCTGCAGCCACGCCTCCTCTTCCTCGACGAACCATCCGCCAGCCTGGACCCCTATGGCACGAAGCTGCTCGAAGACCTGTTGATGCACATGAGGGACGACCTGGGCATGACAGCCGTTGTCGTGACGCAGGACATCTTCGAAGCCCGTCGCGTCGCCGACCAGGTGGCGTTCCTTCACCAGGGGCGTATCATAGAACAGGCGCCGCGCGATGACTTCTTCACCAATCCCCGCGATGAGCAGACCCGCCGATTCGCTGCGGGCGAGCTGCTTGTGTAAGAGGGGACATCCCCATTGTTGTAACATCTGCCACTGGAGGAATGATGCTGAGCATCGAGGAAGCGTTGAAGGCAATACTGGACCATGCAACACCGCTGACACCGGTCACCATGCCGCTTGACGAGGCTGCCGGCCTGGTACTTGCGGAGGATGTGATTGCGCACGGAAACGTGCCCCCCTTCGCCAACTCCGCCATGGATGGGTTCGCCGTCCAGGCTGCCGACATTCAGCAGGCATCCGAGGCCACGCCTGTCCGCCTGCACATCCTGGAGGACGTCCCTGCGGGCAGTGTCGCTACGCAGCCGGTCCGCCCTGGCACCGCCATCCGTATCATGACGGGCGCTCCCCTCCCGGATGGCGCCGACACCGTCGTCCACGTCGAGGTGACCCGCACGGAAGGCAACGACGTCCTGATCCTCCTGGCCCTCAAGAACGCCGTCAACGTACGCCGGGCAGGCGAAGACATGAAGGACGGCGCCACCGTCCTGACAGCCGGCACTGTCCTGCGTCCTGGCGAAGTCGGCGTCTGCGCTGCAGCCGGTCATGCCACCGTCACCGTTTACCCCCGTGCCCGTGTTGCCGTCCTGACCACAGGCAGCGAGCTGGTCGATACCGCTCAGGTGCCTGGACCCGGACAGATCCGCGATGCCAACGCACACTCGCTGCGTGCACAGGTCGCCGCGATGGGGGCAGAACCAGTCGTCTTCGCCCGCGTGCCCGACACGCGTAAGGCCGTGAGGTCGGCGCTCGAGCAAGCGCTTGTCCAGACTGACGTCGTCCTCACCAACGGCGGCGTCTCGGTCGGCGACTACGACTTCGTCAAGGACGTCCTGCAGGAGATGGGCGCAAAACTGGTCTTCTGGCGCGTCAAGCAGAAGCCCGGCAAGCCGATGGCGTTCTGGACCATGGGTTCTAAACGTATTGTCGGGCTGCCCGGCAACCCCGTCTCCTCCATGGTCTGTGCCGAAGAGTACGTGCGCCCGCTGGTGCGCCGCATGATGGGCCATGCCCTGCTGTACCGTCCCGTCCGTACCACCATCCTCGACGAACGATATGCCAAGGGCGCCGACGCTGGACGCGCCCACTTCGTGCGGGTCCGCCTGCAGGAACGCGACGGAGCCCTCCACGCCGCACTGACCGGTTCCCAGGGGTCCGGTATTCTCACGTCCATGGCACTTGCGACAGGCATCGCCGTCCTCCCCGAGGAGACGCCCGTCGTCGAAGCGGGCCAGACCGTTCACGTACAGCTCACCGACCTTCCGGAGGACCACTGATGACTGACCGTTTTGGACGTACCATAGACTACATCCGCATCTCCGTCACCGACCGTTGCAACCTGAGATGCCGGTACTGCATGCCGGAAGACGGTGTGCCCATGCTGGAGCACGAGGACATCCTGCGCTTCGAGGAGATCGTCGCGTTCATGCGCGTCGCCGTCTCTGAAGGTATCGTCAAGGTGCGCCTCACCGGTGGCGAACCACTGCACCGCCCCGGCATTGTGGATCTGGTGCGCATGCTGCTGGCCGTCCCCGGCCTGCAGGACCTCTCGCTCACCACCAACGGTATCCTGCTGCCTCAGTTTGCCGGCCAGCTGAAAGCCGCCGGACTGAAACGTGTCAATATCGGCCTGCCCTCGCTGGATCCGGCCGTCTACGCCCACCTTACGCTTCTCAGCTCGCTGGACACCGCCCTTGCCGGCCTCAAAGCGGCCGTCGACACAGGGTTCAGCCCCATCAAACTCAACGTCGTCGTCCTGCGTGGCGTCAACGACGACCTGGCGCCGTACCTCGACCTCACCAGGCGCCTGCCCGTCGAGGTCCGCTTCATCGAATACATGCCCATCGGCCCACTCGGTGAGGACAACTGCCTGGTACCCGCCGCCGAGCTTCGACGCAAGCTGGAAGCACTGGCCCCTCTTGAGCCGGCCGACAAGCCACGAGGCAACGGTCCCGCGCAGGAGTATCGCCGTATCCCGGGGGCGCCCGGGACAGTGGCCATCATCGCGCCCGTGACCGAGCATTTCTGTCGCACGTGCAACCGTCTGCGCCTGGTCGCCGACGGCCATCTGCGGCTGTGCCTGTTCGGCGCCGACGAGATTGACATCAAGCCCGCCCTGCGCCCCGTCGTCAACGAGGAGGCGCTGCGTGCACTGCTTGTATGGGCGATGCAGCAGAAACCCGAGTGCATGCCGGCAACGGCCAGTGACTACGGCCGCGCCATGGGAAGCATAGGAGGATAGCATGGGAAGTGATGAGCTGACACATCTGGACGACAAGGGCAACGCGCGCATGGTAGACGTCGGCGGTAAGCTGGAGACAGTCCGTGAGGCCGTCGCCCGCTGCCGCGTCCTGCTGGCGCCAGCCACCTTCGAGCTAGTCAAGGCGGGCAACCTCAAGAAGGGCGACGTCGTGACGGTTGCACAGGTTGCCGGCATCCAGGCGGCCAAACGCACGTGGGAGCTGATCCCCCTCTGTCACCAGATCAACATGACGTTTATCGGCGTGACACTGACACTCAACGAGACTGACCACGCTGTTGACATCGAAGCGACCGCCCGCACCAAGGCCGAGACCGGTGTCGAGATGGAAGCCCTGGTCGCCGCCTCCACCGCCGCACTCACCGTCTACGACATGTGCAAGGCTGTGGAACGGGGTATCCGTATTACCGACCTGCGCCTCATCCGCAAGAGCGGCGGCCAGTCCGGAACGTGGGAGGGTGCATGAACGACCGCGTCGTGGTCTCGGTCAACATCTCTGAGCAGAAGGGCACACGCAAGCACCCGCTGCAAGGTCCTGTCACTATTAGCATGCTGGGCATGCAGGGTGATGCCCACGCAGGCGACTGGCACCGTCAACTCAGCCTTCTGGCGCAGGAGAGTATCGATAAGATGCAGGGCCACGGCCTGGTGCTGCAGCCCGGCGACTTCGCCGAGAATATCACGACACAAGGCCTCGATCTGCTGACCCTGCCAATCGGGACACGTCTCAAGATCGGCACCGCCGTCATGATGGAGGTCACGCAGATCGGCAAGGAGTGCCACCTCGGCTGTGAGATCCGCAAGCTGGTCGGCGACTGTGTCATGCCCCGCGAGGGCATCTTCACCCGCGTCATCACACCCGGCACAATTGAGGCCGGCGACATCATCAGCATCATCAGCAAAGGAGGAACCCCATGAAAGCAGCAGTTCTGACCGTCAGTGACAGTTGCGCCGCCGGGAGCCGCGTCGACGAGAGCGGACCCGCTATTGTAAAGCGTCTCACGGATGCCGGCTGGACCATCGAGGAAACAACGATCGTCCCCGACGAGCAGGTGGAAATCGCCGGAATCCTTGAGCAGTGGTCCATGGAACGCCACGTGAACGCCATCATCACCACGGGCGGCACGGGCTTCTCTCCCCGCGACGTCACCCCTGAGGCAACCCTATCCGTCGTCGACCGCCGTGCACCCGGCATCAGCGAAGCCATCCGTCTCTACGGCCTCAACAAGGGCGTTCCGACCGCCTGCCTGTCCCGCGCCGAAGCCGGCCTGCGAGCCACCACCCTCATCGTCAACCTCCCCGGCAGCCTCAAGGCTGTTCAGGACGGCATGGACGTCCTCATTCCTTTGCTCCCTCATGCATTGGAGATGATCGCGGGGAAGGGACACTAGATAGGCCGAAAGCATCTCTCGGTATTCATTGCACAGGCACAAGTCTCATCAACCAGGCTTGTGCCTGACTTGTTTTTACTCAGAAGCCAAGTCCGCTTTCCGTCAAATCCAGGTACACGACACTGTCGTTGGCGTTCTTCTTGTGCCTGATGAAGGTGAGCTCACCATCATGAAGAGCAATCTGACTTTCCACGTTGGCGCCTGTGATCATTGTTCTTTGATTCGTTGCCCTATTCAGTACGAAAATGTCTCCACTATCGAGTCTCGCAACAAGATAGCCATCGGAAGCAACAATATAGTCAGAGATATAGTCATTGGATGCGGCTATCCCGACTTCGGCAGAAGCGCTTGGCATTGCTACAGGGGCAATCACAATCCTCTTATTGGAAGCATAAACTATTTTACTATCTGGCGTGATGGTATAGGTACCAATATATCTCGGGTCTGATGAGTCTTTCCATTGATCAATAACGATCGGCCTAACAGTGGTGGTCGATGGGCCATAGAAATACACCTGATCTTTCATATCACCACTAGCCATTCTTTCTGACGCACCGAACGCAACAGAAGCCCCATCAAGCGCCCACAACTGCGATATTCCAAAACCTTGCAGAGGACTAGTGAAGACATTCTGTTGTTTTCCGTCGTTTAGGTTAACTCGGATGAACCTTGTTCCTCCACCTCCATCACGAAAGATCGTAGAATTGCCACTAACCGCCATCTCTTCGCTCTTTATGACGAGATAAGCATAGTCGCCTTGAAGAAGGGTTTGATTGAACACCGTGAAAACAGTGGTTGTGGGGGAAGTATCTCCACCCCAACTGTAATTGGGAAGCAATTTGATGAATTTATTGCCCTTTCTATTGACCGCAAAACACTCAGAGGGGATCTCGCCCGGGTCTTCCATCACCTGAAGAAGCACCCAACTGTCATTTATCTGCACGTCCAGAATTCTTGCCCAATCCCTATCTATGACGGTTGAGTATTCCAGTTTTCCACTCTTGGCATCATAGATTACGAGATGCTTAGTATTTGCAGCCCCAAAGGCGTTTACGATTATCTTGCCCGTTCCGGTTGAATAGGCGACTTTCCCGTTACAGGCCGCAACAGCGGAAATTGCAGAGAATCGACTTTCCATTTCTTTGAGTTTCAGTGACGAAAAGGCAACGGTCCTTGGGATGAGGAGTCTCTCTTCTTCCTTCTCAAATGCCAGAGAAAGACCTTCGCTATACTCGTACAACTTTGTTGCCGCGTTCCATCTATAGGCTTCGACGGAGATATTGTCGATCACTGCCGGATCTGAAGCACTCTTGTCGATTGTGTATTGGTAGATGACGTGATTGCCTTTCCCATCATCTGCAAAACTCAACTTCACTTCATGCTGGACAGAAGCACCTTTGCCGAAGAACATTTGGGAAAACAATGCATTCTTATCTTTGAAATTTGCAACATTAAGCTTTCCATTTTCTAACTGGCAAATAGCGTAGTCTTCCGTATAAGCTCCACCTGTTTGCAAATCGACAAGAGCTTCAGGAATAGAATCGCCGTTAATATCAATGGTCTGGGCGATAGAGGGCTCTCCCCTTTCCCCAATCGTGGTCATACTAGGGAACGTCCTCTTCAGCATTGCGCTCAACTCTTTGCTGTCATAGAAGGCATATTCGCCATACGAAAGTTGGTCTATAAGCCATGCGCCATTAGCGTTAGTGTTCCTCACCCAAAGCATTATTGGGGTTTCTCCTGCATTGCCGCCTTGGGCCATTTCCACACTCGTCATAAGGATGATTTTTCCTTTTACCTGTATCGTATGGGAATCTAACTTTTCCATAGAAATGATTTCGATTTTTTCAGGCCATGGGCTTGAGACATCTCCTCCAGGCGCTTTAGATGGATCGTTTATCAAATCCAATAGAAGGTTAGAACTTACAAAGGGGGTATAGACTTGTTTTATTTCTTGAGAAACCATTTCCTCGGGATCGGATAGACGAACTTCCTTCAATTTTGAGCCGAAGCTCTCAACAAGAGCAGTTACCTCAGTTCTTTCATCCTTTTTGATCGTGTTTGGATTCATAAAATTCCAGAAGAAGAACCCTGCGACGAAAACAACTACAACCAGTAAAACAATCCCAGTAGCAATTAGAAATCTCTTGTTCATTCTGCGCCTCCAACACGTGTTTTCAATAAACAGCTTATTCGAAAAGATCGGGGGAAGGGAAAGAAATACTCCCTGGTGTACTAATGGAGGAACCTTGCTTTCCCTTTGCATCAAAACTTGTTATCGAAGTCTTGTCTACATGCAAGTTTCCAAGAACCGTTCCGGACGCATCTACAGCATAATACAGAGAGTCCCAGTTGGTATCGGGATACTCAATGATCAACGTACCATTGTCGCTTGCCAGCTGTGCCTGAAGGGGTCCTACAGTTTGTTCATTTGTTGGACCTTTACTGTAAAATTGGGGGAGCAGTATATTAATTTTCTCTGGCAATGTTATTGAGGGTAAGGTCGCTGCCGTATCGACGCAGCCAATTTGTCCGTTATGACTATGAGTAAAGTAGAGGAGGGATCCAACACGGGCAAAGCTTGCTTCCTGATCCGAGATGAAACCTTCGGTAAATGCATCCCTGTTGCCACATCGTATCCACGTCGCCTTCCCATCGCTTATCCGAAGAAGCCATATGCCATCAGACATATTGCTCATCCCTTTGTCTGCTGCCTCAACAAGAATAAAACCATTTGTAATGCTACCGCTTCCATACACCACAACTATCTGCGTCAGATCGGAAGGAACGGCAACCGTCAGTGTTTGTGCCTTTGAACCAGAAGAAATGCTTTGCTCCGTTATGGTAAGAGTCTTGCCATCCAGCGTTTTATATGGCGGCAGAGCGTCCAATTCAAGTGGAACGGCTACAAAAGCATTCTCATCTGAAGCATACCATCGTTTGATTTCCCCATCTTTGGTCGATAAATACTGCATTCCCTCAGCAGGAGTCAGAAGATTCACATCCTTGGATATCGTTGTTATAAGAGGTTTCTTGCTTAGGTAGCTCCATTGTTGAACGACTCGAACAGGTGGACCAGGTTGCCAGCATAGCGGACCCCTGTTATTGATATCGCTCATATAGACAACGGGCGATTCAGATGCCTGCAGTGTGTTCCACCCGACATTCCACGAGAGCGGAACTACATCATATCTTGTTGTGCTGATTTCCCCCATCATGTTGATCTGCGGACCTTCTAGCGAAACAGGCGCCCGCTTAAACTCAACCGCACTAGGAATGTAAACACGCGGATAATCCAGCCAATAAGGTTGGAGAACTCCGGAAATGCTATATTCCTGCCCCGCGATAATCTGGGGATACCCATTACCGCCAAACGCTTCGCTCCCATCGGCAAGCTGGTCTGCCTTGGTTGAGAGCGGTACACAGAGATAGAGATACCCCATATTTCCAGGCCCCTGGTGGCTGAACGAGACAGGAGAGAGTATCTCCACTCTGATAGTTCTCGTGTCCAGAACATTTATGACCTTTACCGTAGCTGAAAAATCCGTAGTGACTGCGTCCATTCCATTCAGGACGAAAGCAGGGACATTCGCTGTTGTGTATATGGTTGTCCCTTTCTTGATCTGCGTGGCCATGTCATCACCGACAGGTACGCTAATTACGGCCCTTCCACTAGGCCGAAACAAAAAATATGCGCCAACAGAGATGCAAAGAAGAAGCACCATGCCGACAACGATAAACCTGACCAATCCGTTCGTATTCATGCTATGCGCCTCCAACACGTGCTTTCAACAAAATTCGTGGACAGGAACCCGGTCACCAGCACCGTCAGCGCGCCATATCCGTACGGCGTCGCAGCGGAGATCATACCCTCCATTACGAGTATGACGCGATACCGACGTTTTGACTAATTTGCAGGGGAAAGATCAGAAATGCCAAAACACTTTTCCCTTCGTCGCACATGGAAAGAACCCAAACAACAGATGCGGAAGCGGGGTAGCGTGCAGGCGCTGCCTGAACGAATATGCCGCCATCACCGCAAACGCTCATCCAGTCCTCCTCTGGGCGAAATGGCAAGACCTTGATGTACAACAGTGGTAACACTTGAATGCCCCAGTCCACCTCAACCTGGAGTGAAACATTGAAGCATTGGCATTTCGTGCCCGGAAACTTACGGAGAGACCTATCAGTTTATCTTCGACAGATACGGGGAAGAGGCCGTGATTTTAGAATCGTCTGAGCTTTAGTTTTTCGAGTCCCATCTTTGAAAACATGAGAGAAGCGTTTATTTCAGCGCCCATCAAAATGATGATGCTACTCACATATAGCCACATGAGCAAGGCAATGATACCGCCAAGGCTTCCGTATACCTTCGAGTAATTGCCCAAGTTATCGACATAATAGGAGAAGGCAATAGAAACGATGACCCAGCCGACGGAAGCAACTACCGCTCCAGGTATGACCTCTCTGAACTTTAATCGACGGTTTGGGGTATTATAGTAAAGGGATATGAAAACAAGGATGGTTGTAATTAGAGCAATGATGTAGCCAACATAGTTCCAAACCTTTAGGGATACATCCGAGAAACCTAAGAAGTGAAAGATTTGCGTTCCCAGAATTTTACCAAAAACGATAAGAATCAAGGAGAATATAATCGCAACGGCAAGTTCAAGTGTAAAATATAGCGAAACAGCTGTTATCTTCCAAGAGCGACGTGTTTCTTCCTGATCATAGGCCCTGTTTATGCCCCGAATAAGAGAAGTAACGCCACTGGCAGACGACCACAATGCGGACAACATGCCAAAAGATAATAGGGCAACACTCCTATTGGCTATTGTCTGATTGACGATATCCCGCAGAATCAAATATGCATTTTCAGGCATAAACGCGGCAAGGACTTGAATACTGTCCTGAAAGTTGATCATAGGCATATAGGTAATAAGTGTAATTACAAATATGAGAAAAGGGAAAAGGGAAAGAAGCAGAAAGAAAGTTGCCTGGGCTCCTATTGAAAGCAGGTCATCATTCATAAATCTGGCATATATATCTTTGAGCAGTTCCCAAGACTTCATCTTATTCATGACATTTTCTCCAAGACAAGAATAGCTGCTATCTGTCAAGAGTACAATTGAATCCCGAAATCTACGTCTGGAATATTGGCACAGTCATTTTGCTAAATTCATCCAATAATCATCTGTATTTCATGATGAACCTGCAAATCTACATTTAGACACCATGCCTCAACGGGTACATTCAACCAGAGCGGTGGACTGGAACCCGGTCACCAGAGCCGTCAGCGCGCTTAGAGGAGATCATGCAGAACAATGTCTTGTTGCCTTGCCGAGTGACCCGGCATAGAATATTGCCATGAAATACTGCGTCATCGATGCGTTTGCAGGCATTCTGGCCAAAGGGCCGGAAGAGGAGGTTTGACATGCCATTGAAGAAGGGGTACGGTAAAAAGACGGTTGGGGAAAACATCAAGACTGAACTCAAGGCTGGCCGTCCTCAGAAACAAGCTATAGCAATTGCACTTTCTGTGGCAAGGAAGGCCAAGAAGAGTCACGGCAAGTAGCAAGACACGCATGGACAGTCCGGAATATCTGGACAAGCTCGTTAGTGCAGACTGGAGCCGCAGGCGAATTGAGCAACGGCTCCAGGATAACCTCACAGAGGCATTGCTATTGTGTTTCAGGAACAATGACGTTGCGTGACGAGGCTTCTCATCATAGAATACTGTTATGAAATACTACGTCATCGACGCGTTTACGGACAAGCTATTTGCCGGGAATCCGGCAGCGGTGTGCCTCTTACAGGAGCCGCTGACGGACGAGGTCATGGCATCCATCGCACGGGAGATGAATCTGTCGGAGACAGCGTTCGTCCTGTGGGAGAACGACGCCTGGCGTCTGCGATGGTTCACACCGACAGTGGAAGTGCCACTATGCGGCCACGGGACCCTCGCTACTGCCCGGGCGCTGCGCGAGGCTGGTATCGTGACAGACGACGAGGTCTACTTCCACAGTCTGAGCGGCGACCTTGCCGCCCGGTACCAGGGCGACTGGATCGAGCTCGACTTCCCATCACTGCCTCCCACGCCTGCGCCCGTCCCCGAAGCGGTCCTCGACGCCCTGAGAATCAAAACGGCACCCCGTTGGAGCGGTGTCAACGATCACGACTATTGGCTGCTCGACCTCGGGTCGGCGGCCGCCGTGCGGGCCCTGACGCCCGACCGTACAGCCACGATGGCAATCGACCTGCCCGGTATCATCGTCACAGGAGCGGGTGATGCGCCGTATGATTTCACGTCCCGCTTTTTCGCGCCCGCCGACGGCATCTTCGAGGACCCAGTCACAGGGTCTGCGCACGCGGCCCTGACACCCTACTGGAGCAACGTCCTCGGCAGGACCGACTTCCTTGCCTTCCAGGCTTCCTCACGCGGGGGCATCCTGAAGGTGCGCCTTGCGGGCGACCGCGTGCTCATCGCAGGCGAAACGGTCGTGGTAGCCGCCGGAGACCTGCGTATTCCCTGAGGCACCACCTGCGAGGTCATGCCTGCAGACGTGAGAAAGGAGTCGACCATGAGCGCCCCGGGACTGACCTTCAGACCCGCGATACCAGACGACGCGCCGTTCGTTGCACCTCTCCTATATGACATCGCACACAGGGACCTCGACGGGCTGTTCACGGGTCTTGCTGCCGAGTTGTCACCTCTCGATGTCGTCGAGAAGTTCTACCGGGCTCCGGGCGGGATGTTCTCCTGGCACAACACAGAACTCGCGCTCCACGATGGTCTCCCAGCCGGCCTTATCACTGCATACAGTGTGGCATCGAGGAATGGCAGCGCAACTTGGCTGGCTCGAGCAACTGGACAGCTGGGAGCCCACGCGCTCGTGCTCCTTGCCTGGCGTGGCGTGGTCGTGGCCAGAGCGCTGCAGCGCAACCTGCCTGGCAGTTGGTACGTTGCTTTCGTTGGTGTGGACCCGCTGCAGCAGTCCCTTGGCATCGGTTCCTCTCTCATCGCGAGATCCATCCAGACGGCCCGCGCGTCAGGGTGTTCCTGCGTCGAGCTGGATGTCGACGTCGACAACCCGCGTGCCCAGGCGCTATACGAGCGGCTCGGATTCCACGTCCTGCACACCGACCGCCGGAGAACATCCTCCATCATGGTCGAGAGTCGCCGAATGGTCCTGCAGCTACAGCAATGAGCCGAACAGATGCATATAGCACTGTTTCGAGGCAGCGGGGAACCGCAGACGGTAGCAGGGCTGGATTCTCGCATGCGCGGGAATGACGCACTGAAGGAGTAGCTCCTGATCGTGTCTTGCCTTGACTTGTGAAGACAATGTGAATATCTTGATAAGAAGAATGTGTGTCATCTGCGTCCTATATGTGACAGGACATTGACACGACACCACCCCAGCACGGGGCAGGCAAGAAGGATGGAGGAGGCACGAACATGGCGCGGGTGACACTGGTCTATCCTGACTATACGACGACACGACTCTACAGCAAACCACAGAAAGTGAGGGTGGACCGCGGGGGTTGGTATGCCGAAGGGCTGGCGGCCCTTTCCGCGACGCTCAAGCAGGCCGGCCATACGGCGAGCCTCCTGCACGTGACCCAGCCACCGACGCGGGAGGATTTCGCCGCGCGTCTGACGGCGACGCATCCTGACATCATCGGATTCTCCGTACGCACCAGCGCCTTCCCGTCAGTCAGCGAGTGGACCGGCTGGGCGAAGGATGCGGTACACGCGTCCATCGTCTGGGGCGGCTATCATGCCTCGCTTGCGCCCGAACGCTGCATGAGCGTCGCGGGTGTGGATGCCGTCCTCCAAGGCGACGGCGACCTGGCGCTACCTCAGCTGGTGGACGCCTGGATCACCAGCAGGACTCCGCAAGGTATTCCCGGCGTCTGGTGGCGCGATGGGCAGGAGCTTCGGCATGAACCGGTCGGCCCGCTGGTAGCAAACCTCGACGAGCTGCCGATCCCCGACTTCAGCTTGTTCGACCGCAGTCGGCTCATTGCCACTCGCACACACACTGCACTCGGCATGTTGTCGCGCGGGTGTCCTTATAGCTGCACCTATTGCACCAACCACGCCTTCCGCTCCCTGTACCCCAATGCGAAGAACTATCATCGGTCACGCACGCCTGAGGGGGCCATCGCCTACATCCAGGCGCTGCGGACCTGGTACCCCGAGGTGCGCGAGCTGCGCTTTCTAGACAACGTCTTCGGTATCTCCGTCGACTGGCTTGCCCGGTTCGGAGAGCTGTACAAGCGCGAGGTCGGCCTCCCGTTCGCCTGCGACCACCGCGCCGAGCTGCTGACCCAGGATACTGTCCAATTACTGGCCGACATGGGTTGCACGCAGGTCTACCTGGGCATCGAGTCGGGCGACGAAGCGCTGCGCCATCGGTCACTGGGCCGCACGATGAGCAACGAGCTCCTGGTCCAGGTGAACGAGCGGCTCCACGCTGCGGGCATTCGCATCTTTGCCTACAACATGGTGGGGCTGCCCGGCGAAACACGCGCCACGGCACTGCTGACCCCCAAGCTCAACGCACAGGCACACACGGACGACGCCTGTATGAGCGTCTTCTCGCCCTATCCTTCCACGGTCCTGTACGACGTCAGCATCAAGGATGGCTCTGTCGTCGAACCCATCGACTACACGCGCCTGACCTTCCTCGACCAGCCTGGCTTCCACGCGGGAGAGGTCGCGTTCATGGCCCTGTCCTTCAACGCGCTGCGCCGATGGTACCGCCGGCATGGCACAGACTCTCGTATGGGTCGCCTGATGGACCGCATCGTCCTGTCGCCCCGTCTGCCCATGCGCGCTATCGTCGCCACCACCGAGCACTGGGAAGGAGAACGAGAGATGATGAAATCCTTCCTGCGCAACCGCGCGCCTGGCGTCTTCCTGTTCCTCAAGCACCTGCTTCGTGGGCACGTCACCCCTGCACCACACGCCGCCGCCCACGGCCATCAAGAAGGACCACCCCGCTCCTGACTCCCTCACGCATATTGCCTCCTCCTTCAGCGCTGCCAAACCCCGGCAGCGCTGAACTATTTCTGGATACCCCTTCAGCAAAATCTAACCCATTGCGTTATAGAGGCGAGGGAGTAAGGCAAATGCGTGTAGAAGGATAGGAAATGACTGAAACGTTCTGGCTTGTTAAGACATTTGACCCAGTAATGGGGGCAACTTCACCGCAAGAAAGGAGTAATACGTGAAACACGTAGAGACGCCGGGGACATCACAGGAGTTACAATGGTAGTCATCCATATGGTTGCAGAAGAGCTAAGACGGCTGCTGTCACGCAGAAGATTCTGGATCCTGGCAGCAGCACTCGCAGCAATTCTCGTATATATCATCAGTCTAAACACAACGCGCGTTCATCCTGGATCGGCACCAGCAGACTTCATGATCGCTCTCATGGCAAATCTCCCATGGGAACTTCCCATCATTACCGGGCTGGCTGTCGGAGATTCCTTTGCGATCGACCGCCATACGTCCTGGGCCACCTTTGTGCTCACGCGGGGGTTGACACGTCGAAGATATATTGTTGCCAAAGGTATTGGGATGGCGATCGCTATCTGTCTGCTTCTGACAATGTCGCTGGCTGTCGCCGCCGTGGCAGCGGCGCACATGAAAGGACTAGCACCCACAGTTAGCACAAGTGAGTTCGCCAATATCAACCCTGCCGATCATGCCTCGTATCTTGCACATCCATGGTGGTTTGCAGCCCAATTCGCAGGAGTTGACCTGCTGGCGGCCGCAGCCTACTCGACGACTGCCCTGCTCCTGGCTGTGTGGGTGCCGATTCCTTTTGTCGTCAGCATTGTTCCCGCACTCGCCATCTTTGTCGCGATGGTCACGATACCTGAAAGTGCTCAGCAGTGGAATCCATCTCGGATTCTGGCACTGGAAAGGGGGACCATGTCGGGTCGGTTTATGTATTTCTTGATCTGGTTGCTGGTAGCGGCCACCGTTGCCATCATTGCCTACGGGAAGCAGGAAGATGCATAGGAGCAATGCGATGAACGAGATGGTCGTGATACTGTACCTTGTTCCAAGGAGGCCCTGACGATGTTTTGCATGATGCGGTACCAGTGTAGTCGGTTGTTTTCCAGCAAGCGATGGCTGTTCGTCCTGGTGATTGATGCATTCCTGGCACTGGCAGTCGTTCTTGACCGTAAGGATAGGATTTCGTACCTTCTCACCAAGTATTACATTTCCGCTCCCGCAAACATCTGGGACGTTCCTGTCCAAATGCTGTGCGCCGATATCATGATGATTATCATTCTGGTTACGACATTCGTGTTCCTTGTTGGCGACGCTTTCCTGAGGGACGAGCACGCCGGCCGGTTGCCCATGCTGGTTTCCCGTACCCGCAACCGGGCAACCTGGTTTGTATCATTGATCCCAGCTTTGTTTCTGGCGGCTGTTGCCTTTGTTGGAGCGGCAGTTGTCATCAGTTTGGGGGTTGCTCTTCTCTTTCTGCCGGCCAGCACGTCGTTCAGTCCCTTCCTGACCAGCACCATAAACCAAGTATATAGCTTCCGTGCCTATCATTTTCTTCCAAACATGCCACTTAGCCCACCCCTGTTCTTCGCAGGCCTCATTGGGTACCTGGCACCGGCCCTGTGTGGCATAGCCCTGCTGTCCGTCGTGATCTCCATATGGTGGCGTCAAACTGTCGCCGTTTTCATCCCGGTTGTCTGGATATTAATGGTAGACATGAGTCTGCAAGGTGGAGTGACCCGTTTTTCGCCAGGAGGCGGCCGATTCTTCTTTTCGACGCAGCTTCAACTCACACAGCACTGGCAATGGGCCGACTCAAAAATAACAGCAGCCCTCTATCCGTTCCCCGTTGCCGCATCTGTCATCGTCTTTGGCATTCTTTGCGTGATATGGTCAGCATTGGGATATTTCTCTGCACGGTATGTAGACCTGTAATGAAAGGAGATATGTCATGGAACATGTATGTGAACTAACAGGGATCTGCAAGCAGTATCGGTCCCGCAAGACAGTGCATGAAGTCCTGCATGATGTCAGCATGACCCTGGATGCAGGGGAAGTCTTTGGATTCATTGGTCCCAACGGAGCAGGGAAGACGACATTGCTCCGTATCATGTGCGGTCTGGCACATCCCACGAAAGGAAAGGTCACGATCCTTGGGACAGACCTGACGGTCAGGAATGCCCAGCTGCCGACAGGGATCGGGGTCCTTGTGGAGTATCCCTCCTTTATCCCCGAGCTGACCGGAAGACGCAACCTGCAACTGCTTGCCTCCATCCGTGGGGTCATCGGCCTTCCGGAAGTTGATGCCACTATGGAACTCATGGGGCTGGACCCAGCCAACAAGACCCCGGCAGGGAGATACTCCCTGGGAATGCGTCAACGCTTGGGGCTCGCCCAGGCCATCATGGAGAAACCACGGCTCCTCCTGCTGGACGAACCTACCAATGGACTGGACCCTCAGGGTGTCGCAGAACTACGCAGTAATATCCGGCATCTGGCAGATCAAGGGGTTGCCATCTTCCTGGCAAGTCATCTCCTTAATGAGGTAGAACAGGTCTGTGACCGCGTGGCCATTGTCAAGCAAGGCCATGTCCTGCGTCAGATGAGCAAGAATGATCCTGTTCCCTACCATGGGTTTGATCTGCAGGTCAGTGGTGCCAAGGACTGGTCACTGGTCCAACAGTGGGCTGCTCAGCATCAGGCAACCCTTTCCCAGAAAGACGGGGTGCAAGGAGGAATGGTTGGTACCGCCGTCCCTGTTCCTGCTGCCCTTCGTGATCTGGTACAGGCAGGAGCCAGCATTGAATCCATCACCCCGGATCGAGACACTCTGGAGACAACCTTCCTGCAAGCGATCCAGGAAGAAAAGAAGTAACTGCGCCTTCGAACTCTGGCAGAACAGTACGCGCAGATCTCGTCAGCAAAAGCAGGCACATTGCGTTATAGAGGTGAAGGGGTGATGTGAATACCTGCAGAGGGTGCAATCGTCGTCAACATAATGCAGTAAACCACTCATAGCCACTCTTTCGAAAGGGCGTAAAACAGATATGAATCAGAAACAACCAGGAAAAACGGACACATACTACGGTTCATCTGCGTTCTATGTTCCAGATCCTCACCAGACACAGCACAGGTCTCCACCGCGGACGCATCGGCGCAGAAAGGGATGCCTGACCGTTGTCCTTGTCCTGATCCTTGCGATCGGATCACTGATGTGGTACCGGTCGCAGGCGGCTGCGCGCGGAGATGTCACGCCTCCGACGCTCAACACGCCGTTCAGTATTCAGCATCCGATCGCCTCCATTCGGGCTCGGGACGCCGAACAGGCAACGTGGAACGCGATATCGGCTCAGGACCCCGCTGCCATGGAACACGAACTGACTCTGGAGGATGCCTTCTTCCGTCGTGCTGCGACACAGACACGGGAGTGGCAAGTCTTGCTGCTGCCAACGCCACAGCAGTTTGTTCCTCCGCTCCTTGGCACGCTTGTCGTCACGTCGCCATTTGGCCTGCGCGAACATCCCATTATTGGCCAGGAGCTTGAGCATCACGGCGTCGACCTGGTTGCGGCAGCCGGTACGCCGGTCATGGCAACCGCGCGTGGTGTTATCGTCTGGCGTGGCAACAAACTGGGATACGGCTACTGCGTCGTCATACGTCACGGGACACACCTGTCCACCATCTACGGCCACCTGAGCCACATTGGCGTGCACACCGGACAATCGGTCAGCAAAGGTGAAGTCATCGGACTGTCAGGTTCTACGGGCTTCAGCACTGGGCCCCATCTGCACTTCGAAATACGCCGCGACGGAACACCCGTCGACCCGTTGATGCTGCTGCCCCGTTCCGGAAGCTGAACGGCTGCACGCTGGCTGGAATTCATGGTACACTGCGAGAGGTGAAACCAACATGACGACGAGACGACATATGAAGAAGAAACTCCGAACTGCACTGATTGTACTTGCACCACTGGTAACGCTCGTCATTCTGCTGCTGGCATGGCGGCCTTGGTACACACCAAAGCCCCGTCCTGTGCTTGACCCCTGGGTACACATTTCGTATTCTCACGAGGAATTGCAACAAGCCCAGAAATTGGCAGACAGCGGCAAACGTTCTGACCTTCTGGATCCACGGAAGACCCTGACCTCTTTTGTTGCAACGGATGCTTCGGGAGAGGGTTCTTTCGATCTACACACTCAAAACTTAAACATCACACACGTTCAGTCCATCCAGGATGAGGGAAAGGATCCAAAGAATGGAGATCGTTTGTTTCTGGTAACATTTTCACAGCAAAAGGACGTCGTCGTCTTCAGGCTGCGGCAACTCCTTGGCACAGAGCAGACCAAGATCTGGTCCGTCATCGGCTATCTGATCACTTCAAGTTCCTCTTCACGTGTCTCCTATAGCACAACTTGGCAGGAATCTGGCGGTCCCAGTGGTCAATGACTTCAGCTGGGCTAGCTGCCCTGCTTATCTACAACAGCATATGCTCCGGCAAAGTCGCTGATCACCAGTCCTTTTAACTGAGTTGTGTTGACGACTTGGACGACGCGTCCTTCGACAGTATTCACGATTGCTGTCAGATCGGGATCGGTCTCGCTGACTTGCTGCAAGCGTACGGCAACGAACGTTCCTGAGGCAGCAGGCTGTTGTGAAGAAGAGGACGCACGAGTTGTGGACTGGAGATGATACACAGTCAGGGAAGAGACCGCTACTGCCTGACGGCCGCTCTCTTGCACTACAGGATCGGCCATGGCAATTTGCCGCGCCAGCTCCAGTCGGACAAAGAGAGGGATGGACGGCTCCTGCGTATGCGTGTCGCTCGGGACGCTCATCCCAACGACTCCTACCAGGGACTTCGAATGAGGGTCAACAAGAATGTACCCATCCGTACCGCGCACTGTCGCGCGGACCAAGCCTGTTGCAGAATCCCGCCTTGCATCGGTGACCACAGCCAAACGTGCTCCAGGGGTGACCAGCGCAATCAGGTTGTTCCACGTCTGGCGTAGCGGTGACTCTACCAAGTCAGAGCTGGATGTTCCTTTTTGCGTCTCCTGCAGCAGGCGGACGCTGTCGGGTAGCTGTGCAGTAGCATGGATGGCCGTGCGCAGGGGTGCCGTCTGGGTCCACCAGAGGACAACCAGCACGATGGCGAGAGCGGGACCCAACGTCAGACGCCAATGCTGCACATGGCGGCGGTGTACCCCCACCCGGTCGGCATATGCAACGAGACGCCGCCGACTGGCCTCAGCCCACAACGGGTCGACCTTCGACTCCCAGTCCACGTTCTCGAGCAGATGTTCCAGTTCTTTTTGAGTCATTCTCTCACCTCCTCTTCATGAGGACAACGCAACCCGCCCGGATTTGCTGAAATGCCGGCACGCAACACACGAAAGGCATGCTGAAGAGCGTTGCTGACCTGCTTTGCGCTGCAACCGAGCATCGGTGCGATCTCCCGTGGTGTCAATCCCTCGCCGTAGCGCAGCATGACACACTCTCGGTCGAAGGGTGCCAGCTTCTCGGCGGCAACACGCAATTCGCCGGCATGACCCTGAGCCTCCGCGACCAAGTCGTCGTAGTCGGGGTCGGCGTCATCATCACCAATGCGAGCAGTTGCCAAATATCTGTCTGCGCTGCGGCGATGGCGGAACCATGACATGGCCTCGTTGTTGGCGACACGGAAGAGCCACTGCACCAAGGGTGCTCTGCCGCGTGCAAGTTTCGGAAGGTTGTCCACCATCTTGACGAACACGGCTTCAGTCAGTTCCTCCGCGAGGTCTCGGTCCATCACCGTGCGGATGAGACATGCGAAGATGCGGTCGCGATATCGATCGTACAGCACGGCTACTGCTCCGGTGTCGCTTAGTGCCTCCTTCAGGAGATCTTGATCGGACTTGCCCTCCACCACGCTCACCCCCGCCACAATTGACAGTATAGCCGGTTTGCCTGGGCCGTCACTCTTGCTCAGACCGCTCTGACGCGTAGACTGAGAAGTCAGGAGGCATTACAATGGCGACAGAGATGATCAGACTGCACATAGAGGAGACCGGCGAGGACGTCCTGTGCCCGCGAGGGGTCCGTCTGGACTCGCTGGCAAAGGATTACGCAGCATACCACACGTCACGCATCATGGCGGCACGCGTCAACAACGACATCCGTGAGCTGTTCAAGACGCTGAAGCACGACGCCACCATCCGCTTCATCGACATGAGCGTCGAAGACGGCGCACGCATCTACCAGCGCGGTCTCGTGTTTATCCTGTACGCTGCAGCACGTGACCTCTTTCCCGACCGGAGGCTCCGGGTCCTTCATTCGCTGGGACAGGGCCTATTCTGCGACTTCCGCGAGACGCGCGTGACCGACGACGAGATCGCTCAGATCAAGCAGCGCATGCACGAGCTCATCGACCAAGACGTAGAGTACCAGAAGAAGGAACTGTACAAGTGGGACGCCCTGCAGCTGCTGGAGAACCTGGGCATGCACGACAAAGCCGAGCTGCTACGCTACCGCAGTAAGTCCACCGTCAACATCTACTACCTGGGCAAGCACCCCAACTACTTCTACGGCTTCATGCCACACAGCACCGGTGATACTCCGCTCTTCGACCTCATCCCCTACCGTACCGGCATGGTGCTCGTCTTCCCCGGCATCACCAGTCCCACCGCTCTGCCGGACTACGTGCCTCAGGCCAAGCTGGCCGACATCTTCGACGAGGCAGAGGAGTGGGGACGCATCATCGGCGTGGAAACGGCAGGAGACCTCAACAGTGTCGTTGCCAGCGGCCGCACCCGCGAGCTCATCATGGTGAGCGAGATGCTGCATGAGAAAAAGATCGCGCAGCTGGCCGATCGCGTTACGGCCTCGGGAGCCCACCTGGTCCTCATTGCGGGCCCGTCCTCGTCCGGGAAGACGACGTTCAGTAAGCGGCTGGCCCTGCAGCTCAGGGTCAACGGCTTCGACCCTCATGCCATTTCGCTGGACGACTACTTCGTCGACCGCGACAAGAACCCCCTGGACCCGGAGGGCAAGCCTGACTTCGAGTGCCTGGAGTCGCTCAACACGGTGCGGTTCAACAACGACCTCAACCGTATCCTGGCCGGGGAGACTGTCACCCGACCGAAGTACAGCTTCAAGACCGGGACCTCCACCGAAACTGGCGATACCATCGTCCCCAACAACCGTACCATCCTCGTCGTCGAGGGTATCCATGGCCTGAACCCGAAGCTGACATCCCAGATACCGGACAGCGCCAAGTATCGCATCTACGTCTCGGCCCTCACCTTCCTCAATCTGGACGCCGACAACCGAATCCCGACGACCGACGTGCGCATCCTGCGGCGTATGGTGCGTGACCACAACTTCCGTGGGTACTCAGCCCTTCAGACCCTGCAGATATGGCACTCGGTCCGCATGGGTGAGGAACGGCACATCTTCCCCTTCCAGGAGAACGCCGACGCCATGTTCAACTCATCGCTCGTGTACGAGCTAGCCTTCCTCAAAAACTATGCCATGCAGCTTCTGCTGCAGATCGACAACACGGTGCCCGAGTATTCCGAGGCACGCCGGCTGATCCGGTTCCTTGACTACTTTCTGCCGGTAATGGACATCGACGTCATTCCCAGCACGTCCATCATCCGCGAGTTCATCGGCAACAGCTACTTCAACTACTAAGCGGAGAGACTTATGCACACTGACCGAATCATGCAACTGGCACTCGATATGGCAGGACTCACGGAGGTCCCGGAGGACACGCAAGTATATGTACCCGGGAAGATCACAAAGGCACTGGTGTGCATCGACGCCGATACCGGTCTACTGAGCATCGCTCGCGACCTGGGATACGATGGCGTCATCGTGCACCACCCTCAGGGAGACGAGGCCATGCTGAACCTGCACCTCGTCATGAACCGGCAACTGCTAACCCTCACGAAAGCAGGTGTACTGGAGGACGAGGCACGTGAGGCCCTGCGATCCCGGCAGTTCGGTGTCGAACGAAACAACCACATGCGCAACTGGGACTACATGCCCAGCGTCGCCCGCCTCATGAGGATGCCGTTCATGAACATCCACTATCCCTGCGACCTCATGATGGAACGCATCGTGGACGTCCACGTTCAGCAGCGCCTGACCGAGACTGGCCCTGCAGCGACCGTACAGGACCTCACCGACATCCTGCTGGAAATTCCTGAATTCGCGCATGCGAAGACGCGTCCCGCGGTGGTCGTCGGAGACCCCGCTGCGCCCGCCGGCAAGGTCGTCACGGCCTTTGCTGGTGGTACCAATGGTGGCTCGGCCGTCGTGGAAGCGTACTGGCGCCATGGCGTCGGGACTGTGATGACCCTGCACATGGAGGTCGCCGACATCCTGAACCTGCGCCAGTCGGAGGTCAAAGGGACGCTCGTCGTCGCCGGGCACATGGCCTGCGATTCCGTGGGACTCAATGCGCTCATCCGGGTTCTGCGGGCAAACGGGCTCGACCTGACACCAATGGGCGGCATCGTGCCAGGGGTGTAAGGACCGCGATGTTGACACCTGCTTCACTTGTTTATTAGAATAACTACATATACTTTCTTGCTGAGAGCCCGTTGTGCGTCGGCAGGAAAGGGTGAGATATGCTGAATACGTTCATTATAACGCTTCGAGAGGGAGTAGAGATAGCGGTCGTGCTAGCTATCATTTTGGCCTACCTGCGTCAATTGGGCGCCAGCCGGTCTGCGAGCAAGGTATGGCTGGGGACAGCGGCGGCGGCGATTGTCAGCATTGCGGCAGCCGTTGGTATCTTCGCCGTCCTGCACACGACGAAGGTCGAAGGCTTCCAGGCGCCCCTCGAGGGAAGTCTGAAGCTCCTGGCGGTCATCATCCTGACGTGGATGACCCTGTGGATGAAGCGCGAGTCGGCAACGATCGGCTCCAGCCTGCGGCAACGCGTGCTGCATGCCGTCAGCGACGGTTCCGTGTGGACACTCGCCTCACTCGCGTTCATCTCGGTCATTCGGGAGGGCATCGAGACCGTCCTCTTCGTCGTCGGCTCCACACAGCAGGCCAGTCCAGCTGCAACCATCAGCGGTGCCGTCCTCGGCTTCGCCGTCGCCGCCATTCTTGGCTGGATCGTTTACGGCGGCAGCAGGCGGCTGGCTCTCAAGCCGTTTTTCACCGTTATGAGCGTCCTCCTCATCGTCATGGCCGCTGGTCTCCTGGTCGGGGGTGTTGGCGAGTTCCAGGGCCTTGGACTTCTGCCGACAGGAATCGCCCCTCTCTGGTCCACGCGCGCTCTGCTGAGTGACACGGGTATCGTCGGTGGACTGCTGGGCTCTGTCTTTGGCTACGTCGACAGCCCCAATCTCGTCCAAGTCGTCGCATGGATTGCCTACCTGGCTGGAGCGCTGTGGGCCTACTTTCGCCCAACAACGTCAGCATCGATGGCCTCAAAGCAGTCAACTTGAGAACTTTCTGACCTCAGTGCAGAGCGTTATGCACTAAGGACGCGGTCACTGGATGACCGCCCCCTGCTCGGTTGTCTCGATGGGAGGCAGCCACTCCAGCGGATTGGTCGGTTCGCCATCCTGGCGCACCTCAAAGTGAAGGTGGGGACCAGTGCTGAAGCCCGTGTCGCCCGTATACCCGAGAAGCTGCCCTTTCTTGACGCGTTCGTAGGGGTGGACCGCGAACTTCCACAGGTGACCATAGACGGTGGCAATACCTCCACCGTGCAGAACGACGACCATGTTGCCATAGGTAGTCTTGCTACCGATGTACAGGACGACCCCATCAGCGGGCGCAAGGATGGGTGAGCCGTAGTGAGCGCGCAGATCGACGCCCCGGTGGAACGTCTCTTCACCGATGATGGGGTGCATGCGTTCCCCATAGGGTGAGGTGACCTTCATGGGTCCCGTCAGCGGCCATGCCAGCTCCGCCACGGGTTGGAGCTGCGATGCGACCGCCGGGTCACATCCCGCGATGACCGACCGGATGAGCTGATCTTCGCGGTTACTCTGGCGTATCATGGCCTCGTGGTCTCCGGCCTTAACCGCAGCCACGTCCGCCGCCTCTTCAGCCTCGGCCGTCTGCAGAATACGCTCCTGTTGTGCCACCTGGGCATTACAAGCGACGTCGACCTCCTGCCACAGGAGATGTTGTCTGGCCTGCCAGATGTCCGGGGACTGCACGTAGGCGACTGTCTGACGCTGGTCGGCACGGTTACGGCTGAATCCAACCAAAACGACGACTGCCGCCGCAACTGCTATCACCAGCAGGATCCATCCCGCTGCCTTGTGCGTTCTCACTCTGTGGACCTCCACGTTCACGGCACAGACTCATCTGGGCCTAACCTTTTAGTATATGGCACTCAC
The DNA here is from genome assembly GCF_003570925.1 of Candidatus Cryosericum terrychapinii. GTDB lineage: Bacteria > Caldisericota > Caldisericia > Cryosericales > Cryosericaceae > Cryosericum > Cryosericum terrychapinii. The sequence continues at coordinate 21,246 of NZ_QXIS01000032.1, read as the reverse complement.
CAGCCTGGACAACGGCAATAAGGTCAAAGATGGATTCCCACATACGCGGGAATGACGGATACAGGAGAAACACGTTCCCCTGTGCGGGAATGACAATAGGGTCTACTGCTTTGCCGGAAGGTCCTGCTGGGCTGTCAGCGCGCGGTCGATCTCCTGCAGGATGTGCTTGGCGCTGCGCCATTCCAGCATCAGGACGGGCAGGTCCCTCTTGTGTGCCTCGTTGATCACCTTACCCGAGAAGGAATGGCTGATGTACGACGTCAGGACGACCACGAGGCGAGTCGTGGAAAGGATTGCCGGGTCGAGGTCTTCCTTGCCATTTGTAGCGATACAGACACTGTTGGGAAGCCATGTCTGCAGGTTCCGGGACAATGTCTCATGTCCACCGGCGACCAGGACCCGCTCGGTGATGGAGCGCACGGTGTATTGCACTTCAGCCTCAGGCTCGTCGCGCGCCGAGAGAATGCCCATCAGCCGCGAGATCTCGGCCTCGCGCGCGCTCAGCCGGTCGCGTGCCCGGTCCAGCTCGCCGGTCAGGCGGTGCACCTCACGCAGTTGTATCACAAGGTCTGCGCGTGCCCTGCGCAGTTCCTCGCCGTCCGCCGGGGCGCCGACCGATGGAGTCGGCCCGTAGACGGTTGGTGACTGTGTCGCTGACACCTTCCTCAGAGCAAAGAGTCCGGCGAGCATGCTGACGGCTGTCCCGTCGTCGAGTCCAGCATCGGTTCCAGCGAGCAGGAAGGCAGCCTGCCAGACGTCGCCCGGTCCCGGAGAAACGGCCTGGCCCACCTGCGCCACCTGCATGAGAACGTCACGGGCGGCGCTCAGGCGCGTCGCAAGCTCCCGGTCTCCACTGTCGCCACCGGTCGCTCGCCACCACAATTGGTCATACCTCAAAGCGGCATCATAGCGGGACCGGCTTGCCGAATCGATCTCCGCCGTTGCCAGAGTCAGGCGGTGCAGCGCCTTGACGAGGGAATGATCCAGAGTCTCACGCAACGGGCTCTCCGCTACCGGGACACCGCAGACGTCGGCGTACCAGGCCAGCACTACCAGTTCCACATCGGGCTCTTGCTGCTCTTCCCTCGGATGCATCGCCCTGAACCGCTCCAGACTTATGCTCTCTCCGGCGCTGACCGTTTGCCACACGCGGCGCCAACCATCCCGCATGATCTCACCCAGGCACGCCCGCGCCCGCTGGTCGTGGTGTGCTGCCACCGATACTCCCACCAACCTGCACGCATACGCTGCGTCTTCCATGGACAGGGTGACCAGCGCTGGGTGACGCACGAGCATGCTGCCTGCCGCCTGCGCGTCCCAGGTGGGGTCAGCCCGCCGCAGCGCGTCATCGATATGCCGATGCAGATGGGCATTCGCGGCACAGGCCGCAATCGCAAACGGAGTGAGGTCGGGCTGGATGGCAGGACGTACGGATGGGATGATGGAGCCGGGGCGCTGTCCCCCAGCTAGTTGCCCTTTCAGTGCCTGCGCCAACTGTGCCTTCTCCTTCTCATCCATCGCTCACCTCGCATAATAAACAGTATATTGCCGGTCACCGCGTTGTCATGCCGCAAGCATCAACATTCTAAAAGATTGCAGGAACTGCATGTGTTGGGCCCCCTCGCTGGAAAGCTGTGCATACAGGTATCCATCTCTGGTCGGATCTGTGGGGGCCGCGTCTCCGGGAACAACGGGGGTCGTGCAGGCCACACGTCGTATGTCTTCCCTTGACCGCAACGTCCAGCAGTGGCATAATTAATTGATACAGCAAGAAGGAGGCGCATTTCCATGAAGCAGTTTGGCCGCAGTCTGCGAGCCGTATGGCACGGGACGATCTGGCAGTGGTGGTTCCTGCTTGCAGGATTCTCGCGCGTCGTAGCGGAAGGCGCGAGCTTTGTCGTTTCCATCATGCTGATGTACACCCTGGGCGACGCCTATGCAGGTAAGGCCCTGTTTACGCCGGAGCTCACGCTCTGGTACCTGGGGACGGCTGGGAACGACCCTCTTCAGTGGTTCAACGCCCGAGCGCTCCAAGTCGTCACTGCATACGCTCTTGGGTGGCTGCTGGTCGGACTCCTGCCGGCGTGGCGCAAGCGGCGCCCAAGACATGCGCTCGTGATGCTGGAGACGGCATGTGTGTTCGTGGCGGCCAACCTGACGGCACTCGCTCTGTGGATCTTCGTGTTCAAGTATGACTCACATACCATTACTTCAACCAACTGGGTTCTCGTGGTATTCCAAGCATTCACCCTGCCGGCGTACTGTATTGTCGGCGCTGTCGTCGCGATGGCGGGGGCACGGGCCACGTGGCGCACCGCCGGCCGCGCCCTTGCCGTCGGTCTCTCGCTTTTCTTCATCAACCTGGCATGCGAACGATCGTCAGGGTGGGTGCTGGCACGCCTCTTCTCCAACATGGACTTCGCTCCCCTCTGGGCAGGGCTACTTCAGCCGGCGCTGACGATCGGCGTCTTCACCGTGGCGGCGCTGTTCGTCTATGCTGCCGTAGCAGACAGTGAGAACCTGCGGGCAGCCCTCCGCAAGGGCCTCGCGTTCCTGCTGCAGCACCTGTGGTTGGCCTTCGCTGTGGGCACCGTCCTGCTCATCTCCAATCCATCGGTGATCTACGTCATCGAGAAGATCCTCTCGTGGCTGAGAGTAAGCTACGCCTCCGGATTGGATGGCAATAGCAGGTTCTCCTTGATAGACGTTCACACATTTCTGGTCTTCGTGGCTCTCGCAATCACCAGCCAGTACTATGCAGACGCGAAAAAGCCGAGAGTGGCTGAACAGGTCACCTCCGCCAAGTCGGTCCCTGCACGCGGCAACGGGTTGCTTGCAGTCAAGTGGCAGCTCGCGATGGCCACTCCCCTCCTCGTGCTGGCACTTGCAACTGTCTCGTTGGCGCCGGCACTGTCGTCTCCACGTACGAGCGATAGTCTCTTTGGCGCTGCCACCACGACAACGATAACGCTCGCTGGTTCCTCCGCGCACTGGGACGCGAAGTACATTGTCCTGATGAGGACGCCTCTCAAGAATGGAGAGACGAGATGCAGCGCGAACCTCGACGTCTCATGGACCGGCCCTTCTTCGGAGACCATCACCCAGGTCCGCTATGAGCTGAGCGATCAGGGGGAACTCAAACCAGGAACCTTGTCGGCTGAATCAGGAGACTTGGGGGCCGAATCAGGTCGATGGGTTCTGCACAACGAAGGCTTGATCGTCGGCAGGTACTCTGGACCAGGAGCCACCCAGGAGCTTCTTCTGACCATCACGTGGAAAGGCCAGACCGAGACGATGTCTCTCGGGATCACCCAGAACCAGACAGACTAGCTCAAAGAACGTCAGGGGGCGACGTCTGACCTACGTAAACCGCTGGAGCAACTTGCAGATCGCATTTGTGCCAAAGTCCAACGCCTCCACAGGAATACGTTCATTGGCTGCATGAATGGTTTGGATGAAATTGAAATCAGCAGGAAGTACCATGGGCAGGAAACCGTAGGTCTGAATGCCCAAGCGCGAGAAGAAACGCGCATCTGTGATAGCGGCCATCAAATACGGTGTGGGTGTACCTTCGGGATCGGACTCGCGCAAAACATCCGCCAAGGTGCCAAACAGCCCCATGTTCGGCTCGGATGGCCCGGGGTCGTACCGGACAACTTCCAGTTCGACTTCGCTTCCAACGATCTGATGCAGTTCAGTGAGCATGTCATCGGGTTTGAAACCAGGAAGCAAACGCCCATCCAGCTCAACGGTGATCTCGCTTGGTATCACATTGACCTTATCACTGGCTCGCACAACCGTAACATTGACGGTGTTGTGCAGTAGCGGGAAGAAGACCTGTCCCTTGGCGCCAAGCGCGTTCAGCACACGATCCGTCAGCATAGGATTGAGAAGCTGACGCAGAACCAGACTTGTCGGCATAGGTAACGCCGAGGCCATCTTTCCAACCATGAGGCGGGTAGCAGGGGTAATGTGCACAGGCAAGTGGTGTCTGTCGAGCTGCTGGATCATTCGTGCCAGCTTTGCCATGGCTTCACCATGCACGGACATCGCACCATGTCCACCCTGCCCCCGGACAATTGCTTTCATCCAGCAGATTTGCTTCTCTGAAATCATGACAGGATAGAAGCGTTGTTTGCCGACGTAGAACGTAAATCCGCCAAACTCGCCTATCGCATATCGAATCCCCTGGAACAGGTCCGCATGGTTCTCGACCAGGTACTTTGCGCCATAGTCTCCGCCGGCTTCTTCATCACTTACGATCGTCAGGACAACGTCACCAGGCAAGTGCAAATTCTCGGCTTTGGCGCGCAGGAAGGCAGCCGTCATCATGGCGATACCACCCTTCATATCCAGGGCGCCTCTACCCCAGACAAAGCCATCTGCCACTCTGCCCTCGAATGGTGGATATTGCCAGATCTGGCTTGCAGTCGTGACCACATCGACGTGGCCGTAGAGCAACAGTGGAGGGGCCTCGCCCTGCCCGTGGAGTCGGGCGACAAGGTTGGGACGTTCTGGTGTTCGAGCCAAGACCTTTGTTTCAAAACCTGCGTCGGTCAGCAAGTTGTTGATGAACCCAATGCATGCGGCCTCATTACCAGGGGGATTGGTTGTGTCGAATTGGATGAGTCTCTGCAATAACTCTACGGGGCCTTTGTATATAGAAGCCAATGTGTTCACCGACTGTTTGGGCATGTCATCCCTCCTATGTTGTATAGCATGACTTTAATCTTGCAGCTGCCCCCGGCATCACATCACCCATTCATGTCACCTCGCGCTCCGGACATCCAACCTCGCGCGGCACCAGTATAGACCCTCGCTGCAGAAAACCTGCTACAATAAATACTAGACCCCTCAGTAAGGTGGTCTCGTATGACGACATCGCCGCCTTCTCCGTGCCGGGAAGCGGCCGCGACTGTTGCGCCGAGGATGCCGCACTCTGTTACATGGAGGTTTGGCATGAAAACACCACTTAAAAGAAAAACTGTCACTTTGACCCAATTCGCCATGCTTCTCGCTATTGAGGCCGTGGTCTGCTTTACACCACTCGGCTCCCTTCCGGCGGTGGGACCGATCGTCGCGACGCTCGGCATGGTTCCCGTCATCATCACGGCCATCCTTCTCGGCACCGGCGCGGGCGCCTGTATGGGGGCATTCGCCGGCCTGTTCAGCTTCCTGGTCTGGACGTTCACACCGCCGAACCCTCTGGTCGCGTTTGTCTTCACTCCGTTCTACATGCTCGGGGCCACGCATGGAAATGTGTGGAGCCTGGTCATTTGTTTCGTACCGAGGATCCTGGTCGGCGTCGTAGCGGGTGCCTGCTTCAAGCTGTTTACCCGCTTGAACTGGAAAAGTGGCGTCGTCTACGGCCTCAGCGGAGCGCTGGGCAGTCTCGTGAACACCCTGGGAGTCCTGGGGGGCATCTACGTCTTCTTCGGGCATAACTACGCAACGGTGCTGGGGAAAGGGTTCAACCTGCTCCTCGGATTGATCGGCCTGACCATCCTGACGAGCGGCATTCCCGAAGCGATCATCGGCGGAGTCGCCGCGTACGCCGTCTGTCGACCCATACAGAAGAATATGAAGCACGATATTGGCTAAGCTCACCCGTGGGCGTATGCTCACGGGCTCTTCTGCTGGACATGGAGGGTTCTACAACAAAACCGGATCAGTGTATCTGATCCGGCTCTTGTATGAACAGGGATGAGTCCTTCGCTATGCGTGATGCTTATGAAACATCCTATTGAAAGAGGCCGATGGAAGGAGAGGAGATACTCCCTGGTGTGTTAATGGAGGAGCCCTGCTTCCCCTTCGCGTCAAAACTTGTTATCGAAGTCTTGTCTGAACGAAGGCTTCCAAGAACTGTTCCAGATGCGTCTACGGCATAATACAGACCGTTCCAATTGGCATCGGGATACTCAATAATCAACGTACCATTGTCGCTTGCCAGCTGAGCCTGCACATTGTACGGAGCATCGGTAGGCTGTTCACGATGAAGTTTGGCGAGGAGCGTATTGATTGTTTCTGGCAATGTTACTGAAAGCGAGGTCGCTGATGTATCAATGCAACCGATTTTCATATCAGTATGAGTAAAATAGAGGAGTGATCCGACACGTGCAAAACTCGAACCCTGGTCTGAAGTAATGATTCCACCGAATGCGTCGTCGCACCATAACCACGTTGCTTTACCGCTGTTCAGACGAAGAAGCAAGATGAAGCGCGGCAACGTCGCGTTGGGCTCTGTTGCATCAAAGAGAACAAATCCCTTTTCAATGCTGCCGCTTCCATATTCCACGACCATCTGCGTAAGCCCAGAGGGAAGGGGGACAGTCAGTATCTGTGCCTTTGAACCGGAAGCAACGCCCTGCTCTGTTATTGTGATAGTCTTAGTGCCAGGCGTCTCATTGAGTAAACCTGGTTGCGCGGGAACGCTCACAAAAGCATTCTCGTCTGAAGCATACCACCGTCTGATACCACCATCTTTTCTGACCAAGTACTGCATCCCCGCGGGTGGAACCAGAAGATCCACATCCTTGGATGTCGTCGTCAAGAGTGGTTTCTTGCTCAGGTAACTCCATTGTTGAACGACTCGAACGGGTGAACCAGGTTGCCAGCACAGTATTCCCCCATTATTGAAATCACTCACATGTACGACGGATGTGTCAGAGCTCTGCAGTGTGTTTTGCCCAATATTCCACAGAAGAAGTGAACTCGCATCGTATTCCGACGATGTGAAATTGGTTTCCAGCATCATGTTGATCTGTGGTCCTTCTACTTTAACAACTTTCTGTGCGCAACCTGTTGCCAAAAGAACTATGACAAGCAGGATGCTCATGAACGTGACGACCATTGAACAGGATCGTGATTTCGTTGTTTTCATGTTGCATGCCTCCAACGGGTGCTTTCATTAGAAGCAGTGGACAGGAACCCAGTTGCCAGCATCGGCTCCTTATCGTATAAGGAGAGTTGTCGCGTCACTTCACCTCATCAATGAGCCATGTGCCCTTGACCTTCTTGAGCGTGAACGTAATGGATGTCTCTCCCGCATTACCGCCCTGCGTCATCTCAACGCTGGTCATCCCGATAATCTTTCCGTTTACTGTGTACGACGTGTCGTCCTCCTTCTGGACAGAAACGATCACTAGCAGCAACACGATGCCTACTGCAATAAACCTGACTAGTCCGTTCGTATTCATGAGATACGCCTCCAACACGTACTTTCAACGAGAGTGGTGGACAGGAGCCCGGTCACCAGAGTCGGTAGCATGCCGCATCCATAAGGTGTCGCAGCGGAGATCATACCCTCCACCACAAGCGTAACACAGTGATGATATTTTGACTGATCTGCAGGAGAGAGTTAGAGATGCCGATCCGACTCTAGTTCCCCGATGAAGTCTGCTTGATCTGACTCGCGGTGGGAACGTAGACAAAAGGATAATCTTGCCAACCAGGCTGGAGAACTCCGGTCACATCATAGTGTCTTGCGGCAACGATCTGCGGATATCCGTTGCCCTTGTACACTATCGTGCCGTCGGAAAGCTTGTCTGCCTTCTCTGACAAGGGAGTACAGAGATAGAGATATATCATGTTCCCTTGCTGCAGCTCCCCAAATGGAATAGGAGGCATAATCTCCCCTCTGACGGATCTCGTATTGAGAACTTCCAGAACCTTCACAGTGACAGAGAAGTCTGAAGGATATTTCCCTTCTTCCTTGAGAATTGACAGAGCAATGATATCTCCATAGGGAGACACAGACGTTCCTTCCGCACTAGGCGTCGTCAAGTCATCTCCCACGGGAACCTCAACTGTTCCAACGACTCTTGGCGAGCAACCCGCCACAAGAACCACTGCAAGCAGGACGATCATGAACGTAGCCGTTATTGAACAGGATCGTGATTTCGTTGTTGTCATGGTATGCGCCTCCAACAGTACGCTTGTCATGCCTTTGGTCCTCCCGTCACGTCGTCAATAAGCCATGTGCCGTTGACCTTCTTGAGCGTAAGTGTGATGGGTGTCTCTCCTGCATTGCCGCCGTGAGCCAGTGTATCGTCGGTCATCACGATTTGGCTTCCGTTCACCGTGTAAGACCCGCTATCCAGCATCTGTACGGAGACAATCTCAATGCGTTCCGGCCATGGGCTTGACACGTATCTTCCTGGGATCCTGATCTTGTCCTGCACAAATACCTGATACAGTCGGTCAGTAATGAGCTGCTTCAAGTTGAAGTCCACCGCGGTAATCACGTTCTGGTCGGACGTGGTGATGACCACATCCTTCAGGCGCGCCCCAAATTCACCGACAACCTGGTAGATCGCGTTGATGTCCGCTTCATTCGGCAACGACCTTGTGGGTGCCCGATACAAGAAAAACCCGGCAATAGAGACAACGAGCAACAAGACTATACCGACAGCGATGAATCTGACCAATCTGTCTGTGCTCATACTATGCGCCTCCAACACGTGCCTTCAACAAGTATGGTGAATTGAAACCCGGTCCCCACAGCCGTCAGCGCGCCGTATCATGCGGCGTCTTAAGCAAGATATACGCCTTCAGAAGTCTTACTTTTCGTATCACCCACAGGATCAGCAATGTGATCAGGAGGAGACTTCCCCAAACCAAGGCGAGATCAAGAAAGTAGTTGGGCAAGATCATATGGGTGGGAAACTCGTAAGGAGAAACGAAATGGGCTCTCATGGGGACTTTGTCCCAATACTGCCACGCCTGATCCTGATACAGGAAGGGAAACGGCAATCCCAAGGAAACGTGCGAGGTCGCATCTGCTGTTGTTACCGCCGGCCCCAGGTCTAGTGACCAGAACAGCAGCACATGTGTCGCTACCCAGGTTGCAAGGACAATCGCCCAACGAGCACGTCGCCTTGAAGAAAGCTTGGTTAGTTTCTGTTTGTCTAGGGTCGTCCATTGGTGCACCTGTTTGACTGTGGTTCTTATGGGGTCTTCCTGATCACTCATGAACGCCCCCATTCTTCGGCCCAGTCTTGGAGTGGAACCTGGTCACCAGAGCCGTCAGCACGCTGCATATTAGTATTCATCGCCGCCCCAGTCACAGATGAGCCATGGAGAAGTCGCGTTGTCTCTTTTCAGTAGATAGTACCAAGTGTATTTTCCACTGGGTTCTACTGAACCTCCCGCATCTCCCTGCTTATATTTGACATCAAGTATGACCACAAATACTTTCATGCCTGCTTCTCGCGATTGTCTCTCACTAACGCTTATCAAGTTCGCATACTCAAGCTTATCAAATTCCCACGGGTTCCCCAAGCCGGGAATCGTATATTGTTTCATTCCAGCAGCATTTTTCTCATTCACGCACTTATAATATTCTTTGATTACTTTTTCTGCCGCCGCTGAACTTTCTGCGTCGATAGCCCACAATTTGACATTACCATCCCAGGCAATGATAAGGAGTCCTTTGTCCACCACCTGCATCACAAACATATTGGCGGTATGAGTCTGACCCCAGCCCACCTGAGAGACACGCTTGTTCCAGAATTCGTCGCCAGTAGCAGGGTCAAGAGCTGCTACAAGTCCACCACCATCTTCAACATACAGAATGTCTCTTGTTATGGTTAAAGTCATATTTGGATACAGATTTTGCGGCATATCCAATCCACCTGTTTTGTACGATACAAACCGTTGCTCCCATGCTTCATTCCCGTTTGCGAGTTCCAGAGCTCTAAGCGTCCCCTTGTCTCCTTGAAGATAGACAAACGTATTGTCAACGGCGAATGAGAAAACATGGTACGCACTCTGGGACTCTCCAGTTTTCCGTGTCCAGAGCCGTTTAGCGGAAGTTGCCGTGGCATCGATCTGCCATACGTCGATCCAGTCATTAATACTCGCAGCACTGTGAATGAAAACTAGTATGTTGCCTTGCTTGACGAGATCTGTGCCTTCTCCATCAATACTTTCTTTCCATAACATCTTGTTCCTTGTAAGGTCAAATGCCACAAGAAAAGACCTCTCGGCAGGCGATTCAACTTCAGTAGATTCAGAGATAATGGCGTATAATGTTGTGCCATCGCACAGTAACTGTCCACCGTAGAGGGAGCCGGTAAAAAGTGCAGGCAAGTCAATGCGACCTAGTAGCTTCCCGTTGGTTCCATCAAGGATGTAGATGCCGGGATTGCGCACCTTTGGCGTCACCTCCAGGAATGTCGTTTGATTATCTGGAGGAAGGGGCAACTGCTCTACCTCTTCGCCAAGAATGTAGACTCGGTCAATCGTGTTGCTCTGCTTGTTGATATGCATGGCAATATCGCTGTAAAATTGAAACATGAATGGCGAGGCGACCGTCATGTCATTCTTCCAGAGCATGGCGCCGGTCGCCTTGTCAAGACACGCGATAGACCTGGATGTTGCAGTCCTGGATAACTTGCTATCGAAACTCAAAACGGCACTGACATAGAAAAGGTGCTTCCCATCCGAATGAAAGGCGGCGTTGCTGAGTGTGTCTGCGTTGGTGCATGCCGACCAGAGCTTCTTGCCCGTTGTCTGGTCCCATGCTGTCGTCCACGTATCATCATAGCCGTCACTTCTGCCATGGTACGTGAACGTATATAGAGTACCGTCCAGCAGCTGTGGCCCGCCGGCGCAAGCGTCATAACCCAAGTCCACATTCTCGGTGGGGTACGAGACGATAACCTTCGTGGGCGTCACAAACAGGCCATCTACATCGACAAATGTGCTGTTAACAATCCCGGAGGTTGTCTGGTTCTGAGGTTCAACAGTCGCTGGATCTGTCCGACTCTGGCATCCAGTTATGGCAGTACTGGACAGTGCCAGTACGAGCAGTCCTGCAATAACCCATACACGTTTCTGTGATTGTCTGTTCGTGTCCATTTCTTGCCCCCTCTTCTTCTCTCTTGATCCAATGGCAAATCGAAACCCGGGTCAGCACGCCATATCGGTGCGGCGTCGCAGCGGAGATCACACCCTCCGACAATAGTGTAACGCGGTGGCGATGTCTTTGCTAACTTGCAGGACAAAAGGTCCGAAATGCCAGAACTTGAAGGCGTCCGCCCTATGGAGCAATGGCTTTGACAGTACCCAGAGTATCAAGATCAGCATATGGCAGATCGTTGAGCCCAAAATCTGTCATGGCCCCATCTGAACTGCGAACAATAAAAGTCATCGTCGTTCCGTAAATGCTTCGGCCATCGGGCGTAAACGCCTTTGTGTCGACAAAATTCCCGTGCAAAACTACCGCATAACAGGCATTATCGCTGTCTACTCTGGCGCCATGCAGCAGTTTTGCTGCTTTTTGCCGTGTGGTTTCCACAAATCGTATGTCCGTGGGATGTTCTTCACCGCAGAGTGCGGCCCACTTCACCGCCATGTCACGAAGACTCGTGCCCTTCCACGACGGAAGCGTTGTTGCGATCTCGATCGGTGCTGCTTCAGCCTTGGGGACTCTCTGAAAACGCCCCGCATTCACAAAAACCAGGGTGGCAGCAACCAGCACCGCACACATCACTGCAAGTGAACCCAGTACTCTTCTTCTCTTCATGGAACCTCCCTTGTGTCGGCCATCTCATTGACTGCTGGAAACACTTTGATACTGGGTGACCCAAGATGCAGATGCCGGCGGAACGACATAGAAATAGGCACCATTCCATCCAGACTGCCATGTTCCTTGGGAATCCATCCATTGCAGGCTGGATGCAACAGCGTTCGTAAGACTGCTTGAGCTTGATTCTTTCTCATTGCACACCCATCGAATGATGTCTTCCTTGAACGAAACGCCTGCCGCAGTTCCGGCAGTGGGGCTCACACTCTTCGTGCTTACTCTCTCACACTCATGACCCGTGCCTCGTTTCCATTCCCTTTCATACCTATAACGCGATAGGGGAGAAATTGCTGAAAACTTCTCCCTTCACTCATATAACGAAGATCCCCTCAAAAGTCAGAAACACATTCCGTGAAAACATCGAAATGACATGCGGTTGCATTGCTGAGAATCGACTCGCGGGTGAGCCACCGACACTAGTTCTGAGCTGCCGGTGGGGTGTTGTAGCTGAAGCCTTCGAGCACTTCACCCGTCTCGGCATCGAGGACGACATTCGCGTCTCCGAACACACATGGATCCCTGGTCGAAGGAATCCGGTTGCCACTGGCATCGATCATACAGGGACCGGAATGGGGTATGTACACGCCGTGAAAGGTCACGATCCAGACGGGGACTTCTTTCATGACCCTGGTTGTCCCGGGCAACGTCAAGGGAGACTCGCCCGGGCCTGCGGGGTAGTCGGAGAAACTGGTGTACATGGCCGTGATATGTTCCGCATCCACCGCGGTCGTATCGATGCCGCCTACTTCGCGCTTTGCGATGGCAATGGCCGTGTCTTCGGTAACGCTCGGCACCCCGTCGAGGGGCTTGAGTTCCATGCCGAAGTCGGCAATCTTCGAAGTGAAGTACTCCGTGCCGCTGCGCGTGAGAGAACCCTGAGACGTATTCTCTGGATGGACATCAGGCCGTGAGGCGTGCGCAAGAGCAACTGCCACACAACCACTGACTCCCAGCATTACTGCGATCACAATACCAAGCATTCGCTTCTTCATGAAGTCCTCCTCTAGTCTCTTGGTACCACGTATCCCTCTGGTTCCCATGTGATGTCGCCGGAGGAGATGTTGTTGCTCATTGTTGAAACCTCCATCTCACCTCCTCTCATCTATATAACGGAGATCGTCCAGAATGTCCGAATCACCACGAATGTTCCACCAATATATGCTCCTGTTGCCTAGTATGTCCACAGTCTCCCAGCATGTCTGTGCGCCAACTGTCTGACAAAACAGCGTGTGTGCTATTAGCTGGCTCGTCTTTGTGTTGTCTTGTGCGTATACTCATATTGGAGGTGGGAGTGGAACCCAATCTGCAGGAGAAGAGCGACCAGCAGTTGCTGATACTGGCACGGGAGGACTCGCGTGCATTTGCAGTTCTATACGGCCGCCATCACCATCATATCTACTCCTATGCTCTCAGTATCCTGCACGACAGGGACCTGGCCGAGGACGTTGCCGAAGAGACGTTTGCACGGCTCACCAGCCACCTCGGCTGGCTCGCCTCGACACGCCGCCCCCTGCTGCCATGGTTGTACTGCGTGGCGCGTAACCGTGCGATGGACGAACTACGAAGGAGGGGGCGAGAAGGACTGCTCGGCGTCACCGAAATCGCCTGCAGCGACCCCGATGATGACATGGTGAAGAATATCGAAGCGCATGCCCCCGAAATCCTGAACGCTATCAGTTCGTTGAACCCTTTTGAATGTGCGTGCGTGACATTGCGACATCTTAGGCGAATGCCGACGAGGGACGTTGCACGTGAACTGGGATGTCGTCCGCGCAAAGTGACAGCAGCTCTCAATCATGCATATGGGCTGCTGCGCCGCAAGCTTTCGGATATCTGACCTCATGTGCGTTATATAGGTGAGAGGCAACCTCATGCAAACAGATGACAGAGACATAGAGCAACTGCTGGAGACAACAGACTGGGAGCCGGCCGAGGACCATGCCCGTACCGAGGCGTCGCTTGCACGCCTGATTGCCCGGCTAAACCAGCGGCGGCACAGAATGCACATCGTCGCGCGGACCTCGTGTGCTCTGGCAATCGTCGTGCTCGTGATGGTTACAGGTACGGTCTGGTACCGTTGGACGCGACCAATGGTAACGGCAGTCCACGAGACACAGACGATTCCCGCCGGCGTTGTGCGCCTGGTCCCTGTAGCAGCAGACTCTGCTCCCAGTGCGCTGCAACGGGCGCTTGCCTCGTTGACCGGTCGCGATCCACGTGGACTTTTGACAAGTGTCCGCGAGGTTGCCGGGACTGGCCTGTTGCGAGCCGAATTGGCGGGCGGGACCGGTCACCTGCTTCTGCTGCCGGGGCACGGCATCGTTGGCATTGTCGCCTCGTCGTCACAATCGTCATCGCTCACCGAGGGCGTTGTTCGTATCGCCCCTCGTGATGCACGTACGCTGACAGCGCAGGATCTGGCAACCGGTGAGGAAATCGCTTCACGCGATGCAAGCGTGGCAGCTTTGGGGCGCGTCGTCGAGGCACACCCAATGACTGCAGCAGTCTATCAGCGCGTAACTCCGTACCCTGGAGGCCAGCAACAGAAATCGGCGTTCATGTATGACCCCACCACATTGTACCTCAGCAGCGGCTACGTACTCCTGCGCCGGGTTGTGACCGTTCCCATTGAGACTACGGGTTCACACACCGCAAGTCTTTCCGCGGTCGTCGACATCGACGCACAGCGCATCATCGCCATTGTGGACACGACTAGCATCTCGGGCGTCATCCTGACCGACGATCCTGGACTTCAAGTGGTGCTCTCAGAGCCATAGAGACACAACAGCAATGGACAGCACGGAACGTTTCGCCGTCCCGCTGGACGCTGAGCGCTGGCGTGGTACAATGCTTGGCATAGTCAACCTTTGCGGGAGGAACACATGAGTGTACTGGAAGAGATACGGGTCAAGGCGAAGGCCCTGCACCGCACCGTCATTCTGCCCGAGGGCAACGAAGAGCGCACCCTGAAAGCGGCACAGATGCTGGTCGGCGGCGGAACGGCAGACGTCATTCTGGTCGAGGACGAGACGTCCATCCGCACCAACGCGACCCGGCTGGGCGTCGACCTGACCGGGGTGCAAATCGTGGATCCGAAGACATCACCCAAGGCGGCCGAGTTTGCCACCCTGATCTATGAGAAGCGCAAGGCCAAGGGCATGACACCCGAGAAAGCGGCTGAGCTGTCCGTGGACCCCATCTACTTTGCCACCTGCATGCTGGAAACCGGCATGGCACACGCGCTTGTGACTGGCGCGGTCCACAGCACCGGCGACATGCTGCGGCCTGCCTTGCAGATTCTCGGCACCGCACCTGGCTGCAAGACGGTCAGCTCCATGTTTCTCATGGTGATGCCCGACGGCAAGCTGCTGGGCTTTGGCGACTGTGCCATCATTCCTGACCCTACCGTCGACCAGCTGGCGGACGTCGCTATCGCTACTGCAAAGACGTACAAGACCCTGACAGGCATCGAGCCCGCTGTCGCGATGCTGTCCTTCAGTACCAAAGGCTCCGCAGAGCACGACATGGTCACAAAGGTCCGTGAGGCGACCGCACTGGCACACCAGAAGGCACCCGAGCTCCTGCTCGACGGCGAACTGCAGTTCGACGCCGCGTACGTGCCCTCCGTCGGTGAACGCAAGGCTCCGGGCAGCCCGGTCGCGGGCAAGGCAAACGTCTTCATCTTCCCCGAGCTCAACGCCGCCAACATTGGCTACAAGCTGGTCCAGCGGCTGGCGGGCGCCCAGGCTATCGGGCCCATCTCGCAGGGTCTTGCAAAGCCGGCCAACGACCTGTCACGGGGCTGCTCGCCCGAAGACATCCGCGACGTCTGCTGCATCGCGTTGCTGAACGCATAGTTGCGGGGACTGACCCATACGACATAGAAATCTGGGGCGGCCGTGTGCTGCCCTTTTCGTGACTCCGGAGGAATGCATGGAACAGAAGAAGCTCATCACCTACACAGCCGGTCACGCGCCAGTCAGAAAACAGCTTCTGCTCTTCTGGATCTTCTTCATCATCGGGGCGTTTACCATCGGCGGTGGGTACGCCATGATCCTGATGATGAAGCGCTACCTCGTTGAGCAATATCACTGGCTCAAGGATGAGGAGTTCTATGACATGCTGGGCATCAGCCAGGTCACACCTGGCCCGATCGCTGTCAACATGGCCACATTTGTCGGCTACACGCAGGGCGGTGTCCTGGGGTCCGTCCTTGCGACACTGGGCGTCAGCATCCCGGCCGTGGCCGTCATCATCATCATCGCCGTCTTCTTCCCCGGCTTCAAGGACAACGTCTGGGTCCAGCGCTTCTTTGCCGGTGTCATCGTAGGGGTCGTGGCGCAGATCGCCACCATTGTCCTCGACCTGGGCAAACGGCAGAAATGGACAATTGTCTCCGCTGTCGTATGCGCGGCATCGCTCGTCATCCTGTTCTTCGTTCACCAGGTCAGCCCCATCTGGCTCATCCTGGGCGGCGGCCTGATCGGCATCGCCGTCGAGGCGTTCAAACCGCGGGGAGCAGGGACGACGACCACAAAGAGGACGTCATGAACGTCATGATCAGCTTCCTTGCCTTGTTCGGCGTTTTCTTCAAGATTGGGATGTTCACGTTCGGTGGCGGACAGGCCATGATCCCGCTGCTGCAGAAAGACTTGGTCGTCAATCTGGCCTGGGTCCCAATGAAAGAGTTTCTGGACTTCGTCGCCATCAGCGAGATCACTCCCGGTCCCGTCGCCATCAATATGGCCACGTTTGTCGGGTACAAGTTGCGCGGTCTCACTGGCGCGCTGGTCACCTCACTAGGTGTCATCCTGCCCTCGTTCATCATCATTCTCATCATCGCGACTGTCGCACATACGTTCCGCACAAACCGCTGGGTCTCTGCATTTCTCGACGGTCTGCAACCCGTCGTGCTGGCTCTGCTCACCTACGCCGTCTACTCCATCGCCAGGGGCGGAATCCCCGCGTGGTGGGGATACATCGCAGCACTCGGCATCCTTTTGCTTATACTCAAGTATGGGAAGAAGCTCAATCTGTTCCTGGTGTTGCTTGCAGCCGGTGGACTCGGGCTCCTGATGTTCAGATAAAGGGGGAATTGAATGAAGAAAGCTATCGACAACTATCTCAACGAACACGAGAACGAGATGATGGTAGCCCTGTCCGGCGCCATTGCTATCCCGTCGGTCAAAGACCCAACGACAGCCAGCTCGCATGCACCGTTTGGCAAAGAGGTCGGCCGTGCTCTCGAGTTCATGCTCAAGACTGCCGAAGGACGACGGTTCACAGCCGAAAACATGGAGAACTACGTCGGTCGCGTCCGCTGGGGTGGCGACGGGACACAATATGCTGTCCTGACCCATGTGGACGTCGTACCAGAAGGAACGGGCTGGAGTGTTCCCCCTTTTGCTGGTACCATCAAGGATGGCCGGCTGTATGGCCGTGGCTCCACCGACGACAAAGGACCCGCCATTGCCTCCATCTTTGCGCTGGCTGCCGCCCGTGCGGCGCTGCAAGCGCAGCACATCGAGCCCAGGAACGCTATCATGCTGTTGTTTGGCACCGACGAAGAGTCCGGAATGGTCGACTTTGACTACTACTTCAAGAAGTACGGCATCCCCGAGGCCGGATTCAGCCCGGATGGTGAGTTCCCTATCGTCAACGGCGAGAAGGGGATCCTCAACCTGCAGCTGGTCGGTCACGGCGTGCACGGAGGCATCCTGCGTCACGCCGAGGGCGGCACGCGTTCCAACGTCGTACCGCAGCACGCCGAGGCGGTCCTGATCACCGATCATGACAAGATGCAGCGCCTGCAAGGGTTGATCGAGCGCCTGCCAAAGGACGAGTTCTCGGTATCGACGACGCTCGCAAACGGCGAGCTGAAGCTCGACGTAGAAGGCGTGCCTGCGCATGCATCTACTCCCGAGAAGGGCCGCAACGCCATCGGCAAGCTGCTGCAGGTGTTGGACGCCGTGCACTGTCTCGAAGGCGACGAGTCCCTGCAGTTCCTTGCACGCGAGGTCGGTACCGAGTGGACCGGACATCGTGTCGGCGTCGACTTTGCGGATGAGGTCTCGGGTGTCCTCACACTCAATCTGGGCACCCTGCAGATCGATCATGACAACAGCACCGCGGTCATCAACATCCGGTATCCTATCAAGGTCACGAGCAAACAGGTCACCGACCAGTTCGTCGAGAAGTTGCTGGGGACCAAGATCGAGTTCACAGTCATGTCTGACAGCACGCCACACTACGTCGATCCCGACACGCCACTGATCCAGACACTCCAGAAAGCGTACACAGAGTATACAGGAACGGAAGCAAAGTGCTTTGCCATCGGTGGTGGCACATACGCGCGGCTCATCCCTGGCGCAGTGGCCTTTGGACCACTGTTCCCCGGTCAGCCGATGACTGAACACGCTCCGGACGAGTATATCGATGTCGACTCCCTGCTCAAGGCGACGCGCATTTACGCGTACGCCATGGCAGAGCTTCTGAAGGGATAAGGTGGGCATAGAGCGCGAAGTCAAGTATCAGGTCCTAGACCAGGCGTTGTTTCGGCGCCTGAACGCCATGGACCACATTGGAAACTTCGCGCTCGAGCACGCCGGAACCGTCGACATCCTGACTATCTACCTCGACACTCCCGAACTGACCCTGTTCTACAGCCGCCACGCCCTGCGCCTGCGCATCATGCAGGGCAGGGTTTTTCTCTCTCTCAAGGGTCCGTCCGCCTCATCTGACGGGTTGGTACAGGAGCGTCCCGAGGACGAGGTCGACGCCCCGGGATTTTCGGAGAAATCACTGCCAAGCGCGGAGGACATCCTGCGGCTGATACCTTCGTCAGCTGGACTGCTGAAGGACGTGACCCTGTCTGCTTCCCTGCGATCGATGGACAAGCGCTCCCTCCATTACGTCCTCCATGAGGGCGAGCGCGCCTACGAGATCGCGTGTGACACGGTCGTCTTCAGCTCCCCCCGCAAGCCTGGCCACAAGGCAGACGCAACCGAACTGGAGATTGAGCAGGAAGCCGGTTCGGTCGAGGGTCTTCAGGATCTGATGCGCGCGTTCGAGACGTTTTTCGCCGTCGTCCCCCGTCGCGCCTCATCCAAGTACCAGGACGGGCTCAAGGCACTCGAACTCATCTGACGGACATTCTGTCATCAATTGTGAATCCCATTGTACCTGGTACAATGGGATTCACAATTGGTCAGTGAAGGACGCGAGTGAGTATGCGACGCAGGTCGTCGAGGTCGAGAGGCAGCCCCAGGACACCATCGACGGACGATGCCTTGTCGGCAGGACAGCCGACGCCATGTTGACAAATGACAATAACTGGCAGGCCCAGACGCCTGCGGCCTTCCACCGCCGCATCCAGGTCGGAGTTGTCGCTGATGATGGCCAGTGCTACGCTTGGAGCGAAGTGTGCTACATCCTGTGCAGCATCCTCCCAGGTCAACGCCGCCTGTGCTGTACACCCTGTCGCGCCGAGCAGCATGACCAGCGGTGACGGCTTGCCGACGACCACCACGCGCGTCCCCCTGAGCTCGATCCCCTGAGCCGGCGCCGCCGTGGCGCCAGAACCGGACGAAGAATGTTGTGTTACCTCTCTTGCCACCGTCAGAACTATGCTGATGACTCCCGGGGCGGACGCGAGGCCAAGCGACGCTCCACTCCTAGTTGCCACCGCCTGCGCCGCCGACGCCAGCAGTTCTGCCTTCGTGCCATCCTCACTACTGATCGCCTGGGTAACGCCATCAAGCTCCAGTCGAACCTCTGCGCGCTCACTCGTCGGATCACCGGCGATGCTCAACTGGGCTCCAGTGACTGGCCTGAGCCGAACAACACCGGATTTGATGAGCAGAATCAATGTATTCTGCAGGTCGTTGTCGGTCATGCGCACGGGAACGGCATGTCCAGGCAGATCCTTCGTGACTGTGACTCCCTTGAGGTACAGCGTCCCTGCCAGGTCAAGCGCATCTGAGGCCGCCTTGACCGCGTCGCATGTTGCGCCGCCTCTGGCACTGTCATGCGCGAAGTTCAGCAGCTTGCGTGCCAGAACTGAGGCCCGCGTGGCGGACTCCTCAATAGCAGCCATCGACACCGCGACAGGACTATCTTCGGGTACGTCCATCTTGGCTAGCGCCGCGTTGCCGAGCACCCCCTGCATCATGTTGTTGAAGTCGTGGGTTACCTGCACGGAAAGCTCCGCCACACTGCGATAACGGGCCAACGTCAGCAGATTCCCCTGTGCTTCATCGATCATTGTTCTCAGGATGACCACACTCATGACGGAGACCACGCAGCGCAGGCAAACCGCAGACGCCTTGCCGACGCCTGTACTACCACCGCGTGCAAACTCGGCGACCACCAAGCCAATGATCTGTCCCCGGTCACGGAGCGCTGCCACGCCGACCATGGACACGTCGCCCTCGTCCGCCGTCGCCCAGCGCACGACGCCATCCATCAGCACGGCGGCCAGCATCGAGGCGGCCGCAACCGGCACCCTGATGCGCGCGAGCGTGTCGCCGATATCATGTCCTGTCGCAACAAGGTCCAGTAGGTCCTCGGCCGCCGCTCTGCGGTAGACGGAGAGGAGCACCTTACCGGTCACGTCGCCGAGAGCCGCCTGGGCCTCCAGCACGGCCTGCTCAGTCGAGACTGCGTCCACCACGCGCACCATGCTCCGAAGGCACGAACACGGGCAGCTCTCAGGAACACCAGAAGCATCCGGCTCCTGCCGTGCCTGATCAGCCGGCAGCTCCACCATCGTTTTCCAGTTCCATTCCTTCATCTTGCCCCCCTCGACTGTACTCTTATGCCCCAGTGTAGATGCAATGCACAAATGGACTTGCTGCAGCGCGTGCCAGTGCAGCATAGGAGAGCCGGAACTCCAGAACATCGCCGGTGACGACGTCGCTCTCCCCGTCTGTGATGTCGACAATCAGGTGATCGCTGGACCCTCCCAGCACCACTGCACCGTCCATGACCGGCGTCAGTCCATCAATATCAGTGTCCATCTTGCCCAGGGCGACCACCGCCCGGCGTCGCAGTCCCTTCGAGCTGACACGCAACCGTGGGCCGGGACCTGCGATATCCGACCGGACCAGTCCCTCTGGTTCCGCCTGTTTATCCTGCAGCTCGATGATTTCCGCCCGCAGAATGGCAGTGTCCTGACGGAGCCACGGGATAAACCTGCCGTCAGCCGTACTCGTCCCCAGCACCAGAGCCTCGCCAATGCGGACCTGGGTGATGCCGGCGGGCATGGCACCGTGCTCGACGAGCGTCAGCGTCAGCGTGCCCCCGGTCGAGACAGTCTCACACGCCAGTCCCAGCTGGTCACGCAGCGTCTGAGCGGAGCGCACCAGCAGTTGATGATTGCGCGGCGTCGCCTGGACACGGGCGAAGCACCCCAGGTTGGTAGCAACGCCAGCCACATGAAGGCCCGACAGCATCATCGCATACCGGGAAAAAGCAACCAGCTGGTCGGGGGACATCCCCTCGCGCCGGTCACCGACGTCGATCATGGGAACAACGTTAATGGTGCGGTGAGCAGCCCGAGCGGCGTCCGAAAGGCTCACCAGGATATGTCGCTCGCTGACGAGAATGCAGTCACAGGCTTCGACTGCGGCTTCCACCTGGCCAATCATCGGGGACCGGAT